>CAWVLT010000056.1:0-246627 GCA_963930185.1 Coriobacteriia bacterium | reverse complement strand
CCGGCGAAGAGAGCCGCCGTCCCGTAGCGTTAGCTGCGGGAACGTGTCGATGAGTGTGGGCGTAGCGCTGAGTTTGAAACTCAACCGTCAATGTATGGAAGCCATGTTGAACCAAGGGTGCCGTTGGTAAACCATTGCGTATGCAAGAAAGCTCCGCCAATACCCAAAAGAACAGGCTGTTGATATTCGTGAGTTATCGCAGTTTTCACGCCAAGAGTCACGATGCCCCCTACATCTGCCGGCGATAAGTATGCAGTACGTAATATATTAAACACGGGGGTGCGATGCGGTAGATGCAATATCCATTTTCATGGAATATTAGAGTGCGGACGGTATTATTGTGTCATACGGATGCGTATGAGTGCGGGTGGCCAGAGATGTCGAAGTACGGTGTCTCTGGCCACCCATGCGGGGGTTACGCCACCTTTTCGGCCTTCTGGGTGGCCGCCTTGCTCGTGAGTATTGCCGCGTCACCGCGCTCGCCGGTGCGGATGCGGATGGCCTCCTCCACCGGGTAGACGAATATCTTGCCGTCCCCCACCTCGCCCGTCGAGCCGCTGCGGGCGTTGTGAATTATGATGTCGATCACGCGGTCTATCTCGTCGTCGGGCAGGATGATCTCGATCTTGACCTTGGCGCGCAGCTGGACGAGGACTTCGGTGCCGCGATAGTACTCGGCCCAGCCGTGCTGGTTGCCGGCTCCCATGACCTGGGAGATGGTCATGCCCTCGATCTGCGCCTCGAACAGCGCGTTCTTCACGGTCTCGATCGCTTCGGGTCGGACGATGGCCTCGATCTTTTTCATGGGCGTATTCACCGATCCTTTCTTGTGTCCGGCGCACCATGCCGGTGGCCGGTACCCTCCAGTTTTCAATGAGTTGTTTTCAAGCGTGTTGCGGCGCCGTTACGATCGGTCTACAACGGGCAACGGATGCCGCGAGCGGCTCAGTGGGCGGCGCGATGTTGCCTTGCGATCGACCGATGTCCGCACCTGCCGCGCCGCTCTTCGCGCCTAGTTCAGATCCATGCCGCTGAAGGCCGGATAGGCGGGCTCGCCATGCTCGGAGACGTCCAGACCCACGGCCTCCTCGTGCTCACTCACCCGCAGGGAACCACCCAGCAGCTGGATGACCTTGGCGATGGCAAGGCTCATCACGCCAGCGAACACGATGACGAACACGACCGAACCCAGCTGAGAGAGCACCTGCATGGGATTGCCGTAGACGAGGCCGGTGAGGTCTGCGCAGTAGGTGGGGTTGGCAAAGACGCCGGTGAGAACGGTGCCGCACATGCCACCGATGCCGTGCACGCCAAAGGCGTCGAGCGCGTCATCGTATCCCAGACGCTTCTTGAGGCGGGAGACGGCCAGGTAGCACACCACGCTCACCGCGGCGCCGATGATCAGCGAGGCCCACACGTCAACGTAACCGGCGCCGGGCGTAATGGCGACCAGGCCGGCGACGGCACCCGAGCACGCGCCCAGCAGCGTGACCTTGCCGGTGGTTATGCGCTCCGCCACCATCCAGGCGAGCATGCCGGCCGCCGCGGCGGTGTTGGTCGTGGCGAACGCAAGCGCTGCCTGACCGTTTGCCGCCAGCGCGGATCCAGGGTTGAAGCCAAACCACCCCAGCCACAGGAACAGCGTGCCCAGCAGCACGAAGGGGATGTTGTGCGGCTGGTAGGTGAGCTTGCCGTTGCCCTTGCGCGGACCCACGACCAGTGCGAGGACCAGCGCGGTCACGCCCGAGGAGATGTGCACCACGTCGCCGCCGGCAAAGTCAAAGGCGCCGAGGGTGGTGGCGACCCATCCGCCGCCCCACACCATGTGGGCGAGTGGCGCGTACACCAGGACGACCCACGCGGCGACAAAGACCAGAAAGCGGCTGAACCGCATGCGTTCCACGATGCTGCCGGAGATGATCGCCACGGTTATGAGGGCGAACATCCCCTGGAAGAGCACGAACACAAGCTCGGGGATGTCGCCGTGGAGGGCGTCGATGCCGATGCCGCCCACGAACAGCTTGTCGAGCCCGCCGAGTATGGGGTTGGCGACCTCCGCGCCGGTCGCGTCGGCCACGGAGAAGCCGCTGCCAAACGCCAGCGAATAGCCAATCGCGATCCACAGCACGCTCACGAGCCCCGCGACGCTCGTGCACATGAGCATGGTGTTGCCAACGTTCTTGCGTCGCACCATCCCGCCGTAGAAGGACCCGATTCCCAGCGTCATGATGAACACGAGAAATGCGCTGATAAGGACAAACGCCGTGTTGCCGCTGTCTATTCCCGACATCGCTGCTGCTCCCTTCGCCTCTCTTTTGTCGAAGCTGCCACCGTTGCTGCCGTGCTTTGCCTCTGGAGTGCGTGCCACTTGATCGGCTCTGGCTATCAGAGACACAGATAACGATGGCCTCGGCGTGTTGCGCGGGCATTTCTGGCGGATGTCGGAACGTAGATGTACGCAGCCGGAATTCGATTGCTAACGAGCGGGCGCTCGAGTGGAAACGTGCGGGAAATCAGGCGGGGAGTCAAATCGTCTGCCGCCTTGAGGGTGGTTAGAAGAAGATTCTAATCGTAAATATAATTGTTACGATTAGAATCTTGCGCATAGCCGACAAGAGAACAAGAGGACGAGCGCGACACGTGACGTTACCCAATCGCCATGCGCTTCACCACGCGCAGCAACAGGGTGTAGGGGTTCATGCGTGGCCACTTCTCCGCGACCCTGCGATACTCGTCGCTGTCCTTGTCGAGCAGTTCGAGCTCGAGGCGCGCGCCTGCATGGCGATCGGACTTCTCGGGGGCACCGGGGTCGGGCACGTCGTAGACCACGATGCAGCGCCCGGTGCGCTCGATGTTCGTGCGCGTGCGGTTGGGCGCAAGGACGAGCACCATGTGGTCGGCATCTGCCATCATGGGAACAAAGATGCCTGCGTTTGGTGTGCCGTCCTCGTTGACGGTCGCCACGACGGCGACGCCCTTCACTGCGTTCATCGACGCCGCGAGGGTCTCGGGATCGAGCGTCGTGAACTTGCCGGTCGAGGCGTCCTTGCTATCTGCCTTGGTGACGTGTGGGCTGCTCTCGCTCATTTTCTGCCAACCTTTCTCCGTGTCTGACGTGCCTGCACATGCCGTACGTGGCGCATTGGGTGGGTGCGGGGACGCGCGTGCCATGTGCCTTGATTCGCCAGTGTGACTATGCCCGATCCTGGTGCCTGTCGCCCGAACGTTGTTCAGGTGCGGCCTATCTGCACGCGTCTGCCATCTCCATGAGCTCCTCCCGGCTGTGGATGTCGAGCTTGTGGTAGATGGATTGCACCTGGGAGCGGACCGTGTTGACCGACACCTGGCTTGCGTCGGCGATGTCCTTGCTCGAGTCGCCCCGCAGCAGCAGGGCGAGCACGTCGAGTTCCTTGGGCGTGAGTCCGCGCCCGTCGGCGATCCGCTCGATGGCCAGATCGACGGCGGGCGTGTCCTGCCGGTGGATCGTGCCTGCGGACGGGTCTGCCACGTCTGCCTCGCCCCCTCCTGTGTCGGCCTGCGCGATTTGTGACCAGTCGACGCCGAGCATGAACACGGCGGAGAGCACGAGGAGCGTAAGCACGATGAACAGCGACTCAAGGCCATCGGGGCGGATCGCCAGGTTGATGTAGGAGGCCGAGTAGAAGGCGACGAAGTAGAGCGACACCCACCTGGTGGCGCGCATGCCCGCTTTGCTTCTGTCCGCACTGGAGGAGCCTATGTAGCAGGCGATCGAAAACGTCAGTACCATGCTCACCGCATAGCTCATCGACTTGGCAAACGATATCCAGTCGGCGTTATCCTGGAACAGCAGGGTGAGTATGGCGCTTGCGCACTGGGTCGCGATGGCAATGCACGCAAAGCCTCGAAACAGGGCACGCGCCCTCAGCGTGACCGCCGCGAAGAGGCAGATGCCTGCCATGGCGAGCGACCCGAGCAGCCAGGTGCCCGTGACCTTTTCGGAGAAGCTGAAGAGCAGCCCGTGGGATGCGCAGGATGCGACGATGACGAACGCGAGGGCAGCTATGCCAAGGGGGCCGAAGGACGGCATGGTCGCGGTGGTCGTGGTCTGTGCGGGACCCTGCTTGGCTGGCCGGCCAGGCTCGTCGGCGGGAAGGCCCCCGATGTCACCGGGGCGTGGCCGTGTGGCAAGACATGCCATGATGAGCAGCGGTGCCGCTATGGCAATGACCTGTTGTACCGGGCCTGGTACAAGGAACGCCACCGAATAGAGCAGATACTGCGCGAGAAACGACAGGCAGAGGCGCACGAGGATGACGCGCATGTCGGCCGTGCAGTTGTCCTCGCACCAGAGGCGCAGCATCCAGCAGAACAGGGTGACGAGTGCGATGGCCAAGATGGAATTTGCCGTCGTGCCGTCGGGCACCACGTAGAGTGCGATGGCGTAGAGGGCTGCCCCGAGCGCGCCGAGCGCAAGCGAGCAGGCCGCGCGGTTTTTCTCGAGCTTGGGGCCGATCCTCACGAAGGACAACAGGGCGGTTGCGAGGACCAGCGTGAGTGAGCGCGCCCACTCAAAGCCATCGACGAGTGCGATCGAAGTGTCGAACGATGCTACGATGCCCGTCTGGAAGGAGAGCCATGCGCGTGCGAACCCGATGGCGATGATCGAGAGGCCAAAACCGTTGACGGCTCGCGCGACAAGTCCCAGCCACGGGCTCTTGCGGCCTGCCTTGCGAACCGAGCATGACGGATCTCGGGAAGAGTCGCTGGCCCTCGCCTCGAACCTGGGGGCCTGTGCCTCCGTTTGGGCTGTCATCCCTGTCTGCACCTCGCGTTTCTGGTGGAGCTGCCGGGCGTGCTGTGTTCGCGCGTAGCGGCGCGCGTGCCATGCGGCTCCATATCATAGCGCCAAAGTCTTCTTTTGGCAGGGTGCCTGACCGCTGATTCTTGCTTGGCTTGGTGGTCGGTGTGGTGAGAGATGCGCCGCAGGGCGTGCAGGCAGGCGGGACCCGCCGCGTTGGATTGCGACGGGCCCCGCTAGGCAACCGGAAAGTCCGGTCTACTTAATTGGTCTATTCGGTAAAGAAGGCCAGGCTTCAGACACTGGGGTTTGTAGCGCCTACTCGCGGGCTTCGGCTAGGCCTTCACGTACTCGCCGGCTGCCTTGCCGGCCACGGCGCCGAACGTGGCGCACAGGGCCAGACCGCCACCATACTCCTTGTAGAACACGCCGCCCGAGGCCATGGGGGCCGCATACAGGCCGGGGATGATCTGGTCGCCATCGCCATAGACCTCACCGTTGTCGGTGGTGTCGATGCCGCCGTAGAAACCGCTGATTCCGGCAGAAGCGCGCACGGCGTGGAACGGCGGGGTGTCCAGCTTGGTCAGGTAGTCGGTGGGCATGGGCGACTTGGGGATGGTCAGCTCCATGGTGGTGCCGGCTGCCGCGGCCTCCTGGTACTCGGCGATGGTCTTCTTCAGGTTGTAGGGGTTGACCTTGTAGGCGGTCAGCTGCTCGGCAAGCTCGTCCACGGTGTCGGCAGTGATGACGATGCCGCCGTTGTCGGAGATGACGCTCAGCTCGCTCTCGTGGTCCTGGGCCGAGTCGATGATCGACCACACGTTACCGTCCATCTCCTGCAGCGCGTCGTTGGCCAGGTAGTTGTCGCCCACGTAGTTCTCGGGGCCCTCGTCGGTGAAGCGCAGGCCGTTGGTGTTGACGGCAATGCCCTCGACCGAGAACTTCTGGATGGCGCCCATGATGCTCTGGGCGAGGTCGGGATCAAAGGCGTCGTACTCCTCCTCGGTGGAGGGGGTCAGCGCGGGCCAGGGGTTCAGGTGGCCATAGAAGTGACCGGTGCCCTTGCTCAGGCGGGCGCCATACTTGAGGGCGAGGTTGATGCCGGTACCCTTGTTGTAGGTTGAGGCACGGCAGATGGCGCAGTCGGCCCAGCGGCCCAGGTGCTCCTCGATCATGCCCTTGTTGTTCTGGAAGCTGCCGGTTGCGATGATGGTGGCCTTCGCACCGATGCGGGTGACAGTGCCGTCCTTGCCACGCACGACGGCGCCGATGACAGCGTCGCTTTCGTCGAGGATGAGGTCCTCGAGGTAGGTGTCGAGAATGACCTCGGCGCCCTCGACGACGCTCTCGAGGAAGCGCTGGCGGCCGGCGGCCATGTCGGCACCGCCGATGGCGAAGCCGATGAGGTGGGCGCCGTAGAGTGGGTAGTCAAGGTCGAGCGGCGAGGCCTCGAGCCCCGACTCGTTAAGCACCCAGTTGCAGACCTCCTGCCACTTCTGGATGAAGACCTGGCGCTTGTGGGCGTCGGCGCTGGCGAGCATCTGGTCGACGTTCTCCTCGTTGATGTCCCAGGTGTGATAGAAGCCGCCGCTCAGGATGGCCGTGCCACCGACCTTGGGCGAGGCCTCGACCACGATGACCTGGGCGCCCTGCTGCATCGCGTAGTTGGCGGCGAAGCATCCGCCGGTGCCGGCGCCCAGCACCAGGACGTCAGTCTGCTTGTCGAACTGGGCCTCGGCCTGCTCCTCGGCCTGGGCGACGGCTGCCCCGGCTGCGGCCACGCACGCCCCGCTGAGGGCGGCACCCTTGAGGAAGCTGCGGCGCGAGGTCTGATTGCTTGCCATGACGATCCCCTTTCGTTTTTCCTACCGTGCCAGATATGCCCTGACACTGTGTAAGGTGCCTGCGCACTTGTGTGCGCAGACGTATGTGCTGGCCGCGCCTGCATCAGCGTTCGCTGCGTTTGGCATGCGGCCCGCGTGCCTCTCAAACACTACGCACCGGCAGGTCGGCGTTCATCATCTCGCTGCGCATGAAATTCTGGCGCGCCTGGACGAAGCCGACGGAAAGGAGGATGAGACCGAGGATGAAGCGGTGGATGAAAGAGTTGGTGATTGACAGGATTGGAGAGTTGCACTGACCCTGTCTGCTGGGTTCATTATCACTTTGGCTATCGGGTGGGAAGCGGGACTCGGACCAGAGTAGTGCGTAACGTTTTTGGTCGTTGAGCAACGAAACGGCAGTTCAGCGAGAAAGGTTTTTGTTCCATTTGAACAGGGCTCCTTATCTCAAGTTAACGATGAGTCGCTTGGGTAGAATGAACAGTACGGCAAATCCTGCGTCAAAGTGGGGGCGACATGAATCTCGGCATGGAGGACGAGCACATCGAGCACAAGCGCAGTACCTCGGAGATGCGCGAAGCCATGGAGTCGGTCGCCTCCATCCTGAACAAGCACGGGCACGGCACGCTCTATTTTGGTGTGCGTCCCTCCGATGGCGAAGTCGTTGGCCAGGACGTCTCCGAGAAGACCTTACGCGACATTTCTCAGGCTTTTGGCAACCGCATAGAGCCTAGGGTTGTCCCTACCATCGAGCGTCTCGAGACCGAGGACGGAAAGGCATACATCAGGGTGTTGTTCTCCGGCGAGGAGCGCCCCTACGCCTGCGACGGCCGCTATCGGATCCGTTCTGCAGACGAGGACTTGCCTATGGGCATTGGCTTGCTGGAGCAGATGATGCTCGAGCGCGCCGCAACAAGAGACCCGTGGGATCGCAGGTCGTCTGGTCGTCCGGTCGATGAGGTCGATGAGAAAACGCTTCGCGCTTACGTGGAACGCGGCGTGGAACGGCATCGCATTCCCTTTGGCTACACCGACGTGAAGGATGTGCTCTCACGTTTGGGGCTCCTCTGCGGGGATGGGAAGCTCACAAACGCCGCCGCCGTGTGCTTCTGCTCCTCGCGAGACATCATGCTGCGCATGGGCGTGCTCGGGAATGCCGAACGGACGCAGATTCTTGACAACCATCAGGAGTCGGGGACGCTGTTCGATCTGATTGAGGCAGCAGAGACTTATATCCTGAACAATACCCGCCGTGCGTTCATTATCGATGGCACTTCGCTACATCGCGAAGAGCGCCCCGAGGTTCCCCTGAGCGCGATCCGTGAGGCGCTCTTTAACGCTTTTTGTCATCGTCGCTACGAGGATCCAGCTGCCATCCAGGTTGACATTTTCTGGGATGCTGTGGACATTTACAACCCCGGTTCGTTCCCCTCCGGGCTGGTGCCTGCCGACTACCTTTCCGGCGTCGAAACTGCCTCGAGGCCACGCAACCGGCTCATCGCTCAGACTCTTTACCGCTCGGGTGACATCGAGACCTACGGAACGGGTCTGCGGCGCATCCAAGACGCTTGCGACGCGCAGGGCGTCCCTGTTGAGGTCTTCCAAAAGAGCGGCAGTGTTCATGTTCGTTTTATGCGGGAGGAAGCCGTCGCTGCAGATAACTCGCCGGCAACTCGCCGGCAACTCGCCGGCAACTCGCCGGCAAGTGAGTTTAAGACAGCAGGCTTAGGGCTCTCTGGGAACGAACTGAAAGCCTACGAATACTTGGCGGCGTGTGGCAAGGTCTCGGTTACTGAGATGTCCGTTGCCTTGGGCGTCCCGGAACGAACGCTCCGAGGCGTCATGGGGCGCCTCGTCAAGAAAGGGATAGCCCTTGCGACGGGCTCTGACAGAAACAGGCGATACGAGTTGAGGTGAGTCGAGCATGCCCTTCTTTTGCTGATAGTCATTGGGCAGAGTGGTTATGCTTGCTTGTGAACAAAAGGCGCGAGGGTGCTGATACGACGAAGGAGGTCTGAGGAAAGACATCTGACTGGTAAGAATGCAACGGTCTGTCAGCTGGGTAACCCTCCCATGGCCTTGTATTGCGGTCATGGGAGGGTTGTTAATTTGCCTCGGTTTGTCGTTTTCTTTATTCTGCCACGATTTCTGCTGCGGCGTTACGACCGGCAATACGGCCCCCGTTGAACACCTCGGACCAATTGAAGCCGTTGACAGCATAGGTGTGGGCTGCGGTATGGCTGAGAACGCCGGCACCATACAGGCGGGGGATCACATTGCCCTGTATATCAACGATCTGCCCCTTGCCGTTCTTTTCCGGGCCGCCGCACGTGCTGCACATCGTGGGAACGAAACGCATGGCATAGTAGGGCGGGTTATTGAGCGGCATGAGGTTGTGCCCGTTGTCAGAAGGCCGGTCAAAATCTGGATCCTCCTCGCTGGCACAGATTTCATTCCAACGCTCGATGGTCGCGGCAAGAGTTTCGCCGGACATCGCGAAGTCGTGATCTGCTGCGTCGGCGTTAATCGTCTCGGCGAGATCTTCGATGGTGTCTGCTTTGAGGATCCAGCCCATCTCAACTTCTTCAAGGTTATCGTCAGACCACTTGTGGTCTTGGCCGCCGAGGTCTGCAGGAACCAGGGGCAATCCGCTGACCTTTCCGGTGTCGGGGAACAGGCTTCCTGCTGTGCGCAGGGTCTCGTCGAACACGCAGTAGAATGGGATGTCACGATATTCGGTATTCGCCTGAGCGCAGGTGTAATCAAACGTGTCGTATGCCATGTGCGACAAGTGGCTCCAGTATTTCCCGGGGTTCTCGCACTGGAAACGCACGCCGTTGCGGTTCACAAAGATGAAGGCCCCGTTCGCCACATAGTTCTTAAAGTTTGTGCGGCCCACCACATGATCGGGCTCGTCAAAAACATAGCCCGATCCGGTTATCAAGTTCATGTGCCACATCTTTGCGCCTATGGTCTGACATATGATCTGTCCGTCACCGGTATTCAATGGCCAACCGGCGGGCTTTATGGGATACGGGCGTACGTAGTTGCCCATCATCTCGTCGTTGCATTCAAAGCCTCCCGTGGCAAGGATCACGGCTTTGGTGGCACGAACGTTAATCTCGGATTCACCTTGAAGAGCCTTGACGCCCAGAATCTCTTTCGTCTGCGGACCCTGAATGAGCTCGGCTGCTTGCGTTCCGAACAGGATTTCAACGTCGTTTTGCTCCATGTAGTTGGTTGCCCACTCCATGAAGTATATGCTGAGTCTTTCGTTGAGCACGATACAAAGTCATGCACGCAGCCTGTACCGCAAAATGGGCGTCCACTCCCGTCAGGAGCTGCTCGACTACATAGACTCCCGCCGTCCCAGCGTGTAGTCGACAAGCTCCCGCTCGGCCTCGTTGAGGGTGCGCTCCTTCATCCAGGAGATTCCGTAGCGGTAGGTAAAGTCCTCAAACGGCAGCGACACGACTTTGTCGGACTGAAAGCCGGGGGTCGAGAGCAGCACGTCCACATTGGTGCCGATCCCCTTGCCTTCCTTCACGAAGTCGAAGACCCAGTGCATCTGGTGCGACTGCAGGATGCGCCTCGGCGTCACACCGCGCTGCTGGCACAGTGACTGCAGGCGGACGAAGTTCTTGAACCCGGTCCCCGGCATGGCGATGACGCGGCCTTCCAGGTCCTCAATGCCGACGCGTTCCTTGCGGCTGAGCGGGTCGTCGACGTTCACCCACATGGACAGCGCCATGGAGCCGAGGTCGACGGTCTCGAACGCCTCGTTGTAGGGGAAGATCGTGAGGGCGAGCTCGTAGCGGTTCTCGAGCAGGCCGTCGTCGCAGGGGATGTCGGGCACCTCCTCGTAGCGGACGGACGTGCCGGGATGGGCATCCTCGAAGCGCGCGAAGAAGTCGAGCCCCAGGATTCCCATGACGCCCAGCGACACGCCCACGCGAACAACCTGACGTTGCTTCTCCTGCATGCGCAGGATCGTGTCTCTGAGGCGTGCGTACTCGCCAGAGAAGCCGACGGCAAAGCGACGGACCTCCTCGGCATAGGGGGTTGGGATGAGGCCGTCGTCGCTCTCGACGAACAGCTCGCAGCCAAGCTCGCGCTCGAAGGTGTGGATCGCCTTCGCGAGGCCCTGCGGCGTCAGGAACGCGCGGCGCGCCGCCGCGGCATAGCTGCGCGTCTCGTAGGCGAGCAGGAAGTAGGTGAGTTGGTCGGTGTACACGCGAGGTTGCCTCCCCGGTTCGTTTTGCCCACGCCCCATCGCGGAGGTGCCGGGTCCCTAGAGATTTCCCACCACGAAGTCTTTTACCACGCCAAAGAACTCGCGCAGCATGTTGTTCGGCAGATACCACGGATCGCTCGGCGCGGCGATACCGCAGGCGTCCTCAAGTCCCAGATGCCGGGCGATGAGGACGCTGCGGTATACGTGGAAGTTGTTGGTGACGATGCCGACGCGCGGTGCCTCGCCGCCCTCGCCCGCGCGCACCTGCTCCATGAGGCGCATGCTGTTGGAGATGTTCTCCACCGTGCTGGTCGAGGCGTCCTCCTTGACGATGCGATCCGGGTCTATGCCGCGGGCGACCAGATAGTCGGCCATGCCCCGGGCCTCCGTCCAAGGCTCGTTGGGCCCCTGCCCGCCGGAGACCACGCAGATCGTCTCCTCGTTCGCGACCAGGTAGTCAAAGGCAGCGTCGAGCCGATGCCTCAGCACGACACTCGGCCCGTCCTCGCGCACCTGCGCGCCGAGGACGATGATGTAGTCGAGGTCTGCCTCGCCCTTCTGGGCAAAGCCGGTGGCAATCGCACATTCGACGCAGGCAAAAAGCACGGCCAGAATGCCGAGCGCGGCGCCGGCCCCGTAGCGTATCGCAGATGGAACTCGCGCCCAGAGGCCAAGGTGGCTCGCCAGTGCAAGGCCCCCGAACAGGGCCGCAAGGACGATCCACACGGCAAAGAACGCGGTGCCCGACCCCACGGCGAGAATGGTGAGGCCGTACGCGAAGCTGAGTATGCCCAAAGTCGCCAGCGTTATCGTCGGTGCCATGCTCCGCCTCCCGTGCGATCGCAGGCCAATGGCCTGCTGGGAACCCTGCACGTGCACCGACTATTCTACTTGACTGCCTGGCAGAGATCGGGGCAACTCGGCACCCTACCTGTTATACATCTCCACGTCGAGCAGCTTCTCGCTCTTGGAGACCACCAGCGACGCCACCACGTCTCCCGTGCAGTTCGACATGGCGCGCAGCATGCTGAAGAAGGGGTCGATTCCCATGATGAGGCTGACGCCCTCCACCGGGATGCCCACCTGGACGAGCAGGACCGACAGGCACACGAGCGCCGATCCGGGGATGCCGGGGGCACCAACCGAGAGCAGCAGGATCGAGAAGAACATCATGAACATGTCGGCGCCGCTCAGCTCGATGCCGTACACGCGCGCCAAAAACAGGCTTGCCACGGCGAGGTAGATGCAGGTGCCGTCCATGTTGACGGTGGCACCCAGGGGTATCGAGAACGAGCAGACCTTGGGGGACACGCCCAGCGTGTCCTGGCACGCCTTAATGTTGAACGGCATGGAGGCGCTGCTTGAGCTCAGGGAGAAGCAGGTGAGCATGGTGGGGGCGTACTTCCTGAGGAAGGTGAGCGGGTTCAGCCTGCCGACGAGGGCCAGCAGCAGGCAGTAGATGGCGATCATGCAGGCAAGCCCGGCGACGAACGTCCCCACCAGGCTCAGAAGGGCCACGAGGGTCCCGGCACCCATCGTCATGACCAGCGAGGTCATGGAGCAGAACACCGCCAGCGGGATGATCGACACGATGATGGTGGTCACCTTGAGGAACAGCGTGTTGCACGCCTCGAAGAAGTCGCGCAGGGGCTCCGAGTAGCTGCCGATGGCGCCCACCGCCACGCCGCACAGGACCGCGATGAAGATGATCTGCATCATGTTGGAGTCGAGGAACGGCTGGATGAAGTTCGAGGGCACGATGTCCACTATGGTGTCGAGCACCGACACGCTGGCGCCTTCGGTCGAGACCGTCGCGCTGGTCGCCGCGCCTTGGATGGTCGTCATGAGCGACGGGTCGCCGGGGTGGATCAGCGCGAAGATGCCCGCGCCCACGAAGATGGCGATCACCGTGGTCGTCATGTAGAACCCCAGCGTCTTTCCGCCCATCCTCCCGAACTCCGAGAAGTTGCCGAACTGGGCCACGCACGAGACGATCGAGAAGAACACGACCGGCGCCACCACCATCTTGAGGGCGTTGAGGAACATCGTCTTGATGGGCGTGAGCACGTAGCCGTCCAGCCCCGCCTGGACGCCCGCGGGGAGTATCAGCTTGAAGAGGAGCCCGAGGACGATGGCTAGGGCAAGCGCGCCGAGCGTCAGGTACAGCTGGCGGCGCTCGGACTTCTTGACGAGGATGCGCACCGTGTTGACGTCGCCCTTGCGCTTGTACTGGAGCTTGTCGCCAAAGGAGCGCAGGATCGTGTTGCGGATGGCCGCCTCGGCATCGAAGTCCTCGTCGTCAAGGGCGAGCTGCAGGCCAAAGGGGGTGTCGACGGTCAGGTCGAACATCTCTCCTTGTGCGGACAGCTTGATGGAAACGGTGCCGAGCCATTTGGAGATCGAGATCGTCACGGTGGGTGCGGACGAGCCGGTGACGTCCTTCGCCGACGTGTCACGCGCATGCGCGATGAGGGCAACGAGCGATTCCTCGGTGGCGAGCATCGCCGAGGTCATTTCTTTCTTTCCGACGTCCATTGACTTGAGCTGCTGGTGGACGAACTGGATGCTTTCGTCGAGGCCGTTCATGTCGGCGGAAAAGGTTCTTGAGCTCACGGTTCTGCCTCCCTGGTTGTTCCGGAGAATCCCGGCTTCGACCATTCTACGCCCGCGTTCGCGCTGCGCGGCCCCTCCGTCCCGAACGCCGTTCTGCGCTCCTGAAATGCGTGACGCAAAACCAATGGTTGTCGAGCGGGACAGTTGGTTGGTGGCGGCTGCCTGTTTTGGGAGATCAGTCAGCGCAATAATAAGGCTGTCAGCGACGCGGCTTGACAGACGCGGTCTGTCATGTTGTTTGCTCGCCAAAGGGGACGAGCGGTTGTCGCGTGCATCATGAAAGGGGAGATCATGGACACATCGCTGAGTAGAAGGTCGTTTGTGGCTGGAGGGGCTCTTGCTGCCGGCGTCCTGGCGACGGGGGCGGGCGTGGCGCTTGCCGAGGAGGGCTCTTCTAGCGAGCCCCAGGGCACACCGACACAATGGGGGCAGTACTCGTTCGAGATCGCGCCCGATCCCGTGCCCGACGACCAGATCGTGCAAGAGTACGAGACCGAGGTTCTTGTCTGCGGCGCGGGCATTGCCGGCGCCGCCGCGACGCACGCCGCCCTTGAGGAGGGCGCCCAGGTTATGGTGATCCAGAAGAACGAGGAGCCCATGACCCACGGCATAGGCATCTTCGCTATCAACACCAAGCTTCAGAAGGCTTCGGGCGCTCCGGACTACGACCCGACGAAGATCGCCCAGTTCCTGTTCTCCGAGGCCTATGGCTATGGTGATTACGACATCATCGAGAACTGCGTCAACCACTCCGCCGTGTCGATGGACATGATCATCGACCTGGTCTCTGACCGCGGCTGGGGCGAGATGACCTACACTGGTGATAACAACGGTGATGCTGAGGAGTATACGGGCGCGACTTCACTGCATGGCTGGATGGACGTCGATCGCAACATGGGCTACGATCAGGTGCCCCTGCTGACCAAGCGCCTGTTTACCGTGGCGGAGGAGAAGGGTGCGACCATTTTGTACAGCACCCCGCTCTACATGCTCGAGCGTGACGCCGACGGCAGGGCATGTGCTGCCATCGCAAACACCGAGGCGGGCTACATTCGCGTCAAGGCATCCAAGGGTATCATTCTTGCCACTGGCGACATCGAGAATGACCCTGAGATGGTTGCCAAATATGCGCCGTTCTGCCAGCAGGTGCTTTCGAGCTATCTGCCTGCCACCAACACCGGTGACGGTCAGAAGGCTGCCCTGTGGGCGGGTGCGAAGCTCAACGACGGCCCCTGGTCGCAGGCCATCCACTTCGATCCGAGCGGCCTGCCTGCCGGTGACGCCCCGCTTTCGGGCAGCCCGTATCTGGCCGTGAATGCCAAGGGCGTCCGCTACCAGAACGAGGACGTGGACTACCCCATCATCGCCAACACCTGCGCACGCCAGCCCGGCGGCATTCGCTATCAGGTCATGGACGAGGATGCCTTCAAGAGCTGGGAGCAGCTTGACCCGCAGGAGATGTGCCGCGGCGCCGGCTTTATGTACGATGACGTGGAGACTGGCTGGGAAGCGAGCATAGAGAAGGGGGCCGTCTACAAGGCGGACTCTCTCGAGGAGCTTGCTGGTCTCTTTGGCTTTGACGAGGAGGCGACCCAGACGTTCCTGGCTACCTGCGAGCGCTACCAGGAGCTTGTCGAGGCTGGCGTGGACGAGGACTTTGGCAAGGACGCCAAGTACATGCCCTACACTTCGGTCAAGAACCCGCCGTTCTATGGCGTGCCCCGCGCCCCTGCGGTGCTTATGATCGCAAACGGCGTTCTTATCGACAAGTACATGCAGGCCATGGATACAAACTACGACGTGATTCCCGGCCTGTTTGCCGCCGGAAACTGCTGCGGCCAGTACTTCGGCGTTGACTACACGCTCAACATCGGCGGCGTGAGCATCGGTCACGCCATCCAGACTGGCTACATTGCCGGTAAGTCGGCCTGCGGGGTGTTTGAGTAACCCTGTTGCGCGGCCGGATGGGTTGAGCTCGAGGGTACCTGTTCGGCGCGTGTTGGAGTTCCGTAGGATATCTGACTGACGCTGATAGTGTCAGCGTTTGCGGACGTCACGCGATGACATCAGGGGAAGGGCGAGTGTCTCCTATTTACGGGACGCTCGCCCTTTTTTGGAGGCGTGCGGGGTCAGCGCAGAAAGTAAGCCACTAGCGAAGCTCATCAAATATGTCGATCAGCTCTTGCTGGGAATGTATTCCAAGCTTGCCGTAGATGTTCCTGACATGAGATTTAACAGTGTTTCGTTTGATACTTAGGGTATCTTCGATGAACAGGTAGTTGCGGCCTCGGGCTAGTAGGGAACATACCTCAAGCTCCTTGGGGGTGAGCTTGTATTTGTTTGCAAGATATGACATTGCTGCTTCTGAAGAAGGCCCCGGGAACTGATTGGAAGATGACCGTGGGCGTGAGATCGGCTGGATGCTGTTTGCCAGTTCGACAAAACTGAAATTCTTGAGCGCGATGAGAATATATCCAACAAAGAGGAGCGCGGCAAAGGAGACACACCAGATGGTGCCTGAGATGCCAGCGGGGGTCATGCCGTTCGTGCATGCTGAGACGGCAGAACCAATTGTGGAACCTATGCTCAAGGCGGCCCGGCCCCAAATGAGTGTGGGCAAGGTGGCTAGGATATTACGCGTTCCAAGGGTGATGATCGAATACCAGTAGAGGCCAAGCTCGGCCAACCCGCTCCCACAGCCCGCCAGATCGAAGGGTATGAAAACCAGACTGGCGTCCCCTCCAAAAGTGAGGAAAAGAATCGAAGCAAGCACCATGATGAAAGAGGATGCCTGAAATAGAACATCGGGTTTAGGGCATGCATGCTTTGCGAGTATGTACACGGCTATTACGAGCGGCGTTGCATATGTGAATACTGGCAGATTGAGCTGGGCAACAGCTTCTTGGCCTGCTGATAGGATTATGCGCAGGAAGGCGGTAAGGAGCAGGGCTATAAAGAGCTTGCTGGTAAAGGGCAGGAAGGACCTGGTGTTCGTTACTTTGAGATCGTATGGAGAGTCACTGCGCATCGCTGCGTCGAGCACTCGGCGAGAGCCCCTTTTTGACATGGCGTAGATCGCTATATTCAGCGGTATTAACAGCAATATCATTAGCAGAATATCTATATTATAGATTAGAATAACGATTAGTCTTGCAATAGGAAAGGCAAAAGAAACACCAACGACGAATGGTATATCCTGCATGTTGGATAGTGATACACAGGAGGTAATGTTAAGCCAGTAGGCGCCGACGAGGTACAAGCAAGCGCCAATGATAAGAAATATGAGAGCAAGCTGGCCTACGATATGACTCACCAAAAAGAGCAGCAACGCTCCTGCGACGGTGATGCCAAGTGCCATTTGTGTTGTGTTGTGACGTGCAAGTACTTTTGGATATCTTTCTGCCATATAAGTTAAAAATATATAAATAATACTTACAACTAAATGGAAAATTATATATAAAAAGTCCTTTTTAAGAGGTAGATTATCCACTTTTTCGAGAACAAGCACGGGAATCCAATAACTAGCGACGAAGATGAGCGCAGCAAGCGCGGCGGCCCATATGGCCTGTGCGATAAGCTTGCCTCTGCTCCCAAGGTGTCCCAGCGATTCCCCCATTACTGCTCAATTCTCTAAGTCTAGCGATTTACGAGACCGGTGTCATACCACCGCCGGTGTTAGGGGGAAGTTTAACACCGGCGGTGGGTTTTCACGAAAAGGGCCTTACCTATATTGGAATATGTAGTGCATGACGGCGAGTGTCTCTGCTCGTAACGGGCGCTTGCCAATGCCTGTCAAGGCAAGGGCGCACACTTGTGCATCTCTGGAAGGGAGAAAGGGCATGAAGACAAACATTTCAAGAAGCGCTTTTCTCAAGGGGACCGCTGCGGGGATGGCCGGCATTGTCGGTGCATCAGCCCTGGTTGGTTCCGCAGTCGCTGACGAGGCACCAGCAGCGGGGGTGATGACTCCCGAGCTTGCTGGCCAGAAGTGGGACTTCGAGATCCCGCCTGAGCCCGTCACGGATATTGCCGAAACGTTCGATGCCGATGTGGTTGTCGTCGGAGCGGGCACCGCGGGCCTGGTGACTGCTGTTTCCGCCATCGAGGAGGGGCTGAACGTCATCCTGATCACGGCGAGCTCCATCCCGATCAGCCGCGGCGGATCGAACAACGCGGCCTACAGCAAGGTCATGGAGGCGGAGGGCTTTTCGCGCTATCCGTCTGGGCAGATCCGCAAAGAGATCGCGCTGAACTACAACAGCGTCGACCAGAAGAAGTGGTACAAGCATTACAACAACAGCGAAGAGGCCATGAACTGGCTCATCGACATCATGGCTGACGCCGGCTATGACTGCGCGATCGAGCAGGGTCCCATGATCGACCCCGAGGACATCTACTACACCGCGCCCTCGGCGCATGGCTTCATCAACAGCGAGAACCAGAGCGTGGGTATGACGCAGCCGTTCGTTGTGAATGCGCTTGCCGATAAGTTCACCGAGCTCGGCGGCACCATCTACTACAACACCGTGGGATACGAGCTTGTCCGTGGCGACGTGCCGAATGGTACGGACGGGCGCGTCACTGGCGTCATCGCCAGCAGGGAGGACGGCTCGTACGCCCAGTTCAACGGCTCGAAGGCCGTCGTTCTGGCAACGGGCGACTTCTCTGCCGATCGCTCGATGATGGCGAAGTACTGCCCATGGGTTGCCAAGTACATCAGCGACGAGGTGTATGACGCCCCGATGGACTACGACAAGGAGTTCGTCATGGGCGGCCTGTATCGCGGTGACATGCACAAGGCGGGTCTGTGGATCGGCGCCGCGTGGCAGAAGACGTACCCGAACGCTCCCATGGGCGGCACGATCTCTGCCGGTCCGAGCCCGATCGTCTATGATCCGCACTGGGGCCTGCTGCTCGACCGCAACGGCGAGCGCTTCATGAACGAGTACTGCAGCAGCCAGCTCTCCGGCAGGACCCAGTGGTTGCAGGCCGGCGAGAAGAGCTACGCGATCTGGAACCGCAACTTCGTGAAGTCGACCAGCACGTGGTTCCCCGGCCAGGGCGGCATTGGCATCATGGAGCCGCTGACCGAGGACGAGGTCATCGCCAACTGGGATAGCTCCGCGGATGCGGGCACCTATGTGCGCGCCGACACCCTTGAGGAGCTCATCGAGGCTCTCGGCCTGCCCAAGGAGGCCGCTCTTGCCTCCATCGAGCGCTATAACGAGATGTGCGCTGCTGGCGAGGACACCGACTTCTACAAGGATCCCTGCGCCCTCATCGCGATTGACGAGCCGCCGTTCTACGGTGCCGTCAGCGGTGACGTCGGCATCCTGTGCATTCTGGGTGGCCTGCGCACCGATGCGAACATGAGGGTTTGCGATGCAGACGACAATCCCATTCCGGGCCTGTACAACGTCGGCACCATGGTCGGCGACTTCTACGCCGGTCTTTACACCTTCCAGATGGAGGGCATCAACTACGGTGCGACCTGCATCACGTTTGGCTATCTAACGGGCAAGTTTATTTCTGAGAACGAGTAGGCGATATGGCACGCGGAGCTTTCTGACGTGAGGCGCCACGCTGTGGGAAACGATGGGGCGCGCTGGGATCGAGGTGATCCCGGCGCGCCCCTGCTGTCCACCGAGCATAATGCGCTGGTGCTCTATATGCTATTATTGGATATTGTGGGCGGGCGATTCGTATGCGGTAGCGCTTCCGACTCAAAAGGAGGCACTATCGTGGACTTACTCACTCAGGTTTTCTCCCTCGGGGCCGCGCTTTTGGCCCTGATCGGTGAGGTGGTTTCGTTCACTCGCGAGCGGAGGGCGCGTAGGCGCCGGTACGTGAGAAGGAGGCATACGGGTAGCAACGCTAAAAAGTAAGCCGCTAGCGGGAACTAGCGGCTTCGTCATTACCAGCAGCGCTATCCGGCCCTAAACGGAAAGCCTGCTCACCGCATATTTTACCCAGTGGACGCTCGAAAATCTACCATTGCGCACAATTCTAAAAAAGAATATCGACTGAATAGCGACAGAAAAGGCAAATGGAAAGTAATGGAACACGCTGGGATCAGCATGATTCCGACGCGCCCTTATCGAGGACAGAATTTCGGGGAGGCTGTGGCCATTTTCTCATTGCACAGAATGCTTGCTTACAAAGTCTATGAGCTCCTGCTTGTTGACCACGCCGAGCTTGCGGTACAGGTTGCGGCGATGCGTGATCGCCGTTCCTTCCGAGATGACGAGCTCCTCCCTCGCTCGCGCCATGCTGTTGCCCTTTGCGAGGACGACGAGCATGTCGAACTCCCTGGGGGTCAGGCCGAATTGCAAAGCGATGTCCCGGCAGGTCGCCTCGAAGCGGGTTGGCTCGCTTCGTTGCGTACACTCACGAGGGTCGTCAGGCTCTTCTGACTGGATTATGGCCACGAACTTGCCCTGTGCGGCAAGACGGGCGCGCCGCAGCGATTCCTCATTCAGAAGAATGTTGCTCGCCACATAGGCCAAGACGATGGCGGAGGCGCCTATGAGGGTCGCAAGCACGATGCGCTGGTAGGCATGGGCTGCGAAGCCGTTGTACCAAGACGATTCGAGTGCGAGCCCCATGCAGGCGCAGCCGAGCGCGACGCCGGCGAACAGCAGCGCCATCGCAGGGATAAACGACTGTCGTTGGGCCGCGGAGCAGGCAAGCTGGACGTCGCGCGACACCAGAAGGAACGTGCCGAGAAGCACCATTATCCAGATCCCGCCCATGACAAGGGATAGGTTCTGGTTGAGCAGCGACCCCGGATAGAACGGGAAGAACGCGATAAGCGCAACAAAAAACGAAAGCTTGAGCGTGTGCGTGGCGTTCGGTTCGCGATTGCAGACCCATGTGATGAGCAGCAGGAGGAGAAGCACGGCAAGGCCAATGGGGAGGCCAGCGACAAGCATGTGCATCTTTGGGTCCGGCATGCCATGGATGAACATGGTGAGCATCACGCCGGTGATGATGCCGAGGATTGACGATGCGACGACATGGCGCATGGCGAGTCGGGCCGAGGCAAGATCCAGCAGTTTTGATATGCGTTCGCCCTTGCTTTTGCCCGTGTCGGCATGCAGGGGAGGGAGGCCTTGCTCTATTGCGAAAACCGCCATGCTGGCTAGCGCGGTCACAACGAAAGTGACGTTGCCAGCGCATTGGGCAAGCGCCAGCGGGATGAGAGAGAAAATCGCAAGTCCGCATATGGCCGACACGGTGAAGGCCGCGGCACCTAAACCGTGATAGCGCTCGAACCACAAGGTGATTCCAATCGCAGTGGAGGCGCCAAAGCCCGTGAAGGTAGCTAGGGCTGCGAGCGGGCTTTGCTCTAGGGCAAGCGCGAATATGCTGCTGGCGATGCAGAGGCCGCACTGGACATAGCACAGGGGTCTCCAGCGGGCGGCGAGGCTCGGACTTCGCAGAAGAAAGGCGGCAATCGCTCCGGCCAGGAAGAAGGCGACGACGAGTGTCAAGGCAGAGGGGCTGTCGGTGCCGCCCGTGTTGTTCGTCAGGTTGATCAGGGGCAGCCAAGAAAGCGTGAAGGCGAGCTGCCCGGCACATGGGAGGACTTTGGCCACCCGCTCGCCGAGGCGCCTTGTCGTCTTGTCCTGCTTGTTTTCCATCAGCTTCTGCCTGCGCGTTCCTTCTCCTAGTGGAAGTGCCTGGGGACATTGTACCTGAACGAGTCCGACTCATCCCTATCGGATGAAGTCGCTTCATCTGCCTGCGGTCCAAGGTTTCATCCATTGAAGGGGAGTCTGGCGGGGCAAGGATCCGAAAGAATGGAAAGGCGTTGTTGGCTGCTGGTGCGGTTCGCCCCTTGGCTTTGAGGGGTCGACGCACCTTGCCCTGACGAAAACGGGAGGTTACATCATGGAAAGCATGACTCGCAGGCAGTTTGTCGACGCCGCTGCCCTGGGAACCGCGGGCGCACTTGTCGCTTGCGGCGCCAGCACCGCGGTGGCGGAGGAGGCGTCCGACGCGCCCGAGGCTGTGCCGGCCTGGCTTGGCGAGGAGCCGAGCTATGACGAGTCCCAGATCGGCGAGACCATCGAGGCGGACGTCGTCGTTGTCGGCGCCGGCGTGTCGGGTTGCGCGGCGGCCCGCGCGGCCGTTGAGGCCGGCGCGTCGGTCATCATTATCGAGAAGGCTGCCGAGCCACAGGGACGTGGCGAGGACTACACCGTCATTGGCGGCGAGATCCAGAAGCGCTATGGCCGCGACACGATCCCAGCCGACCCGATCATCGACGAGCTTATGAAGGAGTGCACCTACCGCACGAAGCGCCCGATTCTCAAGCGCTGGGCGGACGAGTGCGGCGCTGCCTTTGACTGGCTGCTCGAGGCGGCGCCCGACATCTTCATCTGCGACACGTCCCGCTCCGACGTTCCCGAGGAGTCCAAGGATCTCTACCTGGCGCCACATCGCTATCCCGACCCTGAGTTCTATGACTACACCACCGAGCAGTACCCCATCTTCCCGGTGACGATGCAATTCCTGCCTGCTCAGGCTCCCATGGTCGCGCTCAACCTCGAGAAGGGCAAGAGCGAGGGTGACATTACCGAACGCTATGGTGCGTTTGCCAAGAAACTGGAGCGCGACGAGTCCGGGCGTGTGACGGGCGTTATCTTCGAGCAGGACGGCGCGGTCGTGCGTGCAAAGGCCGCCAAGGGCGTCATCCTCGCCACGGGCGACTACGGCTCGAACGAGGCGATGATCGAGGAGTTCTGCCCCGAGGTTCTCGAGAACGAGATCGCCCTGTTCTTCGCGAACGCCGACGTCAACGGCGATCTGACCAACACCGGTGACGGCTACCGCATGGCCGTGTGGGCAGGCGCGCGCATGCAGCAGTCCCACGCGCCCATGATTCATCACATGGGAACGCCCGGCGTCATGGGCATCGCGCCGTTCCTGCTGCTCAACCGTGACGGCAAGCGCTTCTGCAACGAGGACCTGCCTGGCCAGCAGCTCGAGAACCAAATCGAGCAGCAGCCGGGGCGCTGCGCCTACCAGATCTTCGACGCCAAGTGGCCCGAGCAGCTGTGCCACATGCCCGCCGGCCATGGTGTTGCGTGCTACTACGACAACGAGATGCCGCAGAACGCGGCGTTCGACCGCAACTACATCGGCGATGCCGACCTGGCGGAGAGCGTGGAGTCGGGCGTGACGCTGACAGCCGATACGCTCGAGGAGCTGCTCGCCCAGCTGGACATCGACGCCGAGGCTGCACTTGCCTCCATCGAGCGTTACAACGAGCTGGCACACGCCGGTTCCGACGACGATTTCAACAAGAAGGCCGAGCGCGTGTTTGCCCTGGAGACGGGTCCGTTCTACGCGGTGGAGTTCGGGACCGCGGCGATGCTCGTGTGCATCGGCGGCATCGAGAGCGACGAGGACTGCCACGCCTATGACGATAACTGGGAGCGCATCCCCGGCCTGTACGTGACGGGCAACATGCAGGGCGGCCGTCTGGCGGTTGAGTATCCGATCTGCTGCCCTGGCATCAGCCACTCTATGGCGCTGACCTATGGCCGCATTGCGGGAACGAACTGCGCGAACGAGGCGTAGCTGATCTGCGGTTTGCCAAAAGGCGAGCCATAAAGGCGAGCCATCTTTGCGCATGGCGAGCTGATGCGTGCAACGAGCGGGCCGACCTCGATTGCCTCGGGGCCGGCCCGCTTTCTTGAGTTGGGAGGCTCTGCTAAACCACTTCTGACATGCCCTGTAATCTTCTGCAGATCTAGGTGTCGTGACGCAAATGCTCGGCTCGTCGCACTTCTCGTTACCAGTCTTTCGGCTTGTCAGATGTGTTGCTTGCTCGTACGTACTCCTTGAATTATCTAAAAACTATAATAATTAATTTAATTAATAAGTAAATATAAATTATAAATCTAAGTTTTTCAATTTTAAACATAAAAAAAATGAAGTATAGTGACTAAATAGAAATCATGATTAGCTTGCTAGTAGAGTTGTCTAGGGATATAATTACGTTGTACGAAATTAAGGTGCGTGAGATCGGTGGACGTCATTGTTGATGAGCATGCCTTCAAGCATGGGTTATCAGAAGATGACATTCGTTACGCTTGGGACAACTACGTGAGGAAGCAGCATAGAGGTTCGCCAAATGAGGGTACTGCCGTTGCCGTTGGATATGACATGCGTGGCAGGCTCATCCAGATCGTGGCAGTTGATAGGCCGCTCGGCGTCCTTATCTACCATGCAATGACACCTCCAACACGTAATGTTCTGTTCGAACTTGGATTACTGAAGGGACGTGGCCCATGGAGAACAAGGAAGTGCTAAAGAAGTACGGTGTTACTTCCGAACAGCTCGATGTTTGGGAAAAAGACGCCTCTAGAGGAGTGCTTCGTGGAAAGCCTCGGGGGGAGGTTATGGTGGGACGTCCCCTGAAGTTTGGGGAGACCATGCGCCAGGTCGGTTTCAAGGAGCCGGAGGGGAAGATCGACGCCATCGATCGACGTGCTGATCAGCTTGGCATGAGGCGCTCGGATTACTTACGATATCTAGTGGACGAAGACTTGCGGCTCGCCGGGCTGGGATGACGAATTGCGCTCGAGGTTGCTGAGCTTGCGAGCTTGTTGATGGCCAAGCCTCTCTGGCGATGGCGTGTTTCATGCTCTTGCGGCTCAAACACCCACCTACTCCCCCATGAGCTTGCGCTTCTGGTGCTCGTACTCTTCCTGCGTTATGGCACCCCTGTCAAGAAGGTCGCGCAGGCGCTCCAGATTCTCGAGCGGTGCCTTCTCGCGCTCCCGCTTAGTGCGTGTGGCGAGGTATCGGCAGAGGAAGACGATTGCAACCACGATTCCGATCAGTATGATGAGCGGCGGCACGAGGATAACGAGCTCCGGGATTCCGATTCCGCCGATGATGCCCATGAGGACCCTCCGGTTCGGTCGTGACAAGCCACGGTGCGCGACAGCCTGTGGAACGTTACGGCCCGCGAGGTGTGCCGCGCGGCCATAATCGCCCCCGCGATTGCTCGTGCGTTCTCATTTTGCGCTGCGGGGGGGGGGGGTGCTTGTCAAGTGCCTGACTGCCGGGCTATTGCCCGCCGCTATGCGGGCGACGCACCCGTGAGTGTCGTGCAACGGCGAGTTGTTACCAGAAAACTGGGGATGTATCTGCGCGGAAGGGTGTCCTGGGGCATGCGCGCAGGTGCTCTCTCATTTTTCGATGAAGAAAAAAGCCCAGGTAAACACATATGCAAACAATACACTGGCCGCGCAGTTCCATCCATGGTGGCCTGAGTGTCACCGATATGGGGTCTCTTGGTGCGGATGTATCCCCGGTTTTCTGGATGCGGCTGCCGGTTTTGTCGCAAGCGGGCGAGTCTGCCATCACCCACGATCCATCGTCCGCGTTACTGTTACTTCCCGTGCACGTGGAACTTGCATTTCGTCGAGGAGTGGGGTGTCGAACCGGCCCGTACGTCAGGACCCCGTGGCTGAGGCAGGTGGTGGAGGCGCGGCCGAACGTGACTTCGGTCGGCGCGGAATGGGGATAGTCGTTAGCCGTCGCGTGCCCAGACCATCGCTTGCTCGCCTCCGCCGTACGATTGGGGGAGGCCTCCCGTCACGGGGCACACGCTGCCTCGTTGTGGTTGATGACGATCGCGGTTTTGGGGGTCTAGCAATCGACTCCGTACTTGCTTAAAGTGGAACCAAGCTAGTTTGCAAGCGGACAAGGGGGATCCATGGCACGGATGCTTCTGGTGGAGGATGACGAGTTCATCTCGCGGGTCCTCGCGTACTTCCTTGAGGAAAAGGGCCACAGCGTTGCATGTGCGGGCACGGCCGGCGAGGCGCTGGGGCTTGCGCGCGACGAGTACGACGTGATCCTGCTCGACATCCTGTTGCCTGATGCCGACGGCGTGGAGCTCTGCCGCCGCCTGCGTCAGTGGCACAGCTGCCCTATCATCTTCTTTAGCTCCATGGACGACAGCGAGACCATCATCAGGGCGCTCGACGCCGGCGGTGATGACTTTCTTCCCAAACCGTTCGACAACAACGTGTTGCTTGCGCATATCGAGGCGAACCTGCGCCGCGCTCGCAACGAATTCGCCGAGGTTGTGCCGACGGTGATGGAGGGGGGCGACCTCCGGCTTGACGTGCGCGCCCGTCAACTCACGCAACAGGTGCGCGAGCCATACCAGGTGCGCCTGCCTCCCATGGAGTGCCGCCTGTTGGCGTTTCTCATGGAGCATCCGGGACAGTTCTTCTCGTCGGAGGAACTCTATCGGCGCGTCTGGGGCAAGGACAGCTACGGTGACGTGCGCACGGTGCTCGTGCACATTCGCCATCTGCGCATGAAGATCGAGGAAGATCCCAATAACCCCACGCGCCTGCGCAACATCTGGGGCAAGGGCTACGGTTTTTTCCCGCCACAGGATCCGGAGGAGGACGCCGGTGCGGCGGGCGTAGGGGCAGTGCATGTGGGTCACGAGGACTGAGGCGCGGGCGACGGGTGCGAGGGGCTTAGAGGCGCAGGGATGGGGTAGGCATACGGGGCAGAACGCGAGCCCAGCGAGGGGTGGCGCGTCGTGAAGGACATGCGCGAGGCCGGGGCGGGGGACGAAAGGGCCTCCCGCCCCGGCCTGGCTTTCTGGCCAAGGGGTGGAAGGCCCACGCGCCCGGTTTTACGCTTTTTCTGGCGTTGGCGTGCTTTGTGCTGGTTTACTTGCCTGCGTCCTTCGCGGCACCAGCGCCGGCGATGCGGCCCCAGGTGATGGCGTTGGAGATGGTGAAGCCCATGAACGCCGAATTGCAGCTCGTCTCACCCGCGCAGTACATGTTGGGGATGATCTCGCCATCGGCGCGCAGAACCTGACCGTCCTTGTTACGGGCGATGCCGCCGTAGGTGATGATCGAGCAGGGCGTCACCGGCAGGGCAAGGAACGGAGGCTCGAGCTTCTGGGTGGGCTGGCGACCGAACTCGGGGTCGAAGCCGCCGTCGACGGCTGCGTTATACGCCTCGATGGTGGCGGCCAGGCCTTCGGCGCTGACGCCCATGGCCTCGGCAAGCGCCTCGGGGGTGTCGCCGGTCACGTACGAGAGCTCTTCGCCGCGGTGGGTCTTGCCCTCGGTTGCGTCAACGGCGGCCTGGTCGGAGACCATCCACACGTAGCCCAGGCTGTCCTTGTGCATCTGGTCGAACACCGGACGGTTGAGGTCCTGGCTCATGTAGCCGGCCGCGGCCTCGTTGCAGAAGCGCACGCCGTCGGTACCCACCATGATCATGTTGGGCAGCGCGGTGAAGCCGTTGACGTTGGCGGCCGCGGAGGTGGGCGTGTACTCGGTCATGATCGTGTAGTCCTTGAGCACGCACATCATCGAGTCGGTGTGGCTCGTGCAGGCGCCCACGTTGGCCGCCATGATGATGCCGTCGCCGGTGGCGTTGGGATGGCCGATGCCCATGGTGCCCGCCACCTCGGGGGTGAAGCGCGCCGCCAGCTCCTCGTTCATGGAGTAGCCACCCGTGGCGATGACCAGGGCCTTGCAGGCGTAGGTGGCCTCCGAGCCGTCGGCGCCGGTGGCCTTGACGGCGACGGGGGCGCCACCCTCCATCACGATCTCGGTCGCGCGGGTCTCGAGCAGGATCTCGGCGCCCGAGTCGGTCGCGGCCTTGGCGAGGGCGTCGGTAAGGGCAAGGCCCGCGCCGTCGACCACGTGCATCATCTCATAGGGGCCGTAGCCTACGACGGCCTCGCTCTTGAACGGCACGGCGGCGCGCTCCTGCAGCCAGTCGACGCTCTCGCCCGACTTCTCGATGGTGATGCCCATGAGCTCGGGGTCGAGGCGATAGGAGGCGTTGGCGGCCAGGTTGTCGTACATCTGCTCGTAGGTGAGCTCCACGCCCTGCTCCGCCTGGATCTTGGTGCCGTAGCCGCCGATGAGGCCCTGCGAGGTGGAGGTGGTCCCTCCGGTCACGGTGCCCTTCTCGAGCAGAAGGACCGACGCGCCGGCGTCGAGCGCCTCGATGGCGGCGGACAGGCCGGCGCCGCCGCCGCCGATGACGATGACGTCATAGGAGCCGGCGGTCTCGCCCTCGGCCGGGGCCTCCTCGGCCACGGCGCTCAGTGCGCCGCCCGCCATGGCGGCGGCTACGCCCAGCGTGCCGCCCTTAACGAAAGACCTGCGAGTGAGTTCTGCCATGTGTTCCTCCTTTGTTTGCGGGGTGCCCCCAATGACCACGCCCCTGGTGTGTAGGCAGGCAATTCACGAGCGTTGTCCCCGGCTCGCGCGGGGTGTCGGTGGCCTTGCATCGCATGCGCCTCGTGCGCGTTGTGTGCCGCCGCCTCGCAATCACCTTATCAGACGGCTGGGGGCAGATGTCCCGCGTCTGCGCTTATTAAGGAACAATTAAGACGTTGCCGGAGCCGGGCTCTGCGGGAGGTCGGGGTGCGGTCGGTTGTCGTCGGGCTCGTAGACCGGCAGCCGCATGGTGAACGTGGTACCGGCCTGCCCGTCGCTCGTCAGGCCCACCGATCCGCGGTGGCGCTGTGCCACTGCCTGCACGATCGATAGCCCAATGCCCGAGGAGCCCTTCGGCGCTTTCTCGTTGCGCTGGTAGTAGCGCTCAAAGATGTGCTCCTGTTCTTTGGGCGATATTGCATCCCCCCAGTTGTGGACTGACACGCATGCCTGATCGCCCTGTCGGCCAATGCGCACGAGGACCTCGCTCCCGGCCGGGGCATGCTGCAGGGCGTTGGCGAGCAGGTTCTCAAAGGCACGTGACAAATACGAGCGGTCGCCCCACGTCAGCAGGGCATGCTCCTCGGCCGCAGAGGAATCGTCGTCCGTGCGAAGCCTCAGGTGCACCTGTCGCTCGGCGGCGAGCGGCCCGCACGCCTGGATCACCTGCGACATCTCGTCGCACAGGTCAACGGGATCCTCGGCTAGCAGGCAGTCGTCGTCCTCGAGCTTGGCCGCCGTGAACAGGTCCTCGGTCAGATGCGAAAGAAACTGGGTGCGATCCTGCAGGATGTCGACGATCATCCGGTCCCCGCCGCCCGCGCCGTGCGCCCCGGGGTCATCTCGGCTGATGGACAGGGCCTCCACGCACTTCTGGATCGTGAAGAGCGGCCCGCGCAGGTCGTGGAAGATGTTCACCATCATGCCCTGGCGCATGCTCTGTTGGCGTTCCAGATTCTCCGTACGCTGGCGCACCATCTCCTCGAGCGTGGCGTTGAGCTCTTCGGTCTTGCGGAAGTTCTGGGCAAACATATGGTTGAGGTGCAGCATGATGCACATGACGATGGGGACGTTCAGGAAGCGCGCCTTGCGCATGGCATAGAGGATGACGCCGTCCTCGAGTAGGCCCACGTCCACGAGGATGGCCGCGAGCTTGAATCCCATGGTGATGCCAAAGCCCACGAGCAGTGCCAGGTCGTAGTGTGTTTTGTTTGCCGAGCCCCTGACGAGGACGAACCCCGCGGCGGCAAGGCACAGGGTGGTTGCTATGGTCATCACGATGCCGAAGTTGGTGACGTACGCTAGGACGCCGAGCCCCATGGGAATGAACAGCAGGCTGTACCAGCGCAGCAGTGGCCACAGTCGCGAGTTCGGCTTGAGCCCGATGAGTAGGATGCAGATGGCCGAGGGGATGTAAGCAACGTAGAAATGCCCGCATATCTGCAGCAGATTGAGCATGCGAGAGGCAAAGAAGCCAGGGCTTGGCGTGTTGGCGATTGCGATCCACACCACGAGGAACGCTGCATATGCCACGAAGGGCATCAGGTACGTCTCGCTGCGCTTGGCGAAGAACAGCGACAGCGCGTAGAAGATCATCACCACGAGCATGGTGAGGGCACATGTCCTGAACCCGGAATTCAGCAGGAAGAACGACTGGTGCAGGGAGTCGATTGACCCCACGTATATGGTGTCCGATCCCGACCAGTTGACCGTGCGTACCTCAAGGAAGATGTCGGTGGTCGGCGGTAGGTCAAAGATCGCGATCTGGCGCGACTCCGAGAGGTGGCCCTCCTTGCGTGTGAGCTCTGTGCCGTTCGCTAGCACGCTCAGCTGGTTTTGCGCCGATTGAACGATGGCGACTGCGTATTCGCGTTCCCCTATGGCCGAGGCATCGAAGAGCAGAGTCGCCGTATGGGCGCCAAGGGCCGCGTCGTAGGCCACGCCGGTCACGGCGTAGGTCCCGTCATCTGTCGAAACGGGCTGACCGTTTGTTACACGCGGCTGCGAGGCGCTGAGGACGACGAAGGCGACTATCGCCAAGACGATGGACGCGACAAGGATCGCTGCTGGCCGTGCGTATCGCAGGATGTTGCCCCTAATGATGATCCGTCTCGCCATGATGCTCTCCAGGCCTCTTGCCGTTTCCCTGCTCGGGACGCTTAGCGTCAATAGCTTCTCATACGGAATTGTCCGGAGGCGAGGCGGGTGCATTAAAACTTCCTTAAGAGAATGCGGCCTCGATAGGAGAGGGATCGCCTGTGGACTGCCAAAACACAAGGTCTTGTCGCACCTGCCGGCAAGAAATGAGCAGAGGGCAAGGCCGGCAACCGCCTGTCAGGGAAAAGCTTAATGAACCGTTAAGGGACGGGCGGACAACGCCCCTGTAACGTGGGTGACGAAGAGTCGGGCCGGGTGCTCTGGATGGGCACACGCCGTGCCCGTCCATGCTACATGGCGATCAGAAAGGGGTATCACCATGCTCGAGAACGTCAGCAGGAGGAGCTTCATTCAGGGTGCAGCCGTGGCCGGCGCGGGGATCGCCGCCGCGGCCGCCTCAGGCGCTCGCGCGGCACATGCCGAAGAGGCGACCTCTGCCGCGGCGGATGCGCCTGCTGCCGGCGGGTCCTATACGCCGGGCAGCTATACGGGCACTACGCAGGGCAATGGTGGGCAGGTCACGGTTACGGTTGAGGTTGATGAGACCTCCATCCTTTCGGTCGTTGCCGAGGGCCCAAATGAGACCGCGGGCATCGGCAGCATCGCGCTCGAGGAGGTTCCGCCTAGGATCGTCGAGGCGAACTCTGTCGAGGTTGACGGTACGGCCGGCGCAACCGTTACCTCCGACGCCATCAAGCGCGCTGTCTCGGCGGCTCTGCGCCAGGCCAGCGGCGAGGAGGCCGGAACCAAGGTGGTGCAGGACGGGCGCTATGTCACGCGCGCGCTGGGCATGCTGAGCTACGTGCGCGTTTCCACCACCTTTAAGGATGGCAAGATTGCTGACGTCCAGGTCATCAGCAGCGATGAAACCCGGCACCTCTCTGATGCCGCCGAGAATACCATCCCTGGTCTCATCGTCGAGAACCAGAGTGTCTCGATCGATGCCGTGACCGGCGCCACCGTTACCTCGAACGCCATCCTCTCGGCCGTGCGCCAGGCAATTACCAATGCTGGCGGCGATCCCATCGACTTCGAGATTCCCGTTCCGCCCAAGGAGGTCGAGAAGACCGAGGTTGCCGAGGACGTCGATGTCGCCATTGTCGGTGCGGGCCTTGCCGGCCTCACGGCGGGCTATAACCTCGCCAAGGCGGGCAAGATCGTTCACGTCTACGAGAAGCTGCCCTACTATGGTGCCAGCTTCCTGTGCTCGGGTGGTACGGTCTTCACGGCCGACACCATCGTTCACAAGGCATACGCTGACTCTCACGGTGGCCCTGACTCGCTGTTCGAGTACGTGCGCTCCATGGACAACATCATCGCCTACAAGCAGTCGAGCGTCACCGAGGACAACCCCTTCTACAATCCCGACATCCCGCTTATGCGCACCATGCTCATCAAGAGCGGCGAGATGGTCGACAAGCTCATCACCCAGGAGGGCTTTGGCTTCGCGCCTTATGGCAAGTACAGCCAGGTGCACATCTACTTCGGCCCGAGCCCGTGGGCGAACTACAAGCAGAACAACGAGCCGGCGGACATCGTCCAGCGCTACGTCGAAGTCATTCGCGCGGCTGGCGGCGAGGTGTTCCTGTCGACGTCTGCCACCAAGCTCACCACCGATGGCGACCGCGTCGTGGGCCTGACCGCCGAGGGCGAGGATGGCGTGACCCATAACGTAAGCGCTAAGGCGGTGCTGCTTGCCACCGGCGGTTGGATGCACAACCCCGACCTGGTCCACGAGTACCTGCCCGAGTACGAGGACTACTACGTCAACGCCCTGGTAACCAACACCGGCGACGGCCTGTATATGGCCAAGGAGGTGGGTGGCGACTGGGTTGGCATGGATCTGGGCGTGACCTCCACCAACAAGGCGTACCACTCCAAGAACAACACGATCTTCTTCTCCACCGACATCCCGATCGTCCTGGTGAACGCGTATGGTCAGCGCTTCGTTGACGAGAGCTCCAGCTACAAGAAGTACCTGCGTCAGTGCAAGGATCCCAAGCACGGCGGCGCCTTCTACTACGTCTTTGACGAGCTGGGCTGGGAGCTCGCCCACGACAGCGATACCTACGACCTGAGCTACTACTGGCTTATCGATCACCAGGATATCGTGGAGTACGAGAACGCTGAGGATCTGGCCGAGAAGCTCAACATGCCCGATCTGCTAGCGACGCTGGAGACGAGCAACGCCGTGGCCCAGGGCGAGGGTGAGGACGAGTTTGGGCGCAAGAACCTGCCGTACCTGCAGCTCGATCGCAAGATGTATGCCATGCGCATCGAGCCGGGCGCCTATATCCCGCTCGGCGGCCTGCGCATCGACCCCGAGGCTCGCGTGCTGCGCGCCGATCTCTCGAGCATCCCCGGCCTGTATGCGGCTGGCCTGGTCACCGGTTCGGTCGAGGCTCTCGATGGCGGTGACTACGGCAATGGCAACACCCAGGCACTTGCCTATGGCCTGCAGGCGGCCGAGACCATCCTGGCTGAGATGGAGTAGCGTGCGGATGGCTCGCAAGGCTGATGGTCTGGTCGGCTAGTAGCTTGCTTGGCCAGTAGCCCGCTAACGAGGCGCAGGCTGCATGCATTCGGACATTCTGGCTGTATGAAATGTCCGAAATGATGCAGTCTGCGCCGCTCCCGTTCGTGTTCGTGCGCTGGAGTATTGACGCGCGAGCCTAACTCAGCAAAACTGAAAGCATGGTCACAGGGAGGGCCATACAGGGGATCCATGACGCGAAGGAGTGTGCCATGAGCGCCAACGAGAAGATGACGCGCAGGACGTTCGCCTTTGGTGCCGCCGCGACGGCGGCCCTGACTGCGGCGGGGCTTGCGGTTCCGGCGATTGCCGAGGAGGGCGAGGAGGGCGCCGCCGAAGAGGGTGCCGCCGAGGAGATGCCCGACACCATCACCGGCGCCTCCACGGTCATCGACGAGGCCCTGCAGCTCACGCAGGAGGAGATCCGCGAGCTTGCCCTGGACTATCTCAAGGGCTGGCCGCTCAAGACTGACGAGGACGGCAACGAGGTCTACTCGTATCGCGAGATGTACGCCATCGCCACGAGCTATAACAACCACCCTGGCCTTTCCCAGGTGGAGTTTGTGCTCGATCCCAATACGCTCAAGCTGGTGTGCTCCAGCGAGAAGGGCACCGAGAAGTGCGAGCACATCAAGTACAATCCCGAGGTCGTGCTGTACTGGTACTACCAGATTCCGGCCGAGGAGTACGTTGCCTACTCCAACGACTACTTCAACTCCTATGGCGTGCAGATCAAGGGCACGGCGCGTTTCCTGAGCCTGGACGAGGAGGGCGCGCGCGACAAAGCCGCGGCGTATCTCGAGACGCTCTACGGTGCCGAGTCGTGGGCGGCCATGCCCACCGACCAGCAGGACCAGAGCATCGCCATGCTGTTCGAGTATAACGACTGGATCGAGATTGAGCCGGTTGAGTACATCGTGAACTCGCTGAACTGGCGCTACAACACCGAGGAGTCCGCGCGTCCCGAGTGGTATGACCCGCAGAGCCCGTACTTCGGCAAGTCGGTGCGTCAGGTCTACAACGTGCCTCAGGAGTAGGCGCTGCGTTGGTCACCCGGCCCTTGTGGTGGTAGGTCTTGTGGTGGCAAGTATTCGGCTGTAGGATAGTGCCAAGCTGAAACAAAGAGAGGGTCGCCCGAATGGGCGGCCCTCTCTGCGTTAAGAGGGGGTCTGACGCGTTTCTGACAAGGGCTCACGGGCTCGATCACGGATACGTGGGTAGCGAAGGTGTCAAGAGGCAAACAAGGGGTGAATAGGTATAAGATGTATACCTATGGGTATAACGAAAAGAAGCGGTTTGCGTTTGATCCGAAAAAGAGCGAGGCGAATCTTGAGAAGCACGGCATTGACTTCGAGGAGGCTCAGGCCCTCTGGCTTGATCTGGACTGCCTGAGAGTTCCCGCACGCAGGAGGGGAGAGCGCAGATACATGCTAGTGGCCCTTCTTTCCGGCGAGCACTGGAGCGCGATAGCGACCGATCGCGGCCAGACAACAAGAATAATATCCGTCCGGCGTTCAACAGCTAAGGAGATCGAGGCATATGAGGAGAGAAGGCAAGACAACGCGCGCTAATCTCGAAGGGCGTTTCGACGCCGGGGAAGACGTGGTTGACTATTTCGACCTCGAGAAGGCGACGCATCCAAATCGCGAAGGGGAGGTCCGCCGTGTCAATGTGGACATGCCGAGTTGGATGATCGAGGGGTTGGACGTCTGCGCGGGCAGGCTGGCGATCAACAGACAGGCGCTCATCAAGACATGGCTGTCGGACCGACTCAAGTCAGAGGGCATTGTGGCATTATAGGCGACGCCCCGATATGGGCGATGTCCTGACGATTGTTCCGAGTGGTTGACGAGGGGGCTCTGATGATGACCGTGGCGTCAATGGGCGTGGAGTCTGCTGGTGTTGCTGCGGGTGGCGCGGACGCTGGCGCCGTCCTCATCCGCTCTGTCGCCATCATTGGCAAGGGCGCGCTTGGCCTCATGTATGCCGACGCCATCGTGCGTGCGCTGGGGCCCGATGCCGTGCGCTTCGTGATGGATGACGATCATTATCGGCGCCACGAGCACGACGTCGTGCACGTCAACGGCGAGGAGCGCTCGTTTGCGAACATACGCGCCTGCGACGCCCGGCCGGTCGACCTCGTGATCGTCGCGGTGAAGTCCGGCGCGCTCGACGAGGCGCTTGACCTCATGGCTCCGCTGATGGGGGAGAGCACGCGCGTCTTGTCGCTGCTCAACGGCATCACGAGCGAGGAGCGCATCGCCGCTCGCTACGGATGGGAGCGCCTGCCCATCTGCGTGGCGCAGGGTATGGACGCCGTCCGCACGGGCAGTGACCTCACATATTCCAAGATGGGCCAGCTGCGCTTCGGGGTGGCCGCTCAGGGAACCGACCCCGCCGTCGTGTCCGAGGTCGCCGCGTTTCTTGAGAGCGCGAGCATCCCTTACGTGGTCGAGGCCGACGTCCTCCACCGTCTCTGGGCGAAGTTCATGCTTAACGTGGGGGTGAACCAGACCTGCATGGTGTTCGGCGGAACCTATGGCAGCGTGTCCGATCAGGCGGGAGAGCAGTTCCGCGCGTTCGTCTCCGCGATGCGCGAGGTGGTTGCCGTCGCAAACGCCGAGGGCATCCCCCTGACCGAGGACGACCTCACCGGCATGGTGGAACTCATCGCGACGCTTGACCCCAAAGGAATGCCGTCGATGGCGCAGGATCGGCTTGCCGGACGTCCCTCGGAGGTCGCCGAGTTCTCCGGCGTCCTCATCGAGCGCGCCGAGCGACACGGCATCCTCGTCCCCACGAATCGCTGGCTCAACGCACGCATTCATGAGATCGAGGCTGGCTACGCAGGATGATGCGGGCAGGCGGATGTGATCGTGTGCAGGCATCCCACGTCTCCCGCGCTCCAGGGCAATAGACTGTCTGGTGGGACATCTCTATTGGAATGGCGATTTTGTATTAACAATCTGGCTGATAATAGCGAAGTGTGCCCCTGGTATGGTGATAACGTATTCCTCGCATATCGAGCTCGAGCATACCGGGAGGGTGTGCCGGCGGATCTGAGGAGCAAGCCATGGCTGGGATCACGGCTGGGACCGGGGCGCAGGTCGCGCTGACGGATGCGTGGGAACCCGATGAGGACGCTGGGCGATTCCTGCGGTACCGGGCCGTGGTCTACGATTTCATCGACAGCGCGTTCGGCCTGAACATGGCTGACCCGCGCCGCCCTGGCGGCCGTGGTCCTGACTGCGCGGGCGATGGGGCGGGGCATGGCGCGCCCGGAGCCTCTCGATATGCGACCTACGATGCGCTCGCAGCGCGTCCAACATCTTCCGCGCGTGTTGGTAGCGTCCTTCCCGAAGACATCGCCATAGACATCGACTTCATGTCCTTCATGTCAAGTAGGGCTTACCAGTCTTACCTCGTTGGTGATATGGCGCACCTCGCCACGGTGCTCGAGCTGCAGTTCTCGTTTGCTTGCGCCCATCTGCTTGACTTCCCAGCGCAGGACACGAGCCAGCACGAAGAGCCGACCCCTCTCTGGCTTGCGCGCGCCTTCTGTGCCCATGACGCCCAGCGCATGGGAGAGATGTTGGGCTTGCGATGAGGTGACAGAAGCGGGCCGCACGATATCAGCGTGCGTGGTGTCTGGCGGGCGATGGGCCTTTCCTGTGCGGCGCTTGCCGTGGGTCCCGCATGCGTCCCACATCCTAGCGCATCTTGTCCGGCGTGGTCGTTTCGCGCGTTTCGCGGACTCGCCTGCGATAGTCGGATGGCGTGCAGCCCTGCTGGGTGCGAAACGCCTTGGCGAAGTAGCTCATCTCCTTAAACCCACAGGTAACAGCTATGTCGGAGATCCTGAGTTCAGTGGTCTCGAGCATGCGCGCGGCCTGACGCACCCGGTAGTGCTTGAGGTATTGGATGGGTGTGGTGCCGATGGTCTCGTGGAAGCACCGCAGGCATTCGCTCACGCTGATCGAGGCACTGTGCGCGATCGCCTCTATGGTGAGCTCTTCGCCGTACCGATCGTGTATGAGCTGGAGCATGGTTTTGATACGCTGCGCGCTGCGCAAGGTTCGGCTCGAGGGCGTTCGCTCTGTCTCTGGCAGGTGGCGTGCCAGCTCGCAGGCCACGCTCGAGAGCGCGGCACGCACCGCGAACTCGTATCCATAGGCCTCGTCCAGAAACGAGTCAACTGCCTCACAGGCTGCGTCTAGGCAGTGGCGCTCCCAGTCGACGTCGCGATGAAGGGGTATGGCCTGCACGGGCGTACCCTGGACGATCTTGCCGACGTAGTCTTGCCAGAAAACGCTTTCGGTGCTGCCTGCCACGAGGCGCGGGTGGAATACGATGGTGTGCAGGACGGACGGCCCTTCGCCGGCAGGCTGCGCCCCGTGGATAACCCCGGCGTTGACGAACAGGCCGTCTCCGGGCTCCAGCTCGTACTTCTGGGTGCCGGCGGAAAAGACGGCGTGCCCCTCCATCACGAGGAACACCTCGAGCTCGTCGTGCCAATGGGGCGAGACGGGCTCGACATGAAGGTCATCGCGGTAGCAGCCAAGCGGGAAGTCCACCGTTCCGTGCTGGGCATGGGATTCCAGGCCTTTGCCCTCTATGTGCAGGATGCACGAGGTGAGCGTGCGCATGGTGGGTCCTCTCTGTCGACGCCGGAGGACGGTGGTGCGAGGCGCTTCTGGCCATATTTCCGTCCAATACCTTCTTTTGACGATTATAGCCACTATTCTTGCGGGTAATACGAAATTATATCCTCTCTTTTGGTGATAACGTCTTAATTGTATAAAAAGAGACGCTCGGTCGTCTGGGCGTGCGTCACGGTGTCGCACCCTCTTGGTCGAGGGCGGCGTATGTCATGGAGGAAAGCATGAAGCGGGCGAGCATGAGAAGGGCCGATCTCGAGGCTCTGCTGAGGAGCCGCAACGTTCTGTTCGAATGCGTGCTGGACCTATTCGACGAGGAGCGGGGCATGGATCTGGGTGGCGCCGCATCGTTTGGAAAGATCTTGGGCGGAGAGGCCGCCAAGGCGTGCGTGACCATCGACGAACTGTGCTTGCGGCTCCAGGGCCTCTCAGTGTCCATCACCCTTCACGAGTTGCAGGCACGTGTGATTCGTTGCCTGTCATCCCAGGGAGAGGGATCACGCAGGTCGGATCGTTTCTGCCAGCTGGCCGTCATGCCGCAGCCGGACGCCCACGTTGACCTCGTCGCTTACCTTGGCTTCATGCAGGTCTCCTCTAACGAAGCGCTGCGCGAGCATCGCCGGTCGGGCAACTCGGGCAGGCTACGCCGCATGCTCGCCTTGCAGCTTGCCTTCGATTGCGGGCGTATGGCCGACTTGCTCGACGAGCATGCTCGCCGGATCTATCGGGTTGTCGATTCGATGTCGGCGTGCCTGCCGGTGTTCGAGCTGGCAAGTCTGGTGCCGCATAGGGATGCGATTCTCCTCGGCGAGCTGCTTGGAGTGGGCGATGGCCTGAGGGACTCCCTGGTTGCGAGCGATGGGCGCGCCTCCGTCATCGCCGACGACCCCTGTCCTCTGGGCCTTGCCGGCTAGGCGCTTGCTCTGACCCACGCGGGCAGGCTGGGGCTTCTTCACGGCCGCTGGCTTCCCTTACAAAAAAAAAGACGCGTAACGCCACTTGACTCAAGCTTGCGGCAGTGTATACTTGCGCACAATAACATATGAACAAATGTTCATATGAATGGAGGTCAAGTATGAGCGATAGTCAAGAGAAGCCGGGACAGGTGGCCGAATTCGAGGAGCACCACGGCGCGGCGACGACACCCTCAGGCGAGAAGGCAGCTCACCTGATGTCGGATGGCGCCTGCGTCTGTGCCGAGTCCGACTTCGTCGACGGCATTCCCGATGAGGAGCTGCTTTACGATCTCGCCGACCTGTTCAAGGTGTTCAGCGACACCACGCGCATCAAGATCCTCTACAGCCTGATGGGCAGGGAGCTCTGCGTGGCGGACATCGCCGAGGCGACGTCATCCACACAGAGCGCCGTCTCCCACCAGCTGCGCATCCTCAAGCAGTCGCACCTGGTGAAGCCCCGGCGCGAGGGTCGCAGCGTCATGTATTCGCTGGCGGACGACCACGTGTACACGATGCTCGCCCAGGGCATGAGCCACATCTGCGAGTAGGTGCCCGAGACGGCAGTCACCCGTGCCGGTTGTCGGCGCGTTGGTTTGGGCCGAGCCGGCAGAAAACGAAAGGAAGCTTCCATGCGCAAGGTATTCAAGCTCGACGAGATCGACTGCGCCAACTGCGCGCGCAAGCTCGAGGACGCCATCAAGAAGGTCGATGGCGTGCAGGGCGCCTCGGTGAACTTCATGATGCAGAAGCTCACGCTCGAGGCGGCCGACGACGCGTTTGACGACGTCCTTGCCCGCGTGGTGAAGGTCGCCGCCCGCGTCGAGCCCGACTGCGAGATCGTCCGATAGGAACAGGTGCGTGGCGCGAGTCACGGGCGCCGCATGGCATGCGGGCATGCGCATCGCCTTGGCCCCGCGCGCCACGGGAGAGGGAGCACAGCCGTGAACAAGAAGCAACGCCGGATGCTCAGGCGTATCGTCGTGGGCCTGGCCATCTTCGTCGTCGTCATGATCCTGAGCAAGACGGGGCTTATCACCTCGTGGTTCGGCGAGGGCGCCGGGCTGTACGTGGAGTTTGCCCTGTTCCTGATTCCCTACCTCGTCGTGGGCTATGACGTGCTGCTGCGCGCGGTGCGCAACATCGGGCATGGCCAGGTGTTCGACGAGAACTTCCTCATGTCGGTGGCGACCTTGGGCGCGTTTGCCCTTGTCCTGTTCCCCCAGGCCGAACAGCACTTCTCCGAGGGTGCGGCCGTCATGCTGTTCTATCAGGTGGGTGAGCTGTTCCAGAGCTACGCGGTGGGCAAGAGCCGCAAGTCCATCGCCGCGATGATGGACATCGCGCCCGACTACGCAAACGTCATGCGGGACGGGCGGCTCGTCCAGGTCGATCCGGGCGAGGTCCAGGTGGGTGACGAGATCGTTATCAAGGTGGGCGAGCGCGTGCCGCTGGACGGCGTGGTGCTGAGCGGCGCCTCGCAGCTTGATACGGCGGCCCTGACCGGCGAGTCCGTCCCGCGTCACGTGGAGCAGGGCGCGCAGGTCATCTCCGGCTGCGTCAACATGACGGGTGTGCTGACCGTGCGGGTGAGCAAGCCCTTCGGCGAGTCCACGGTCTCGCGCATCCTGGAGCTGGTGGAGAACGCCAGCGAGAAGAAGGCGCGCACCGAGAACTTCATCACGCGCTTCGCCCGCTGGTACACGCCGGTCGTGGTGATCGTGGCGGCGCTGCTCGCCGTCGTGCCGCCGATCGTCCTGGGTGGCGGCTGGGCCGACTGGGTTGAGCGCGGGCTCATCTTCCTCGTGGTCTCGTGCCCCTGCGCGCTGGTCATCTCGGTGCCGCTGTCGTTCTTCGGCGGCATCGGCGGGGCGTCGCGCCTGGGCATCCTGGTCAAGGGCGGCAATTACCTGGAGGCGCTGGCCAAGGCCGACACCGTGGTGTTCGACAAGACCGGCACGCTTACCAACGGCACGTTCAGCGTGGTGGCCGTGCATCCCGAGGCGCAGGTCGAGCCCGATGCCCTGCTCTCGCTCGCCGCGCATGCCGAGGCGTACTCCGACCATCCCATTGCCGTCTCGATAAGGCAGGCGTACGACGGCGAGGTCGACCAGGCAAAGGTCGACGGCGCCCAGGAGCGCGGCGGCCATGGCGTGCGCGCCCTGGTCGATGGGCGCGAGGTGCTGGTGGGCAACGACAAGCTCATGGCCCAGCACGGGGTGCGCCATGCCGACTGCGAGCTCGCCGGCACGATCCTGCACGTGTCGTGCGACGGCGAGTACATGGGTCACGTCGTGATCGCCGACGTGCTCAAGTCCGACGCCGCCCAGGCCATCGCCGACCTGCATGCGGCGGGCGTGCGCAAGACCGTCATGCTTACGGGCGATCGCGCCGACGTGGCGGCGGCGGTTGCCGCCGACCTGGGAATCGACGAGTACCGCGCCCAGCTGCTGCCCCAGGACAAGGTGGCACGCGTTGAGGAGCTGCTGGCCGAGGAGCGCGGCGGGAAATCCGGTGCGGGCGGCGCCGGCAAGGGCAGGCTCGTGTTCGTGGGCGACGGCATCAACGACGCGCCCGTGCTCACCCGCGCCGACATCGGCATCGCCATGGGGGCGATGGGGTCGGACGCTGCCATCGAGGCGGCTGACATCGTGCTGATGGACGACAAGCCCTCCAGCATCGCCAAGGCCATCCGCATCGCCCGCAAGACCATGCGGATCGTCTGGCAGAACATCGTGTTCGCGCTGGCGGTGAAGTTCCTGGTGCTGGTTCTTGCCGCGTTTGGCATGGCCAACATGTGGTTGGCAGTCTTTGCCGACGTGGGCGTGGCGGTGCTGGCCATCCTCAACGCCATGCGCTGCATGAATGTGCGCAAGATGCAGGAGTAGCGGCCGCTAGACTTGTGGCCTCTTCCGTGTCAGGGATGCGCAGGGCTGGTTGAACGCCAAGTGAAATCTCAATCACGGGTTCCTGGCAAGGTGGTTCTCGCCGGGGACCCGTTTTCATGCGTTTGAAGCCGTTCTTCTTGGAAGATCTGTACGCTATACTATAGCTATACAAAGGTTCGAGGCAGGTGACAAGGGGCATGGTTGCTCTTGAGCTAGGGGGTCAATATGGGCAGGGCTGTGCAGATGAACGTGCGGATTGACGATGAGCTCAAAAGAGAAGGTGACGCGGTTCTTTCACAGGCGGGGCTTACCCCATCCCAGGCAGTGCGGTCTCTCTGGCGGGTGATCCAAGGCAACCGGGATAACCCAAAGGCGATCGTTGAAATGCTTGATCCAGACAGGGTGGATGATGATGTGGCAAGGCGCGAGAAACGCCTGGCTGCCATCGAGAGGGGGAGGCATATCTGCGACGAATTCCTTCTCGCTCATGGAATTGACTCCGGTGTGGTTGATGATGACCTGCCTTCGGATGACGAACTGCTCGAAGAGACGTACCTCGAGCGATGGGCTGAGAGGGGGCTACTGTGACGGGCTCGCCTTCTCGGCTGCTCATCGACACGTGCATCTGGGTTGATTCCTACTTGGGATTCCGCCCAGGTGGCACCGTGGCTTCCGCTTTGATATGCAAAGCGGGGTTGCTGGGGGTTGACATCCTTTTTTCGGCGACCACTGCAAAGGACGTGTACTACTTGGTCGGCAAGCTGCTTAGGGCAAAAGCCTGCGAAGGCGGGCAATCGTTGTGCAAGGGCGATGCGCTGGCCATTAGGTCGCTGGCATGGTCGTGCGTCGCGAACATGGGCGAGATAGGCACCATGGTTGGCATGGACGCATCAGATATGTGGCTCGCCGAAAAGTACAGAGAGATCCATGATGACTTCGAGGACGACCTGGTCTTGGCGGCCATGGAGCGATGTGGGGCAGACTTTCTTGTGACAAACGACGAACGCCTGCTGCGCGACGCCCCCGTTGCCGCCCTGAGCGCTGCCGATGCCCTGAAGTTGTTGGGGACGCAGGCTCTTGGCGGCGGCTGCCGGTACCGGCGGCCGGATGGCTGCGTATAATCAGGCTAGACTGTACGAGAGGCGCGCGACGAGCTGACCCAGGGGGTAGCGGTGGACGAGGAGCAGGTGCTGGATAGCGAGCAAGTCGAAGACGCGCAGGTGGACATGGCGAGCCCCGACGTCGAGACGGGGGCCGATACCGCCGCGGACGAGGCAGGCACCGAGGGGAGCGCCCCCGCCGCAGAGCAGGCCGCCGACGAAGACGCCGCCGGTGCGGATGACCTGTCGGACGAGCCGATGCCCGAACGGCCCCTCGAGCTCTTCGGCGACAACTCGGGCTTTGGCACCGAGCGCGTCGAGCTGAACGGCCTGCGCCACGTCGATCCGGCCGTGCGTGACGACGACGCCTTCCCGTTCGGCGTGCAGGGGATGCTCCCGGTGGTGACCTCCCGCAAGAAGAAGGGCGGCTTCAAGACGGTGTATGCCTTCCCGTTTGCGGAGGGCGAGCCGCCAGCCGACGACCAGCTCGCTGGCGAGCTGCGCGCCGCCGTGGACTTCATCAACGAGCTTCTTGCCGAGGCGGCCGATCTCTCGGGCTATCCCTTTGGTGCCATCACCGCGCTGTGGATGGGCGTGCCCGAGAAGGGCTATAGCTTCACGCGCGTGGAGCGCGTCGAGCAGACCGTGCGTGCTGACCAGCGTCCCACGGAGCGCGGCGGCTTTGGCGGGTATGGCTACGACGGTCGCGGGTATGGCGACTGGGATGGCGACCCGCGGGGCGGCTCGGCTGACCAGAGCGTTACCGTGACGAGCCTGCGCATCGAGACCACGCCTGTTGCCGGCACGCCCAACACCCTGAGCGCGGTGCTCGAGTACGACGCGAACGGCTACGCGCGCCACGCCCTCATGACCGAGACGGGCGAGGGCGGCCATACGTGCTATGCCACCGCGTCGCTCGACTATCGCGAGAACGCCCTGCTCATTGACCGCGTGATGGAGCAGTATCCCGACGAGCGCCCCGTGAAGCTGTACTATCGCGACTACAACGCCTGGCGCTACGAGGACGAGGGTGACGACTACGACAGCCGCGGTGGTCATGACGGCTACGACGACAGTCGCTATGACGATCGCCGCTACGACGACCGTCGCGGCGGCTGGCGAGATGACCGCCGCGACAGGTGGTAGCCTAGGGAAGGCCTAGAATCCCAGGCTCGCGCAGTATGAGCAGCGTGCGGGCTGGTTGCCGACCTTTTGGATGGTCCGGCCGCACATGGGGCACACGCCATACGTGCCGCTTCCGCCGCTGGACCCGCATCCGCCCGACACGTCGTCGAGCTCCTCGTCGGCAAGCTCGCCTACCGCCTTTTCGCCTTGGAGCCTGGCAAACAGCATCTGGGCCTGCTCCTCGCTCAGCGCATGGCCCTCCTCTGCGGCGATCGCCGCCAGCTCGCCGGCGTCCGTTGCCGTGCGGGCCTTGGCCATGAGCTCGGGGGTCACCATAAGGATCGCATCTCCGGTGCCGGCCGTGTTCTCGTCTGCCATCGTGTCATCCTCTCTGTAGCGTACGTCTCTGACAATCTGCCTTACGTGTCTATTAAGGCGCATCGGCGCGGGAAGGTCAATATGGTGCGCGCGTCCTTGGGATAGGCGTATACGCTTGGCGAGATGATGCCATGTGAATGTGTGCCCTTCGTGGGTTGGCATGATAAGTGTTCTCGTCCGCCAGGCCCCCTCTCTGATGGTTGCGGCTGCGCATGCCGCAAGAGAGAGGGAAGAGCTATGGGCATACCTAGATCAATTCATTTTGTTTGTCAGCATAGAGCGGTGGTTATTCTTCTCGATGCAATCGACTGTCTCTACAAGCAGATCCCGACGCGCTTCCGAGTGTCTACTAAATAGTAGACATTTGGATGAACGCATGAAATACTTTCAATGGCGATAGGATCGTGGTGACTCATGGGTTTGTGAAGAAGACGAAGAAGACGCCCAGAAGGGAATTAGAGCGCGCTTTGCGATACCGAGATGATTACGAGGCACGCTATGCCAGTGAAAGGGGAAGCTGGAATGGATGAGTTTGGGAAAAGCGATCTTGATCGTTCGATTGAAAGATACATGCATGATGAGGAATTCTGCAGGCTGTGGAAGGAGAGCGAACAGGAAGACACCATCTGCGACGCGATCGTGCGGGCGCGCATCGAGCAAAATCTGAGCCAGACCCAATTAGCCGAAGCGTCGGGAGTCGACAAGCGCGTACTGAGCCGTATCGAGACGGGACGAAACCTGCCGTCGCTCACGACACTTTCAAAGATCGCCAAGGGACTTGGGAAGGTGCTGGTCATTGGGTTTGCCGACCCTGGCGGCATGACCTCCGCCATACCAGCTGCAAACAGGGAGGGGCTTGCCCGGGCGTGACATCCGGGCACCGTCCCTACAGCCGAAACACGCTTGGGATGGCGTCGCCTTGCGCCTTGGTCGCGCTGCCCTTAGGGAGGATGCGGTCGCGCAGCGCGGTGAACAACGCGCCCATCTCGGGCACTACAAAGACGCGGTTGCGACGTGCCGGCCCGTCGCGCCTGACGATTCCTGCGAGTTCGAGCTGGTCGATCGCGGCGTTGACGGCGCTTTTCGACCTGCCCGTCCTGGTGATCATGGAGGCCAGCGTAAACCGTGGGAGTCCTGGTAGGATGTCCAGGATGGCGCGCACTGCCGAATCGGCGCGTGGCGAGTCCATGCGTTCGCGCCAGGACAGCTCGAGCCCTTCGATCGCATCCATCGCCCATAGCGAGACCTTGACGCCCTCCATGATCTCGGACAGGTGGGAGTTGAGGAATCCCACGACGAGCTTTGGCATGGCGCCGCGCCGCACGTCGTTCTCGTCGAGGGCTTCGAGCAGCGTGTAGTGTCCGCGCCTGTGCTTTGATGCGTGGAGCGCCAAGGGGCAGGCGAGGTGCTCGATGAGGCCCCGGCGGCACAGCACGGCGCGGGCAAGAAGCCTGCCCATGTGATCGATGTGGTAGTCGAAGGGTGAGATTGCCTCGAAGAGCGCGAGCGCGATCGCCGACTGGACGGTCGGCGAGAAGCGATCGGTGTTGCAGAAGGCGACGAGGCGTCTCATGAGGGTCGGTATTTCCCCTGCGTCTGCGGAGTGGGCAGACTCGCAGGACTCGTTACGTGAGCTGCGGGTCGGCGCTGCGCCCGTGCGGTAGGTGCCGTGCACGTGGCGCGGCTGGCCGGGGGTCGCCTCGCTGCCCCTTCCATCGAGAAACTGGTACATCAGGGTGATTCTCGGCTCGCTGATCCTAAATCCTGGGGTGACGACGTCGGTGATGTGCAGAACGCTCTTCTTGTAGGCGAGCACCTTGCCCACGAGCGCCTCGTCGCGCGTGCGATGCTGCCATTCGTTGCCATCCGTCCGCACCCATTGCTTGTCATACACGTCGTCAAAGGTCACGCGGATGTTCGCCACGTTGGCCATGGCAAGTGCGTCGAGCGTGGCGAGCATGTCGTTGAGCGCTTCACTGAACTCAAAGTAGCGTGCCCTGACATCGGCCTTGGCCAGGGCGATCTCCGCCCGGGAGATTCGCTTGGCCACCGGATTGTCGATCGTTATGCTGCCGAGGCTCGCGGTGGCCCCTGACGCAGGTTTGTCAGGCTCGATCACCATGTGTTTCCTCCGCACGGAATGATTGGTGCAATTTTATGTATAAACGGGATTAGCGGCAACCTGTACGTGCGTGAAGCGGCGCGCGGCCTGCTGGTAGCATTGTCTATGTATGCCCCGAAGTACGACCAAGGCCTGCCAAGGCCCCGCTCTCTCGTTTTTTGGGTGACGGGTGCGAGGGAGGGGCCCTGCTCGTGCAAGGGAGCGAGGGAAGAAGCAATGGGAGAGAGGGAGGAGAGACGTATGGATGCTTCTACGAATGGTCTGAGCCGTCGTCAATTCTTGAAGACGAGCGCGACCGTGGCGGCATCTGCAGCGGCACTTTCGGCTATCGGGTGCATCCCGCAGTCGGCCGGTGCCTCTGAACAGGGTGATGTGGTCAAGCATGAGGCCCCGGTGAACCCCGAGGAGGGCGGCACGTGGGTGGCTGCGGCGTGCTGGCACAACTGCGGTGGCCGCTGCATGAACAAGGTCATGGTCAAGGACGGCGTGGTCGTGCGCCAGAAGACCGACGACACCCACGAGGACACGCCCGAGTATCCCCAGCAGCGTGGCTGCGTGCGTGGCAAGGCCCAGCAGCAGCAATGCTTCGGTGCCGACCGCATCCTCACGCCGCTCAAGCGCAAGAGCTGGCAGCCCGGCGGCGGCGAGAACGCCCATGGCGAGCTGCGTGGCGTTGACGAGTGGGAGCCCATCTCCTGGGACGAGGCAGTCAAGTACTGCGCCGATGAGATCTCCCGCATCATCGACGAGTACGGTAATGCGGGCATCTACTCCAAGAATTCCAGTGCGTTCACGAACGGCATCGGTGGCGTGCTCACCAGCTGGGAGACCCAGTCGTTCGGTACGTACAGCTTTGACATGGAGCACTTTGGCCTTCCCTCGCGTGACCGCGGCAAGGCCAACGATCGCTTTGACATGAAGAACGCCGACTACGTGGTCATGTACTCCTCCAACCCCACGTGGTCTGCCGCCGGCACGCCCACCTACTACTGGATCCAGGCCCATGAGGCCGGGACCCAGTTCGTGTGCGTTGACCCCATCTACAACGCCACCGCCCAGATGCTCGACGCCGAGTGGGTGCCCGTGCGCCCCGGCACCGACATCGCCTTCCTGCTGGGCGTCGCCTACGAGATGCTGCGCCTTGACGAGGAGGAGGGCGACATCATCGACTGGGACTTCCTGGACAAGTACACCGTCGGCTTCGATGCCGAGCATATGCCGGCAGACGCCACCTCCGACGAGAACATGCAGGGCTACATCCTGGGCGAGTACGATGACACGCCCAAGACGCCCGAGTGGGCCAGCGAGATCTGCGGCGTTCCGGTCGAGCAGATCACGAACTTCGCTCGCACGGTGAGCAAGCAGAACAACGTCATGATCCTGCACAACTATGGCATGTCGCGCGCTCACGGCACCGAGCAGTTCCCGCAGATGCTCATGACCATCGCCTGCATGGGCGGCCACTACGGCAAGCCGGGCAACGCCTGCGGTGGCGCCTACCACGCCGACGCCGGCAACTACGGCCCGCGCCTGGTTTCCGCCGGCTCGGCCACCGGCTCGTCTCTTTCCAACGGCGTCGACCTGCACCCCCGCACGGGTGATATTCTGGAGATCATCGCCAGCGGTGAGGGCGGCACCTTCTCCGACGTGGGCGGCTACGGCAACACCTTCCATGAGCCGCAGGACGTCACCGTCGGCCCCATCAAGTGCATCCTGCACGGCTACGAGGCGTCGCTGCAGACCTCGCCGCACCAGCTCAAGAACATCGAGGCGCACCGCGCGGTGGACTTCGTCATGTCCTATGCGACGTTCATGACCACCAACGCCCAGTACTCTGACATCATCCTGCCGCTTAACACCGAGTGGGAGCGTGCGGGCAGCGTCGAGTCGTCCAACCGCGAGTTCATCCTCGTGAACAGCAAGGTGACCGAGTCCCTGGGCGAGTCCAAGTCTGACCAGGAGATCGGCACGCTGCTGCTCGAGGGCATGGGCATCGACCCGAGCGAGGCGTTCCCCATCAGCGAGGAGCAGGCGTTCTTCGAGAAGGTCGCCGGCTGCACCGTGATGGACGACAGTGGCGAGATGGTGCCCCTCGTGACCATCACCGACGACGACATCGCGACTCTGGGCGTCGAGGGCGCCGCGCAGGAGGGCATCATCTCCTACGCCGACATCATCGCTAACGGCGGCTATCAGTACCAGCGCTCCGAGGGCGACGGCCATGGCTTCATCGGCTACGAGGACTTCATCACCGATCCCGAGGCCAACCCGCTCCCCAGCGTGTCCGGCAAGTTCGAGATCTACTGCCAGGCGCACGATGACATGCTCCACATGCTCAACTACCCCAACAACGAGGCCTACAAGCCCTACCCCACCTACGTGGTGCCTCCCACGCCCGTGGGCTATGCCGCCACGTTCAAGGACGGCGTTGTGGGTGGCGAGAAGGGCGACTACCCCTACCTGCTGTTCAACCCGCACTACCTGCGTCGCTCGCACACGGTCTTTGACAACTGCCCCTGGCTGCGCGAGGCTTGGCCCAACCCGGTGTTCCTCAGCCGTGCCGACGCCGAGGAAAAGGGCATTGCTGACGGCGACCCGGTGCTGGTGAGCACCTACGTGGGCACCACGCTGCGCACCGCGGCCATCATGGACATCATGATGCCCGGCGTGGTTGGCGTGCCTCACGGCGCATGGGTCGACATCGACCCCGAGTCGGGCGTCGACAAGGCCGGCTCCGACAACCTGCTGATCGGCAACGAGTATTCCGGCATGGGCGTTACGGGCTACAACAACTGCACGTGCAACATCGAGAAGTACGACGGCGATGCCCTGGTGGCCGACTGTGACCTGCCGGCCCGCTGGACGCAAATGTAAGGGGTGACATCCAATGGCTGTTGGATTCTACTTTGACATGACGCGCTGCACGGGCTGCCGTGCGTGCCAGGTTGCCTGCAAGGACAAGAACCGTCTTGACGTGGGGACGATCTTCCGTGAGGCCAAGTCCTACACGGTGGGTTCGTTCCCCCAGGTGCAGGGCTACAGCTACTCGGCGAGCTGCAACCACTGCGAGAACCCCGCGTGCGTCATCGCGTGCTCTGAGGGTGCCATCTACAAGGCCGAGGACGGCACGGTCATCATCGACCAGGCCGTCTGCACCGGCGCTGGCGACTGCATCGCCGCGTGCCCCTACGGCGTACCCAAGCCCATGCCTGACGGCAAGGCCAACAAGTGCGACGGCTGCTACGCCATCCGCCAGGCCGGCGGTACCCCTGCCTGCGTGGCCGCCTGCCCCAACCGCGCCCTGGACTTCGGCGACATCGAGGAGCTCAAGGCCAAGTACGGCGAGGGCCTGGTGAGCGACATCGCTATCCTGCCTGCCAGTGACCTCACGACCCCGAACCTGCTCATCAAGGCCAAGGACGCGGCCTTGGAGAGCGACTACAACGAGGTCATGTGGTAGGCTAGCGTTGGGCTCGTGCGCCGATCGGTCTGATCGGTTTCATGGGCGGCGGGGTCGTGTCTGGCTTCGCCGCCCTTTCTGTTGATTGGCGCCCTCCGCGGGCGGACGGGTGGAACGGCACCTGGCGATGCGCCAGGAGACGGGGAGGATCGCATGGCAGGCATGGACGAGAAGACGATCGAGGCCTTGGGCATGCGCCTGGCCAACAGGGCGTACCTCTATGGGCTGTTCCGCGTCGGGTTTGGCGCCATGCCCAGTGCCGAGGTCCTGGCTCAGCTAACGTCCCAGCAGGCACGCGACGCCCTGTCCTATCTGGGCGGCGCCTGTGGCCAAGACGCCGCGTGCGGGGCAGCGGCGCCTGCCACAGCCGTAGGTACCGCCGGCGTGAGCGTCGCCGACCCGGTGGGCAGGGAGCGCGAGTCGGCCGTCGCCGACATGCTGGATGCCTCGAAGGCGCTTGCGGAGGCGTCTGCCTTTCTCGCTGATGCCGCCGACAAGTGTGGGGATGCCGCCTTTGTCGACGCAACCAAGACGGAGTTCGAGCGCCTCTACATGGTGCCGGGCAAGGCCTACGTGTACCCGTGGGAGTCTCCCTACGCGGGCCAGATCACGACGATCTTCAAGGAGAGCACGCTCGACGTGCGCCGCCGCTATGAGGAGTACGGCTTCTCTGCCGAGGAGAAGGGCCACTTCCCCGAGGACAACATAGCCATGATGTGCGGGTTCATGGCGCATCTGAGCAGGGGTGCCTACGAGTCGTTCGCCGATGGCGATGACGCCAACGTCCACACGATCCTAGAGTCGCAGGCCTCCTTCGCCGACGCTCACCTGGGCGAGTGGGTGTCCCAGTTCGCGGAGAAGACGCGCAAAAACGACAGGACGGGCCTGTACGCCCACCTGGCGTCGGCGCTCGAAACGTTCCTGAAGCTAGACCGTGCGTTTGTGGCGCAGGCGCTGGCGAGTGGCCTTGTTTAGGCGTACCCGATCTCTTGGCTGACAAATCGTACGATTTTATGATAAAATCGTTCATAAACGACAAGCGCTCGAACGACTCTGAATTGACGGGAGGCAGCGATGACCATCACGGCAACGGAGTTCAAGACCAATCTTGGCAAGTATCTCACCTTGTCCAAGACGCAGGACATCTACATTACGCGCAACGGTAAGGTGATCGCGAAGCTTTCGAATCCACATGAGGATCGGCTCAAGATCGCCGACTCCCTCATCGGCATTCTGCCTGCCGATATTACCTTAGAAGAAGCGCGTGACGAGAGGCTTGCTCGGATATGAACCGCGTAGTCTTAGATACGTGCGTAATACTTGACGCGTTGCAGCGCCGGGAACCGTTCTGGCACGATGCTGCTGCCCTATTTCGAGCGGCGGCAAACAACGAATACGAGGGCATCGTTACCGCTAAATCGATGACCGACATCTACTATCTGATGCACAGACATACTCATGGCATCGAGGAGTCAAAATCTGTAATCAATAGGCTTGCTCAGCTCTTCGTGGTTGCTGACACTGCTGCTGATGACATCTTGCTTGCCCTGACATATGACATGTCGGACTTCGAGGATGCGGTGATGGTCGCCACTGCGATGCGTGTTCAGGCGCACTACATCGTGACGCGCAACGAACGGGACTACAAGTCCAGTCCGATTGAGGTTATACGGCCCGAGCGTCTTCTCGACATGCTTTCGTGACTCCTTGTCTGAATCATCTCTTGTTGGTGCGGACTTGCAGCCGAAACACGCGGCGCCGGCCACCCCGCGAAGGGATGACCGGCGCTTCTGTGCTTGCGCAGCTCAAGGGTGCCGCGGAGCGGCTCACGTGTATCGCATGTGGCGCACGTGAGCTGCGTGGCGCAGGCTTACTCCAGCGTGAACACCGGGGCGGCGGGAGCCAGGCCCACGGAGGCCAGGTCGGAGTTGATGGTGTCGGCCATGATGTAGCCGAAGGTCATGGCGGCGTCAAAGCCCATCTTGTAGTTGCAGCCGTCCTTCTCCTCGACCGAGCCGCACACGTCGCCGGCGGCGTACAGGCAGCCGATGACGCTGCCGTCCTCACGCAGCACGTGGGTGGCGGTGTCGATGGCGAGGCCGCCGGTGGTCAGGTAGAACGTGGGGATGACCTTGATGGCGTAGATGCCCTCGCGGGTGTCGATGAACGGCACGACCTTACGGCCCCACTCGTCGGGCTCGCCGGTGAGGGCGACCTCGTTGTTCTTCTCGATGGTGGCGGCCAGGTTGGGGAGGTTCAGCTCCTCGGCGGCCTGCTCGACCGTGTCGAAGTGCATGACCAAGCCGCGATCGAAGATGGCCGCGTAGGTGTCGAACGCGTAGGTGTCGTTCTTCTTGGTGGTGACGGCGGCCGACTCGTCGAAGATGTGGTAGAACGTCTCGCCGTTGGCCGGGTCCATGAGCGCGCGGGCCTGCATGCCGTGGTTGTCGCTCGTGATGTTGCCGAACTGGTCGCCGTTGATGTTGACCATGATGCCCGGCGTGGTCTGGTACAGGAAGGCCAGCTCGAAGAAGGAGCCGTCGCTGCCGTCGCTGGACAGGAAGGCGCCCAGCTCGCGGTCGGTGCACTCGACGGCCGCGCCGATGGCGGCGCCCATCTCGATGCCGTCGCCCGTGGAGCACGGCGAGCAGTTGAAGATGTAGCCGGCGTAGTTGGGGCTGTACTTCTCGAGCATCTCCTGGCTGGCGCCGTAGCCGCCGGTGGCCAGGACGGTGGCGTTGGCGGTCACGGTCCAGGTGCTGCCGTCCTTGCCCTCGGCGGTGACGCCGGTCACGATGCCGTTCTCGTCCTGGGTGAGGCCGGTGACCTTGGTGCCGTAGACGATGGTGCCGCCCAGGGCGCCCACGCGGTCGACGAGGAACTCCATGGCGTAGCCGCAGCCGCCCTCGTAGCAGCCGGGGGCGAGGTAGGGGGTGATGCCGTAGGCGGAGTTCACGCCCATGGTGTAGAAGCCCACGCCGATGGAGTGCAGCCAGTCAACCAGCGCGCCGGAGTTGTGGTACATGGCGTTCTGGAAGGGCATGGCGCCGTCAAAGCGGTCGTGGTCCGGGTTGATGTAGGCGGACAGCAGCGACAGCATGGCCTCGACGTTGAACATGGGGTTGTCGTCGAAGCGGCCCAGGGCGTAGTTGGCCTGCAGCTGCGAGCCGGCAGCCGCGACGCCGCCGTAGGTCATGCTCATGGAGCCGCCGGGGATGTCCTGCTTCTCGAAGAGCTGCACGGTGTAGCCCATCTCGAGCAGGCGGGCGGCGCAGATCAGGCCCGCAGTGCCGGCGCCCACGACCACGACGTCGACGGCGGCCTCCTGGGGACCGCCGTCGGCCGGGGTCTCGACGGGCGTGCAGAAGTCGACGGTGGAGTCGCCACCGGCGTTGTCGATGGCCTCGCGCACGGCGCGCTTGATGGCCAGGGAGGTCAGCGTGGCGCCGGAGAGGGCGTCGACCTCGACGCTCTGAGCCTCGACGATCTTGGCGGGCAGCTGCTCGCAGGGATAGGTGCCCACGCCCACGGTCTCGTCGTTGCGCAGGCAGCGGCAGTTGGCGATGGCGCCGCCGGCGAAGGTGGTCTCCATGTAGATGTAGTTCTCGTGGCCGAGGGCCTTGGTGACGTACTTGCCGTCCTGGACGCCGCCGGATGCCTTGACGGTGCCGTCGGCCTCGCCGGAGGCCGCGACCTCGTCGGCCGAGTTCGATGCGGTGTCCTCGGTGGCAAACGCGGCGTTTGCGATGAGGGCGCTGCCGGCGGCCAGGGCGGCGCCAGCCTTGACGAAGCTCCTACGATCCATGCTCATGACGAGCCTCCTTATCCGGCCTCTGCGGGCCAGCTGGGTCTTGCGCCGCGCGGCGTCTCCGCGGGCGTCTTTGACTGCCCCCATTAACGCACGCCGGGGCTGTTTTGGCATCCCCGATAATCGGTTAGGCACCTGGGTGACGGCCGTCCACCTGCGGGTTTTCGATTATGCGTCGAAAGTCTTCATGGCAGGGGTTACAATACATGGCCAAGCATGGCGAGAAGGTCCAGACGAGGGGAGGGGGCGTGGTCGGGCGGTTGCAGACGCAGCTCAAAAGATACCTTGCGCTGGCGGCCGGCTTTGGCCTGGCGCGCGCCGTCACGTCCAACGCCTACATCACCGCGTTCGGCGCGAGGTTCGGTGACAACCTAGGCTTTGTGGCCGACACCACGTTCTCGCTTCTCACGAACGGCCTGTCGGTTCTCCTGACGCTGGGCCTCGTCGTGCTTGCCATGCGCCCCGCGCGCAAGCCGCGCCTGCCTATAGATGGCGCAGGGCCGCTTGGGCACGGCATCCCGCTTCCGTTGGTGTTCTTCTCCATCGTCGTTCTTGCCATAGGGTACGTGATGGGCGCTGCCGGTCTCTTCGCGCTGCTCCCCTCGGTTGTTGGCGAGGGCGTCTGCGCGCTGGCATATGCCCTGGGCATGATCGTTCTCACGCTGGCGTGGTTCGAGCCGTTCGTTTTTGCAGATGACATGCGGCGGTCGATTCGCAGCCTGGTTGGCGGCTACCTCGTCCAGGCGGGCGTGTTCTTTGGCCTGTCGTATCTGTCGGGCTGGGCGCTGAGCGTGGCGTGCGTGGCGCTGCTGTGCGTCTCCGTCGTGCTGCTGGCCATGCTGCGCCGGGGCGCGGGCGAGCCGGCCGATCGCGAGCCCGCTCGGACGAGGCTGCCCCTCTCTGACGTGACTCGCGAGCTCTCGGGCTCGCTTCTGTGCGTGTTCACGCTCACGGCGGTGGTGGGCCTCTTTCACACCTCGGTCATCGGCAACACCCTCGAGCACGTGGTGGGCGCCGTGCCCATGACCGAGGCGCTGGCCATCGCCACGGTGCTGCTGGCGCTCGTGGTGTTCGCCTCCCATCGCGTGCCGCAGACCAGCACCGTGTACCGCGTGCTGTTCCCTGTGATGCTCGTGGCCCTGTCGCTGCTGCCGTTCTTCTCCGAGACGCTGGGATCGCTCTCGGGCATGGTGATGGTCGTGTGCTACGACCTGGTGGGCATGGCGTTCGTGCTGCTTTTGGTCGAGACGGCCCGCACGTGCGCCGCGCCTCCTTGCGTGCTCATGGGGATCTACCAGGCCGGCACGCAACTGGCCCTGGTGATTGGCCTGCTGTTGGGAACGGGCCTGAGCCAGCTGCACGTGGGCATGGACGCGTCGTACGTCACCGTCCTCATGCTCGCGTGCATCTACCTTCTCTCGATGGTGCTCACGGTGCTGCTGCGCCGCCGCGGCGTGTTTGGGATGCGCCCGCAGGTGGATGGCGGGGGAGGCCCGTCCGCCATGCCGGGCGAGATGCCCGCTGCCGGTGCCGGGCATGGGGCGTCGGACGGCGCCGACGCGCACGGCTCTGCGCGTGGCGGGACATCTGCGGGCCCTGCGGGAGCCTCCGACGCGCCCGAGGCACGCGCGCAGCGCCGCGCCCAGCAGCAGGAGGTGCGCGAGCGCGTGGGAGAGCAGGTCGAGGGATTCGCCTTGGCCCACGGCCTCACCCCGCGCGAGGCGGAGGTGTTCGTGCAGCTCGCCCGGGGCCGCAGCGCCCCCGTGATCGCATCCGATCTGGGCATCACCGAGAACACCGCCTGGGCGCACATCAAGCGCGTGTACGCCAAGCTGGGCGTGCATGGCAAGCAGGAGCTCATCGAGTTCGTCGAGCGGGAGATTATCGCGAAGGGCTGACGGAGACGGCGCAAGCACCGCCGCGCGGCGGGCGTCGGCGGGATATACTCTGCCTGCCAATCGAGACAAAGGGAGCCTCACGCATGATATCTGGTGTCATCTTCGATATGGACGGCCTCATGTTCGACACCGAGCCGGTGTGGAAGTCGGCATGGGCGCCGGCCCTGGCCGCCTATGGCCTGGAGGAGCTGCCCGGCCTGGCCGACGCGGCGCGGGGCATGGCGGCGCCTGCGACCATCCCCGTGATCGAGCGCTTCTATGGCGAGGGCGTCGACGCCGCGGGCATCCGCCGCGAGTTCGACCGCATCGCGGCCGAGCGCATTGCGCAGGGGGTTCCCAAGAAGCCCGGGCTCGACGAGCTGCTCGCATATCTGGGTGAGCTCGGCGTGCCGTGCGCGGTGGCTTCTTCCAGCCCGCGCGCCATGGTGGAGGGCAACCTGCGCAACGCCGGCGTCGGGGGGCGCTTCGTGGCCACGGTGGCGGGCGGGGAGGTCGCCCACTCCAAGCCCGCGCCCGACATCTTCCTGGAGGCCGCTCGCCGGCTGGGCACCGACCCCGCCGCGACGCTGGTGCTCGAGGACAGCTTCGCCGGCGTGCGTGCCGGCGCCGCGGGCGGCTTCGTCACCGTCATGGTGCCCGACCTTGCGCAGCCCACTGACGAGATTCGCGCCCTGTGCCGCGCGGTCTGCGCGAGCCTGCACGAGGTGCGCGAGCTGCTGGAGACCGGCGGGCTGTAGTCGTGGCGGCATTGCCTCACGGCCGCGACCGACGTCCGTGCGGCTTGCCTTACATGTTGCTCCGGTCGGAGTCGGAGACGACGTGCCGAATGCGATAGATGAGGATGGCCCCGGTCACCTCATCTTTGGGAGAGGCGGGGGAGAGAGGAACCATGAAGCAGATAACTCTGGGATCGACGGGCATCGTCACGCCGCAGAACGCCTTTGGCGCGCTGCCCATCCAACGCGTCTCCAAGAACGAGGCGGTGGCGCTGCTGCGCCGCGCGCACGAGGGCGGCATGACGTTCTTCGACACGGCGCGCGCCTACAGCGACAGCGAGGAGAAGGTGGGCGCGGCCTTCGAGGGCATGCGTGACGAGGTGGCCATCGCCACCAAGTCGCAGGCAAGGGACCCCGAGGCCCTGGCGAGGGAGCTGGAGACGTCGCTTGCCCTGCTCAAGACCGACCATGTCGACATCTACCAGCTGCACTGCGTGGACCAGTGCTATCGTCCCGGCGACGGCACCGGCATGTACGAGGCTCTGGAGGAGTTCAAGCGCCAGGGCAAGATCCTGCACATCGGCATCACCGCGCACAAGATCGGCGTCGCCGAGGAGATTGTGGCCAGCGGCCTGTACGAGACGCTGCAGTTCCCGCTGTCGTATCTGTCCACCGAGCGCGAGGAGGCCCTGGTGCGTGCCTGCGCCGCCGCCAACATGGGCTTCATCGCCATGAAGGGACTGGCGGGAGGTTTGCTCACCAACGCGCGGGCGTGCATGGCGTACATGTCGCAGTTCGACAACGTGGTGCCCATCTGGGGTATCCAGCGCCAGGCCGAGCTCGACCAGTGGCTGAGCTTCATGGACGAGGGCGTCGGCGAGGGGGTCGTCGATGCGGCCGGTGCGGGCACGCCCCTGCTCGATGACGAGACCCGCGCGTTCATCGCCTCCGAGCGCGCCGAGCTGGCAGGTAACTTCTGCCGTGGGTGTGGCTATTGCATGCCCTGCCCCATGGGCATCACCATCAACCAGTGCGCGCGCATGAGCCTGATGCTGCGCCGCGCGCCCTCGGCCTCCTGGCTTGACGGGCACTGGCAGGCCGAGATGGCCAAGATCGACAGCTGCGTGGAGTGCGGCCAGTGCATGACGCGCTGCCCCTACGAGCTGCCCATCCCCGAGCTGCTCAGGGCCAACCTGGCTGACTATCGCAGCGTGCTCGCCGGCGAGACGAGCGTGGCGTAGCGGGCGACGATGCGCCCGGTCGTTCGGAGTGCCGCGCGGAGTGCATGTCTTCGGACAGAAACGCGGATCAGAGAAGTCGTCATTGTCCGGATTCATGCACTCTGCCCATCCGGAGTTACTTGGGGGCACGCTCCGTGCGTGCCTGCTTCTGGGGTTGGCCATGGTGAACGTGACGAAAGGCGAAGGCGGAGAGGGAGGCGCGCATGATCTGGTTCACGGCCGACACGCACTTCGGGCACTTCAACATCATGGCGGCGTGCGCGCGGCCCTGGAGCGACGTCAACCGGATGAACAACGACCTGGTGGCGGCGATAAACGACCGCGTTGCGCCCGACGACGACCTCTACGTCCTGGGCGACTTCTCATTCAAGACGACGGTGGACGCCGCGCGTCGGCTGCGCGAGAAGATCGCCTGCCGGCGGGTGCACCTCATTCCCGGCAACCACGACAAGGACTGGACGCAGCCCGAGGTGGCGGGGACGTTCATCGTGGAGCCGCTCATCTGCATGCTGACCTGCGAGGTCGCAGGCGAGTCCAGCGCCTTGACCGGATCGGAGCAACCGACGCCCCACCTGCGCAAGCAGCGGCTCGTGCTGTGCCACTACCCCATTATGGACTGGCCGCACCTGCGGCATGGGTCTATCCACCTGCACGGGCACATCCACGCCCCGGCTGCCTACAACGAGGACAACCGCGAGCAGCACGTTCTGCGCTACGACGTGGGCGTGGACGCCAACGGCTACGCGCCCGTCTCGCTCGATGACGTGCTCGCGTTCTTCGACGGCGTGCAGCCCGCCCCGCGTTTCAAGCGGGGCCGGTGGGAGGGCGACGGCGGGGAGGGGTCAGTCCCGCACCCTGCCGGCGTCACCAGCGGACAGCGCGTCGCCCACCAGTAGTTGCAGCTCGCTTTTGCTGTGGACTCCGGTCTTCTCGTACGCTGCCGGACGCTCGTCGTGCGGCATCTTCGGCGAGTATCCCGGCTCGGGCAGCTCCATCGCCGACTCCCTGACGTTCGGGCGCATCGCCGGCCAGCAGGCTGCAGCGAACAAGTAAGTACACAGACGGGCAGTACGCAGGCGCTTGAAGAATGGCGGATCCCCGCACGTCAAGGGGGATCCGCCATTGCTTTCGAGGGCCCTATGCGCTGACCATGAGCGAATCGGCAATGATCCCGCGCACGTACGCGCCCGTGGACTTGCCCTCGGATTTCGCCTTTCCGTCAATTGCACGCTTCATGGCAGCAGGGACTTTGAGGGACAGGGTGACCGTATCCGGGGTCACTTTTGGAAGCCTGCCCTCAACGATCTCGCCAATGTTTACCCAGCCTTCTGGCCACTCATCCCGTTCAAGGGCGTCTTCCCAGTTGGCGATCATCTCATCGGTAACGAGCTGCCCGTTTTCTGCGATGATTCCATTCATGCCTACCTCCATCCTAGCTCTCGCTTGAACTTTTTTGTTGGCGGCACCATGGCATGAAACACGCACCATGCGCCATCTATGTCCATGAAGCCGATCAGTTCTGCAAATCTGCCATCCGGTAGCGTGCCAACTGCGATCCAAAGTGGCGGGTCATCAGTTCCATGTCGCTGGCGACATCTGATGGGGTTTTCCCATGCATATGCCACTTCCTCACCGGAGAGCCCGTGTTTCAGGGCGTTTTTATGAACCCGTACCACTACAACCTCCTATTCTTACTAATTAAGTATACCACAAAGGTAATCTAAAGTTGACAGATGAATTGTATGGTGAATCCACTCTGGTTCTCTGGTTGCAAGCGAGGCCTTTTCGTCAGGTGCCGCGCTTTTTCGGCGCGTAGTCCCTCATGCCGGGGACTGCCCCGGCGGCGACGGCCCAGAAGTAGATGCTCGCGACCGAGCAGTACGGCGAGAGGCGCCGACGGTACTTCTCGAAGAGCTGGCGGGTGATGACGCGGTGGTGGTACACCATGCGCATGCCGCGCTGGATGGCCAGGTCGTCGAAAGCGAATATGTTGGGGCGTGCCAGGGAGAATAGCAGGATCATCTCCGCCGTCCAGCGGCCGATGCCTCTCAGGGTGACAAACGCCTGGATGGCCTCCTCGTCGGGCAGGGTGCAGACGGCCTCGAGGTCAAACGCGCCGCTGTCCACCTTGCGGGCGAAGTCGGTGATGTACTCTGCCTTCCTGAACGTCATGCCGCATCCCTGCAGGCGCTCGGGACCGAGCGCAAGGATCGTCGGGGCGTCGATATGTGCGCCCACCGTTCCCGCGTCCGTGCCGTGCGCTGTCTCAAGTCCCGCCGCCTTGAGTAGCCTGCCCCACACGGTTGCCAGGGCGGCGTTTGATATCTGCTGCGCCACGATGTGGTGGCAGACGGCGGAGAACGGATCGCCATCCATCTCGCGATTCACGTGGCCGAGCGCATCGATGACCGCTCCGAGCTTGGCGTCTTTGCCACGCAGGTAGTCCATCTCGGCCTCGCCGTAGGGGAAGTACCGTGAGGACGTGCGCTGTGTGCAGCTGGAGGTCTCGTTGTTGGCTGTGCCTGCGGTGACCGTGTCGCTGGCTGCCCGCTCGACGCGAGGAAGATCTACCCCGCCCATCAGAGCTTCGTCCCATGCTTCGGGGTGTACAGCCGCGTCATGTCGACACCTTCGTGCCTGAGCAGCCACTTCTTGTAACGCAGGCCACCGCCGTAGCCGGTGAGGTTGCCGCCTGCGCCCACCACGCGATGGCAGGGGATGATGATCGAGACGGGGTTGTGTCCCACGGCCCCGCCCACGGCCCGGGCGGATGCGCGCGTACCCGTGCGCTCCTCGAGCGTGAGGGCGATGTCCCCGTAGGTGACAAGCTCGCCATAGGGAATCTCGAGCAAGACCTGCCACACGAGCTGCCGAAACGTAGTCCCGGCCGGCGCGAGGGCAAATTCGTTCGTTGTTGGCGCCTCGGGCCTCTCACCTGCGAAGTAGCGGTCGAGCCAGGCACGCACGGCATCAAAGACGGGTAGGTTGTCGCGCTGCTCGCGTGGTTCCTGAGGCCGATCGAGGCCGGCGAGCTGACTCTCCAGGTACAGCCCGGTCAGGGCGCTCCCGTCGCTTGCGAGTGTGATGGGGCCCATCTCGCCGGCGGCGCCGGTGGGATGGTACATGCCAACGTATGAGACATGTTCTGTCATGTTCGCAAGCGCCTCCGTTCTGAATTGCATGAGCGAATGGCAATCGTTCGGATGTCCCTAAGTCTAAGTATATATCCAATCGTTACCTCCAGAGCCTCCCGTGCATCACGTCGCGCCGAGCTGATGAGATGCGATTTCTGACGGCATCGTCGGGACGGACGCGTGCGGCGCGGTCAGGGATTGTCCGGGGCGCTTGTGTTGCTGGCTCAGGAAAATCGGTATGATAATCGGTGCAGAACAAGACGCTCATGAAAGGTGGTATGTCTATGGCCCGGGCACATGATGGGAGTCCTGCGGTGGCGTTGCCCATGCGAGCCGGCGATGGGGCGTCGCGGGGCACGAACTTTGCATGCGGCGCCGACTCCCTGTCGCGCACGGGCCGTCCGCTGGGTTCGGGCTCTCTGGTCGTTGCTGTGCTCACGGCGTGGTGTGCCCTTGTTTTCTGCACCCTGCTCTTCGCGCCGACACGTGCGCTTGCCCAGCCCATGGTTGACGGCGACACGCGTGCCGGCGAGTCGGCTGTCACGGCGGTGCATTCCAGTGTGAACGACGCGCCCGACGCCGACGCCCTGTCTGGTGGGCTCACGAGCCTTTTTGACGGGATCGGCGACGTCGGCCGCGCTATCGGCAGCAGTCTGTTCCCCGAGGTTACCGGTGGCGATGACGCGGCTTCGGAGGCCGTCGGCGACGCGGATGGCGCGCAGGATGCCGCGGCCTTGGATGAGGCGGGTCTGCTCGCCGAGGGTTCCACGGCCACACCTTCGTACACGGCGCCTGCCAGTGCCGATGGCCTGCGCGAGGAGGCCGTCCAGGCCGCCGCCCAGTCCATCTACGCGGCGATCCTCGACGGCGCCACCGGCAAGGTGGACATTGAGGACCTCGGGATCACCGAGGGCGAGTATCTTGCCGCGGTCGACCGTCTCGTCTTTGAGCCTCGCTGCATCCATTGGAAGTCGACCTCATACTCCATGGTTCAGCGTGGCGGCGTCAGCTATGTCATCTCGTTCACGCTCGAGTATCGCCTGGACGATGCAGCCGTCGCAACCTACCAGAGCGACCTTGACGCCGCCCTCGCCGAGCTCGTCGCTCAGATCGACCCTGCGGCCAGCTCCTACGACAAGGCGCTCTACGTCTACGACTGGCTTGCGGACAACGTGACCTATGCTAGCGACGTCGCAGACGGCGGGATCGTCGACAGCATCGCGCGCACGCCTCTGGGCGCCTTGCGCTACGGGACTGCCGTGTGCTCGGGGTACGCATCGGCGTTCGAGCTCGCCATGGAGGCGCTCGGCATCGGGTGCGACTTCGTCAACAGCCCGGAGATGGACCACTCCTGGAACGTCGTGAACATCGACGGCACCTGGTATTACGCCGACGCGACGTGGGACGACGCCGATGACGGGCTGGGGTCGCAGCACTTCTACTTCCTAGTGAGCGAGCAGACGCTGGCGCGCGACCATTGGGGCTGGACGCCCGAGCGCGAGGCGCCCGTCGATCTGGAGCGGCCAGGCGTCATCCGATACACTCCGGGGGACGGCTACACGCTCGCAGACGCGGCGCTGGAGGTCGTCTACTCCGGCTATGGGGGCAAGGCTGACATCCTCGACCACTGGGTGAGCGGCGACGACTTCAACGCGATGATGTACGATCTGGACGCCAGCGGGTACTTTGGCGGCATGTACTTCGAGTGGAACTGCGTCACCAACGAGAGCGGGTACGTGAAGTACTTCACGATCACGCACCACTAGGTCGGCCGGCGCGCGTGTAGCTGGGCTTTGATGTGCGGATGTCGAAGGGGTGCATCGGATTGTCTGTGCGGCAACTGTCCAGGGGCGACGTCACCTTCATGCTCGTCTGCGTCATCGGCTTCGGCCTGTTCCAAGGTGCGCGGATTCTCGATCTCGACTCCGGCCCATATTCGTCGGCACCGTACGCTCCCATTGGCACAGGAACGGGCGGCCTAGCCTACCTTTTCGTCGCTCTGGTTGCCTATTCCGGCCGTCTCGAAAGCTCGCGTGTGCTCTTTCCGACGGGCGCGTGCTGCTCGGTCGTGTCCATCGTCGTGTCGGCGCTGTTCCAGTCGGACGCCGCGCTCGTTTTGTCCCAAGCGCTCAGCGGGGTGGGATGGGCGCTCGTGAACCTCTGCTGGATGCAGGTATTCTCGTATGCGAGGCCATCCCATGCCATCCTACTGGTCTCCTTTGGGTATGCGGTCGATGCCCTCGCCGTGCTCGTGGTGCTGGGTCTAGCCCCCGTCCACAGGGAGGCATGCTTCCTCGCGTGCCTTGTCTGCTCCTGGCTTGCGCTTGTCGCGTGCATCGCTCGCTCCGACTCGTTTGCTCGGCAGATGGCCCAGGACGAGGACGTGCCGTCAGCCAGTGGCTCGACATTCGCCCACCTGTCCCGCGCGATCGTCGGGGTCTCCATGTTTGCCCTGCTTTGCGGCTTTATCGTCCAAAGGGACATCCTAATGGGGATTCAGTACGGGCAGGGCAGCCTCGCCTCCCTTCTGTGCCTTGCCGTGTCTCTGGCCTTCTCGGTCGTCTTCTGCATCCTGCGGCCAAAGCGCGTTGATATGGACGTGGCATACCCCCTCCTCGTCGCTGCCCTCGCGTCTGTTCTGCTTGCACGCTTCTTCGCGCCCGGAGGTGACCTGTCGATATACGGCAGTGTCATGGTCGCGATGCTCGTGACGTTCTTCTCGCTGCTGTGGATGATGTTTGTGGGAGAGGCCCATGCCAGAAGGCTCCCGGCGCTGTTTCTGCTGGGGCTGCCGGTGAGCGCGGCGCAGCTCTCGATTGCCGCGGGACGGCTGCTCGCCCGGGGGCTTTCCGGTAGCGGGGTCGAGATCGGCCGGGAGGGGTTTCTCGCGCTCGCGCTTTGGATGCTGGTCGTCATGGCGTGCGTGCTGTACGCGATGAAAACCGGCTCCTTGCTCCTGAGGGACCGTGCCGGGCATGGGGTTGCGGGACAGAAGGACGGCCTTCCCCCGGTCGAGCCCGAGGCCGGCGTCGAGTCGGTGGGCATCCCGGCGGCCATGTCCGATGTCGAATGCGTCACCGCAGCGCTGCAGGCTGCCCATGGCCTGTCCCAGCGCGAGGCGGAGATCGTGGCGGAGTACTCGTCGGGGCGCAGCGCCCGCTACATCGCGGACCAGAACATGATCTCCGAGCACACGGTCAAGACCCACTTGCGCCGCGCCTATGCCAAGATGAACATTCATTCGCGCCAGGAGCTGCTCGACCTCGTCGAGCGGGCGCACGCCTGCGGCGAGGGGCGCCCTGCCGGTGAGATCGCTCCAAGGGACTCGAGGCCATAGGTTCACCGGAAGGTTTGACGGAAGGCACCGCAGGTCGTGGCAATCCCGGGCCTGCGGCGCCTCTCCTGGGCGTCTAGATTCAGCCGATTTTTTGCAAGGGGCTATTCACCGTCGGCGGCCGCGTTGGCGCCGGCGATGCGCCCGAACACCACGCAGTCGACCTGCCAGGTGCCCGATATGGTCTCCGCGCCAAACGTGCCGCCCGTGCATCTGCCGGCCGCGTACAGGCCGGGGATGGGGGCGCCGTCAACGTCGGACACGCGGGCCTCGACGTCGATGGCCAGGCCGCCGTGGGTGTACAGGTAGCGGGCGCTGGTGGCGGGGCCGGCATAGAAGGGCGGCTGGTCCAGCGGGGTGAGGAAGTGCGGGTCCTTGCCGAACTCCGCGTCCTCGCCGGCGGCGCAGTACTCGTTATAGGCGTTCAGGGTCGCAAGGGCCTCGGCGGCGGGGATGCCAAAGGTCGCTTCCATGCTGCTGGCAAGTTCCTCGAGGGTCTCGCCGCGTGCGGCGAAGCCGTCGGCCGCCCACTGGTCCATTGCCTCCTGCGTGCCGCCCATCTGAAGCTGGCTGGGAACGACGTGGCAGTCGCACACCGGGTAGCAGACGCTGCCGTCCAGCGCCATGATGTCGAGACCGATGGTGCCGCGCTTCTGGCCCTCGTCAGTGAAGCGCTTACCGTCGGGGCCGACGAGCACCATGTCGATGGAGCGCGAGACGCCGAAGGCCGCCACGCCCTGCTTCATGAGGTCGGCCGGCGCGTAGTAGGGTCGGGCATGATGTACTCCATGTGGCGTGTGGCCGCCCCCACCTTCATGGCGGCGCGCACTGCCTCGCCGGTGTAGGGACCATACGGCATGCCCATGCTCATCATCGTGTCGGTGATCTGCTGCGGAACCTCGGGGACCACGGGCAGGCTGCGGGGGCCGAGCACCTCGTCGTCAGGCCAGGGGCCGGTGCAGATGATGACGCCCTTGTTGGCCTTGATGCGCCAGGCACCTCCGTCCCTGGTGCACACGACGCCCGTGACGCGTCCGCTTTCCTGGTCGCGGACGATCTCGGAGAGGGGGCATTCGGTAATGACCTCGGCCTGCTCCTTGATGGTGGGCATGATCTTGCTCACGATCTCGCCGGGCGTCGCCGCGATGTACTTGCCCTGGCCATGGCGCCCGTCGGAGGGACGCAGGGCGTCCTTGAACTCGCAGCCGTGGTCGATCATCCAGTCGATGACGTCGGGCGAGCTATCGCACACCTTGCGTAGGAGCTCGGGGTCGGCGGTGTTGTCACACGTCTCCATGTAGTCGGCGAACATCTCGTCGGCGCTGTCGGTGACGTCGTCGTAGGGCTGGGGGAGGTGCAGGCTCGAGTCCCACGCGCAGTACTGCACGCAAGCACTGGTGATGCCGCCAAGCGTCTCCCACTTCTCGACCATGATGACGCTCGCGCCCTGCTCGATGGCCGTGATGGCCGCGGCGACGCCCGCTGCACCCGAGCCCACGACCACAACGTCGGTCTCCTGGTCCCAGGCGACGCCCTCGGCGGGGGCGGCCTCGTCGGCCAGCGCGATGCTCGTCCCGGCCAGTGCGCTGGCTGCCGCACCCATGCCAGCGGCCTTCATGAACGAACGCCTGCTCATGCTCTTCGTTACCGTGCCCATGTGCGATTCCTTTCGTCGACTTCAACGGTACCTGTCCGGATGTTGCCGTGCATGGGCAATACCATGGCCGAAATCCGGGTGGCACGTGTCGCACGAATCGTCTGCATCGTGTCACACGAAAGGAATTACGGCTGGGATGAGCTGGTGGTATTTCTCTGTCTTGTTTTGTCTTGCGGCCATGGGACTACAAGACGCAGGCCCCACAGGGTCGCGCCTCCGGGGCCTGCGTCTTTCCTCACTGATTTCTGTCAGCCGTCCTCCGGATGACTCGCGGGCGGCCTGTCGGTTCTAGAGGCCAGGGGTGCAGCCTTTTTCGCAGCACGCTGGCGCATTGCCGGACTTACGGATCTTGCCTCCGCACTTGGGGCAGATATACCCGTTGTACCAGGCGCTGTCATCCGACTCGCAACCGCCGCCTGCGACGTCATCGAGCTCCCTGTCGGCGATCTCGCCTGGCGCTTGGGTGGCGTGCGTCTTGTCGAAGGCGTCCTGGGCCTGCCCGGCGGTCATCTCGATGCCGCAGGATGCGGCCAGTTCGGCCAGCTCCTCCACGCTGGTTGTCTGCTTTGCTCTCTCGACCAGCTCGGCGTGGGTGATGACAGGCTGGTTCTCGGTACTTCCGTTTTCCATGGTGACCTCACTTCCGGGATTTTTCTCCGTCGCTTGAACGTCTCAGCGTGTCTTGGCCAACGCTGCGGGGCGCCGGCGCGGGCCGCCTGTCCCATCTTATTAAATCACGCTTGATGAGCCGTGCGGGCGGGGTCTTCTCGGTCTGGAACGAGTAAAGGAGTTTTTGGAACGAGCATCGTTGGCCTTTCAACGGTCTGGCGGCAGACCTCCGCAGAGACTAAACTGGGGGTGGAGAAACACATCTCGGGTGAACGTCTCGGCCGGGCATGGCGCCCGGCTCGTCTACGAGCCCGCCACGTCTGAAGGGATTGGTATCGTGAGATTGCATGGTGTTCGAGCGACGGTGACTGCTGGCCTGTGCGCCACGCTCTCGTTTGCCCCGGTTGCCGTGGCGCTTGCGGATGAGGGCGCTGACCTGCTGCCCCAGGAGCCTGCGGCCCTCGCCGTGCCTGACGAGACGTCCGGCAACCCCGTGGGGGAGCCCGCCGTGTCGGCAGGATCGCCCAGTGGGACCGACGCGGCCGATGCGGCGGACGTGGCCGGCCCGGCTGACGGGGCCGGCGACGCAGGCGAGCTCGTGGAGGCCGGCGCGGCCGATGCCGTCGCGGCCGGCGATGACGTGGCCGGCGACGGCGGCGTAGCTGACGATGGCGTGGGTGACGCCGCCGTCGAGACGCCGCAGGGCTCGCCCGACCCCGAGGGAATGGCGGAGGGCGAGCGGGCCGTCGACGTCGAGGACGACGCGGCAGGCGACCCCACCCAGACGACGGCGAGCCAGGCGATGGGCGGCGCCCCTCTCGGCACGCCCGACGGCGCCTCCACCGACGCGGGCGACGTCGGTGCCGTCGGCTCCACCGAAGGCGAGGGGTATGTCTATGCCATTGCCACGCAGGACGGTTCCCTGTACGAAGACGGCGTTGTCGTCGGTGACGTGAGTATGTCCTACGTGGGGCCGGGCGCCTACGTCGTCTACACCGAGGCGCCCGCGTCGGGCGTGCTCGCCGTGCCCGTCGAGATCGACGGCGCCCCGGTTGTCGGGGTATATCTCCACGGCGTCGCCGCGGCCGAGTTCGACGCCTCTGCCTGCTCCACGCTCGCCTATCTCAGGTGCGAGCTGTCGGGTATCATGTCGCTCGATCTGGCGGGCACTGCGCTGGAGTACCTGCGCGTGGACGCATGCGACTCCCTCGTGTCGATCGATGTCTCCGACTGCCCGTCCCTTGGCGCGCTGGGCGTCTTCGACAACCAGAGCCTGAGTGCGCTGGACGCCTCGAACTGCCCACAGCTCAACAGGATCGCCTGCTCCGACTGCTCGACGCTGTCGAGCCTTGACGTGTCCAACTGCTCTGGCTTGCCCAGCCTTACGGTCTCGATGCTTTCGAGCCTGACGGCCCTGAACGTCTCCGGCTGCACGAGCATGACCCAGCTTGCCTGCACGTCCTGCGCGCTCACCGCACTTGACGTCACGGGCTGCCCCTCGCTCGCCTCGCTTGACTGCTCGAACAACCCGCTCACAAGCCTGAGCCTCAGCTGCCCGTCGCTCACCTCGCTTGTGTGCCAGTACACCGACCTCACCTCGCTCGATCTCACGGGGTGCGGCGCCTTGGCCACCGTCGACTGTAGCCTGAACGGGCAGCTGGCCCAGCTCGACGTCTCTGGCCTGTCCTCCCTGAGCTCGCTGTCCTGCTACGACGACGCGCTCACCTCGCTCGACCTTTCTGGCTGCGTCTCGCTGGAGGCGCTCACCGCTGTCCGGGCCGGCCAGCTCTCTGCGCTCGACATCTCTGACTGCGTCGCGCTGCGCAGCCTCAACGTGGGCAGCTGCGGCCTGTCCGAGCTCGACCTCACGGGCTTCGGCGGCCTGGAGAGCCTTGCTGTGGGCGATAACGATCTGAGCACGATCGACGTGTCGGCAATGGCTAACCTGACGAGCCTGTCGGTCAACGACAACCAGCTCACGCGGCTCGACATCTCGCGCAACCGCCTACTCACGCAGCTCGACTGCTCGGGCAACCAGTTGAGCGAGCTCGATGTCGCGGGGATGTCGGGTCTCGTCCACCTGCACTGCGAGAACAACCGGATTGCCTCGCTCGACCTCACGGGGCTCACCTCGCTGGCCTGGCTCACATGCAACGACAACGAGCTCACGGCGCTCGACGTCTCCCCCTGCACGAGTCTTTACGATCTGGAGTGCCAGAACAACCGCATTGCCGACACCTCCGCTCTCGAGGCGTGGGCTGAGGCCGACCCGTACCGCACGGCGACGATCGACCCGCAGAACCCCAACGGCGATTCGGGAGGCGAGACGGATACGCGGCCGTTTGCCGTGGTGATCGTGACCGAGGACGACGGCTATGCGATCGGCGATCCCATCGAGGGCGTGGGGATGCTCTACGAGGGACCGGGCGCCTACCTCACGCTTGATGCCGCTTCTGGCGTCACGGACTTTGTGGTCCCCGCCGAGGTCGATGGCCAGCCCGTCAGGGGGCTGCGTGCGCAGATGGCCGGGCTGACCTCGCTCGATCTCTCTGCGTGCCCTACGCTTGCCTATTTGGACTGCATGTTCAACGACCTTACTTCCCTTGACGTGACCGGATGTCCGGAGCTTGCGTATCTGGACTGCTTTGGCAACCAGATTGCCCAGCTCGATCTATTCGCGTGCCCCGGGCTCGTCTCTCTTGATTGCGGGCGCAACCAGCTCACCGCCCTTGACGTGACGTCATGCGCGGCGCTGACGTACCTGGGTTGCACGGAGAACGCGCTGGCCTCGCTTAGTCTCCCCGCGTCCCCGCAGTTGACGTATCTAGGCTGTGACAACAATGCCCTAACGGAGCTCGACCTCTCCGCATGCGGCGCCCTGGAGATCCTAAGCTGTAGCAGAAACGACCTTACGGCGCTCGACGTGTCGGGCTGCCCCTCCCTGACTTCGGTGAGCTGCTCCAGCAACGCCATCGCCTCGCTTGACTTCTCCGCATGCCCGCGGCTGGGTTCACTCGAGTGCTCATACAACGACGGGCTGTCATCCCTTTTGTTCTCGGATGCGAAGACCCTCACCTTGTTGCACTGCGCGGGAGCGCGGCTTGCCGCGCTCGACCTGTCCGGCCAGACGGGACTGGCGTACCTTGACTGCTCAGGCTCGCAAATAGGTGCGCTTGACCTGACGGGATGCTCGTCGCTGGAGGAGCTGAACTGCGCCGAAATGGGCCTTACCTCCCTCGGGGTTGCGGGTTGCACGTCTCTTATGGTCCTGGAATGCTCTGAAAACCAGCTTACCACGCTCGACGTGAGCGGCTGCGCGTCCCTCGTGGGCCTGGCCTGCGCTGACAACCAGATTGTCGAGCTCGACCTGTCGGGATGCCCGCAGCTCGAGCGTTTTGCCTGTGCGAACAACAGGCTTGGCACCCTTGACCTGTCCGGCTGTCCGAACCTGTTCTATCTTGATTGCTCCGGTAATGGGATCGGCGATCTGAGGCTTTGCGAGGGAGGCGCCCTTGCGATGATCGCCTGCTCGGGCAACCAGCTCTCCTCGCTTGATCTGTCTGCGGTTCCTGCGCTTGAGGTGCTGGATTGCGCCGACAACCGGCTCGAGGGTCTTGACGTCTCGCCCTGTCCGGGACTCATGGCGCTCGCTTGCTCCAACAACCGTATCGCGGACGTGTCCGCCCTGCTTGCCTGGGCGGACGAAGAGGGGCACCATGCCCTGGATGACTTCACGGTGCAGGACGTGGAGCCGGTGGACCCCGACGAACCGACGGATCCCGACCAGCCTGTCAACCCGGATGATCCCACCGACCCGGAGGAGCCGGTAGACCCCGACGAGCCGGCCGACCCGGACGGGCCCGGCGATTCGGATCAGCCTGCCGATCCTGAGCAACCGACTGACCCCGACGAGCCCGGCGACTCCGGCGAGACGCCCGGCGGCGAGGCCGAGGATGGCCAGGCGGGCCAGGAAGGCGGGGGCGAAGGCCAGCAGGCGGGCACGCAGGGCGGCTCGCAGCAGGCTATTCCGCAGACGGGTGACGCCAGCGCCGCGCCCACGCTCCTCGGCCTGGTCGGCGCCGCGCTTACCTCGCTCGGCGCCGCCGCGCTGGCGCTGTTGCGCCGCCGCGTCGACATCGCGCCCTCGCGTGACGGCCGATAACCTCCGCCCCCTCGCACGGGTTGGCTGCGGGGGCAGCTTACGCGGCCGAGCGGGCTACCCCCCGCCTCGGCCGCAGCCCGTGCGGCATGCCTGAAGTTGAGGCTCTTCGACCTCGGATCTACGCCCGACTTCACCTGCGCCTTCGAGGACCAGGGGCTTGCGGTGGGGGAATCTGACCACCTTGCCGGCGAATCCATATGCAGACGACCCACGGGATTCTCCCAGCCTGCACGTTTTCATGGCTCCTGCCCGCATGCGGGCGCCCACGGCGCAGGGCCGGCCCCTTGACCTGACCATTGTGGTAAGGCCCACACTTGTCACAGCGGGGTGGCGTGGACCAAGGGGCCCGTCATCCGCCAAGACGAGGAGGGTGCCATGCAGGTTCTGCAGAATGCCGTGGATCGCCGGACGTTGGTCTCGACGGCGTGCGCGGCGGGGGCTGTCGCTGTCACTGGCGTTGCGGTGGCTCATGCTGACGAGGCGGCGGCAAGTGCCGACGTCACTTGGGACGCCGAATACGACGTCATCGTGGTTGGCTATGGGCTGGCGGGAGGTACGGCGGCGCGCCATGCCGCCGATGCGGGCGCGCGCGTGCTGCTGATCGACGCTGCGCCCGAGGGTCAGGAGGGCGGCAACACCAGGTACGCCAAGCAGCTGCTCGCCTCCGGCCACGACGTCGAGAGCGCGGTGAGCTACCTCAAGGCGCTCAACGCGGACTTCGAGGTCGATGAGGACATGGTGCAGCTGTTCGCCGAGAAGATGGTCGACCTGCCCAACTACTGCAGGGAGTACCTTGGCGCCGAGGTCTACTCCTGGCGTGGCAACGACGACCCCGTGCTCGCCCCGTTTGTCCCGGAGTATCCCGAGCTTCCGGGGTCGGATGAGTTCGACGCATACACCATCACCGAGAGCAACGGCGATATGGCGCTGCTGATCAAGGCCCAGGAGCTCGTTGCCGAGCGCGCCGACTCCATCGAGGTCTGGCTGTCCTCGCCGGCTCGCCGCCTGGTGCAGGACCCGGCGACCGGCGTCGTCACCGGCGTCGTCATCGAGCACGAGGGGGTGCAGGCCAACGTCGCGGCCAAGAACGGCGTCGTGCTGGCGTGCGGTGGTTTCGAGACCAACGCGGAGATGCTTCGTGACTACCTTGGCGTGCCTCGGGTCTGCGCGATCGGCGGTCAGTACAACGCCGGTGACGGCATTCGCATGGCGCTTGAGGTCGGGGCTGACCTGTGGCACATGAAGAGCTACGAGCCTGGCTCGGCGACGCTCATGTTCGATCCGGGCGACGGCTCAAGCCCTCTCGCTGCGGGCGCCATCGGGGTGAGCGGCAGCACGATCTTTGTGGGCAACGACGGCTCACGCTACTTCAACGAACTCTCGACTGAGCGCCATGGCCGCATCAATCAGGCGGGCGAGTGGAGGCCGCAGGACCATCCGAGCCGCCCGTGGTTCGTGTGGGATCAGACGCGTATGGACGAGCTGGTTGAGCAGGGCATGGTGGATACCATGCCCGTGCTTGCCGATGCCAAGTATGTCACTTCGGACACGCTCGAAGGCCTGGCCGAGGCCTGTGAGATGGACCCGACGGTCTTTGCCGAGCAGGTCGAGCACTGGAATGCGTTCTGCGAGCAGGGATGCGACTATCAGTACGGACGTGACCCGTCGACGATGCGTGCGTTTGACGACGGCCCCTACTACGCGATGCCCGGCATACCGCTTATCCTCAATACGCAGGGCGGCCCGCGCCGCAACGCCGAAGCCCAGGTCATGGGCGCCGACGGCGAGCCCATCCCGCACCTCTATTCGGCAGGCGAGCTGGGCAGCATAAACGCCTTCCAATACCAGGGCGGGTGCAACCTCGCCGAGTGCCTCATCTTCGGCCGCATCGCCGGCGAGAACGCTGCCGCCGTCAAGGAGTAGCCTCATTTCTGGCCAAGAGAACTCAGGCCTAGTCGTCAGCGCCCGCGCGGTTTTACTGCCGTGCGGGCGCTGCGCATGTGTTATCGTGGCTGCGTGCGGGGGAGGGGCGTGATGGGTGTGCGGATAGCACGCCTTGCGCGTGCGGGCCGATGCGTCTTTGATGGGGGTCTGATGGCTTCGGATACAAAGGGGGAGAGGTCGGCGCGGTATTCCTGCTCTACGGTCATGAAGGCCGCGGGAATCTCGCGCAATGCGCTGTTCAACTACGAGCGCCATGGGGCAGTGAGCCCGCAGCGCGATGAGAACGGCTATCGCATGTACTCACAGGGCGATCTTCTCGACGTCATGTGTCTCACGATGCTCGTGTCAATGGGCTACACGGTGCGCGAGGCGTCTGACCTGCTCAAGGGTGACGACTTGATGGGCGTCGGGAACATCGACGCCTACATGGCGCGACTGACCGTCCAGCGCGACATCATCCAGGCAAAGCTGGACAATCTGGCCGAACTGCGCAGGATCACCGTCGAGGCTCTTCCCCAGGCGGAGGCACCATTTGATCTGGTTGAGGCGCCAGACTGGCTGTTCTTCTTTGACGAGCATGAGTCTGGTAACCTGGCCGAGGCAAGGCATGACAACCAGGTCGAGCTCATGCGCTCGCTTCCTCTGCGCTGTCGGGGCTTTGTATTGCAGGGGTTCTTCGAAGGTGCTGGCGATGGGGGTCAGGGCCTGCGATATCGATGGGCGCGCACGCTGCGCTGCTCACACAAGGACCTGCTGTCTGTGGACGCGACGCGGGCATGCGTGCTCGGGGGCCTGTGCGTGCGAGTTGCCATACGTGCGACCTACCCGGACATGGATCCGGACGGGGTGCTGTGCGACAGGTTGTGCGCGTTCATGGGCGAGCGTGGCCTTCGCCGCATCGGCGACCCATTCGTGCCGCTGCTGTTTAGCAGCCGCCGTCCGAGCTCGGTGTTTGAGCTGTTTGTCCCGGTAGAATGCTCGCTGTAATCTGATGCGCCTGCCAAGGGGCTACATATTTGAGCATTGGAGAGAATCCTTAGGGTATTGATTTGACTTACAGCTTGCGTGTCTTTCGCGCGGAACTTACCACTTACCTCCCACCTACTTACCACATTGGGAAGTAGGTGGGAAGTAAGTACGAAGTAAGTGGGAAGTTGGCCCGGGGTTGGTTGCCAGATGTCGCAAAACAAGGCCGTCCGCCCACTTGCTCACGTGGGCGGACGGCCTTGTGATTCGTCGACGAGGTTCTGGCTACGTGCTTCTCGTCTGCCGTTGTATGAGTGTACTAGACCCTATCGATAAGCCTTGTCGCCTGATGGTTATTCGCCAAGCATATGGTTTCTTGCAGCGGGGGTGGCCTCAGGGGGCCACCCCCAAGTAAATCCTAAAGAATCCTGTAGGCTAATGCTATTCCTCGAACCCGATGGCGTACCCGTCGATGGTGGTGTCGTTGGCCAAAGCCTGACCAACCAGATAGCCGTAAGTAACACCTCGACCGTGGCTGGTGCCGGGCAAGGTGACGGGATAGGAGTTGGCGAAGAAACAGCCCTGCACGTTGCCGATGGCAAACAATCCGCCGATGGGATTATCCTGCGTGTCAAGTACTTGCGAGTTCTGGTCAACGCGCAAACCATAGGGAAGTGCCAGCAGCCACGCAGAAACATTGCAGGCATAGAAGGGTCCGTCCTTTACCGAGCTCAGGAAGCGCTCGGGCACACCGAAGTCGGGATCTTCGCCAGCATCGCAGAAACCGTTGTAGCGCTCGACGGTTTTGGCCAGGTTCTCAGCGGGAACGCCGATCTTCCCGGCAAGCTCTTCGAGGGTGTCCGCCGTGATGAAACTGCCATCCTCAGCAGCCGCGGCAACTTTCTCATCAAGTCCGTCGATGAATGACTGGGACTTGACGGGCTCCTGCTTCTGGGCATGCTCTGCATAGTGGGAGTCCCAAATTGCCCACGCAACATTGCCGATGGTGTTCATGCGGGCGTTGGTCACGATGGGCTCGTATCCAACTTCGCAGAACGAGCGCATGCCGTCGCGGTTAACGGTGAGCCAGCAGGTATCGAAGCCCGGGCCCATGACGGCCAGGTTGACCGGATGAATGATGGGGGCGGGATAGCAGGTATCCAGTGCTGCACCGATCCATGCGCCCATTACCAGACCATCGCCGGTGTTGCCGCCGACGGGCGTGTAGTCACTCTTGTCAGCGCGCAGGGAGATGGGGCAGAAGCAACGCTTCATTTCCTCGCTGTCGGTGATGCCGCCGGTTGCCAGAATGACGCCCTTGTTGGCGTTGATGCGCTTATAGGTGCCGTCGGCGGTAGAGACGATCACGGCCACCACGCGCCCGTCTTCTGCGACGAGCTGCTGGGCGGGGGTGCTGAACTGGAAGACGGCTCCGTTGGATTCGGCGTTCTGGGCAACCATGGAGACGAAGTACATGACGTTCCATGGCTGCTCGGGCAGATCGCTGCCTTCGGGGAGCAGCCACTTGTGCGCGGTGCGGAACTGCTTGAAGCGATCCTCCAGGGTGTCCCAGTCGGAGCGGGCTGTCATCTCGGTATTCAGGATGACCTCATAACCGACGCTTTCTGCCATGTCGAGGTAGTGGTTCATGACCTCGCCGCTACGGTAGACAAAATTCTTGATGATGTAGTAGTTCGCTTCGGACTGACCCCACTGGTAGATGAGGCGCGTTGCCAGCGCCTTGTCGATGTCAACACCTGCCTCGTCCTGAAGGCGAGACCCCACCGCGCAAATGTCGGTGCCATGGGCGGTGAGTCCCTCGAACTTCTCAACCACGCAGACGCTCGCGCCGGCTTCGGCTGCGGCGTCGGCGGCGGTGCAGCCGGCGATGCCCGCACCCACGATCACGATGTCGTACGTCTCTTCTTCTGATATCTCAGGAAGGTCGGGGGCAGGCTGGAGCCATGCGTGTGCCTGCAAGTCCGGGGTAGCGGTTGCCTCGTCGGCCCGTGCGTTCGCACTGAAACTCAAGGCTGCACCGGCTGCGGCTGTGGCAGCGCCTGCGACAAACGATCGGCGGGACATGGTGGACGTGCTGTTGAACTGCATAGCTCCTCCTTTGGGTCGGAATCGAAGTCCTGCGGGCAGGCGGCATCCTGTGGCGAACTGGCTTATTGCTTCGTCTTGGTCGGCATGTTGTCTGCACAATGACCCAGGCTGCCCACTGGTCCTGCTACCGTTACTATGCATGCCGTGGCCTCCGTGCACAAACGCCCGCGGGGGAGTAATGAAGGTTGACTGACCTAACCCCTCAGGGGCGATTGTCAGCCTGCCTGCAGGTGAGAGACAGAGTTGCTTTCAGTCGGAAATATCTACGCGATTTCGTCCGATCTGGCCTTTATTCCTGGGACATACGCTTTTCCACCATGTTGGCAGCGTCTTTCTTCGAGTGTATGCCAAGCTTAACGTAGACGTTACGTGTGTGGGCTTTCAGGGTGTTGGTGGCTATGCCCAGTATCTCGCAGATTTCCGTTCGGTCTTTGCCGAGCGCGACGAGGTGGAAGACCTCCTCCTCGCGAGGTGATAAGCCTGCTTCACAGGCGATTTGGTGGGTTGCGAGCTTGAATGCCTGGGCTCGTCTACTCAGCTCCTCCTCGGCCATGCGCTTGCTATTGCCCAGCAGATATGCAAGGGCCAGGATAAACAGATAGAGTACTACTAGCGTCACCACACTTATTTCCTGCCCCAGCTCCGTACCGATTTTTCCGAGCGCTGCTGCGAGCAGGGCGCCGGCAAGTGAGCTGCCAAGAAAGGCGAGCAAGCCGCTCGCGAAGATGGGAATCGCTTGCCCGTTGGGATGCAACCTTGCTTTTGCAGTGCAGAGGACCCATAAAAGGGAGTAGAAGTAGTTGTGGCCGGCCATGAAGACGACGACCGGCAGTGTGTGGTTCTCCATAAAGTGCAGGAGCAGGAAGCCCAGCGCAAGGAGGGGAAAGGAGATCTGGCATACCAAGTAGAGCTCGCTTGCTTGACGATAGAACACAACGGTCACGAAAAGCAGTGCCCCGGAGACGGCTATGCCCAGGGCGGTGGCTAATCGGTCGCACGAAAATTGTACAGCTGCCAGATGTCGGCCAATTGGCACGCGTGGCCGTTTCTGCCGGTTGTTTTCTCGGCCACTGTATCTCCTGGTGACACACGAAGGGACGGGGAAATTAGGACGCCACGGGGGATTGATCCCTTGCCTTTGCGCTGATTTGCGCGGGCAGCGTACAATAACCTGATGCGGATCGCATGGGATGGAGGTGGAAGCTTGCTCAGGATAGTTTTGGCAGAAGACTCTCCAGCTGACGAGGCTCGGATCAGGGAGCATGCCGAGAGGTTCTTTCGTGAGCGGGGCAAGCGTGTCGAGCTCGTGTGCTTCCATGATGGGTCTTTTCTTGATGAGGCCGCGTCTCATTTGGAAAAACAAGCCATCAGCTCCAAAGCGAATTCGATTCTTTCGGCGGATTGCTATTTGCTTGATATCGAGATGCCGGGAAATGATGGCCTCACCGTCGCTGCGAGAATTCGCGAACATGACCGGGATGTCCCCATCTGTTTCATCTCCAACTTGGGATGGCTTGCCCCTGAAGGGTATGTGGTCGATGCGATGGGCTTTCTCGTCAAGCCGGTTGCTTACGGGCAGTTTTGCCGTTTGATGAGAAGGGTACTCGCTCGGCTCGAATATCGCCGTTCACGGCTCATCTCGGTGAGAGTGGGTAAGATCGAGCGCCTTGTCGATGCCCACCATCTCGTTTACGCTGAGTCCTTTAAAAAGCACAGCCTCCTTCACCTTCTCGATGAGGATATTGCCTGTACCGAGTCCCTGCGTGCTCTTGAGGAAAAGTGTATCGGCGCATCCATGTTCCGGGTGCACAACGCCATCCTCATCAATCTGGAATACGTCGAGGGGGTCACGGCAATCGACGTGATTGTGCAGGGTAAGCGTCTGCCTTTAAGTCGTCATCGCCGGCAAGGGCTATTGGGGGCATTGGCTGCATTTGTTGGAGGAGATGCGGTAGGGGGCCATAGCGTGGCAGGCCGTGTTCCCGCCAATGGGTTGACGGCTGGGGGAGACGCATGATAACGAGCAGGCTGCTTCTGTATACCGATGCGGCTTGGTGGTTGGTGAGTCTTGCCGAGTTCTGCGTATTCCTGTTGTTTGTCCGGCCTCTCAGGTTGCGTCGTGAGGGGCGGATGGCGATCGTGCTCAATGCGATTTATTTTATCGCATGGCATGGCATACACCTGCTTCACCTGGACTTCGTATTTGACTTCTGCCTCAACGTGGCCTTGCTTTCGGCCTATCTGCGAACAACGAGGTCTTGTACATCGGTTCAAGGAATCTACGTTGCCTGTATCTTCTGCCTGTGTACGGAGATGGGCAAGATAGTGTGTGTTGATTTGTGCATGCAGCCGCTCGCTGGGTGGTTCGCTGGCATGCCTCCGGTGATGATCACGGCGATATGGGCGGCCCTCTCTATCGGGGTCGCAGCGGTGTGCCTGCTTGGCATCTCCCGCTGGGTGTTCTCAGGGGGGCTGACGCTGCTTACCCACAGGCAGGGCTTCTTTATATTGCTCCCGTTGGTTCCCTATATCTTAGCGCGCGGCAACGAACAAGTCGTGGCTGATCTCGGAAACGAGAGGCTTTACTGGAGTATGGTGGCGCTGTCGCTGGCATTGGGAGCATCCACCATTGCGGTGATCATCTCCAACGCACACGGGCTGTCAGTGCAGCTCGAACGCAATGAATTGCTGCGTATGGAGGGGCTGCTCCGCGAGCAACACGCGCAGTTTCTCGCTCAGAAAGAAGCCGAGGGGGCGATACGGCGCCAATACCACGATCTCAAGCACTTCCTTGTAAGCGTTGACGCTTTGTGCGACTCGCTAAGCAAGGGGACGGGTGGCAGCATCAACGATCTGAGGGCGAGCATAGGCGCTATGAGCAGGGACCTTGCATCATATGATTCTCGAGTGGAAACTGGCAATGACGTGCTTGACGTTCTGCTCTCAAGCAAGCGTAGGGCATGCGTCGCAAGGGGGATCGGCATGACCGTCTATGCCGATGCGGCGCATCTATCGTTTGTTGACAGCTTAGACTTGTGCGCGCTGTTCGGCAATTTGCTCGACAATGCGATGGAAGCGGTTGAAAGGCTACTGGACGAGCAATCATCGGCTGCCGGGGAAGACGCTCGCAGCTTTTGTTCCCAAGATCAGATGATCTCGGTTGACGTTAGGCATGATAAAGGCTGCTCTTTTATTCGCGTTGCTAATTCTTACGACGGGGTTGTCCTAGTGGGCCATGGGGGAGTGCGCTTGGGAGGCTTGAGAACCACAAAGCCCGATGCCAGCAGACATGGCATCGGGCTTCGAAGCGTGCGCTCAATCGTGAACCGCTACGACGGGTTGCTCGAGGTTGAAGCGGGGACGGACGCTTTTGTGGTCAGCATCGTCATCCCTCTCCCACAAGGTGATCGTCCGTATAAAGGAACAGGGCCTGTGAAGGCCGGTCAAAGGCCCTGTTCCCGGGCATGTCTTACGCCTTATCAAGGAACCGTGCCACTGAGCGACCGCACTCGCGACCAAGGGTGATTGCCATGCCCAAGCTCACGCCGGGTGTGGGGGTGAAGTACTCAGAGCCGAAGCGTCGACCGCAGTCGTTGCCAGAGACATATAGGCCGGGGATTGGGCGATACTCCATGTTGAGGGCATTCTGCTCTCCGTCGGTGATGACGCCGCCTGTGGTGCACATGATCTTTCCCATATGCGGTTCGCCGCTTGCCACGTAGAACGGTGGGTTCTTGACGGGGAACAGCGTCTCTGCATAGCGGCCGAACTCGGTGTCGATGCCCGTCTCACAGAACTCATTATAGCGTTCGATCGATGTCACGAAATTCTCGGCCGCTTCTCCCTCGAGGCCCAGCTGCGAAGCAAGGCCCTCGAGCGTCTCATCGCAGCAGGTGATCGATATCATGGCGCGAGGCTCTTCCTCCGGCTCCTCATAGGTGCCCTCATACTTTTGACGAGCGATCTCCATCTGTTGTTCAACACCGGCGAGGTTGTTCTCTGTGGGGTTGAACGTGCCGTGCTGAGGCACGTTGTACTGCAGGTAGGTGAGGATATCGGAGTCAAAGACACAGTAGAAGGTCTGGCGCTCGCGGTACACGGTTTGCACACCGCGCTGCTCAATGACGGGATAGTACTCGTTGCAGAAGCGCTTACCGTTACTGTCGAGCCACACCGATTGCGGGATGTTGACCTTGTTGGTGGGCGGGTCGACATGCTTGCCGTTCATCGTGGGAATGGAGATGGTTTCCAGGCGTGCGCCGGCCCAGTATGCCATCTGGATGCCGCGGCCCAGCGAGAATGGGTTGCTCTCCTGTCCGGCTTCTTCGTCACCGCAGAGGTTTCCATAGAAGTCGGGGCACAGGTCGGCAAGCATTTCGTGATTACTGCAGAAGCCACCGGTTGCAATGATGACCGCCTTGCAGTTGAACTTGATGGCACCATCGGGGCCCATGGCGACTATTCCCTTGACTGCACCGTCCTCCATGATGAGGTACTGGGCATCGGTGCCCATGTAGATTGTAGCGCCCGCCGCCTGTGCCGCCTCACGATTGTGCGTGAGGATCTGGGTCTGCTTGACGCCCTCGGCCTCGAACGTCGCCGTGCCGGGCCAGAACTTGTACGGGCCAATCTGCGCAAGACGATGCTCGCTGCTTGGCCAGCCGGTAGAGGTCATGGTCGCTAGCTCGTCTTCGGACAGCACGCCATAGTACCAATCGTTTGCCTCGCCCACGTTCTGGCAGAACTTCATAACAAGCTCGCCGTTGGGGTAATTTTGGGCGATCGCCATCCAGTTCTGGTAATACTCCACCGGATCGACATGGGGTACGCCGATGGTATCGAGCAGCTTGGAGTTGAGGGCACAACTCTCGTTGCCAACGGCGGTGTATGACTCCTCGTCCTGCTTCTCGATGAGGGCGACGCTCTTGCCGGATTCGGCAAGCTCTCTGCACGAGCACATGCCAGCATAACCGTGGCCAACTACCACGACGTCGTAGTCATACTCGGCGACGAACTCGGTGATCTCCACAGGGGGGATTTTCCAGCTGGAGGCTGCGTTGCCCTCGGCGGACGTGGCTTCGTCTGCATGGGCGCTGTTTGCAGCGAGGGTGTTGCCCGCGATGACTCCCGCTGCGGCAAGTCCGCCTGCCTTGAGCAGATCGCGACGAGTTACGTTGGTGAGGGTGGTCGCTCGGCTGAGTTCCATGATGTCCCCTTTCAGTAGGCCTTGCGGTAATCCTCGTCGCCCCTCAACAGGCGAGGCGAGGCTGTCACTGCTAGGATGCTGCGTTGCGGATGCGTGGGCAAGGCTCTGGGAATGGTTGGCGCGCTTCTGGGAATGGTTGGTAGTTCTGTGGTGGTTCCGCTGCTGTGCGCTTGGCCGTTGCGAACCGTTGGGCGGCATGATGACATGTTCTACTGTCGCGCCGGCTTACAATAACACCTTCCGTATGGTTGATCTGGCCTGTTGCGTCGGGGCTATCGTTCCAGCAGCTCCTCTGCCTGGCATTCCAAAGCGTGGGCGATCGCCAGCACATCTTGAGCTCGCGCTCTCCCGATGTTGCGATTGCGCTGTTCGTACATCTGAATGGAGCGCAGGCCGACGCCAGAGGCGGAGGCGAGCTGTGATTGAGAGAGGCCTGCGGCTTCGCGCAAGCATCTGAGCGCGGTGGGACGGCGTTGCTGTCCGGGCGAGGGATCCTGCCCTGTGGTCTGTGCATCGCGAGGGACGTCGTTGCTTGGTGCTTTTGCCTGCATTTGTTTTGGCTGCGGGAATAAACGTGTGCACAGCGCCTCGACGAACTTGCTCTCCGGGGCTTCGTGCAGGGGATGATACATGGCAACGAGCTCTCGATAGGGAACTGCTCGGAAGACCCGTCGATACGGAACGGCGGTCTGCATCTGAAAATAGCCAAGCACCCAGCCAAGCCAGTAGTCCGGCGTGCGGTCGAAGCGATCACAGCCCACCAGCTCGGGCATGTCTTGAGCCCCTATGAACGGCAACAGCAGCTCAACGAGCTCCATGCCCGAGTGAGCATCTCTATGCGGCACAAGCGAGGCAGATTGGCCTCGCGTCGCAAGGTGTCTCCGCGTCAACGAAGCGCCCCTGGGATATGGGCGGCGTGGGCAAAAATCGAGACAGAAGCGAGGGGCCCGGGGCGCAGGGGTGTCCGAATATTTGCCCCGTCACCTTACGATGGCCGTGCGGGCGCTTACCGAGACGTACATACCAGACGCCTCGGTGCCAGGTTCGTGGTAACCTGAGTGACGTTACGAAAACAGGACGCGTGCGGTGCGCGAGGGGATCGTGGGAAGGACGTGGCGATGGGGATGGCACGCGGGGCCAAGGGCGCAGGATTTCCCACGTTTCCTCCCCTGTTCGCTCTGGGGCTGTCGCTCTGCTACGTATGGACGTTCGTGCTCGACAATAGCGAGCGTGCGATTGAGGTCGCCGCTCTCGTGCCCAACGTCTCCACCACCGTCATTAGGCTTGCTGTCCTGATCGTGTTCGCGCTGCTTTGGAAGAGGCTGCACCCCTCGGGACAAAAGTACGCCATGCTGTGGGGCATCGCTCTTGCTGGGGCCGCGCATGTCCTGCTTGTGTACGGCTCGCTTTCGTGGGTGCCTGCGCAGTTGGTTCCGTGGGTCGCGGAGGTGCTGCGCGAGATCGTGTTCGTCGGCCTATTCGCCGTGTGGGTCGATCTGTACGGGTCGATGCCGCTGCGCGAGGCGGTGAAGATCATTGCGGGCTCATTCCTCGCCGCCGCGCTCATCGACGCGGTGGTGCTGCGCATTCCTTCCGACGCGTACTTCGGCATGGCGCTTCTGCTGCCGGCTGGATCGGTGCTCTGCCTCATGTGCTCGTATCATGCCCTGCGCGCCCATCTTGGCCCGGGTGAGGCGGCGTCCTTCGACTCACCGCCGGCTGCCGGCGCAAAGACGCTGCTTTCGGTCTTTGGCAGGCGCAGCGCGAGCCCAAGCCTCTTTCCCTGGGAGATCGTCGTGCTGGTCGTGGCGTTCGCCGTGGTCGGTAGCATGGTCACCTACTCCTTCCCGCTTGACATCAGCGTCGTTTCGTTTGGCCTTGCAGGTGCCATCATCCTGCTGCTCTTTGCCGTGTCCAGCAGACGCTTCAGCATATACAGCATCATGAACATCTCTCTTCCGGCAATGCTGTTCGGCCTGCTTGCGGGTTCGCTTCTGGGGTGGATCTCGCCAGAGTTCGCACAGGTGTGCATGAGGGGAAGCGGCGCACTTCGCCTGGCATTCGTCACGATCGTGGTCTGCGACAGGGCCTTTCGGTTCGGGATCTCCGCGGTGTTTTTCAACATGATGCTGCGCGCGCTGGGCGAGGTGGGGTCACTTCTCGGCATGGGCGTGAGGGGCGCGGTGCTCACGCTCCCGCTCGATGCGTCCGTTCAGGATGCGGCGCTGTACTTTGTCGGCATCGTCGTGTTTGTCGCCGTTATCGTGTTCTGGTTCAAGAGCCCGCTTTCCTCCTTCAACACGCGTGCCGAGGAGGCGGGCCACGAGGACCTTGACGATGGTGGCGAGGAGAATCCGGCTGTCACGGCCGCAAGTCTTGAAGGGGCAGAGGCGGGCACGGGGAGCGAGAATCCCGATTCGGCCCGCATGGACGAGGGGCTTTCCCGGGGCATCAACAGCTACCGCTCGCTCGTGATGGCACGCTGTGCCGAGATCTCCGAGGAGTACTGCCTCTCCTCGCGCGAGTCGCAGGTGCTGGCGTGCCTCGCGCGCGGCATGAGTATCCCGCGCATCGAGAAGGAGCTCGTCATCTCCACCAACACGGTCAAGACCCACGTGAGTCACATCTATCGCAAGCTCGGAATTCATTCGCGCGACGAGCTGCGGATACTTCTTGGCGTTGAGTAGCAGCCGCCGGCGTCGGGTGGCCGTGACACGAACGGCCACGTCACGGACGGCTGTGCGTAGGACCCCTTTCTGAAATCAGACGCGGTAGGTGATGCCACGTGGGCCAATCACCTGCATCGGGTGATGGCTCTGCCTGCGCGTTTGCGGATACGCTTCGAATGCTTTGGCGTGAGTGGGCCTCTTGTGAGTACTTCATTTTGCGTGGACAGTCGCATGCCAAGGCAGGCTGCAGGATAGGGAGAAAGCTAGGAAAGGTGGACGTGATGACCAACGAACTCACCCGTCGAAACTTTGTCACCGGCCTCGCCACGGGCGCGGCGGCCGTTGCCGCTCTGGGCGTTGCGGGCAGCGCCGGCGCAGAGGAGTCTGCGGGCGAAGAGGCTGCGACCGAGGGGGACGCGTCAACGGGTGCCGCGGCGCTTGCCGAGGGGAGCTACACGAGCACGCAGCACACGCCGTATGCGACGGTTGACGTGACGTGCACGTATTCCGCAGGCACCCTTACCGGGGTGGCATACGAGGTCACGAGCACGAGCTCGGCGGACTACTTCCCGCTCTTTGAGTCCGCGCTGGGCGAGTACTGCGATGCGATCGTCGCAAATGGCAAGGCAAGTGGTGTCGACGCGGTGTCCGGCGCCACGCACTGCTCCAACGCGATCAAGGAGGGCGTGAACGCCTGCATGCTCCAGGCCCTCGGCATTGACGTCACTCCTGCCATGAAGGGCGTACTCAACCCGCAGATGAGCGACTACACCTCCTTTGAGACCGACTGTGCCGAGGCGTATTCCCCCATCTCGCTGGGGACCATGGAGCTTGCGAACCGCTTCGTGAAGTCCGCCGGCAGCGCGGCTTGGGAGGACGCATCGGGTAGCAAGATCCCGGTGGAGGTCGAGCTCTACGGCACGATGGCGGAGAACGGCGTCGCGCTCAACATCCTCGCGGGCGGCAACCTGAGCGGCACGGGCATCCTTCCCGGTTCGCTTGAGGTGGAAGGCGACGTGAACGAGGCGCTTGCGACGCTTGCCCCGCTCGTCGAGCGCGTTCACGCGGCTGGCGGGAAGCTCGGCTACCAGATGTGTTTTGGTGGCCTCGCGCCCACGGTTGACGACTCTGTGATCAACGAGACCCCCGTCGAGGAGCTCGACGCCTTCATCGAGGAGGTCGGCATCTCGGCCGAGCGCGGCAAGCAGGCGGGCTTTGACTGCATCGAGATCAAGGGCGCCTCGGCTGACGCCCTGAACGGCTTTTTGACCCGCCGCGTGAACAGGCGCGAGGACGACTACGGCCCCCAGTCCATTGAGAACCGCACTCGCCTGTTCTGTCGTATGATCCAGAAGATCAAGGAGGTCAACGGGGCGGACTTCCCCGTGGGCGCGCTCATCAACGGCTGCGAGGAGAACGACGCGAGTCTCGGCGAGAACGACCTGTACCTGACGGTTGGGGAGGCGCAGGAGATCGCCAAGGCGCTCGAGGCGGCGGGTGCCGACTGGATCCAGGTGCGCGTGGGCGGCACCGGCGCGGACAGCGAGATGAACATCTGGGCACCCGACGTGCAGCACTGCGTGCACAACGCAGACGGACTCACGGGTTACGGTACGATGTTCGACTACGCCAAGCACTACGGCGGGTACGTGGACGGCAGCCGCTCGGGCTTCGCGTCCTTCCTGCCCGTGGCGAAAGCCATTAAGCAGGCCGTGAGCGTCCCGGTGGGATGCGCGGCGTACATGGACTTCCGCGTGGGTCCCGACTACCTCAACGACGCCATCAAGAACGGCGAGCTCGACCTCATCTTCATGAACCGCCCGCTCAACTGCGATCCCGAGCTCGTCTCCAAGATGGGCGAGGGCCGTCGCGAGGACGTCATCCCCTGCATGAAGTGCATGCACTGCCATGACAACATCGGCTCGGGCCGCAAGTACCCCTCGACCTGCCGCATGAACGCGACGTCGTTTACCTCACTCACCGAGACACTGCCGGACGGCGCGGCCCTCACGCCGGCCGCCACCCCTCGCTCGGTCATGGTCATCGGCGCGGGTCCTGCCGGCTTGGAGGCGGCTCGCGTTGCCGCCGAGCGCGGACACACGGTCGAGCTCTACGACGCCCAGATGCGCATCGGCGGCCTGATGCCCTTTGCGCGCGGCGTCAAGGGCGATCACGAGCACTTCGAGGACTACTTCACCTACATGCAGCATCAGCTCGACAAGAACGGCGTGACCGTGCACCTCTCCACGACGGTTGACGCCGCCATGGTCGAGGAGCTGGGCCCGGACGTGGTCATCGTGGCAACGGGCGGCGCACGCGAGAACTCCTATGCGGACAGCGGTGCGCTCGATCCTGAGACCGCGTTTGGGTCTGCCGCGCTCGGTCAGAACATCGTCATCCTCGGCGGTACCGTGCAGGCGATCGACTTTGCTGCCCACCTCGTCACCGAGGGCAAGTCGGTCACCATCGTGAACCCCGAGCCCGAAGGCGAGCTCGACCGCGGCCAGTCCGGCTGGTTCCGTGGTTATGAGCTCTCCTACCTCTACGCCAAGGGCGTGAAGGCCTGGAATAGCGCGACGATCGACAGCGTGAGCGCAACCGAGGTCTCCATCACCACCGAGACCGGGCTGCCTATCACGATCGCATGTGACAACGTGATTGACCTTCTTAACATGGTGCCCAACACCGGCCTCGCCGACGAGCTCGAGGCGGCCGGCTACGAGGTGCATGCGATCGGCGACTGCGCGGAGCCCTTCAACATCCAGCGCGCCGTGAGCGCCGGCAACCTCTGCGCCCGCGCACTGTAAGGCAGACTGCTGCCGCGCCGCATCGCGTGTCGGTGGTGCATTCGCGCACCGGCGCGCGATGCGGTTCCATGTGCGGCTCTGCACCTTGGCTTCGTGTGCAGCCTCGCGTATGGCTCTATGCATGGCGAGTGCAACTATCGAGACAGAAATTGCCGTTCTGAGCGGCAAGAATGTCCAGATAGTTGCACTCGCCGAATCGTTACGGTCATGTAGTGACGGCTAAGCGAACCCGTTGAGTCTCTATGTTTTCTTTCGAGCATGATGATGCCAATTGGGTCCATAGGCTGTCCTGACAACAGCGGCGTCAGGGTGCCGTCAAGCCTGCGCCAAATCGGCATGCTGTTTCCCGGCTACTATCCCAATGTGACGTGCTACATAGTTGCGTTTGGGTAGGGGAGAGAATGGCGCCAGATGTTCGAGACTACATCGAGAGCCTCACGATCATGGACAACGAGTTCATGGCGCGGTTCTTCGACGGGCAGAATGATTGCGTCCAATATCTGATCCGGACGGTACTGGGCAGGGATGACTTGGAGGTTACGAGCTGCCGAACTCTGTTTGACTTGCCGAGCCTGACCGGAAGGTCCGTACAGCTTGATGTGCATGCCACGGACGGCGAGGATCGTTTGTATGACATCGAGATTCAGAGGGACTTGCGCGGTGCGACTCCTCGTAGGGCCCGCCTATACGCGAGCTACCTCGACACGGATGCCCTGACGCGCGGCGAGCGCCACGACGCCCTCCCCGATGCGTACGTGATCTTTCTGATAGAAGGGGACGTGCTGGGGGAGGGGCGCCCACTCTACACGGTGGAGAGGCGGGTGCTTGAGAGCGACCGTCCGTTTGGCGATGGCTCGCGAATCGTTTTCGTTGACGCGTCGGTCGCAGGACAGCGCCGGTGCGCCGGCACGCCGCTGGGCGATCTCATACACGACATAAGGTGTCCGGACCCGGACCGGATGTGTAGTACACTGTACGCCGAGAGGGCCCGGTATCTCAAGGGCAGCAGAAGGGAGGCCCTGGCCATGAACGAGTACAAGGAGCGCATCCTGCGGCAGGCGAGAGAAGAGGGCCTGGCGAGGGGCCTGGAAAAGGGTCGTGAGGAAGGCGCTCGCTCGGCGGGGGCGGCCGTGGCCGAGCGGATGCTGGGCTTGGGGACGTTCTCTCTGGCGACCATCGCCGACGTGCTCGGCTGGCCCGTCTCTGAGGTCGAGCGCATTGCCGAGCGGATGGGGGGGGGAAACGGCTGCTCGCCCGTCGTCTCGTAGAGTGGAATCACGGTTGCCGGCTGCTATGCGCACAGGCTGGTACCAGTGCCGTGGCCCCTCGCGAGGCGCGGGGCCACGGCTCATGTGAGATCAAGCTGATTATCACGCATATATGTTGGAGCGGTTAGTCAAGCCCTGCGCTTGCTACTCCCAAGGTTCCAGTGCGGCGACATTGCTACCGGCGACACGGCCTGAGTAGATGGCATCGGATATATTGCCGCCTCCATTATACATGTAGGGGTAGACCGCGCCAAACTCGCCGGCACTGTACAGACGGGGGATTGGCTCATTCTTGAAGTTAAGCACCTCACTGTTGCCGTTGCGCTTGGCACCTCCCTGGGTGTTCATGAACTGGGCCCGGATTTCCATTGCATAGAAGGGTGGATTGATGGGCTGCAGGTCAAATGCCTCAACAGCGACGATCTCTTCTTCCGCGTTTTCCGCGGAGTCGGTGGTGCCGGCGTTGGGATTATAGAAATAATTGGAGTAGATGGCCTGCCCGCGGTTAAAGTCGGGATCGATGTTGGCTGCGGCGTTCTCGTTATAAGTATTGACCGTATTCGCAAGGTCCTCGGCAGGCAGTCCGATCTTCTCCGCGAGCTCTTCGATGGTATCGGCTGTTACCAACAATCCCTGTTCTACCATCTCTTGATTTGTCTTGGCGGGAATGGTGTCCATAAAGCCTGTCCACGTCATGTAGGTGATCCCGTTAAACAGCATCTCCCTCGAGTTGAACGTGTCAGAGCCGAAGATCATGTACGAAGTGGTGGGAACCGAAAGGACCGGCCATGCGCCATCTTTCTTGATGCGACCATGGCGATTGAGGTCGGTATCCTCCTCGCGCATAAAGCGCTTTCCCTCTGGGTCGACATAGATAAAGTCTTTGAGGGAAGTCGAAAAGGCGGTTGCGTTGTTGGTCCAGTCGTTGGTGCCGAGAACGCCTACGCCACTGCCGGCATAGTTGTTCATGTGCCATAGACGCGCGCCGATCTGCTGCGCCATCGCGATGCCATCGCCACGGTTATAGGGACTTCCGATAACGAGGACCTTGGAGGCCCCACCGCCACAGAAGTAATCCTGGATCATATCCTGATTGTTGGTGAATCCGCCCAGCGCCAGGATAACCCCCTTGCGCGCCTTGAAGGTACGGCCATCCTCGGATCGTACGCCATAAACTTCCCTGGTAGAGGGTTCGAAAATCAGTTCGGTCACGCGGGTGTCGAAAAGCATACGTGTTCCGCGCGCGATCGCGTCGTCGTACAGGGGCTGCCAAAGGCCTGAGCCGCCGGTGCCATTGACGATGTAGGTCACCACATGCTCGCCACCAGGAAGCCCTGGGAATTCGGGCGAGGAGAAACCGGACGGCACCATGTCGAGACCCATCTCGTTGGTGAGCCACTCCATGTTGCCGCAAACGCCCTGCGCCCATGCCTCGAGGATATCCTCATCCACTTTGTATTCGCAGTTGAGGGCCTGCTGATAGGCCAGTGCGTCTTCCGGGGTATCCGGAATAAAGACAAGACCTCCGGAAACGCGCGTATTTCCGCCTGCGTACTGCTCTGGGGCAGCCTCGAGAACGAGGACGTCCTCATCGCCGTCAATGTTGGCTTGTATCGCGGCGCTCAGTGCTGCTGCACCACAGCCGACGATTACGATATTTGCCTCTTCATCCCACGTCTGGGGTAGCCAAGAGCTTTCCTCTTCTGCCCTTGCCTGTTGAGAGATGCTTGCTGCTGCGACGCTTGTACCAGCAACGACTGCTCCGGCGACGAATCCTCTTCTTGAAAGCGTGGTATCCATGTTCGTCATCCCTTCTTACTACTTTGCGCTTTGTGACCCGCGCTGCGCGGTCGATGAACCTTCTTGTACAAATTACCGGTCAAAGCGTTCTGGGCCACCTTCGTCTCCTACGATAGGGAGGCTGCTGGCGTAAAAGAAGGAACGAATGCGCATAGACCTGATTCTGAAATGCTATTAGGCCTGGTAAATGGTCATGTCGATCAAAGTCGAGGACGGGGATTTGTCATCAGCGCAGGTTGGTTCGTGTGAGCGCGTCGTAGAGTTCGGCGACTCTCTCATTGGTCTCGCTTTTGCGACGAAACACACAAATGTCAAAGCAGTCGTGGAAGCCCGCAACTTCTTTTATGATTGCTTCTGGATTCAAATAGCGGGCATAGCCGGGAAAAGTTGTCCCAATGCATACTTCGTTGGGTGATGTGGGAAACAAAACGCTGCTGTCCTGGAATGGCTTGATGGTGAGGTGGACTTTCTTTTTGGCGCAAATAGTAGCGAGGAAGTCATGCCAGCCATCGTACCCCTCGTTCGGATAGGTGTATATCGTTTCTTCGGCGAGATCCGTAAGGTGAATGGGCAAATTAGGCCGGGCGAGACGATGGTTTTTGGTAAGTGCGACGCCAAGAGAGGTTGCGCTGATGCGTTTACAAATGACATGGCGTGAGGTCCTGCGATACCTGATGCCGATGGAGAGATCGGCCCGGTTTTCAAGGAGGGCGATGTCAGGGTCGCGAACACCTGATTCCACGAACGTGCAAGTAAACTGACTGAGGTCGATGCCACTCGATAAAATTGCATATGCCGGGCCATAAGCAAACGGCCCAAAAACTCGGATGGGCTTCTGGTTTGCGTGCAGTCCGTCGTGAATGTCTCGTAGGGTTTTGTCATACTGGACGAGAAGCTGCTCCATGCTCTCAACAAACTTGCGACCTTGGTCGGTAAGCTCGACATGCGTTGTATCGCGTGAGAAGATTTTGAAACCGACTTCTTTTTCTGCTAGCGTCACGTGCTTGCTGAGGGCTGGTTGTGAAATGAACAACGCCTCGGCGGTCTCGCGGTAATTCAGGCGATTGGCAAGCTCCACCAGTTCTCGTAGGTGTGTAAGATTCACAAGGCCCCGCCTGCCCTTGGTGTCGTTGCATGAAATAAAGCCAAGATGAGCATAGCATAACAGCGTTTCTTACCAGAGTGAAAATAGCCTATTAGAGGTTTGGGTTTTGATGCAATGCCTGGTGTAATGCTGTGTACAGAAAGGTGCCGGGTGACAAGCCCAACAGAGGCCCATGTCACTCGGCACCTTTGGCTGTCCATTGTGTTTGTCGCGTTACAGCGGGCTGCCGCCTCCGCAGAAGCCATCACAGAAGTACATGCTGCGCACCTGCACACCGCCGTTGGGGATCGAGTCGATGACGTAGCCGTCGCCAATGTAGAGGGCCACGTGATAGATCGAGCCACCGCGCGCGTAGAACACCAGATTGCCCGGGACGAGCCCATCGGCACCAACCAGGTTGCCGTTGCCAACCACGGTGTTGTACTGCACGCCCGACTGGTGGTAGAGATAGTAGCCGCAGTCGGCGTACGCCTGCGAGGTGAGGCCCGAGCAGTCCATCACGCTATAGGGCGTGCCGATGTAGTTGTATGCGGCTGCCACTACGCTTGCGGGCTGGTAGCCACCGCCACCCCCACCGTAGTCGCCGCCCGAGCTGCTCGAGCCGTCATCGTAGCCGCCCGTGTCACCGCCGGAGTCGGTCGAACCGCCCGTGTCCGCAGCTCCGCCGCCCGTGTCCGTGGTGCCCGTGTCAGTCGCGCCCGTATTTGCGTCTCCGCCCGAGCCGGCCTCCGCCGCGGCCTGGGCCTCTGCGGCCTGCCGTGCCGCTTCCTGCTCGGCGGCGATGCGAGCGGCCTCAGCGGCTGCAGCGATCTCGGCGTCGCGCTGGGCGATGAGCGCCTGGACCTCGCCGTCGAGGCTGCTTGCGTAAGCCTCGGCCTCCGCGACCTGTGCGTTGAGGGTCTCGATCTGCGCCGCCTGCTCGGCCTGGAGCTGCTCCTGCTGAGCCTGCTGCTCGACAAGGGCGGCCTGGTCGGCTTCCAGCGATGCCTTGATGTCCTTGACGTCCTGGATCATCTGCGCGTCGGAGTCGGAGATGCGGTTGGCGTAGAACACGCGGTTGACGAAGTCGTCGAAGTCCGTGGCGCTCAGGATGACGTCGAGCATGCCGGTCGTGCCGGCTCGGTAGTTGGCGGCGACGCGATCGGCCAGGGCGTCCTGCGCCTCGTCGAGCTCGGCTTGCTTCTGGTCGATGGAGGTCTGCAGGTCGGAGATCTGCTGGATGGTGGCGTTGAGCGCGTCGGTGATCTCGGTGTAGCGCGCCTCGGCGTCGAAGACCTGGTTGTTGAGGTAGTCGATCTGCTCGAGCGCGGCGTTGTAGCGCGATTGGGCGTCGGCCAAGGCCGCCTCGGTCTCCGGCGAGGCACTGTACTCGTCGGCACTCGCCAGCATGGCGGGCAGGGTTGCGAGGGAGGCCGCGGCCAGGGCAGCGAGCCTGAGCATCTGCCTGCGAGAGATCCGCAGGCGTGCGGGCGAGGCGGACGTGCCTATGAGTGCATTCGCGGTCTGCGCGGTGCGTTTGGGCTGCGTTGTGTATGCCATGTTTGAAGCGCCTTTCGATTGCGAACAGCCTTCATTCTACCAGCCGACGCGCGTCCCAACGCTTTCCTGACAAAGCTTACCCAAGGCCGCCACACGCGTCGTTTGCGCTACGGGGTGGCTTGGTGCTATACAATGGGCTCAGGCATGGGCTTTGTGAGTCAGGGGCGTATCGATCGGCGCGCGCCGCATGGCGTGAGAGCATAGCGCGAGGATGGAGTTGGGGTTGGGAGAGTGCCGGAGAAGCGTGCGAGTTCTACGCGACGTCGTGCTCCCGTTCGTGGGCATGACGGCGCTCTGGCCCCTGTTCAGGTACGCCTCGTTCATCCGCGTCCTGTACCCCGCGGGAACCGATGTCCAGCTCGGAGGGATTGCGCCCTCGGCCCATGCGACGTTCCTGGTGGTTCTGGCCGCGCTGACGCTTGTGTGCTTTGTCCGGTGGAGGGCCGTCTCCGCCTTTCTGGACACCCGCAGGCTGCCGGTTGTCCTGCTCATCTCCCTTGCCTCGGTCGCGTCCCTTCTTGCCGCTGCTGCCGGAGACGGGCGCTTCGCCGCGGTTGTGCTGGTGCTTTCGATCATCTGCGCGGCGACGGGCTTCCTCGCGAGCTTTCTGGCCTGGGGCAGCTACTTCGCACGCAGCTGGACGGCGCTGGGCCCGGCTGTTCTCGGTGCGTCATTTCTGGCGAGTTACCTGCTGTTCTCCGCCCATGGCCTGGTGGGAGGCGTTGCACAGGGCTGGGTTGCCGCTGTCATCATGCCGCTCATGAGTGCGCTGAGCTGGGGTTTTCTTGCGGGATCGGCGAACACTACGGGCCGCAGGGAGACGGACTTCTCACTGACGCGCTGCGCGAGCCCCCTGCTCGTGGCGGTGGCGTCGCTTCTGGTCGTCGGAGGGGTGGTGCGCGGGATCGTCGACATGGGGCGGTCATCGTCCGTGCTCCGCCTGCAGGTATCCCTGGTGCTCTCTGCGATTCTTGCCATTGTGTGCATCGCGTATTGGCGACGCTCGGTCAAGGCGGGGACGGCGTGCTTGCCGGCGGCGGGCGTTGGTGGGGAGGCCAAGGGCCGCTCCGAGGGACATGATCGGGTCGCCAGCCTTCTCGGCGTGTGCTGGTCGGGCATCTCCCTGCTGTTCTTGGCGGGCCTCTTCCTGTTTTTGGTCATGGAGGACAAGCATTTCGGCGGGGACATCGTCATCGTGGGTCGCTCGAGCATGGAGTTCGTCCTGTGGGCGGTGCTGTGCAACCTGGCCGCCGCCAAGCGCATGCCGCCCGTCCCCGTGTTTCTTGCCGGAGGCATGTCCTTCATGGTCGTGTCATGGATCCTGAGCTACGTGATCGTCCCGGCGTTTCTGTCGGCCGAGGTGTACGAGGGCGTGCTGACGCCGAACGTGATTGTGCTCGCCGTCCTGTTTGGCTTCGTGGGTGCCGGCCTGCTGGCGTTTGGGTTCTCGGCGACGCTGAGGGGCAGGGGCGGCGTGCTGGCGTCGATCCCGGCGGATCCGGGTCGGCCCGGGTTGGGCGAGGCCCCGACGTTTCGGGATCCCGCGCACCGGGGCCCGGGACAGGACGCGAGATGTGGGGAGGCGGTCGCGCCTTGGGCCGATGGGGCGCGCGGCTTTCTGCTCGACGCCCTCATGCGTCACGGTCGTCTCACGCAGAAGGAGGCGGCGGTCACCGTGCTGTATTCCCAGGGCTACAGCCTCGGGAAGGTGGCCGAGCAGCTGGGCATGACGAAGGCGACGGCGCAGAGCCATATCAAGGGCGCCTATCGCAAGCTCGACGTCCACTCGCGTGACGAGCTCATCGAGTGGACCCGACAGGTGCGGTAGGGTAAGGCGGGTCGGGTGGCCAGGTGGTCGAGGAGTCCTGCCGCTGCCGCGTCTTGACGCGCCTCTCACCGCCTCGAGGCTTTATCCGCTCCGGTGCTGGCGTCGAGCAGCGCATCGAGCTCAAGACACAGCTCGAGCGCTGCCTGGTGGCGCTCGGCGAAGGCGTCCACCCTCGCCTGGATCTCGGCCGCGCGGTCCTCGCCGAGCCGGGCGTTGCGCGCCTCGGCCTCGTCGGCGAACGATCCCTCCTTCAGCAGGGCGGCTATCTGGGCTTCCTCCTGGGCGAGGATGGCGTGCTGGCGCCGGAGCTCCCGGTCGAACCTGCCGTACTCCTCGCTTTCGCGGGACAGCGTGGAGAGGCGCTGGCGGAGCTGGCCGCTGAGCTCCCATGCCGAGCCGCGCCTGCTTGCGTGGTGCACGACCTCCCAGCCGAGCGTGCTGCGTCGCAGGGCCCGCCGCTGCTCCTCGATCGTGGGCATCTCGCCCATCAGCTGCTCAAGGCGCCGCTGCGCGGCGTCCCACTGCTCTTCGAGGCTTCTCATGGCATGCGCTCCTGACGTTTTTCCGCATGACGGGGGAGGGACGATTCGTCCCTCCCCCGAGATTCGTACCGTTCGTGCGGCCCGCGATCTGCTTGGCTATGCGAACAGGTCGGTGAGCTCGGCGGGCATGTCGTCGAGCGTGACGGGGGTCGTCGGCTCGAGACCGCCGGTGATGGCGTGGATGGTGGCGTAGCGGCCGCTGTTGAGGCACGAGCCCAGCGACATGCCGCCGACGTAGGTGCTCCAGTCAACGTCGCCGCTCAGGGCGCCGGCACCGAAGCCCACGGAGTACAGGCCGGGGATTGCGCTGCCGTCCTCGCGGATGCACTGGTAGGTTCCGTTGACCTTGCTGCCGCCGCCGGTCGAGGTGAGACGGATCCAGCGCTTGACGGCCCAGAACGGTGCCTTCTCGATCTTGCGCATATACAGGGATTGCTTGCCAAAGTCCTCGTCAATGCCGCTCTCGCACAGCTCGTTGTAGCGCTCGACGCTTGCGATGAGCTGGTCGGCCGGGATGCCCAGCGACTCTGCGAGCTCCTCGAGGGTGTCGGCGGTGTGCACGTCGGCCAGGTTGCCGCGGATGCCGGGGGCATACTCCTCCAGGCCGGGGAAGTAGTTGCGCATCGTGTCCTTGTCGACCTTGATGCCCCACTCCTCGGCGATCACGTCGAAGTCGTCATCCATGATGATGCTGTACTTGCCCGGGGCGCCTTCGAGCATGCGCACGAGCTCGCACTGGCTGGTGTGGGGAACCTCCTCGCACATGAAGCGGTTGGCGTTCTCGTCGACATAGAGGAACGGGGCGCTGGTCAGGCCCATGGGGCAAGAGTCGAAGTCGTGCATCTGGCGCTGGTGACCGACGGGCACGATGTTGCAGCCGGCGGCCATGGCCATGAGGATGCCGTCACCGGTCTTGCTGAACTGCTTCTTCTCGAAGTGGGCAACGTCGGGCATCCAGCGCTCCATGAGGGCGGTGTTGTTCTGGTAGTCACCCGTTGCCATGATGACGGCGATGTTGGCGTTGAACTTGATGTAGTTGCCGTCTGCATCCTTGCCGATGACGCCGGTCACGGCGCCGCTCTCGTCGAGGACGAGCTGCACGCCGGGGGTCTCGTAGAAGAACTCGGCGCCCTGCTGGGCCGCCTGCTCGGCGAGCTTCTGGATGAGGTTCATCATGTCCTCGGGCTTGGTGCCGTACGCCGTGCGCAGCGCGACGGCGTACTGGCCGTCCTCGTACTCGTAGCGCGTGATGCCGGCGGTCGCGGGCAGGTAGTCGACCTCCATGGCGTGCTTGTAGGTCCACAGGATGGTCTCGCCGGAGTGCATGGTGTAGAAGTCGAGCAGGTCCCAGTCGGCGCGGAAGCTGTTGACCTCGAGCCACTTGTACATGAAGCGGCGGGCGCCGTTGTCGGAGCAGTGGGGCAGGATAATGCCGGTGCAGCCGTTGCCCTGAGACACAGCGAAGGCGTTCTTCTCCAGGCAGCCGACCGTGCAGCCCTCCTCGAGCGCGGTGAGCACCGCCGGGACGCCCGAGGTGCCGGCGCCAACGACGACGATGTCATAGGTCTTCTCGTCGGCGAACTCGGTGATGGGCTCAAGCTCGGCGGCGGACTCGGCGTAGTCCTGCGCGGTCATGCCGAAGGGGTACTCGACGCCGGCCGGTGCGGCCTCGTCGGCGACGGCCACGGCGGCCGTGCCAAGTGCGGCGGCACCCGCCATACCGGCGGCGCTGGCGAGGAACTGCTTGCGGGTGAGCGACGACATGGGCGATCTCCTTTTCTCTTCGAGGTTGCGCTGCGCATGGGGTGCCGCCGAGCGGATGCAAAACGGGATGGCGGCTTCCATGCGATGACGCTCCCTAGCGTAGATCGCCGCCCATGCCTCGTCGCCATAATACAGGGGATCTACCGGGCGCGTGCGCTCGCCATAATTTATGTCATGGGTTTCTACCTGCGGATGCAAGGGGCGCGGGTGTTTTGCGCTCACCGGGCTGGGGATGATCGTATCGCCGGGCGTGAAGATAACCCGACAGGGGGGAATGGCGACTATACTATGCGCCCCGTCTGGGAGGAAAGGGTGGCCTCCAGAGCGAGGCCGTGCGTCAGGGTTGTCGTTTTGGCTGGTGGTATGCCCTGCGCCCATGACGCAAAGCAGTTTTGATTTCCCTCTTGACCAGCATATTCTATGCGGCCCCATCATGGGTGGCGTCCCATAGGACCCAACACGAGGAGGAAACAATGGGCCAGTACGTCAATTCTGTTTCTCGCAGGTCCCTTGTCAAGGGAGCGGGGCTTGCGGCGGGCGTCGCTCTGGCGGGTGCCGTCTCAGCGTCAGCTGCCGGGGCCGACGAGGCCGCCGGTTGCACGTATCCCGACTCAATTGCCTGGAACGCGATCTACGACGTGATCGTTATCGGATTCGGCGGTGCTGGCGCCACCGCCGCGCGCTTCGCTGCAGATGCCGGGGCCAAGGTTCTGCTTGTCGACTCCGCGCCCGAAGGCCACGAGGGCGGTAACACCCGCTATTGCGCTCAGCTCATCGCCTCGGCCGACAGCCAGGAAGACATGATGACCTATTACAAGGGTCTTGCCTGGCACTTCGACATGGACGAGGAGGTCTTTGAGGTCTACACTGCCGGCGAGGCAGGCATGAAGGACTACGTCCGTGACTATCTGGGTGTGGAACCTGTGGGCTGGAAGGACAACGACACGGCTCCCGAGTACGTGGCGGCCTCGCTCAAGGCGGCGATTCCCGAGTATCCCAACCTCGAGGGCTGTGGCACTTTCGACTTCCTTACCGTGCACGATGGCAGCTTCTTTGATGCAGCTCTGTGGCGTAACCTGCGCGACCAGGTGAAGGCCCGTGCCGACATGATCGACGTGTGGCTCGAGTCCCCGGCGGTGAGCCTGGTGCAGGATCCGGAGTCGGGCGCTGTGGTGGGTGCGCGCATCGAGCATGATGGTGAGACCGCACTTGTCCGTGCGAACAGTGGCGTGGTGCTTGCGTGCGGTGGCTTCGAGAACAGCCAGCAGATGGTGCAGGACTACCTAGGCGCGCCTCGCTTGGCCCCGCTCGGTTCGCTCTACAACGTCGGCGATGGCGTGCGCATGTCGCTCGAGGTTGGCGCAGACATGTGGCACATGCACAACTACGAGGCGCTTGGCATGCTTGGCGGCAATGCCATCTATGTGAATGAGGCGGACGGCCGCGCACGCCTTACGTACTGGACCGACGTTGCCACTGGTTCGATCTTGGTGGTGGGCGACGATGGCGGGCGCTTCCTCAAGGAAGACGACATGGAGCGTCACGGCCACTTCTACTCCAACGGTGTGTGGCGCATTCCCACGCCCCAGTACACCCCGCATCTGGTTTTTGACCAGACCAAGTACGAGTGGTTCGAGGAGAACTTTGACAGCCTGCCTAACAAGGAGTTCATGAGCACGCTGGTGAGTGCCGCCACGCTTGGGGAGCTCGCCGAGCTCATCGGGGCCGACCCCGAGATTCTTCAGCAGACCGTTGATCGCTGGAATGCCATGTGTGAGGCGGGCGTTGACTACGAGAAGGGCCGCGCCGCCGAGACCATGCGAGCCTTTGACGGCGGCCCCTACTATGCTGCCGAGCTGCGCCCCAACGTACTGAACACCCAAGGCGGCCCGCGTCGCAGCGCCCGCGCCGAGGTCATGGACCCGCAGGGCAACCCCATCCCGCACCTGTACTCCGCAGGCGAGCTGGGCGGCGTCACCCCGTTCCAGTACCAGGGTGGCGGCAACATGGCCGAGTGCCTGATCTTCGGTAAGATTGCCGGCGAGAACGCGGCCGCGGCCAAGGATGACCTGCCTGTCATCGCCAACCTCGCGGCCGTCGAGGATGACCTGCATGAATATGGTGCCTACGACTTTGCCAGCGAGTACGTTCAGCCCGAGCTTGGCGAGAACCAGTACCTCGGCACCTCGGAGACGGGCATTGGCGGCGTAATCCAGGTCGTTCTGACCATGGATGGCGACACCATCACTGCATGCGACGTGGTGCGCCAGACCGAGACCGACATGTACGGCGGCGCCGCACTGCAGACCCTGCCCCTACAGGTCGTGGAGGCCAACGGCACCGATATTGACGGCGCCACGGGTGCCACCTGCACCACCAACGCCTTCAAGGCGGCCGTGGAGGACGCGCTCTCGCAGGCGAAGTAAGGCCAGTGCCGGGGAGGGATTTGCGGCCAGATCCAGCGCGGCCTCGTCCCCTCACGCCCTTCTGCCTCATCGGCCTCGATTGGCCTGGAATCGTCGAGCCCCGGCGATTCCGGGCCTTTTGTCGTTTGGCTGCTATACTTCTCGCGAGACGTGGCATCTGCATGTCCGTACGTGTTGCTTGGCCGGGAATACGGGGGCCTTCGGCTGGCCGGCATTGGCGAGGGGACGCTTCATGAAGAACAAGCAGGGCGGAAGGGGAGTGGCCGGGGAGGCTGGGGGACATGTCACCGGTTATGAACGGCCCGGCCGCCATTACCAGACTGGTGATCTCACCAAGACGCTCGGCGTTTCGCGTACAAGCCTGACGTATTACGAGCAGGCGGGCCTGGTGACGCCACGGCGCAATCCGGAGACGGGCGTGCGCGAGTACGACAACAACGACGTCTTCGACCTTTTCCAATACCTGGCTCTCGGAAACCTGGGTCTCACCGCCCGTCAGGTTGCCGAGCGGGCCATGCAGGAGGAAGATCTGTTCGGCGAGCGGTCTCTCGAAGGTTACCTGCGCTTCACATCGGACAGGATCTCATACTATGAGGCGCTGCGTGATGCCATTGACCGCATGCGAGCCATCAGGATGCGCGACCGGTTGGGCCCGCTCGTCCAGGAAGAGTGGGTGGAACGCTTCATCTTTGTCGAGGATGGTGCCGAGGGCGGTTACATCGATCTGCGCAGCAACCGCGAGCTCGATCTGCTCGCGTCATGCTTTCCCATAGCGGGGTTTGGCATTCGCTATGGGCTCGGAGATGACGGAAAGACAACCTGGCGCTGGGGTAGGACCGTACCTGTTCGACACGCCTCGGTCGCCGGCATTCGCTGGCACGTCCCGGAGCAGGTGGGAGGATGCTCGTGCCTCACCATGATCGGGAGGACACCGAACGAGAGCACGCCCTTGCCCGCGCACGTGTTCGATCCCCTGTACAGGCGCGCAGCCGAGCTCGGGCGCCAGGTTGCGGGCGATCCGTTCGTGCCGTACATCTTCCCGCCGCACGTGCAGACGCCCTATCTCGTATGCCTGCCGCTCGAGGAATAGGGGGGTGGGCACCGCTGGAGCGTTGGCGCAGTGGCTGCCTGTGCGAATTGCCGTGCGGGTGCAGTGGCGAAGCCTTGTCCGACGCCCTACTGCGCGGGCGTCCGGTCGTAGTTCACCGGCCGGTAGAATAGCCGGCGGATCTCCTCAGGGTCGTTGCTCTGCCCCAGGGCCCACATCGTCTTGGCCACCAGCGCCTCGGTGGTCATGTCATCGCCCTTGAGGATGCCGGGGTGGTCGGCGTAGGTGCGCCCCACCTCGTAGACGCCCAGGTCAAGGCCCTCCTCGGGCACCTGCGTGGTCAGCACCAAGGTGCGGCCCGAGTCCACCCAGTCAAAGATTGCCTGCTCGTAGGTCATGCCGAGCTGGTCGTCGGTGTATTCGGGGATGCCTCCGATGCCAAAGGTCTCCACGATCACGGCGTCGTAGTCGTGGCGCAGCAGGTCAAAGATGGCCGGACTCACCTCGGGGGTGAGCTTGAGCACGAACACGCGCTCGTTGAGCTTGTCATAGGTGCGCATCGTCTGGCTGCCGTGGCGCCTTCCGCTGCCCGCGCGCACCACGCGGTCGCCCCTGATCACGGCGAGCACGGGAAAGTTTACGCTGTTGAACGCGTTGAAGCTCATGGTGCGCTGCTTGCGGGCACGCGTCCCGGCTATCACCATGCTGCCAAAGACGACCGACACGTCATGGGCGCGCTCGTCGGTCGCGTAGAGCATGCTCTGGTACAGGTTGAGCCGCGCGTCGGTGAAGGGGCTTGCCATGGGGCGCTGCGAGCCGGTGAGGACGATGGGCTTGGGGCTGCCCTGGATGAGGTAGGACAGCGCGGCGGAAGTGTACGCCATGGTGTCGGTGCCGTGCAGCACCACGAAGCCGTCGTAGGCCACGTAGTTGTCGACGATGACGTCGCGGATATGCAGCCAGTCGCGCGGGCGCATGTTGGTGCTGTCGATGTTCATGGGCTGCACCACGTCGAAGTCGCACAAGTCGGCGATCTCGGGCACGTACCCAACGAGCTGCTCGCCGCTGAGCGCCGGTGACAGACCGCTGCCGGCCTCTCCCTCGACGGAGGCGATGGTGCCGCCCGTGGCGACGACCAGGATCTTCTTGGTGTGTGGGGCCGAGCTTGTCGATGCCATGCGACGTGCGCCTCTCTGTGGGATGGTGCAAAAGCCTGCAGGATGGTGCGAAAACGGGACTTGTGTGGGCCGGGTGGCGCCGTGCTCGCTGCCGAACCCGGTTGGCCCTCTATATCGATCATCCCCATTTTTGCCGACGAGCGTTTCCTGCGCGTTGCGTGCATAGGAAAAGAACAGGTCGCAGGACAGTCCACAGAACGCAGACGTCCACCCTCCTTACTGCTGGGCGAGGTACGCCTGCAGCCGAACGCCCACGTTCTCCTGCAGGTTGCGGTAGAAGAACTGGTAGTCGTAGAGGTGGTAGACGCCGTCCTCGAAGATGTCCAGGCCGGCCGGGTACGCCTCGGGTGTGACGGCCCCGCCCGTGATCTTGAGCGTGCCGCGCTCGGGGTCGATGTGCGCGCCGCACAGCTGGGGGATCTCCTCGACGATCTGCCCGTCGTAGTCGGTGAAGCAGGCGCCCAGGTTGAGCTCGGCCGAGGACGGCTCGCTCGTCGTGGTCCAGCTCAGTGGGTTGATGGCCAGGGTCGTGGTGCCGGCGGGAACCATGAGGGAGTCGGTCACGCCCTCGGCCTCGGAGTTGAAGGTAATCACCACGCCGGTGTCGTTCTCGTCCTGTGCGGCCCGCAGCCAGGGGTACTCGTCGCACTCCTGCTGGGTGAGCCGCCAGCCTATGGCGTAGGCGGCCACGAGACGCCCGCGCAGCTCCTCGTCGCCGAAGTAGTCCTTAATGAGACGGATGATCATGTCCGAGCCTTGCGAGAAGCCAGCAAGCACGATGGGGCCATCGGGGTTTGCCTGCAAGTAGTGCTCGAAGGCCGCGCGCACGTCCTGGTAGGCCAGCTCGGTCGCCTCCTCGAGCGCCTCGCCCTCCAGCGCATAGGCGGCAAGCGTGGCCTGCCGGTAGTACGGGGCGAACACTTCGCACTGCCCGCTGTAGATGCCGAGCTCCATGTTGAGCGCCCCCACGAAGCTCTCGCGATCGCCTGCGTTGGCCAGGCTCATGTTGAGGCCGCCGTTGAGGTAGGTCGGGTCGCTGGTGCTTGCGGAGGCGTCCAGAGGCGCGCTGTCCGACGCGGCGTTGTCGTTACTTGCCGAGGCCGCTGCGCCGTCTTCACTGCCTGCCGACACGGTGGGGCAGACGATAAACAAATCGGCGGGCTTGGCGGCCGCCTGGTCGGCCGCGCCATTGCCGTCCTGCGCCGGGAGCTCTGCCGGGTTGACGACGTCGGCCCAGTATGCCCAGTTGGACGCGTCGGCGTAGTCTATGTTGGACTTGTTGGTGGAGGAGCCGAGTTCCAGGATGTCGGCGGGAGACGCCACCTCTGCGGCGATTGCGGCCGGACAGGTGGCGAGTCCCAGCGCTAGCACTAGCGCTGCTGCCGCATGAAAAAGGAAGCGAACGGTGGCTTTCCGGGGTGTCGATGGAGCCATGGGCATGCTGACCTCCAGAAGAAAGAGATGGGGCGCCTCAACGCATTATAGGATACGGAGCGCAAATTATCTGCGCCGATGGGAGGGGCTAGCCCTCACGCGTGGCCATGTCAACTTGCGTCCTAGGCTTGTTGCGGTGCGCCTACGACATGGCGGTTGCCCTCCGCAGCACCTCGATGCGCGGTCGAGCGTCGGCTATGATGCGCGCCGCCAGCTTGCATGCACCCGGGTTGCCCTGGTGTGCGAGCGCCTCTCCCTCCTGTTCGAGGGCGCTTGCCAGCTTGACAACGATATGATCGAGTATTTCCGCAACAGCCCCACTGAACACCCCCATGGCCCGCGCGGTGCTCAGCACGTCCTGCGGCGTTGCGTCGTCGATGCAGCGGCTCTCGTTCCCAAGGGAGACGCCCATTTCGCGATAGAGGCCAGGGTAGATGGTCGTGCACATCACGTCGTACATCGGTGCGAGCCGGGCGTTTTTCCAATGCGCGTCGTAGAGAAGTGCGCGGTTCTTGAGGTGGTTGTCACAATTGCCGATGGCGTAGTCAAAGCAAAGCCGCTCGAATGCTGCCGGGCGATCAATCGCTGGGCTCGAGGATCTCGCCTGCAGCGTGGTGGCAACGCGGGAAGCGTAGTGTCCATCGGTCGGCTCGTACTTCATGCTTGAGGTCAGGCCGGATGCCTGACAGAGATCTTCCTGGTGTAGACGCCAGACAGCGGGAATCCCGTCAACAACGTCTGGATGTTCGGGCAGCACGCGATCAAAGCGCCGCGCCGCGAGAAGGGGATCCTTCCCGGCAACGGGGATGAGGGAGACGGCCTCCGTCTCGATGTCGAGTCGGCGTGCGCACCCAATGCAGAGCGCCTCGTTGAGCGTTTCGCCGGGAAAGGCGGGGCTTGCGGCTTTGATGATGTGCGTGGAGGGGGCGCCACCCTGGGGGAGATACCATGCGCCATCGTGGAAGGCGAGCCCCACCTTGTCTTGGGCCCCAGCAAGCGACATGCGCGTCCGAACTCCCATTTCCAGAGAGAAGGCAGCGGGAAAGGCGGCGAAGCGCTCCTGCCACCCTTCGTCGAGCCTCTCGTAGCCGCGCACCCATGGCGCCTCGCGACTCTTGGAGAACAGCAAGGCCCCAACCGTCTCGTCGTTCAGGTTTGACAGCAAGTGGGAGAAGGAGGCCGCGTCACCTCGAAGCGCCCGCGCGAGATCGCGCCGACGAGAGCCCTCCGGCACGAGCCCTTCAAAGAAGTCCGCCGTGCTGTCGCTGTCGAAGGGGCCGGTCTGCAGTGGGAGACACGATGACACGGGCGTCGCATTAGCTGAGGCGACATACTCGTCGTCATAGCGAAACGTGGCCAGCAGCTCACGCGTGAGCTCACCGATGACCTGCGGCTTTCCGAGATATTCACGAAAGACGATGAGACTGTCCGGCACGGTGCCTCCCTTCGCAGGCCAATGTATCGCGATATCTGCGTGTGCGCAACACGTCGGTCGTACTCTCGTTGCGTATTTTCGCACACGCGTCCTTCGTCTGCATGCAGGCTTCTCGGACCCGGACGTCACAAAAAGCCCCGCCACGTGCTCGCGCTGAGCCGTGGCGGGGCCGGGGGCGTGCCTATCTACCGCATGCTGTCAGCATGCGATCTTACTCGCTTGCGCCTGAGCCTGCCAATCGTGCGGATGGCTCCGGGCGCGTCGGCCTTGACGCGTCAGCCTTGAGCTGGAGGAGCTTACGCGTCCCAGTTCTCCAGGCCGGCGGCGTGACGAGCGCAGATGCGGCCCCACACCTGGTTCTCGGCGTTGTTGCCGCCGGTGATGCCGTAGCTGTGATCCTGGAAGTTGCCGAAGCAGCCAGCGGCGTACAGGCGAGGGATGGGGTTGCCGGCGGGGTCGAGCACCTGGCCGTTGGTGTTCTTCTCGGGGCCGCCCAGGGTAGAGCAGCTGCCGGGATAGATGGCGTAGGCGTAGAACGGGCCCTCCTCGGACAGAGCCTGCAGCGTGACCTCAGGACGGTCGAAGCGCTCGTCGCGGCCGTTGGCGCAGAACTGGTTGTACTCGGCGACCGTGGCCTTGAGGGTCTCGGCGTCCATCCAGGAGTCCCACTCCTTCATCTGGGCGGCGAGGTCGTCCAGCGTGTCCGCCTTCATGATCCAGCCCTTGTCGACCTCGGCCTGGTTGTCCTGGCTCCAGCCGTCCCAGTCGCGCAGCTCGTCGGGCAGGTCGGTCGTGAAGTTGCCGCACTCAAACGAGTCGCCCTGGCTGGTGGACAGCTTGCCGGCCTCGAAGCAGGCCTGGTCGAACACGCACCAGGTGGGGATGCGGTCGAAGTCGCAGATCTCGTCGCTGAACGACATCAGGGTGTGCCAGCCGTTGTGGGGCGAGCCGGTGTTCTGCTCGTTAACGAAGCGCTTGCCCAGACGGTTGACCCAGATGAACGAGGGGCCGACGGGGAAGGCCAGGATCGAGAAGTCGTTCTCGGGGTCGCGGGTGTACATGGAGGTCATCGAGATGACGTTGTCCATGTGCCACAGGTTAGCGCCGACCTCCTGGACCATGCGGATGCCGTCACCGGTGTTGAAGCGCCAGCCCTCGAACTTGAAGGGGTAGATCTTGAGGTACTTGTTCTTGAGCTCCTCGTTGAACTCGAAGCCGCCGCAGGTCATGATGACGCCCTTGCGCGCCTTGACGGCCTTGGGGGTCTCGTCGTCGCCGATGAGGGTGTAGGCGCCCAGGATCTCCTTGGTGGTGGGGTCCTGGATGAGGTGCTCGTCGTGGCAGTCGAACATGACCTCGACGCCCAGCTCCTCGCGCTTGGCGTCAAGCTCGTGGAAGGTCTTCATGCCAAAGCCCTCGACGGAGCTGAGGCGGCAGCAGCCGGCGAACTTGTCCTCGTCGAGCTTGTAGTACTCGGGGATGGCACCGGCAAGGGCGCTGTCCACGATCTCGTAGGTCATGCCGTACTTGTCGGCGTACTCGGTGTTGCGGGCGCACTCGTCGACCCACGCCTGGGCCATCTCCTCGGAGACGGCGCCCTTGGAGAACGTGAGCAGGTACTCCTTGAAGACGTCCTTCTTGTCCTCGGGGATGATGGTCCACTCGCCGTTGTTGATGCGGGAGTTGCCGCCGCCCTCGATGGGTGCCTTCTCAAGGACGAGCACCTGCTGGCCGCACTCGTCGGCGCCGATCAGCGAGGCCCACATGCCGGCTCCGCCGTAGCCGATGACCAGAAGGTCGCACTCGTAGTCCCACGCCTCGGGCACCGCGTTGTCGGGATTGCCCGCGGGGGCCTGGGCCTCCTCGGCCAGGGCCGCGCCGGCGCCGGACAGGGCGGCCATGCCGGCGGCGACGCCGGCGCCCTTCACGAAGCTGCGGCGAGACATGTCGTTGCTCATGTTCGTACCCCTTTCGTTGACGAACCGTTTGCTTCCCCGCGGCGCCGTTATTTGCGCTGCGGGGCACGTGCTGCCAGGGCCGGCGGTTGCCTGAGGCCGCTGCCTGCGGCTCGGGGCCGTCGTCCGCAGATGGCTGCGGGTGGTTGCCCGTGTGGCGGCGTGTTGACCACAACTGTGTGCCGATCTGACTGTTTGGCCAAGCGACGCGGTTTCGTATTTTGCTCACCCGCCATCATATTCAGCGTCGTAGGGATGTGTGAGCTGCGGGAACGATGCGATTTCTGCCGTTTTTGGGTGCATCGGCCACATTCGGTAACCCGTTGGCACGCGATCTCGCACGCTTTTGCCTCGCGCATGCTCTAATATAGTGACAGCACTACGATGAACGTGATTATGGGTGTGGCCATGGGCGTGGGCTGACATGTGTGCTCGTGCGTTCTCTGCCCGTGGCGACGCGGGCCGGAACGTCCGGAGATGATGTCTCGGCCTGCCCGAAAGGGCCTGTGCGCAGACGGGGGTTGATATGTCACGGGCGACAGATGGGTCCCAGGCGGCCCCGCGAGCTCGGGAGGTTCGCGGCGAAGCTTCCTCCCCCTTCGCTTCGGTGCCGCTCTTCGAGCTGCTTGTGCTGGCGCTGGGCTTCGGCCTCTGCCGCGTATGGGTCGTCGACTCCATGAGCGTCTCTGCTGGCCATGTGTTTCTGCCGCGCGGCGCGTTCCGGCTCGACCAGGTCTACCTCTTCGGCGGGGCGGTCGCGGCGATTCTCGTGGCTCTGTTCGCGCGACGCGTGTTCGACTCCCCGGCGGGGCTGCAGAGGCTCAACTGCTTGACGGTGGCCCTGCTTGTCCTTTCCTTTGTGGCGATGGTGGCCTTAAACGTGGCCGGTGGCTCGTTGCTGGCTGTCGTGACGTTTGTCCTGTCGGGGGTGACGTCGGGACTCCTCCAGGTGAGCTGGGGCGAGCGCTTCGTGCGTCATGGCATGCGGCTGGCGCTTCTCGCCTCGCCGGTCGCCGCCATCGTGACGGCTCTCATCATGATGGCGATCCCGGTACAGGCCACCATGGCGTGCTACTATGTGGCCCCGCTGCTGTCCCTGGCGTTGCTGTTCGCCAACCGCGGGGAGGCCGGGACAGTTGTCTTGAGCCTGCGCCCCCAGCGGGATGACGTGCGCGTGCTCTCCGAGGTCGCAACCGAGGAGCGTCGCGGTGCGCTGACGGGACCCACGCTCGCTCGGCTCATGGCGTCCATCGCGGTGTTCTCGCTTATCGGCCGCTGCCTCGACTCGTTCCCGATCGGCTCGGACGAGTCGGCCCCGGCGTTCATCGTCGCGAACTACGCCTTCCTTGCCATCCTCGCGGTGGGCGTCCTGTTCGTGGCGCTGGTGCTTGCGCTTGGCTCGCGGTTCGACACGCTGTTGGTGTACCGCTTCTCCCTGCCACTCATGGTGGCGGGGTTCGTCGTCCTCACCCTGTTCATGGATCGCTACGCTATCGTGTCGATCTCCATCATTACGATCGGCTACGAATTCTTCGACGTCCTGTTCTGGGCGATGCTCGTTGGGGTCGTCCGCCAGTGCGGTCGCTGGCCGGTGGAGACTTTTGGCTGGGGCGTGGCGTGTACGTACGTGGGGATGGGCGTCGGCACGCTGGTGAGCCGCGCCTGCGCGCAGCGCATCTCCGACGGCACGCTCGACATCACCGTGTTCTCGCTGATGAGCATCCTGGTGTTGGTGCTGCTCGTGGTTTTGGTGTTGCCTGAGGGGACCATGTCGAAGGTGCTCGCCTCGCGCTCGAAGGAGACGCGCCAGGCCGGGGGCGACGAACTGGCGCGTCGCTGCGCGTCGGTCGCCGCGCGCTATGATCTGACACCGCGCGAGCGCGATGTGTTCCTGCTCATCGCGCGCGGTCGCACGTTGGGGGTCGTCTCGCGAGAGCTCAACATCGCCGAGGGCACGGCCCGCACCCACATGGGGCACATTTACGCCAAGCTCGGCGTCCACCGCCAGCAGGAGCTGATCGACCTGGTGGAGGCCGAGCCGGTGGAGAGCGAGGGCGTTGTCGGCACGTAGAGGCGTGGCTGGGGCCGTTGGGTTATCGGCAGCCTGTCGTGGGGCGGATCGCCTTGGCCCGTGACACCCAAAAACGGGTTTTGCTCCACTTTTTTGAGGATATGCACGTCGGTAGCAGGCTCGCTTGCCGTTCAAGAAGGCAGAGGCTGTCCTGTGGCGCGTACCCATGGGTAGACATGATCGTTCAACCTGCACTTTTGATAGCAAGGTCAGGATTGGCGACGAGTGGGTGGCTTGTAATATGCGTGGAAGCAGGGGGCTAGGAAATTCATTCCCTCAAATTTATGGCAGAAAAGGCCCAATCGGGTGTCGCGACCGTCCAACGGGGCCAATGCTCAATGGTATGCTTATGCGAGCAATCCGACAGGGCGTAGATGGGACGGGACACATGGAGTTCTACGGCAGCAACGCGGCGTTCGGCGCCGAGCGGGTCGATCTAACGGAGAGGCGCTGGGTACTGCCGGCCGAAACTGGGGAGCCGTGCTTTCCCAGGGGGGTGGGGGGTCTTCTGCACGTGGTGACGATGCGCAAGGGCGTGGAGAAGCATGCCTTTGCGTTTATCTGCGACGGGATAGACGGGTCCCAGGCCAGCCCGGCCTCTGCGGGGGAGATCGCTGGCTCGCAGGGGGCTGTCGCTGCGCAGGACGCCGCCATCGAAGAGGGTGCCTCGGCGGGCGAGGCTAACCCCGTGAGCGTCGAGGGGACTTCCGACGCATCCGGGGTCCCCGATGCCTCCGGCGTCCCTGCAAATCCTGTCGCCCCCGCAGATTCCGATGCTCCCTCGGCCGTCCGTGCCGCCCGGGCCCTTGTCGAGGCGGTCGATCTCATCAACCGCATGCTCGGGCTTGCCTCCAAGTTTGCGCGCTATCAGTTTGGGCAGGTCGCCGGCGTCGAAGTCGGTATTCCGGCGGAAGGGCACGGTTACACGCGCGTGGTTATCGCGGAGCTCGACGCTCATGGCCAGCCCAGCGCGTCGCCCATTCACCTGCATGTCGAGACGGTGGACGAGCCCGGCAGTCCCGACTCGCTGAGCGCGGTGCTTGAGTACGACCGTGAGGGCACGCCCGTGCGTCTGGTCATGACCGAGTACGGTGACCACGGCTACTCCATGCGCGTGGAGTGCACTGTCAACGAGAAGAGTGACAAGTTCTCGGTGCGCAAGGTGGAGCGCGTGGATTCGTACGCCCACACCAAGTCGTTGCTCTACAAGCGCGGCTGGGAGCCACCGCAGGACGGTCGCGGCCCGAGCATGGGGCGCGGCACGCATGACGGCAGGGGCACGCGTGACGACCGTCGCGGCGGAGGTCGCGGCAGTTGGGATAGGGGTGGCCGCGAGCGTCAGGGACGTGACTGGCGTGACGAGCGCGGGGGCCGAGGCGCCGGTGACTGGGGCGGGCGTGGCGAGCACCATCGCGGCTGGCGGGATGACGAGCGTGACGACTGGCGTGGCCGGGATGACCGTCGTGGTGGGCGCGGCGATTGGCGTGCCGAGCGTGATCGTGCGCAACGGGGCGGTCAGCGCGACGCGCGCAGCGACTGGCGCGAGGGGCGCGACCGGGGCCGCCGCGATCGCTGGTGATGGCTAAGATCTCGGGAGCGGTGTTACGCCTGCGCCAGTTTGGCTACCGTGGTCGAGCGACATCATATGGCAGGGGTCGGCGGCTGGCCTTACGCCGCCGCCGACCCCTGCAAATGGCCGTCCAGCTGTTTGGTTATCCGGCTACGCAGCCGGCATCTCGATATGGCCAACTCGACGCTTCCGGCTCAACGCTGAGCCCGTTGGCCTGCTAGCTTTTTGTGCCTGCTGCGCCTGCGCCTACGCCTGCGGCTCGTTGGCCAGGGCGCTACGAGCGGAGATGCGGCCGAACGCGGCGCACTCGCCCAGGTTGCCGCAGCCGTTGTAGAAGTGGCCCCAGATCGAGCCAAACTCGCCGGCCGAGTACAGGCGCGGAATGGGGTTGCCGTCGGGGTCGAGGATCTCACCCTTGGCGCTGCGCACGGGGCCGCCGTCGGTGTTGAGCATCGTGGGGATGCACAGAACGGCATAGAACGGGCCGGTCTTGATGGGGGTCAACGTGTCGGCGGGGCGATAGAAGGCAAGGTCCTCGCCGTTGTCGCACCAGGTGTTCCACAGGTCGACCGTCTTGGTGAGCTCGTCGGCCGGCAGGCCGCACTTCTCGGCAAGCTCCTCGACCGTCTCGGCGGAGTAGGCCCAGCCGTCGGCCACGACGTCCTCGGAGATGTCTGCGGGGAACGCGCCGGCCTCCAGGCCCGCCTGATCAAAGATGAACCAGCCCTTGGGAGGGAGGGGCAGGTGTACCCAGTTGCCGCCGAACTGCGTGATGCCGTGGCGGTAGCCAACGTTGCGGCTCATGTCTGAATCCGGCTCGGTGCCGCTGTATAGGTTGCAGCCATCGTAGTCGTTGTAGAAGCGGCGGCCGTTGATCCCGACGGTGATGCCGTACTTCTTGGTGGTGAAGCTGTGCTTGACCGAGGCGAAGCGCGTGTTCTCGAGGTCGCGCAGGGTCATCCAGAACTGGGCGCCGCCGTGCATGTGCCAGAAGTCCGCGCCGATCTTCATGCAGGCGCGGTGGCCGTCGCCCGTGTTGGAGACGCCAGCCAGTGGAATGCAGCCCTGGATGCCAGTGTAGGTGAACATCATCTCGGGATCGTTCTCAAAGCCGCCGGTGCACATGATGACTCCGCGCGTCGCCTTATAGCGCTTGCCGTTGGCGACGACGCCGAGGATGGCCTTGGTCTCGGGGTCCTGGATGAGCTCCTGCATGGGGGTGGAGGGCATGTAGGTGATGACATCCGTGTGCTGCTGCATGATGTCAAACAGGAAGTAGTACACGTGGAAGGCGTCGCCCTTCTCGGGGTCGAACTCGTAATAGCCCACGTAGTTGTCGTTGGGGAACTCGGCGTATTCGCTGGTCTTCTCCCCGGTGGGGTCGGGCGGATTCAAGTACAGCTGATCCTCGGTTGCGCCCAGGGAGATAATCCAGTTGAGGTTCTCCTTGATCTCGGTGGCGTAGGCGTGGATGACGTCGTCGGGAGTCGCACCGCCGATGAGGCACTGCAGGTACACCTCGGCCTTGTCCGGCTCGTCACAGTACAGGACGTCACCGGCGCTGTAGGGGCTGTTGCCAGCACAGGAGGCTTCCTTTTCAATAAGCAGGCAGGTGGCGCCTTCGCCCTCGTTCGCAATGGTGATGGCGGCGGTCACGCCGGCCATGCCTGCGCCGACGATGACGACGTCATACTCACCGTCCCAACCGTCGGAGCTTGCGGACGGAGCGTCGGCCGGCGCGCTTGCAGGCGCGGCGTCGGTGGGCAGGGCGTTGTCGATGTGGTCCGCCGCGTAGGCGGCAAACGCGGCCGTGGGGATGGCAGATGCTGCGGCGACTGCGGCGACGGTGGCGCCTGCGCCCTTGATGAACTTGCGGCGGTCATGAATCAACTCGTGTCCCATGGGTCCTCCTCGTGATCGTTGTCTTGCATTCGTCTTGCGTTGACGCCTTGCGTTGCCGCGCCGGGAGCGAAATGGCGCCAGCCGGCATCCGTGCCCGCAGGGCCTATGGCCCCGTGTGGGCATTTCCCATCATGCTTGCCATGCAGGTAAAATGCAGTCGGACAGACGGGTTGAGTTGAGTAGGACGCGTCGGGTGATGTGAGCGAAGCCGCCGGTAGCAAGAGGTGTGCGTGAAATGGCGTGCGTTTTTTTTGCTGTTGACGGGCGTGCCGACTGGCGCCGACCGCCGGGGGCCTGCCTACAGTCCAACGAGCTTCTGGAGCTCCTCGCGGCTATGGATGCCTAGCTTCTTGTACAGCCGATCCGAGTGGGTTTTCACTGTGTTCGTGGAAATGTAAAGCGTCTCGGCTATGTAGCTGCGCGATCGGTTGGCGCAGAGCATCTGCATCACCTCGATCTCACGCGGTGTCAGGTGGCGCTGCGCCCCAATGGCGACGCAGCGCCCGTTGATCTGGGCCAGCTCGGAGGTCTGCATCTGCCTGCCGCGCAAATCCTCGAAGAGTTGCAGAAGATCAGGGTCGCGCGAATCAAGGCAGAAGGCCAGCACCATCAGCAGCAGGAACAGAAGGATGACGCACAGGGGAGCGAGGCTCAGGATCTCGGGGATGACTCTGCCCACGAGCTGTCCCGCATAGGAGGCGAGCCCGTAGGCGCCGAACCCCGCACTCACCACCAGGTATGGTGGTATGGTCGCGTGGCGGGCTATCGTGCAGACGGTGAGCCAGAGTATGGGGATGAGCGGGTCGGTTGCGATGGAGGACGCAGTCCAGAGGATGGGGCCGCGCTGGGCAAACGTCACCACTAGCAGGGCGCAGGCCGTGAAGAGGTACAGGCAGCGCCATAGCAGCACAAAGTCAAAGGCAAGTGTGGTGCGCAGCGTCCAGAACAGCATGATGCAGCACAGCAGCACGGAGCCGGCGGCCTTGATGCCATAGAAGGGCCCTCCCATCATGTCGCCGAGGTAGGGGTGCGTGCCCTTGAGGAGAAACTGGTCGACCAGCGTGATGGCGATGATGACTGCCCAGAGCCGCCATGCGCCGAGCTCGCGGGAATGCGAATGCGATCCGGATTGGCGTGTGCCCTGGCTCCCGTCGCATCGAGCGCAGCCGGCTGGCGTAAGGCCATCGAACGAACGTTCGAGCATGTAGCCGGACAGAAGCGAGATGCCGACCGCCGCGATGGCGCTTGCGACGGGGGATAGCGCATAGATGGCCATGCGCCCGATGGTCCATATGATGCAGCTGACAAATATGAGCCGGATCAGCGTGCGCAGCTCACAGCCGGAGAGGTAGATGGCCCAGCGCACGTACGACCACCCGATGCACATGCTCGCCAGGATGGATCCGGCGAGACCGCAGCCGTCGCCCGCGCCGAGGAGGGACGGGCTCGCCTCGAGCAGGCAGGCCAGGGCAAGCCCGACGCTCGCCGCCCAGTCGAGGACGCGAGGGGCCGCGACTGGCGACGCGTGGCCACGCGGCGGACGCAGCGCCGAGAGCCTTCTTCTTTGCAGAAAGGCGCCGGCAACCGCGATCATGACGAGGGAAAAGCCTAGATAGCCGTTCCAGAGGGAGGCCGTTTCGGGGATCACTGCCTGCGAGTTGGTCCATGAGAAGAGCACCATGGGGGCCCACGCGCCGTATCGAGAGGCTCTCGCAATTACAGAAGAAACAGCCATCTTACCGTCCTGGTTCTCGTCTCGACCAGCCGACCGGGCTAATCATACCGCATTTGCGGGCTGGGCTTTTCGACGGTTCGCGAGTGGTTGTACCTCCCGTAAAACAGGGCCGCCCGGCCCCTCGCAAGGAGAGACCGGGCGGCTATCGTAACCCCTTGGGGGGAGGGGTACGCAGGGACTGGGTGCCGGCTGGGCCCGCCGGCCTTGCGCGCGTGGCTACGCGCTCACCGCAGCGGCGGCGTTGGTGCCGGCAAGGCGGCCAAAGGTCAGCGCGGTGCCCAGCGAGATGCCGGCGACGATGACCGGGTAGTCAACGAGGAAGCGACGACCCTGGTTGTTGCCGGCCACGAACAGGCCGGGGATGGGGTTGTCGTCGGCGTCGACAACGTGCAGGTCATGGTCGCACTCCAGGCCGCCGATCATGACGAGCATGCCGCGGCTGGCGCTGAACTTGCAGCCGTAGAACGGCGGGTTCTCAACCGGGAAGAGGCGCTTGGACATCTTGCCGAAGTCCTCGTCATAGCCGTTGGCGCACAGCTCGTTGTAGCGCTCGACCTCGGCCATGGCGGTCTCCACGGGCAGACCCATCTGCTCGAAGAGCTCCTCGAGGGTGTCGGCCTTGTAGTCCACGGAGTCCTCGACCATCTGGCGGCTCGTCCAGCCCAGACCGAAGCCCGAGAGCACCAGCGGGTACTGGTCGACCTGATCATCGGGCACGAAGTGCGAGGTGTAGCCGTGGCCGTCGGGCATGTCGGCGATCTGCTCGGGCCAGCTGGAGTCGAAGATCTGATAGGCGCGGATGTCGGCCTCGCGCTTCTCGGGATCGGAGGCCAGTGGCTGGCGCGAGAGCATCTGGGTCAGGTTCTGGCCGGGGATGTCCTCGTTCATGAAGCGCTTGCCCAGGTTGTTGAGCTGCAGGTAGGAGTCCACGCCCAGAGCGGCACCCATGTGGTGAGCCATGGGGGCGTGGGGGCCCTCCTCCATGCGGCCGCCGGCCCAGATGCCCATGAGGTGGCCGTCGCCGGTGCAGACGCCGCCGGTGTAGTCGATGTACTCGGGGGCGTAGTAGGCCTTCATCTCCTGGTTCGCGCCGTAGTCGCCGCAGGTGAGGACGACCTGCTTGGCGTTCACCTTGATGTAGCCGTTGTCGGTCTTGGCATAGGCGCCGATGACCGCGCCGGACTCGTCCTGGATGAGCTGCTCACCAGCTGCGCCGAAGATGATCTCGCCGCCAGCGGCCTTGCCGGCGTCCATGGCGGCCTGGCATGCCCACTGCATGTTGGGGTTGGTGGTGATGGTGCCGTGGAAGTAGGGGATGTACTCCTCGTGGTAGTCGTAGTTCTCCGACTTCGGGAAGCACTTCGGACGGATGTAGAACTCCTTGTCGGTCTGCTTCTCGGCGGCGGTGGCGGTGAGCACCTCGAAGTCGGCGCCCTCGACGAACCAGTCGAAGTCCTGGCCGGAGTGGTCGTACCAGTAGCTCATCATCCAGGTGTCGATGCGGCTGCCGCACTCCTTGGCCATCTCGTTCATGATGTCGGCCTTGGGGGCCCACTCGATGCCCAGGTCCTTCTGGATTTGCGAGCCCACGACGCCGAAGTCGCCGGCCATGTAGATGACGGAGTAGGAGTCCTCGGGCTGCTTCTCTAGGGCGATGGTGGTCACGCCGGCCTCGGCAGCGGCCTTGAAGGCGGCGGTGCCGGCCAGGCCCATGCCGATGACGAGGACGTCGCAGTCGCGCTCCTCGGCGATCTCGGTGGGAACCTCGGGCTTGGTCAGGAACGCGGGCTGGGCGGCAGCCTCGGTGGTCGCGGCCTCCTCCTCGGCGATGGCGCTCGTGGCGCCGGCGACCATGCCGGCAGCGGCCAGGCCGGCGGCGCCGGCGACGAACCCGCGGCGAGTGACGTTCTCGGTAACGCTCATGCTTCCTCCTAGAGGTCGATGAGACTGATCGTTGGACGCACGCCCGTACTCTCGGGTACTTGCCAGCCCATGCCCCCTTCGGCTGGGCGGTGGCGTGCCGATCGAGCTTCACTGTACGAGGTTGCGATGCCCCACTCGTACGAAGAGGAGTACGAAATGTGCCGAAACATGGCTACGATGTTTGGTATGAGATATCTGAGCTGGGATTTTCATGTCTGATGCACGCAAGGTGCTTTGCGTGCGCTTGTGTGGCGCGCGCTGGCTTGCGGTGACGATGTGGCGAAAATGTCGATTGCCGCGGATTGGTGGGGAAGGCCGGGCGGGCATGAAAGGCAGCGGGTGGGACGTGGGTGGTAGCCAAAAGCGGGTTCGCGCGCGAAAAATCTTTTCTGAGGGACAGATATTTCGGTTGTGAGGGACTTGGCGGAACGGTTGCGGGGACGGGCGATGCCGCATGCGGCAAAAGCCCAGCTCACGGAAAAGCCGGTGGCGGACATTTCGAGAGGGCGCCCCCGTGGCGTGCCTGTCGCGAGGTCTCGCTCCCTCACAACCGAAAAGTTTGTCCAAGAGACGGACATTTATGTGCGCGGCGGGCCGGGCGGCCAGAAGTGTTGCTACACTTGCCGCGGCTTTGTTGGGACGAGGGGAGAGCAAACGCCACACATGGACATCCTGTACTGCGGGGACGCGAACATCCAGCACGGCCTGCTCATCTCGGCGCTGTCGGTTGCGCGGCAGGTGCGCGAGCCGCTGCGCGTCCACGTGCTGACAGTGGGGCTCGCGTATCGGGGGCGCGAGGTCAAGCCGGTCGAGCCGGCGTTTGTCGCATACCTCGGCGAGCTGCTCGCGCGCGAGGCCCCCGGCAGCTCAGCGCACCGCATTGACGTGACGCGCCTGTTCTGCGCCGACCCTCCCTATGCCAACATGCGTACGCGGTTCACGCCCTGCTGCATGCTGCGCCTCTATGCCGACCAGGTCGAGGGCCTGCCCGACAGGCTGCTGTATTTGGACACGGACGTCGTGTGTCGTCGCGACTGCTCCGAGCTGTGGCGCCAGGACATGGAGGGCTGGGAGTTCGCCGGCGTGCTTGACTACTACGGGCGCTGGTGCTTTCGTCGTAACCCGCTGCGGCTTGATTACGTGAACTCTGGGGTGCTGCTGCTCAATCTGGGGGAGATCCGCCGCACGGGCCTGTTCGAGCGCTGCCGGCGGCGCTGCGCCACGCACCTGATGGCCATGCCCGACCAGTCCTCGCTCAACAAGCTGGCCCGCGCCAAGAGGATCCTGCCGCGTCGGTTCAACGAGCAGCATGGCGCGCGGGAGGACACGGTGCTGGAGCACTTCACCACGCGCTTCAGGTTCTGGCCGTACCCGCGCACGCAGACGGTCAAGCCGTGGGACATCGACAGAATGCACGAGATCCTGGGCGTACACGAGTATGACGGCCTGCTTGCCGAGTGCCGGCTGCTCATGGATGCCTACCGGGCGACGAAGAGCTGACGGCGCGGCAGCCCTATACTGGCACGCTGATCGTGAACGTGGTGACGCCCCGCTCGCTGGTAGCGGCGATGTCACCGCCGTGCGCCGTGACGATCTCGCGGGCGATGGCAAGGCCCAAGCCCGCCCCGCCCTTGCCCGAGCCGCGCGCGCCGTCTTCGCGGAAGAACTTGTCGAAGATGCTCTGCAGGTGGGTCTGCGATATCTCGCGGCCGCGGTCGGTCACGGCGATGGTTACGACTTGCGCGCCTGCCTCGTCGCCCGGCTGCTCCTCGATGGACGCGCGGATGGTGACGGTTGTCTGCAGGTCGGCGTAGGCCACGGCGTTGCGCACCACGTTGGACAGGGCCCGGGCCAGCTTGTCAGGGTCCGCGAACAGCCGGACGTCCGCGGGCGCGTCGACCTCGATGGTAAGAGAGCGTGCCTTTGCCTGCGGGTAGAACTCCTCGGCCACCTGCAGGCAGAGCATGCGCAAGTCGATGTTCTGACGCTCGATGGGAATGGCCTGCAGGTTGTAGCGGGTGATCTCGAAGAACTCCTCCACCAGGCCGTCGAGGCGCTCGGCCTTCTCGTGCGCGATGCTTGCGAACTCGCGGCGCGCATCGTCGGGCAGGTGCGCCGGCTCGCTCAGCAGCTCCAGGTAGCCCAGCACTGACGTCAGCGGCGTGCGGATGTCGTGGGCCAGGTAGGCCACCAGCTCGTTCTTGCGGCGCTCGGCCGCCACGGCGGCGCGTTCGCTGGCAAGGGCGGCGTCGCGCGCGTCGGTGAGATCGGCGCGGACGATGGCCAGCTCGTCGGGCAGCTCGATGGGCTGCTCCTTGTGGGTGACGAGCTGGGTCACGGCGGCCGTCAGCCAGTCGAAGTATCCCAGGGTGCGGTTGAGGGCCAGCGCCACGATGATGATGCACCCCGCCATGTAGAGCACCACGGCGGCGGGGAAGCGCATCGAGCGCAGCGTGTAGTAGAGCGTGAGGTCCCGGCCCATGTATGTGCCGTCGTCCTGGGGGATGACCTGCCAGTTGGGGTCGGTCAGGTGATCGGCCTCCTCGTCGTTCAGGGGGATCCAGGCCGAGGTCGCATCAGCGACGAGATCCCCCACCTGCGGCAGGACGCTGCGGTCGAGGACGGCTGCGACCAGCGCGAACGCCACCGTGTAGACGACGAGGGCGATGGCGATAAAGACGAGCAGCCGACGCCTGAGCGCCTTGGCCTGGCGGCTCCTCGGGGGCCTGGGGCGGGCGCTAGTCGGCATGGCGCGCACTCTCTCCGGCCGAGTCGATCACGGGGCGTGCCATCCGGTACCCCACGCCCCACGCCGTCTCGATGAACGACGTGGACGAGTCGATCTCGGCGAGCTTCTTGCGCAGGCGGCGGACGTGCACCATGACCGTGTTGGCGGCCGCGTCATCGTAGGGCTCGTGCCACACGGCCTCGAAGATCTCACGGGTGGGGACGGGTACCCCGGAGTCGCGCATGAGCAGCTCGAGAATCGCGAACTCCTTGGGCGTGAGCCGCAGCTCCACGTCGTGCAGCGCGGCGACGTGGACTCGGGGATCCAGCTCTATGCCGAGCGTGCGCAGCACGGCCTGCGGCTCGTCATCGGTGCGTTGCTGCGTCGCGGTGGCAAGCATGTGCGTGCGACGCAGGTGCGCCCTGACGCGCGCCACCAGCTCGCGAGGCTTGAACGGCTTGGTCACGTAGTCGTCGGCGCCCAGCGTGAGGCCTACGACTTTGTCGCTCTCCTCGTCCTTCGCCGAGAGAAAGACGATGGGCACATCTGAGGTGCGCCGGATGGCGCTGCACACCTCGAACCCTCCCAGGTCGGGCATCATGATGTCCAGGATCACCAGGTCAAAGCGCTCGGCCGAGAAGGCGGCGACGGCGTCGCGGCCCGCGTAACAGGCACGGGCGCGAAAGCCCTCCGCCTCGAGCAGCCGCACGATGAGGTCGGCGATGGCGGTCTCATCGTCCACGACGAGCACGGCGGGCGCGTCCGGGATGCTAGACGGTTGGGACGGGTCTGCCATGCCTGGGGCGATGGGCTGCTGGGACACGGATGACCTCCTCTCGACGCCTCTGTTCGCGCTGATCACGGTGACTATGACTGGCCGTGATTATACGCGGCTCGCGGGTCGTGGGGGCAGGCATGCCGGTGCCGCGGCGAAAGTTAAGGAAAGCGTAAGATCGCGCTATGGGAAGCGTAAGAGGCCCCTTGCCTATCCTCTTTGACGTGCGGTGCCCGGTTCCGGGATCTCCCGGCCCACTCGGGCAGGTGCCACGCACATCGAGAGCGAACATGCCGATCGTTGCACCGCCGACCGGCCGATGCGGCGGCGAGAGGGAAGGAGAGCGGCCATGCAATATGACGACGAGGACATGATGGCGCCGGCTGGCACGGGCCGGACGGCTGGCGGGGATCGACGCGGGGTGAACCAGACTCATGAGGGTGCAGGCTACGCCAGGTATCTCAGGCCGTGCCCGAGCCAAGGGCCTGCGCAGGGGCCCCGTCATGCGGTTGGTTACGTGCCGCACGTTGTCAGAGCGAGCGTGGTACCTTGCGCGCACGGGGTCACTCGCGAAGGCTGGGCCGGAGCGCGCTGCGCGGGACGGAGGAGCGGGGCAGCCCGTTGGCTGCTGGTTGCCGCCGCCTTGGCGCTTGTTGCCGCGCTGGTCGTGGTGGTCGTGCTTGCCATGCGCCATGCCGGCGGGCAGGCACGGCAGGGCGAGGCGCCGGCGATTACGTCCAGCGCGACGGGACGGGGCTCTGCGGGGCAGGACGTCGACGATCGGGACATGCCGAGCACGCCCATGTCCCAGTGGCAGCGCGGCGTCATGCCCTATCTCTACCAGAAGGATCCCGCGTGGCGCAACGAGCCATATGCCGGCGGCAACGTGGGTGACAACGGCTGCGGCCCCACCTGCCTCACGATGGTCTACGTGTACCTAACTGGCAACACTGACTACACGCCGGCTTCTATGTGCGCGCTTTCCGAGGCGGGCGGCTTTGTCGACTCGGGCATGACCGCCTGGACGTTCATGACGCAGGGCGCGGCGCAGGTGGGCCTTGTGGGCGAGGAGCTGCCCGCCATGGCGTTGACCGTGACCGACCTGCTCGCCAGCGGCGTGCCCATCATCTGCAGCATGGGCCCCGGCGACTTCACCAAGCTCGGCCACTTCATCGTGCTCGCGGGCCTGGACGAGAGCGGCCGCGTGCTGGTGCGCGACCCCAATAGCCCTGAGCGCAGCCAGCAGTCCTGGGACGTGGACACCATCCTTTCGCAGTGCCGCAACCTGTGGTCGTTCTCGCTCGCCTAGTCCGTGGAGCCAAAAGATTCGGCGAGAAACAGTGCTTGGCAGGAGACGTGGAGTATGGAGGGGATTGCATGAGTGATCGGACTAATACGCTCGTGCTCGTCCGTCACGGGCAGAGCATATGGAACAGGCTCAACCTCTTTTCTGGCTGGGCGGATGTCGAGCTCACCGAGGAGGGGCGACGCCAGGCCATGAGGGCTGGGCGGGTATTGTGCGAGGCCGGGTACGATTTCGACCTGTGCTTCACTTCGTATCTCAAGCGCAGCATCAACACGCTTGACACCATCTTGGAACAGATGGGTCGCAGCTGGCTGCCCGTCATGCGCAGCTGGCGGCTCAACGAGCGCCATTGTGGCGCCCTGCAGGGCCTCGACAAAGCCAAGGTCACCGGAGGGAGGCGCGTGGCGGGACGGCGTGCCTATGGCGTGCGCCCGCCTCTGCTCGACCCCGGCGACGAGCGCGACCCGCATCTTCAGGCCGCCTATCGGGATGTGCCTGCCGATGAGATCCCCATGGGCGAGAGTCTGTGGGATGTCGAGATGCGCGTCTGGCCGTACTTCGAGCAGGAGGTCGCGCCAAGGGTGCTCGCCGGCGGGCGCGTACTCCTCGTGGCGCACGAGAACCTTCTGCGCGTCCTGATCGGACGGCTCGAGGGGCTTGACCGCGAGCGTGCCGTACGAATCGAGATCCCCAATGCCCGCCCTATCGCATACGAGCTTGCTGGGGATCTCTCGGTTGTCAGGAGGCAGCTCGTGTAGAGACGGCTGGGACGTCACGCGCTCAGAAGGAGCTCTATGGCCGCCTGTGGGCTGAGGGCGGGGACGGGGCTATGTCTGCGCAGCCTCTCGTCCGCGGTCACCAGATAATCGACGCCCGCCTGCTGCGCGGCTGCCAGAAGCAGGTTGTCCTCGAAGTCGTTGTGCCGGTCTCGGTACGTGAACGCGAGCAGCGCCTCGTTGCGTGAGACGGGAACGCTGATGGCGATCTCGAGGATGTTGCGCAGACTTGCCCAGGCTATTTCCGTGGCGGCGGCTCTAGAGGAATCGGTGAGCTCACCGAGCTCCTGCCTGGCGTATCGCTTCAGAGTCTGCTCGATAATGAAGAAGACATCCTTCATGGAGAGCGTCGAGATATAGAGGACGGCATCTTGGCGCAGGGCGCTGGTGATGAGTGTCCGTGCGGCTTGGTGGCCCGGGCTTCTGTCGATGTAATAGTCAACCCAGACGTTCGTGTCGATGAGCAGGCGCCTGCCAACGCAGGCGGGGGTTGGGGCGGACGCCGCAGCCTCAGCCATGTGAGTCTCCCTGATACTTTTCAAAATAGGCCTCTTCTCGGATCGCCTCGTAGTCGAGCGGCGTGGGCGTGGTGTCCGAGAGCCCGAGCCTTTTGCGGAAGGCCTCGGAGAGGCGCAGTCCCTCGTTGGCGATGGCGAGCCTGGCCTGGCGGCGCGTCTGTGCCGAGTCGGAGAGGTCCTCCTCGATGATGCGGGAGATGAGAGGGGGGACGGACCTGTGGCGAGCCGCATATTCCCAGAGCATGCGGACTATCTGGGTCGGCGTGTAACCGGCCTGCTCGAAAACAGCGTCACCCGCGTTCTTGACGGCGGCATCCATGCGGACGTTCATCTGGGTCATGCCCATGTGACCTCCCGTTCTCGGAGGGTGTCCATTGGCTATACGATATCAAAAATAGTATAGCTTCACGTGTCGAAGATGGCAATGCACCGGGCGGAGTGCTTCTGGGTGTGACTGCGCATCGCCGGCGGGGCAAGTCCCTGGCAGATCAAGGCGTGCGAGGTCGTGAGCGCGGCTTTGCGGGTATCGCGGATACGAATCGGGCCGGGGCGCTTGCGTTTGCGTCTCCCGGCCCGATTGCTGCGACTAGCAGTTTTTCATGGCTTGGCTGTTGGCAAGGGCGCAGCGCCCTCTGGCCTATGCGGCGTTCACCTGCCGCTCACCCGTCGCGTCGCTCCCGGCGGATGCGTCGGTGACGGGAGTCGCTTGCCTGCGGGCGAGCTCCTCGCGGTAGTTACGCAGCACCTCGCGGGCCACAACGCGCGCCTCCTCGCGGTCCTCGGCGCGGGAGATCTCGCGGCGGGTACGCATCTCGAGTACCAGCTGGGTGAACGTCTCGCGGGCCTCGTTCTTCTTCAGGCGAATGTGGGTGAGCGCCTCCTGCTCGGATGCGCGGCCCTCGGCCTTGAACGCCTTGTTCGTCGCCTTGGCGGCAACCCAGATGTCATGCTGTTCGGCGCGGGCGTTCAGGCTCTCGTCGTAGATCTCGGCGTCCTTGAGGCCACGTTGGGTGTAGACGGCCTGCACCGCCTGCCGATAGGCCTCGTTGGCCTGGTTGCGACGCTCGCGCAGGCGCGCTTGCATCTGCTGGTCGTCAAGGCGCGACGCGCGCTTGAACTCGCGGACGGCGATGCGCGCGCGATGGCGCTCCTTTGCCTCCTCGTAGTGCGCCTCGAGCCACTCGTTGCGCAGCTCCGACTCGACGAGGGCGCGTGCGGCCCCGGCGGCCTGGTGCCGCTCGAACGTGGCCTTCTCCGCCGCGAGATCCGCCTCGCGCGCCTGCGCCTTGAGGTGCTCGATGGTGGCATGCATCTCGCGCTCCTGGGCGCGCAGGCGCTCGATGAGGGCGGCGTCGCGAACCTTTGCCTGCTTGGCCTCGCGGATCTGGGTGAGCACGTACTCCCGCTCGCCGACCATCTTGCGGATGGCCGTCCAGCGAGCATCCGACGCCTCGTTGCGGGCGTGGCGTTCGGCGTTGTCGAGCTCGACCTCTTCCTTATGGCGCGCTGCCTGTTCCTTGCGAACCTCGCGCATCGCCAGCTTGAAGGCGCGCTTCGCCTTCGTCTTGCGGTCCTTTGCCTCGAGCCAGCTCTGACGCAGCTCGGCAATGGCAAGCCCGCGCGCGACGTTGAGGTCGTATACCTCGGCGTCGATCTCGGCGATCTCGGCGTTGTGCTCGTGTCGCAGCTGCTCCAGGTATTCCCGCTCAAGAGGGGTGGCGACCCTGCGCGCCTCGCGCCGCACGCTCTTGGCGCCGCGCTTGGCCTCGATCGCGGTGGCGCGCGCCTCGTTCCAGTTGGCCCGCTGGCCGCTCAGGGCAAGCTCGCGCTGCGTGTTGATGGCACGTGCCTGTGCGTCAAGCTCGTCGAGCTTGCTGTTGCGCTCCCCGCGCAGCGCGTCCACCGCGGCGCGGTCCTCGGCGTCCTGGGCGCGGTACTCGCTGCGCTTTGCCGCCTTGAGGTCGCGCAGCGCGGCGCGCTCGAGGGCGCGGACGAACGACGTGCCTGCGGCTGCGGAGCGTACCTCGCAGCCGGGCTGCGCCTGGGTCTCGGTGTGTGCGGACGGTTCGTTGTGCTTCATGGTGTGTCCCCCGCCGTTTCGAGTCTGCATGGTCAAAGGTTCGTCCGGCTTGCGCGTCTGCTTGCGACAGGCACGGGCCGGCCGTCTGTCGCAAGCCGGTCATACGCAACTACATATACATACGCATCCACTATATGCGTTTTTCGGCGCAGGGGCTACAAGACGGCCTGATGTTTCGGCGGATGACGGGGAGCGTGGCTAGGAGACCTCTCGTAGCCGAGTTGACACGATATGACGATCCATCCTGAAAATGGCGTGCAAAACGCCAAAGTGCTCAGAGGCGTGTGCCATATGATGATCCCGCGCATGCTGAGGACGAGCGTGAAGACGAGCGCCTCACTCATCGTTGATGGTGGACAGGCGGTGTTTTAAGTGTCCGGCGGCTGTGGGGCCGCTCTTTGACGCCCTTGCGGCACGGTGCGGTGTAGTACCCTGAGCCATCGGTGTCTTTACCGCCAGGGGAGGGCGTGGCTTGCCGCCCCCTGGCTTCTCTGACGCGCGGGCCGGCGCGGGCGTTGGCGCCCGGCGACGCCGGCTCGCGCAGGAGCTGGGAGAGGGAGGTCGTTTGGTGGCAAGACTGCAAGCTTATGAGACGAGCGCCCAGCAGGCGGTGCTCGACACGCTGCACGCGCGCCTGAAGGACCGGCTCGCCGTGAGCTCGCTGGCCCCGTGTCCCGTCGAGTTCACCGCGGCGCTGGTGGGCATGTGCGCGTCACAGTCGTGTGGCAAGTGCACGCCCTGTCGCGTGGGGTTGGCCCGACTGCAGCGCCTGATCGAGGACGTCCTGGACGAGCGGGCCGACGCCTCGACGCTCTCACTCATCGAGAGCCTGGCCGAGACGATCCGCGACTCGGCCGACTGCGCCATCGGCTACGAGGCGGCGGCCGTTGCCCTGCAGGCGATCCGCGGCTTTCGCGACGACTTCGTCTCCCACGTGGAGCGCGGCTGCTGCTCCTTCGAGCGCGACGCGCTGCCGCCGTGCGTGCGCAGCTGTCCGGCGCACGTGGACATTCCTGGCTACATCGCCCTGGTGCGCGCCGGTCGCCATGCCGACGCCGTGAAGCTCATCCGCAAGGACAACCCGCTGCCCATCGCGTGCGGGCTCATCTGCGAGCATCCCTGCGAGCTCACCTGCCGCCGGGGCATGGTGGACGACCCCATCAACATCCGCGCGATCAAGCGCTACGCGACTGACCACATGGAGTGCGACTTCTCGCCGGCCAAGGCCGAGCCCACCGGCAAGACGGTCGCCGTCATCGGCGGTGGCCCCGCAGGCCTCACCGCGGCCTATTACCTGGCGCTCATGGGGCATGAGCCCACGATCTTCGAGCAGCGCCGCCACCTGGGCGGTATGATGCGCTACGGCATCCCCGCCTATCGCCTGCCGCGCGAGCGCCTGCAGGAGGAGATCGACTGGATCTGCCGCCAGGGCGTGGAGGTGCGCCTCGACACCGCGGTGGGCGCCGACGTGGCCTTTGAGGGGCTGCGCCGGGACTTCGACGCCGTCTATATCGCCATCGGCGCCCACGCCGACAACAAACTGGGCATCCCCGGTGAGAACGCCGCGGGCGTCATGTCCGCCGTGGAGATGCTGCGCGGCATCGGCGACGGAGAGATGCCCGACTTCTCCGGCAAGCGCGTGGCCGTGGTCGGCGGCGGCAACGTGGCCATGGACGTGGCCCGCACCTCGGTGCGCCTGGGCGCCTCCTCGGTCGACATCGTGTACCGCCGCCGCAAGGTCGACATGACCGCGCAGGCCGAGGAGGTCGAGGGGGCTATCGCCGAGGGATGCAACGTCTGCGAGCTCATGGCGCCTGTCGAGGTGGCTTGCGAGGACGGGCGCGTGCGCGGGTTGGTGGTTCAGCCGCAGATCATCGGCCAGATGGCCCGCGGCAGGTTTGCCCCGCGCGCGGCCGACGTGCCCGCGCAGACGCTGCCCTGCGACGTCGTGGTGGTGGCCATCGGCCAGCGCATTGACTCCACCCCGTTCCAGGCGTGCGGCCTTCCCACCAGGCGCGGCGCGTTCGTGTGCTCGGACGAGGGCTACATCGAGGGCTTCGACGGCGTGTTCACCGGTGGCGAGTGCGCAACCGGTCCCGCCACGGTCATCAAGGCGGTGGCCGCCGGCAAGATGGCCGCGGCCAACATCGACGAGTACCTGGGCTTCCGCCACCTCATCGGCTGCGACGTGGAGGTGCCCGACGTGAGCCACGGCCCGCACGCCTACTGCGCGCGCTCGCAGACCGACGAGCGCATCGCCGCCGACCGCAGGGGCGACTTCGAGCTCATCGAGCGCGGCCTGTCCCTCGAAGAGGTAATGCAGGAGTCGTCCAGGTGCCTGCGCTGCGACCACTTTGGCTGCGGCGCGCAGATCGAGAGGGGGTCGTTGGCATGGTAGAGCTCACCATCGACGGCAGGCCGGTCCTGGCGCAGGAGGGGGCCACCATCCTGGAGGCCGCCCGCGCCAACGGCATCCGCATACCGTCCCTGTGCTACCTGCGGGGCGTCAACGAGATCGGCGCCTGCCGCGTGTGCGTGGTCGAGGTCGAAGGGTCCGACCGCCTCGTGGCCTCGTGCAACAATACGGTGGCCCAGGGCATGGTGGTGCGCACTAACTCGCCGCGCGTGCGCGCCGCCCGCAGAATGAACGTGGAGCTTCTGCTCTCCCAGCACAACGTGAACTGCACGAGCTGCGTGCGCAACGGCAACTGCCAGCTCCAGCAGCTTGCCCAGGACCTCAACATCCGCGACGTCCCCTTTGAGAAGCACCTGGTGCCCAATCGCTGGGACGAGACGTTTCCGCTGGTGCGCGATGCCGACAAGTGCGTGAAGTGCATGCGCTGCGTCGCCATCTGCGACAAGGTACAGGCCGTCCACGTCTGGGACGAGCGCAACCGCGCAACCAGAGCCACCGTGGGCGTGGCGGGCGGCGCGCCCATAGACCAGACCCTCTGCTCGCTGTGCGGCCAGTGCGTCACGCACTGCCCGGTGGGGGCCCTGCACGAGCGCGACGACACCGAGCGGGTGCTCGACGCCCTGGACGACCCCGAGAAGGTGGTGCTTGTCCAGGTGGCGCCGGCCATCCGCGCAGCCTGGGGCGAGCCTTTCGGCCTGCCGCGCCAACATGCCACGGCTAAGCGTCTGGTGAGCGCCCTGCGCGCCATGGGGTTTGACTACGTGTTCGACACGGCGTTCAGCGCCGACCTCACCATCATGGAGGAGGCGAGCGAGTTTCTCGATCGACTCGGCAAGCGCCCCGACGATCCGGCCGCCTTCCCCATGTTCACGAGCTGCTGCCCGGGGTGGGTGCGCTACATCAAGGGGCACTACCCCGAGTATGTGGCCAACCTCTCCACCGCCAAGTCGCCCATGCAGATGTTCGGTGCCGTGGCCAAGAGCTGGTACGCCCAGCTTCTAGGCGTGGAGCCCGAGCGCATCTTCAGCGTGTCGATCATGCCGTGCCTCGCCAAGAAGAGCGAGTGCGACCTAGAGGGCATGGACAGCGCCGGCGCGGGGCGTGACGTGGACGTGGTGCTCACCACGCGCGAGGTCGACCGCATGATCGCCGCCGCGCACATCGACGTGGCATCGCTTCCCGAGGAGGAGTTTGACGAGCCCCTGGGCACCGCCACCGGCGCGGGCGTGATCTTTGGCGCGACCGGCGGCGTGATGGAGGCGGCCCTGCGCAGCGCGTACTTCTTCGTGACCGGCTCCAACCCCGACCCGGACGCCTTCAGGGACGTCCGCGGCCTGGACGGCTGGAAGGAGGCCACGTTCGACCTGCCGGGCAGGCAGGTGCGCGTCGCCGTGGCGAGCGGCCTGGCAAACGCCGGGCGCCTCATGGACGCGATACGCGCCGGCGAGGCGAGCTACGACTTCGTGGAGGTCATGGCGTGTCCGGGCGGCTGCGTGGGTGGCGGCGGCCAGCCCATCAACGAGGGTCGCGAGCTCGCCGGCGTGCGCGGGCAGGTGCTCTATGGTCTGGACGCCGTGAACAACCTGCGGTTCAGCCACGAGAACCCCTCGGTCGCGCGCTGCTACGAGGAGTTCCTCGGCGCCCCGCTCTCCGAGAAGGCCCATCACCTGCTGCACTCGGACCACTTCGATTGGAGCATGCCCCATGCGTAGGCAGACGTGTCTGACCCGTCGCGCGTTCGTAGGGAGGGCGGCGTTGGCCGCGGCGGCGGGTGCCGCCATGCTCGCCGGTATCGCCGCGCCCGCGCGATCCGGGGCGCTTGCGCTCGCCGAGACGGCCGACGCCGGCGATCCGCTCGCGGTGCGCGTCTCCTCGCTCAAGGGCCCCACGTCCATAGGGCTTGCGCCCCTCATCGACGAGGTGCGTTCGTCCCAGGGGACGGGCGAGGTGCGGGCGGATGCCTCATCGGGAGGTGAGGCGCGCACGAGCGCATCGCACGCCGGCGATGCCGCGGGCGGCCCGGCCTCCTCGTATGCGTATGACTTCTCGGTGTACGCGACGGCCGACGAGGTGCTGCCCCTGCTCATCAAGGGCGAGGTGGACATCGCTCTGCTGCCGGCGAACGTGGGTGCGGTGCTCTACAACAAGACCGAAGGTGGCGTGCGGGCCGTGAACGTCAACACGCTTGGCGTGCTGTACGCGGTGTCGGGCGACGCCTCGGTCACGCAGGTGGCCGACCTTGCCGGCAGGGTGGTCTACATGACGGGCAAGGGTACCACGCCCGAGTACGTCACGGCCTACCTGCTCGATGCCGCCGGCATCGCCGACGAGGTGACCCTGGAGTTCAAGTCCGAGGCGACCGAAGTCGCCGCCATCCTGGAGGCCGACCCTGCGGCGGTGGGCGTACTGCCCGAGCCGTACGTGACCTCCGCCTGCGCGAAGAACGAGGCGCTGCTGCGCTCCTTCAGTCTGACCGACGCATGGGATGAGCTGCAGGGGGCGGGAGCCGACGGCGCCGCAAGTCGCCTGGTGACCGGTGTCACGCTGGTTCGTGCGCAGTTCGCCGAGGCACACCCGCAGGCCGTCGCGGACTTCGTCGCGCGCCAGCGGTCTTCCGTCGAGCGCGCGGTTGCCGACCCCGATGCCACCGGCGAGCTCGTGGCCCAGCTGGGGATCATCGACTCGGCGGCCGTCGCCGCCCAGGCCGTCCCCAACTGCAACCTCGTGTGCATCACCGGCCAGGAGATGGTCGACGCGCTTTCCGGCTACCTCGAGGTGCTCTTCGAGGCCGACCCCTCCTCGGTTGGCGGGGCGCTGCCTGGCGAGGACTTCTACCTCACGGACCTCGCCGGCTGACGAGGGGCGGTCGATGAGGGTTCCCGTCAAAACGCCGAGTACCTCCTTCGGGGGCAGGGCTTTCGTGGAGAAGCTGCTCGCCATCTGCTTCTGGTTCGTCGTCTGGCAGGTGGCGAGCGTGCTCGTAGACAGCGGCCTGCTGTTGCCCGGGCCGGTCCAGGTCGTGCGTGCGCTCGTGGATGGGATCGTGACGGCGGAGTTCTGGTCGAGCGTGGCGTTCTCGTTCTCGCGCATCGCCGTGGGCTTCGCCGTGTCGTTGTGCCTTGCTCTCGTGCTGGCGGTCGGCGCATGGCGCTGCCGCGCCCTTCGCGCGCTGCTTGCCCCGGCGGTCTCGTTCATCAAGAGCGTGCCGGTGGTGTGCATCATCGTCCTGTTGCTCATGTGGGCCGGGGCGGCGGGCGTGTCGAGTCTCGCCGTGGGGCTCATGGTGTTCCCCATGGTGTACGCGGCGTGCCTCGAGGGGCTGACCCAGACCGACGCCCCCATGGCGGGTGGCCTGCGCCTGCTGGGCGTGGGGCCCTGGCGCCGCGTGCGCTACTACTACCTGCCCGCGGTGATGCCCTATCTGTCCTCGGCCGCGCGCGTGGTGGTGGGCGTTGCCTGGAAGTCAGGCGTGGCGGCCGAGGTCATCGGCATCCCCGACGGCTCCATCGGCGAGGGCATCTACTCCGCCAAGATCGGCCTGGAGACGGCCGACCTGTTTGCCTGGACGTTTGCGATCGTCGCCATGAGCGCCGTGTGCGAGCGGCTGTTCTTTGCGCTCATGGGCCTCGTGGGGCGTACTGCGCGGCGCGTGCGCGTGCCGCGCCGCATAACATGCAGCCGGACGGATTGCAGCGTGGTTGGCTTGCCTGTGGGCGCTGCGCCCGCGCACGTGCGCTTCTCCGACGTGTCCTTCTCCTACGGGGAGCCCTCTTTAGGTGATTCCGCGTCCATCGGGTCCCGATCGGCGGGGGAGGTCATACGCGGCCTCTCCCTTGATGTCGCTGCGGGCGAGCGCCTCTGCGTCATGGGGCCGTCGGGCGTGGGCAAGTCCACGCTGCTCGATTTGGCCTGCGGCCTGCTGCGTCCCACCTCGGGGACGGTCGAGTCGGCCTTCCCGGCGGGCAGGGTGTTCCAGGAGGACCGCCTGCTCGGCCAGATGTCGGCCTGGCAGAACGTTGTGCTGGTCGCCGTGGGTAACGTGGCGCGTTCGCGGTGTGCTGACACCAACGCGCCAGACGCCGGCCGGCTCGATGCCGGCCCGGCACGCACGGACCTTTCCTGCATGAAGCGCGAGCTCGATGAGCTCATCGGCTGCGACTCGGACTCTGTCACGCCCGACCAGATGAGCGGTGGCATGCGCCGCAAGGCGGCGCTCGTGCGCGCGCTGGTGGCACCGGGCGGGGCGGCGGTGCTTGATGAGCCGTTCGCCGGGCTTGACGAGGCGAGCCGTCAGGCGGCGCTCGCACTCATCGAGCGGTACCTAGATGGTCGCACACTCATCGTCGCGACGCACGACGCCCGTGACGCCGAGGCGCTGGGGGCTCGGATGCTGACGCTTGGTGGCGCGCCGGCTGCGCCGTCTGGACTCTAGAAGTCTCATGGTCCCATCGTTTTGCCAGCGGTTATGTGGACTGCGCGGCTACCTGATCTTTCTCGCCGGAACCAAGGCGAGGAACTCCAGCCGATCCCGCTCCTCAAGATAGCGGTACACGATGACGTACGGCGGAGAGGGGAATTTCCGTAGGCCTGGCCCGAACTGAGTGGTGAGTGATGGACGGACGTCGGATGACCCCATGGTGGGGAACGCCTCGAGGAGTTCCAGCTGCTGGTCGAGGTGCAGCAGCATATCGTTCGACTCGATGAGCGAAACGTTCTCGGAGAACTCGTCGGAGTATATGACCTCCCTAGGCATGGTTGCTCATCCGATATTCCGAAGCTTTCCGGAACATGGCATCGCGGGAGGTGGTGTAGCGCCCCGCGTCCACGTCGGCCACGCCACGTGCGACCGACTGCAGCGTGTACGCCTCCCAGGCTGCGTCCTGACGCTCCCTTTCGATGAGGTCGGCCAACGCATTCTCACTTGCGAAGACGTAGGCTCCGCGTCCGTTTTCGCTGATGCGAACGACCTGTTTGTCGGCCTTTGCCTTGACGGCCTTTATGTCCTTGGAGAGCGCCGTCACCGGGTAGATGGGTGCCATCGCGAGTTCGTTCATCGCAACCCCTTCCATGGAGTAGGATAATAATCAGATAATACCATGCATATAAGTAGAGATGCTATGGCGCGCGGAACATTGACGCGCGGGTGCTGGACGCGACGCCGCGTGCGATGGGGCATCTTGCCGGGGGAAGCCGGGCGCATGGCGTTTCGCTGGCCCGTGCTTTCCCCATGCGCGGCCCTGCGGTTTCATGTACGATATCCCCCTAAGCGAGGTGCTCGCGCTTGCTGGCGCCGGCACTTCCACGCAGCCCGGTCCCTCGAGACAAGAAGGTCCCCCGTGTTCAAGCGCGACTTCATCCTGGTGCACTGCCCCAGCGTCTACGACTTTCGTGAGCGCTCGGTGCTCTTTGGCCCCGTGAGCGACATGGTGCCCTCCACGCCCATCTTCGAGATGTACCCGCTGGGCTTCACCACGATGAGCGAGTACTTCGAGCGCCACGGCCTGCGCTGCAAGCTCTACAACCTGGCGAGCTTCATGCTGCACAAGAAGGGCTTTGACGTCGAGGCGAACCTGGCGCGGCTGCAGACGCGCGCCTTCGGCATCGACCTGCACTGGATGCCCCACTGCCACGGCACCATCGAGGTCGCGCGCATCCTCAAGCGCCTGCACCCTGGCGTGCCCGTCATATTCGGCGGCATCTCCTCGAGCTTCTATCACGAGGAGCTCATCCGCTACGACTGCGTGGACTACGTGTTCCGCGGCGACTCGGTGGAGGCGCCCGAGCTCGAGCTGCTGCGCCGCATCCGCCAGGCCGACCTCACGCACACCCCGGTGGGTGACCTGTCAGACATTCCCAACCTTACCTGGAAGGACGCCGCGGGCTGCATTCACGTGAACCCGCTTTCCTGGGTGCCCGACGACATGGACGCCATCAGCATGGACTACGCCTTCCCCATGAAGGGCGTCATCCGTGACCGCGACTTCACGAGCTACCTGCCCACGCGCGACTGGCTGAGCTACCCGGTGTGCGCGAGCCTCACCAGCCGCGGTTGCAAGCGCAACTGCGTGACCTGCGGCGGCAGCGCCTACGCCTACAAGAACCACCTGGGCCGGCGCCGGGTTGCCTGGCGCAGCCCCGAGCTGCTCATCCGCGACATCGAGACCATCCAGCGCCACGTGCCCGGCCCCATGTTCGTGCTCAATGACTTCCTCATGGCCGGCCACGACTACACCCACGAGTTCATCCGCGGCCTGCGCGGCAAGCTCGAGCAGCCCATCGGCTTCGAGTTCTTCGGGCCGCCCCGGGAGGGCAAGGACTTCTACAAGCTGCTCGATGACAACCTGCCCGACTGGTCGGTGGAGATCAGCGCCGAGAGCTACGACGACGAGGTGCGCACGGCCTTCGGGAAGGGCCACTACACCATGGCCGAGCTGGAGGACACCATCATCGACGCGCTGGACGCCGGGTGCTCGCGCTTTGACCTGTACTTCATGACGGGGATCCCCAAGCAGACCGGCGCGAGCGTGCGCGGCACCGGCGAGTACGTGCGCCATCTCTACGAGCGCATCCCCGACCCGCGGCTTCTGGTGTTCATCAGCCCCATGGCGCCGTTCCTCGACGTGGGCAGCCGCGCGTTCGACGACCCCGACCGCTACGGCTATCGCCTCAAGGCCCGCACCCTGGAGGAGCACCGCCAGCTCATGCTCGCGCCTTCGTGGAAGCAGACCATGAACTACGAGAGCATCTACATGGACGCCACCGAGATGGTCGACGCCACCTACCAGGCCGGCGCCGACATCGCGCGCATCAAGGGCGAGTTCGGCATCATCCCCAGGGAGGAGGCCGAGGCCACCGTGCGGCGCATCGATGACGCGCAGGCCAAGATGCACCGTCTCGACGACCTGATCGATGCGCACGGCGGGGACTGGGATGCAGCTCGCGAGGCGTTCAACCAGGAGATCCGCCTGGCCGAGAACGAGAGCACCGTGGCCGAGAAGACCGACCTGAACTGGCCGTTCAAGCTAAAGCCGGTGAATATCACCTCCAACGCCAAGCTGCTGTTCCAGATGATCGGCGGGGCCGTGAGGGCACTACCCAAGGGCGACATCGTGAGCGCCGCGAGCGACTTTGTCTACCCCGAGCAGCAAAACGGCGTGCGCTCGCCGCTCAAGTACCCGCTGGTGGGCGGCACTATCACGCCCGAGCCGAGTCGTACGGCCGGCCGCGACCGGGAGCCCGCCAGCGAGGGCGACCTGTTCAGCCGGGGCCTGCTCGACCTGAACGACGAGGTCATGCCCGCCGCCGAGGCGCCCCAGGTGGACGAGCTGCCCCCGGCCGTGCCCGGCAGCCCCGCCGACGTGGAGGAGCACGGCCTGCGCCCCGGCGTGGACGCCGGCAAGGCGAGGTAGGGGCGTCGCACCAGCGCGAGCGGTCTAGCTAATAGCTGAGGATTGGGGACGGATGGGCGAGAGTGACGCCGTATATCGCACGAAGGAGGCCATACGCTCCGCTCTGCTTGCCCTGCTCGATGGCGGGGCGGACGTTTCGTCGGTTACGGCCAAGGATGTAGCCGCGCAGGCGCGCGTGAGCCGCACGACGTTCTACCGGTACTATCGTGATGTGTACGACGTGCTCGTCGATAGTTTTGTCGAGCGCTGCGTTCCCGAAATAGAGGCGCCCCCGCGCGGCTGCACGGGTGAGGAACTCTTTGCGTTCATGCACGCAAGCGCCCTGGAGGGGGCACGCCTTGTCAGGGAACACCGATCGTTGTGCCTGACGTGTATGGAGTGCGGCGACCGCGCGTTTCGCGCGGAGTATGAGGAGCGCGTTACCGCACGAGCGCACGACATGGCTCAACGGTTGGCGCAGCTTCTCGGGGTGACCCCGCTGGACTGCGTTATCCCGTTCGAGAGCGTGGCGCCGCTGTGCGTCACCCTGCAGAACGGGATCTTCGAGAACTGGTTGCGCACGGGCTGCGTCGAGCCGCCCGAGCAGATCGCCGTCACGATCAACGGTGTCATCATCCGCTTCCTGCGCTCGCTCAACCGCTGCCTCTGGAGCGAGTGGCAGGCCGACGGCGTGAGGTTTGACACAAGCTTCGAAGTGTAGCGGAGCGGCACACTCGGTTCATTCTGTAAATTGCCGCGCATCGCAAGCTGCCCTTACCCTTGGCTTGTCGGAATTGCCAAGCACCTGTGGGGTGCCCTGGCAAGGCGAGTCACAAACCGAGGAAGGGGCGTCACATGTCTGCATCCATTTCGCGAAGAAACTTCGTCCAGGCCGCCGCCGCGATGGCGGGGGTCGTGACCCTGGCGGCAGCCGGTGCCCCCGCCTCCCATGCCGACGAGGCGTCCGAGGGCGCCGCCTCGGAGGGTGCGGCAGGCGGGGCCGCTCCTGCTATGGAGCCGGGCACGTACACGGCCGAGGTCATGGGGCACAACGGCCCCTTCGAGGTGTCGGTCACCGTCGGTGACGGCGTGATCGAGGACGTTGCGATCGGTGATAACGACGAGACTCGCTTCGTGGGTACGCACTCCATGGAGCAGGTGCGCCTAGAGATCCTCGAGGCCCAGACGCCTAACGTTGACACGGTTGCCGGCGCCACCATCTCGACCAACGCGTTGGTCAACGGCGTCGCTCAGGCACTCGAGCAGGCGGGAGCCCCGGCCGACGCGTTTGGTACGGCGCAGGGCGAACCTGTTGTCTGGGAGGATGCCACGACCCAGGTGGTGGTCGTGGGCAGCGGCAGCGCTGGCCTGGCCGCGACCATGCAGGCGTTCCAGGATGGGCTCGACGTCATCCTTGTCGAGCAGCTCGGCGTCATCGGCGGCTCGTCGGGCCGTGCCGGCTACTACGTGGGTGGTGGCCATCGCGTTGCCGCGCAGAGTGGTGACGACTATAGCATGGAGGAGTTCCGCGACCTGCTGGTGCAGAGTAACCCCAACCAGACGGAGCTCGCCGCCTTGTTGGGCGAGCGCGCGGGCGAGTCGATCGACTGGCTCGTCGACCTTGGCCTGACCGCCACGTTCTACGACCTGAATAGCATGTACGGCAGGGGCCTCGTGTGGGGCGACTACGGTCCCATTGGCGGCTTCATGACGCAGGCGATGCTCGGCCAGCTTGACGCCAATGGCGTCGACTATCGCATGAACACCAAGGTGACCTCGCTCATCGAGCAGGACGGGCGCATCGCCGGCGTCAACGTCGAGACGGCCGATGGGCAGGCGTACGCCATACATGCCGACGCGGTCGTTCTGGCCACGGGGGGCTATGCGCACAACGCCGAGATGGTCGACGAGTACACCCCCGAGCTGAGCGGCTACGGATCGGACGCCTCTATGGGGTCTGACGGGTCGGGCATGCTCATGGCGCAGGAAGTTGGCGGCGTGCTTGAGAACATGTCCGACGTCATCTCCTACTACGGCGAGAACGTCATCTATAACGGTGTGCCGCGCAACATGACCTACCCGTTTCTGGCCACCGGCCCCATCGTCATCAACGAGGCAGGCCGGCGCTTCGTCAACGAGCTCACCTACTACGACCGCGCCACGGTGGACGCCTTTAACGAGCAGCCGGGCAGGCACGGGTACGTCATCCTGACGAAGACGCAGGCCGATGCCCTGCTGGTGCCGGCCCTTGACTACTCGGCGCACCTGCCCCAGATGTTCACCGAGTGCGCCGACCTGGACGAGGTCGCGGTGACGGCCGGCGTGGACGCAGCCACCCTGCAGGACACCGTGGAGCGCTACAACGCCTTCGTGGACGCGGGCGTTGACGAGGACTTCGGCAAGTCGGCCGAGGCTCTGGCCGAGAAGTTCGAGGAGGGTCCGTTCTACGTTGCCGAGGTGCAGCCCTGCACGCACATGACCTACGGCGGCATCAGGGTCGACCTGGGCATGCACGTCCTCGACGAGGCTGACGCGCCTATCGAGGGCCTCTACGCCGTGGGCGAGTGCACCCACGTGATGCTCAACGGCATCGGCACCAACACTATCGCCCTGGTTGAGGGCCGCCTTGTCATCGAGCAGATCGAGGCGGACCTCGCGTAGGGTGCCTTCCGCGCTGACAGCGCGCGGGCGCGTGGGGATGCCTACGCGCCCGCGTCCGTCCGTGCGCCGCTGGCGAACACGATCTGCGCCAGGGCCTGGTGCGTGTTGACGCCCGTCTTTTCGTAGATGTGCGCGATATGCGTCTTCACCGTGCCCTCTGACATGCACAGGGCCTCGCATATGTGCGCGCGGCTGTGGCCCTGGCACAGCAGGTGGAACACGTCTGTCTCGCGGGCGGTGAGCCCAAAGCGCCGGGCGAGATGCTTGCAGCGCTGCTCTATGGCCGCCTGGAGGCGTGCGGACGTTTCTCGATCCGCCTCGCTGAGCCGCGCCTCGCCGGAAGGGGAGGCTGTGTCGGAGTGCGGGGACACCGCCTGTCCGTCTTCGCCGAAAGGCCCGCCCTTCGCGCCGTCACCTTCCGCGTCCTGCGCCATGCCGGACGACCCAAGCCCCCGGCTTGTCAGGGAGGGCGCCGCCACGGCGACCAGGACTATGACGACGAGCCCGAATATGACGACGACGTTGGCACCGTGCGGCGTGAACGGGTTGACCGACAGCGTGCCCACGATCGTGGCCAGAAGATCGTACGTCGCCATGCTGACGATTGCCAGGTAGACGACCGATGCACCTCCCACGTGCACGATGCTAACGAGCAGCGCCCAGTTGAGGAACTGGTTGAAGTCGTATATCCCCACGAGGACGGCCGACGCGACGTGCGTCGTCAGGAAGTCATGTGAGTTGGCGATGATTGTGGCGAGGGCCGTCGAAAGCGCCAGCAGCACGAAGGCGGGAGTGAACCGCGCCGACAGGGGCCTGCCCGAGCGTCGGACGATGAGCAGATAGCCGAAGACGGCACACACCGCCAGGGCGATCAGCTTGCCGGTGGGGAGGAGCATCACGCCGTGCGTTGCCTCGGACTGCGCCTCCCCGGCCAGTCCCACGCCGCTCACGCTGCCAAACACGAACAGGGTGATTCCTCCCACGATCTCAAGCACAAGGGCGTAGCGAGCCTTGCTGCTCGCGAGAGACAGGACCTCCTCTCGTCGGTCTGCCTGGAAAGCCTGGCGGGTTCTCCAGAAGCCGAGCAGGCAGCACATGAGCAGCACGAGTATCCCGGCGAGCGCCCAGATGCGCACCTCCTCCGACGCCCCCACGATCAGGGCGGGCAGCTGCCGCTTGGCGAGCAGGGCGAGCAGGGTGACGCCGAGCGCCCCGCGCAGGTCGAAGGCCTTGGCGAGCTCCACGTAGATGGGGATCAGGCAGGGCAGGTAGCCAAGGCCGCACAGCGCATGCCCCACCAGCCCCATCACGCCGGCGAAGGCGTCTTGGCCCTGCGCCGCGATGATGCACGTAACGGTGCCCACGGATATGAGCGCGCCTCCCAGCGTCGACATCTGCGAGAGCGAGTGGCGGACGATCCGGTAGGTCAGCACGATCACGACGAGCGATATCAGGCGGCAACCGTAGAAGATGGTCTGGCTCTGCTCGGTGTACAGGTCGGTGAGGATGGCGCCTCTTCCGAACATGTTGAGCCACGTCCCTATGAACGACAGGGACGCAAGCGCAAGGGCGAGGCAAAGGCCTCGCACCCTACCCCGCACCCCGGTGGGCTCGATTTGGTCGCGCATTGCTCGACCTCCCCTTGGTGGTCTTGGCAACCCCCTGACGACGTGATGCGCCTTTTCACGCGTAGCTTGGCATGGCCGGGCAGGGCGCGGGCGGGTCGTCGCATCACGCGACCGCCGTGGGCGCATCGGCCGTGGCGGATGATATGCACGCCTAGGATAGCGCATCAAGAAGCGGCCGTGGCGGACGATGGCCAATGGAGTTGGGGTGGGGCATGATGGGGATGACGCGGGCCAGGGGATGCCCGGGACGAGCGGGGTGCACGAGCGGACTGGTTGCTCGACGCCTCTCGTGCGCCTGGCCTCCCGGGTGAAGGAGCCCGCTTGGCAAAATCTCGCAAGGACGGGAGAGATGCATCATGAGTGACACCACCAGAAGAGAGTTCGTGGGCATGGGCCTGGGCGCCGCGGCTGCGCTTGGCGGAGGCGCCGCACTGGCGATGGCTGACGAGTCGGCTGCGGCCGACGGCACCGCCGCATCGGCGGGCGACAGCTTCGATATGGAGTATGACGTCGTGGTCGTCGGCTTTGGCGGTGCGGGTGCCTGCGCGGCCATCGAGGCGCATGACGCCGGCGCCAAGGTCGTCATCATCGAGAAGAACCCCGAGGACGCCATGTGGTGCAACACGCGTCTGTCGGGCGGCATCTTCCACTGCCCCGACCCCAGCGGTGACCACGAGGCCCTGGTCGAGTACGTTAAGGCCATGATGTCGGGTGAGAACTGCCCCTGGAAGCTCGAGGGCGAGCAGCCCCACGTGTCGCAGGAGATGGCCGAGATGTACGCCAACGGCGTGCTCCAGACCAAGGACTTCCTGCTGGCCCAGGCCCCCGATCTGGACGAGTCGCTGATGGAGCCAGGCGGCGACGCCTCCTTCCCCATGTTCCCCTGCTTCGAGGAGGCCAAGTACGGCGCCTCCAAGAGCACGCGTTACCTCGGCTTTGCCGATGCTGATGACTCGGTGCTGCCCCAGGACCGTCCCCGCGAGCAGAAGGCCAACGGCGAGGCCTTCTGGTGGGCTCTTGCCGAGGACGGCGTGAAGTCCCTGCGCCCCGAGATCGATGTCCTGTACGAGACGCCCGCCTCTGAGTTCATCATGCGCGACGGCGAGGTCATCGGCGTCGTCGCCAAGCAGGGCGACAAGGACGTGCGCATCGCCGCCAAGCGCGGCGTGGTGCTGGCCTGTGGCGGCTACGAGTACAACCTCCCGATGCGTCGCGCCTTCCTCGAGGGCCCCGGCGTCAAGGGCTGGTGCTTCTATGGCACGCAGAGTAACACCGGCGACGGCATCGCCATGGCCATGAAGATCGGCTGCGGCCTGGCCAAGGTCGGCAAGGCGGCCTCCCGCATCGAGATCGCCATCCCCTATGGCGAGCACTGGGAGTCCGACGGCCTCAAGCAGGGCGTTGCCTCGGCCATCACCTCGGCCCCGAACTCCATGGTGGTCGACAACTACGGCAACCGTTACGATGACGAGTACATCATCACTGACTCCACGCGCCCCTATCGCTATCAGTTCTACAAGGAGGCCGTCCACTACGACCTGCTGACGATGTGCTATCCGCGCATCCCCAGCTGGCTTATCTTCGACGAGACGCGCCGCGCCGGCTCCTGCGCCGTCTCCAAGAGCTCCTCGGTGTACGCCTTCGGCTTGGTGCCGTGGGGCGATGACAACCAGGAGGCCATCGACAACGGCTGGATCCTCAAGGCCGACACGCTCGAGGAGCTCGCCGAGCTCATCATCGCCGACCCTGAGAACCGCGAGATGATGACCCCCGAGCAGCTCGTGGCGACCGTCGAGCAGTTCAACTCCTACTGCGATGCCGGCGAGGACGCCGACTTCGGGCGCGACCCGAGCACCATGGGCCCGGTCGTGACCCCGCCGTTCTATGCCCTCAAGCTCTATCCGGGCGGCCCCAACACCAAGGGCGGCATCGACGCCAACGCCAAGCGCCAGGCCCTGGACTGGGAGGGCAACCCCATCCCGCGCCTGTACACCGCCGGCGAGATCTCCTCGGTCTTCAAGTTCACCTATCAGGCTGGCGGCAACCTCACCGAGTGCATCGTGTGCGGCCGCGAGGCCGGCAGGAACGTCGCTGCCGAGACCGCGTGGGAGTAAGTGCGACGACGGGCTTTGACACGACGGGCGCAAGGAGCGTGCAAGGCCGCTGCCGCCGAGGAAAGACGGCGTTGATCCTACAATGAGCGAGCGCGGGCCCCATCGCAGGCGTGGCGGGGCCCGCGCTCGCGTGCATATGGAGCATTGCTTAACGTGGTTTTGCGGGTTTGTTACAGAAGAGAGGCAAGCCGACTTGGCTCTCGGGCCTGCAGGATGATGCCTACAACCTCAGAAAATCGCCCGAGAAGCCTTTCTGGCGCGCAGCCCAAAGCTGCCGTGCAGGCCCAAAACCAAAAACGCCGCCCGCAACCCGTGATGCTGGTTGCGGGCGGCATGCCTCACATGCAATGTGTCTGGCCGATCTGCGCCCAGTTGGCTCGCTCGGTGAACTGGAGACGCCTTACTCCGCGGCCTCGCTGGCGCGCTCCACCAGATAGGCGTGGTCGGCGCCCCAGCAGGGATGCGGATAGTCCTCGCCCAGGACGTTCTTGGCGGCGAGCCAGCCCGAGACCACGTTGTGCGACATGTTCAGGCCACCGTAATACTGCGCGTACATGCCGTTGAAGAAGCCGCCGTGGTCAAGGCCGATGCAGCGCAGGCCCTCGATGCGCGTGCCCTCGGGCGTGAGCGGGGTGTAGGTGTTGTCCACCTTGATGCCGCCCAGCGTGGAGAGCAGCCAGCCGGCTAGCTTGCAGGCGTAGTAGGGCGGCTCGTTGATGTAGGACAGGCGCCAGGGCGCCTTGCCGTAGTCGTAGTCCCAACCGGCGTCGGCCATCTGGTTGTAGCGCTCCACGGTCTGCAGGAACGCCGCCTTGGCGGTCTCGTCAAAGCCCATGGCGTCGGCGAGCTCCTCCAGCGTGTCGCAGCGGATGAGGTTGCCGCTCTCCACGTTGGGCTCGATGTAGACCTCGTTCCACATCTGCTCGTCGGTGCAGGGCCAGAACTGGCCGAGCAGCAGGCAATTCTTGGCGCCGGGCTTGGCAACCACGCGGCTGCAGATGTTGGTGTCGAACTCCTTGACGTCATCCCAGCTCGTGGAGTCAAAGACCTGCCAGTAGAAGCCACCGGGCTGCTGTGCGCCCAGGTTGAAGACGATGTCGTAGGGGCCGTCCTCGTTGCAGAAGCGCTTGCCAAAGGCGTTTACGCGCAGGAAGGGCTGCGAGCCGGGCCACCAGAAGCGCTCGTCCTCGCCACCCTGGCCGTCCCAGCCGATGCCGCCGTTGGTGTCGTTGCCGGTGATGCAGCCGCGGTCGAAGATGTTGCAGCTGCCGGCCATGTCACGATCCATGTCGGCGCCCGCCCAGTGGGCCATCTTGATGCCGTCGCCGTTGCGGCCCTCGCCGCCCATGTGGTTGGAGCAGAACTTGTGGGCCTGGACATTGAGCTGGTCCATCATGTCCTTGTTGCCCGAGAAGCCGCCAGTCGCCAGGAACACGGCCTTGCTCGTGTTGTACTGGACGTAGCTCTCGTCCTCCAGCTGGCAGATGACGCCGGTCACGGGCGTGCCGGGGCCGTCAGGCTGCACGAGCTCCACGGCGCGGGTGTTGTAGAGGATCTTGCCGCCGGCCTCCTCGTAGAGCTCGAGCATGGCGGGCATGGCAACCTCGGAGCCCATGGAGTTGGCGGTGGGCTCCAGCGGGGGCTTGTAGGCGGTGTGCACCGACGCCGGGTTGTGGAACACGCCTTCGGGATAGAAGCGCTTGCAGCGCGTCTCGACCATGACGTCAAGGCCCTTGGCCTGCATCTGCTGCTGGTACCAGTCGATGAAGGCGCCGGCGTTGTAGGCCCACTGACGAATGAGGTTCTGGTCGCACTTGCCCTGGTTGTAGCGCAGCAGGTCCTCGATCACGAACTCCTTGTCGATCTGGATGCCCATGTCCTTCTGGATCTGGGAGTCCAGGGCGTCGATGTCGCCGGCCCACATGCAGGCTGCGGCGGACTGCTCAACGATCAGCACGTTGGCCCCTGCCTGGGCCAGATACAGGGCGGTGGGCACGCCCGAGTTGCCGGCGCCTACGACCACGACGTCGTAGTCCTCGGTGGCGCTGACCTGGTCGGCCACGGATGCGGGCTGCTCGTCCCACGGGGCCTGCGCGCCGGACTCTGCCTCGGCGGTCGCGGAGACGGCCTCCTCGGCGAGTGCGACGGTGGCGCCCATGGCAGCGGCGGCGATGCCTGCGCCGGCGGCCCCGGTGATGAACGAGCGGCGAGAAACGGTGGTGTCCATATCTCCTCCTTGCTTGTTGGACGTCTGCGTGGCCAAATCCTGGCCACAAAGTACTCCACGCATAACGATATCGTGCTAAAGTCGCATCGGTGAACTGACACTTGGGGCAAAATGTCAGGCGTGGTTGCCGCGACCGGACAATCGGGGCAAAGTGTCTGGTGGGGGCTTGACACGGCGGCGCCCGCCGGTGCGGCGCTCGGCACATGCCGGGCGTGGGCGATGGCGGTTCGAGCGAAAGGGGACGACGCACATGGCGAAGGTCGACACGTGCCTTGCCGTGGTGAAGGCGCTCAACGAGCAGATGCGCACGACGTCGATCGAGCGCGTCAAGGTCGTGGACCTGTGCCGCGATGCCGGCATATCGCGCGCCACGTTCTATGAGCACTTCCAGGATGTGTTTGCCGTCGCCACCTGGATGTGGGACCACCTCATGTCGACGACGCTCTACCAGATGGGCATCACGCTCGACTGCTACACGGCGCATCTGCGCAAGTTCGAGGCGCTGCTCAGGCACAGGGAGTTCTTTGAGAACGCCATGCGCATCGTGGGCTACCCGTCCATCTGCCAGCATGGCGGGCGCATGGTCTACGAGCACATGGAGGAGACGTTTGAACGCAAGGCCCGCCGGCCGCTCGCGGCACACGAGGCGCTCGAGCTCGAGTTCTTCAACACGGGCGCCAAGCACATGACGCGCCACTGGGTGGAGCGCGGCATGGTGGAGCCTCCCGACGAGATGGCCGACCTGTTCACGAGCAACGTGCCCGCATACCTGCTGCCGTACCTGGAGCCTGATATGCAGGCCGTCGCCGGGGCGGGGGCGTGAGGGGCTGCCTCGGGTGACGAGCGGAGACGGTCGGGATAGCGGGCGAGGCGGCTGCGGTGGCGAGGGGGCGCGCTGTCTTTAATGTCCCGAGATGATGGTCATGTCTGGCGTTATCAGGCAGCCGAGGACGAGCGAGAGGATACGATCCATTCCCGCTTCGTCGATGCTGCCGACTTTGACCGCATTGCGACTTGGAAGGTCGAGTGACTTTAGCTGTTCTACCTCGGCGAATCCGCGTACTGCGGCGCCGCCGTCCTCGGTTGGCACGACTCCGACGTCCAGATGCAGCGGATAGCCCGTGTCCGCTGAGGTGATCGGTATCGTCATGGTCAAGTTGCAGCGGGCGTTGAACTTGTCGTTGCTCACCACGATGAGAGGCCGGCGCTTTCTCTGCTCATGGCCAAGGGCAGGATCGAGGTCTGCCCAGACCACGTCTCCGCAGCGGTACGTCACTTTACATCGCCTCGCATCCACTGGCGGAGGCGAAACCGTCCTCCCGTGGTTGATAGTCGCCCTGGTAGTTCGCGAACAGTTCGTCTAGGTCGGCCACGGCAACGCTTCTGCACATTGGGATGATGGAGATCTCGGCATTTTGCTTCTTTGTGGCTAGGGGACGCACTTCAACCCAGGGCTTTCCCCCCTTGAGCACGGTGAACGGCTTCCCTGTGGCGTTTGCCTGCGTGGTGAGAGAGCTGAATCTGTCTTTGGTCTCTGCCAGCCCGTACTGATCCATCTTAGCGACAGGGGTCATGAGCACCACCTTTCGAATGGAGGACCAATCTGGCCAGATTATAGCAAATCTGGCCAGATTGGTCCTCTACGTTAGTGCCAGACGCTTCTTGCTAATTCGCGTTAAGTCGTTGACCGAGAGCCCGCTCTTTAGTTCCGCCGTGCCTCCTCGGCCTGCGAGCTGCGCTTCTCGAGCAGGCTCAGCAGCTCCTGCTGGGAATGTTCGTCCGGTCTGCGAGGGTTCAATCCATTGTTGTAAAAGTCCTTCCGAGGGCACGCTTTCTGGTTGGAAAAATCTGTTTTTGACGGTCAATTAGTGTTGGAAAAATCTTAGAAAGCAAGTAAAATTCTGTTGGAAAGATCCATCTTACCTGCTAGGAGGCAATATGCTTAACCGTAGGGCCTTTACGCAGCTTCAGTCATGGAAAGACGGCAAATCGGGCCAGGCCTTGCTGGTTGCCGGTGCCCGTCAGGTTGGAAAGACATACCTTATCGAGGAATTCGCTCGCAGGAGTTACCGCAACGTGGTCAAATTTGACCTGATAGACCAAACGGACGTGCTCGCAGCTTTCAACGCCTCCCGAAGTTCGCGAGAACTCTTCATGGCAATTTCTGCGTTTGCGGGGGCCGATATGGTTCCGGACGAGACGGTGGTTTTCATCGACGAGGTGCAGGAGTGTGACGAGGCGATTACCCTCGTGAAGTATCTCGTTCAGCGCACTGACTTCGATTACATCCTCTCTGGTTCTTTGCTCGGGGTTGAGCTCGAGGACATTCGATCTGTTCCGGTTGGGTATCTTCATGTCGTTGACATGTATCCCCTCGATTTTGAAGAATTCTGTATCGCCAATGGCGTCGGTGCAGACGCTTGGGCGGAGGCGAAGTCGGCGTTTCATGATCGACGTCCGGTGTTTGATCCCGTGCACGACAGGTTGCTCACGCTGTTCCACTGGTACCTGCTGGTGGGTGGCATGCCGCAGGCGGTGAGCGAGTTTGTGGCCAACGGAGACATGTCAAAGGTGCAAGAGCGGCAATCAGACGTTCTGCGTCTCTATCGTCATGATATTTCAAAATATGCTCCGAAGGACAAAAGACTTGCTGTCAAGGAGATATTCGACCAGATGCCATCGCAGCTGGATTCCCAGTCAAAACGCTTCAACTTTTCCAGCATTGCGCCAAAGGGGACATACGAGCGGTACAAGGATGACTTTCTGTGGCTCGTGGATGCGGGCGTTGCGATTCCCGTGCGCAACGTGAGCGAGCCAAAGTGCTCTCTGAGGTTCAGCGAGGACCGCTCGTTTTTCAAGCTGTTCATGAATGACGTCGGGCTTCTCTCTGCCGCCTGTGGCATGGAGACGGCGCGAAGCATACTCTCCCTCGACACGAATATCCGATATGGCGCTATCTATGAGAACGCAGTTGCCCAGGAGCTTTGCGCGCACGGGGCGAGGCCGTACTTCTTCCGGAACAAGCGGTTTGGGGAGATAGACTTTGTGATCGAGCGGGGCGACCGAGTTCTGCCTGTCGAGGTGAAGTCGGGCAAATCGTACAGGCGCCACAGCGCGCTTAACAACGTGCTTGGCACGGAGAACTACGGGATAGGCGAGGCGATCGTGCTCTGTGAGGACAACACCTCACGGGATGGCAAGGTCTGCTACTTCCCGGTGTACGGCGCAGCATTTCTGTGACCTCAGTCCTGCCGTGCCTCCTCGACCTGCGAGCTGCGCTTCTCGAGCAGGCTCAGCAACTCCTGCTGGGAATGCACGCCCACCTTGCGGTAAATGCTCTGGATGTGCGTCTTGGCGGTCTCCTTGGATATCTGGAGTTCGTCGCTTATCGCCTGACGGTTGCGCCCGCGACCGAGCAGCAGGAGCACCGATGCCTCGCGCTCGGTGAGGGAGGCGTCAGTCGCAACCTGGTGCATGACGAGCTCGAGCACGGGCCTTCCGGTCGCGTGCATGTTGTCGGGCTTGGCGAGGCCCCAGCCGGTGCGCAGGTTGCGGTTGCTGATCATGAGCAGCGACGCGCCCAGCATGACGAGCAGCGTGGTCACGACGAGCCTCTCGTAGGTGGCCTCCCCGCCCGGGGACTGGACAAGCAGGCAACTCGTGGCGCTACCGACGAGCTGCCCTACCATGAACGCGCAGGTCGACGTGCCTATGACCCAGGTCGGCGGCGTGTCGAAGCTCTTGATGAGAAACGAGCACACGCACCACATCACCAGATGCAAGAAGCTAAAGCCAACGAGCTGGATTGACGTGCCTATCGCGGGAACGCCGCCGAATGCGTACAGCGCATACAGGCCCAGCGCGATGATGGGGAAGGCGACCTGGTATATGAGGCTGTCAAAGCTAAGCTTTGCTGAGAACGCGGCGAAGAGGATGAGCCCTGCGGACAGTGCGTAGCAGATCGTCGCGCACGTCAGATAGGCGCCGCCGTCCTGCTGGTAAAAGCTGGAGCCGGCGAGCACGCCGAGCGACAGGCCGTGCAGAAGCGAGGTCGCGAGCAACTTGTAGGGAAGCCTGAGCGGTGCCCAGCCGGGATGCTTCTCAGACGTGCTTGCCTTGTGCGCGTCCGCGATTCTGCCTCGGCCGTAGAGCTCTCTTTGGGTGAGCCCCGCCTGTGTGTGAGCCAGACAGTGGGCGATCGGCAGGGGGACGAGCGCGTAGATGACGAGGGCGACCTGGGATGGCAGGACAGACAGCAGCGCCACGATGGCGATGGACACGAGATACGAGGCCGCGCCATGGAACAGGATGCTTTCCGACTCGATGCTGCCATAGACGCGCTGCATCTCGATGCACAGGGCTGCCGAGGCGGCGCCGGCGAGCAGGGAGCCCGCAAGGTAGACGGACGCCGCCACGACCGTGGGGCCCGGCGAGCTCGCTATGGGCAGGGCGCTTCCCAGCGGCGGCTTGCCAAGGAAGGCCCAGCATCCGATGAGCGCCGAGCCTGCGGACATCGTCACGCAGATGGCCCACAGGTAGGAGCGTCCCTTGAACTCGAAGCGCCTGGCCACGAACAGCGTGATGAGCAGGACGTAAGCGATGATGTTTGCGGCAAGCAGCGGAATCTGCGCAGGGAACGCGATGCCGAGAAGCTCGGACGGCTCGAACACGACCGGCATCTGAAACGTCATGTTGGTCCACAGCCAGTAGAGGGTCATGCCAAGGCAGAGCACTGGCCGCCTGGTTATCGATGCGACAAGCCTTTCCCAGAGGCGTCCGATGGGGACGAGCTTTGACGTCATGAGAACCACTGGCCTCCCCCTGCCCCATGTTGTCTTGTTTCATCTTCAACCATTTTGAATAAGGGTGCTTAAGTTCAATAACTACCCAAGCTTATATAATAGGACATGCGCTTTCAGACGAGGTCGACGATCTTTATGGGGAGTGAAGGCATGTTGCAGGATCGGACTGAGAAGAAAGGCAGTCTTCTGTCGACCTTGGTCTGGCTTGGTTTCGCATGTTTCATCGCGCAGGCGGGGTTTGTCCTGCAAGATGGTGGTATTCTATTTCGGTTCGAGGGGCTTTCCCTGCTTGCAATGATCGCTGCGCCACATGCCGGCTTCATTCTCTCCCTGTTTACAATTGCCCTAGTGTCATTAAGACGCGGAACCCAATATATTAAGCCCCCCTTTTCTCTTTCAAGTTTGATGATCTGTTTGGTTGGCTTCAGTCTGATTGCGGTTTCATGCTTCTTGCAAGGCCCTTTTGATCTGGCTGCGTATCAGATTGCTGGTCTGGCCTTGGGAATTGGCGAAGGGATGGGCTTCGCGCTCTGGATGGATGTGTTCAGCCGCTGTACGTTTGATTTCTCTTTCAGAGTTCTTCTGGGTGCGCTTGTGTCTTGCTTGATTTCCCTCGGAGCGCTGGCTGTTCCGGAACCCACCGGATCGATCGCGTGCGTTGCTCTATGCATTTTCTCCTATATATGCGCGTATGTGCTGCAGTGCAAGTTTCCGGGAAGTGCCTCTCTGCGTAACTTGCCATATTCACCATCGACCGATAGACCAATCCGAGCTTTGATGCGCTTTACCTGGAGGCCTGGTGTTTGTATAGGGGCCATGGGATTCATGTTTACGGCGTCAAGGCTCTTGATAAATGATTCCAGCTTGGCCTTTATTGCCGTTTTTACGTCGGCGGGCACCCTTATGACCTGCGTGGCACTGCTCCTTGCGTTTAAAAAGAGGGCGGGCGTGCGACTGGCCATTACCTCAGTCTATATCTATCTGTTTCCGCTAAACGCGCTCTTGTTCGTTCTCTCAGTCTTCTTCGGGGGCTGGTATTACTTTGCATTGGTCTGTGTCGCTAGTTTTTGCTTTCACGTCTGTACCATCCTCATGGTGTTTCAGGCTGCGGAATATAGCCGTGATCTTGGGCTGCCTGCATATACGATATACAGCATGCTATCTGGCATCTCCCACCTCCTGCTTTTTTGCGGTTACCCGATGGTTTATTTCGGAGCAAATGCGTTAGGCATGGCGCTGTATCCGGTTGTTGCCGCAATTGTTGTCTACATTCTTTCGATGGGGCTTATGGCGAGCATTCTTGATGTCCGCTCTGGCAAGCTACAGGAAGAAAAAGGTAAATCCGAGGATCGTTCAATCGAGGATGGTATACCAAGCGTTTCTAAATCGATGCTCAAGCAGAAGTCGAAAAATGAGCTGCCACGATTTGAGGACTTGACCAACAAAGCGGGTGAGCCAACGCGGCAAGAACGTTGTTTGCCGGAAGGATGCAAGCTCTCTCCTCGGGAGAAGGAGATGCTGAGCTACCTTTTGATAGGAAGAGACGTTCCTTATATCGCAGAGCGACTCTGCCTGTCGAAGAATACCGTACGCACGCATGTGCATAATCTCTATGGCAAGCTGGATGTTCACTCTAGACAGGAGCTCTTGACATTGTTTGAGCGAGATGGCCAGATGGGGACAAAGGATCACCCTCCGAAAGAGTAGCGGATATCATCCAGTGTGGATGAGGTGTTGAATGTTCATATACGGTGGATGAAGCGCATCGCAGCATGTCCGTTATCGTTTTTGCTGTCATGGCGCGCGATGAGACGCGCGTTGGTCAGGGCACGGTGCAAGTGCCGTGATCCGAAAGAGAGCAAGAAGGAGGACATGTGATGAATGCAACTGTCGATCGCAGGATGTTCGTAAAGGGATCTGCTGCCGCTGCCGGTGCCATGGCAATTGCCGGCTTGGGTGCAGCTAATGGTCTTGCTGTTGCTGAGGAGGCAGTGAAAACGGCGGATACCCCTGAAGGCCAGTGGGCATTCGAAATCCCGCCGGCTCCTATTGCCGATGACCAGATCACTGAGACGTACCAGGGAGCGGTTGTTGTTGTGGGTTCTGGCGTCTCTGGTCTTGTGTGTGGCGCGCGTGCCGCAGAGGAGCTTGGCGACAAGCTCATCCTTGTTTCTGCGGGCACCCTGCCTGTCTCACGAGGCGGTTCCAACCATGGTATTGGCACCAAGACGTTGAAGAACGAGGGTATTGATTATACTGCTGAATCCTGCTCTGGATTCATCAAGGGCCAGCTCGCCATGAACAGTTACGCTGTCGACATGAAGAAGTGGTCTCGTTGGATCAATACGAGCGCCGAGGCAATGGACTGGGTTTGCGACCTCATGGAGTCCAAGGGATACAAAACCACCCTGGAAGAAGGCTATGTTGATCCGGACGGCATCTTCACCATGCCTACGAGCTCCCATGGCTGGATCGGCGAAGACGTTGATGACGCATCGCTGTCTGGTGAGACGCTGCTTGTCAATACCTTGCGTGACTACATCCTGGAGTGCGGTGGCCAAATCTTCTGGGGCCACAAGGCCGAACAGCTTGTTCGCGAGGACGATAACACTGGTCGCGTGAGCGCGGTTGTCTGCTCTAACCCGGATGGCAATTATGTACGTTTTGAGGCCGAGAGGGGCATCGTTCTCGCCACGGGCGACTTCTCCCTTGATCGCGATATGGTTCGAAAGTATTGTCCCAACGTAGAGCCCCTGCTCACTTTTGCTGAACCAAACTATGACGGTGGCATGTTCGGTGGCATCATGCCGGGTGATGGTCAGAAGATGGGCTTGTGGGTTGGCGCCGCTTGGCAGCGCATCCAGCCTAATGCCCCCATGGTTCAGTCTTGCCACGGCACTGACGAAGGTCCCTCCGATTGCTTCATGATGGCTTTTACCGGTCTCATGCTCGACGAAAAGGGCGAGCGTTTCATGAGTGAGGACGTAACTAAGCCCTTCCTCGCACACAGCCTCATGTTCCGCAAGCATCCTGGCTATTGGGCAATCTGGAACGAGGACTACGTTTATCTTCATGATGAGTGGTACCCTGGGTTCCTTGGCGGGCATGCCGTCGAGACTGACTCGGCGATCGTTATTGCCAAGGAGGATCCGGAGCTTCAGCTCACCCACTGGAACGAATCTGTTGAGGCTGGTTATTTCCAGAAGGCAGATACGATCGAAGAGCTTCTCGAGAAGATTGAGCATCCCAATCCTGAGGCTGCGCTCGAGTCCATCAAGCGTTACAACGAAATGTGCGCAAACGGTCTGGATGAGGACTTCCACAAGAATCCGGAGATGCTCGTCTCTCTTGAGAATGGCCCGTATTTTGGTGTGAACTACCAGATGGACTATAGGAACTTCCTTACGATCATGGGTGGTCTTCGCACGAACGAGAAGCTGCAGGTGTGCGAGGAGGATGACACTCCCATCGAGGGCCTGTATAACATCGGCACCATGGTTGGTGATATGTATGCCAACATGTACACCTTCCTGTGCTGTGGCCAGAACCTCGGCGCGACATGTATTACGTTCGGTTATGACGTTGCAAAGGATCTTTGCCAGGCATAGTGCGGGATGATTCTGGTCTAGCCGCCTTGTCGCGCGACTCTTTTCGTGGACAGTGACGAATGGTTATGAGGCCTCTGCCTTGAGTGCCGATCTCGGTTCGAGGCAGAGGCTGTTTGTTGTTAGCATGCGGTTTTGTGGTACATGACTTGTTGTTGGGCGGCGAGCCTCAGCGTCAGATTGTTCTCCCCCAGGCAGGGTGATTCTTCTACCTGCGGCGCAAATCCCCCGGGTGGCATTAACGCGCCCTTGTGGCGCCTGATACGTTTATGCCAGTTCGCGCCGATGCGTCACAGCAAGACGCCGCATGGCGGCACGCGACGACGCACAGGCGCGATGGTGTACGTGCTTGTAGGTGTACAGGTATACGTATGAAAAGGGGAGTTGCCATGGAAGAGAAGAAGTCGGTTTCCCGCCGCCAGTTCCTCGTGGGCTCGACGCTCGCCGGTGCCGGCGCGGCGCTTGCCGGTGCGGCCACCATCGCGGCCGCCGAGGAGGGCGAGGGCCAGATCCTCGACCTGTATTCCGGCGCGCAGAGCGATTCCGGTGCAGGCGAGATCAGCCAGCATGAGATCCTCACGCTGGAGTCCAAGACCATGACGCCCGACAAGGGCACGTGGAGCTGGGACGTCATCCCCGAGGACATTCCCGCCGACCAGATCGCCGAGACCGTCGACACCGGCGTCCTGGTGATAGGCGCCGGCCTTGCCGGCTGCTGCGCCGCCATCGCCGCCGCCGAGGAGGGCGCTCAGGTCACCCTCATCGAGAAGACCGAGACTGACACCGTCTGCGGCCGTGGCCTGGATATCGCCGCCTTCCACACGCGCAAGCAGCAGGAGCTCGTCGAGCAGGGCCTCATGGAGGAGCCGGACTATCGCCAGGCCATCCGTCGCTGGGTCCAGTGGGCTCAGGGCCGCATCAAGGAGGACCTGCTCTGGGAGTGGTCGCGCAAGAGCGGCGCGTGCTTCGACTGGCTCGAGGCCCTCGTCGAGCCCAAGGGCCTGTCCACCTACGTGTGGGATGGCTACTACAAGGGCCCGGACTACACCGAGTATCCCGTGACCCACGCCTTCTACCTCACGGGCACCGAGGACCAGACGTTCAACTTCACGTTCTACAGCGATGACGACACCTTTGGCAACATCGTTCTGATGCCGCGCCTCTATGAGGTCGTCAAGGAGAAGGGCGTCACCTTCAACTGGAGTGAGACCTGCGTGCGCCTGCTCCGCGACGGCGACGGCCCCTGCACCGGCGCCATCGTCCAGCTCCCCGACGGCACCTACAAGCAGTACAACGCCACGAGCGTGGTCATCGCCTCGGGCGACTACTCCTCCAACAAGGAAATGGTGCAGTGCTACGCGCCGTTCCAGAACTACTCCACCGACCTGTACTGCTACCTGCCCGTGAACGTGAACATGGGCGAGCTGCACCAGCAGGCCATGTGGATCGGCGGCGCCATGCAGAAGTCCGAGCCCCACGCGTCGGTCACGCACCTGGACTTCGGCGCCGCGAGCTACGGCTTCCTGCACGTCAACGGCGAGGGCCGTCGCTACAAGAACGAGGACGTCAACACCCAGTCCAAGAGCATCACCAAGGCCTTCCAGCCCACCAAGCAGGCCTACACCATCTATGACGCGGGCGGACTCGAGGAGGTCAAGCGCCAGGTCGACTCCGGCATCGGCGGCGGCCTGCAGTGGGGTCAGCTCACCCAGGCCATCGGCTACGAGTACAGCCTCGAGGCCCAGCAGGCAGTGCTCGAGAGCGAGGTCGAGCAGGGTCTGACGTATAAGGCCGACACGCTCGAGGAGCTGGCCGAGCAGATCGGCTGTGACCCGGAGGTCTTCGTCGCCACCGTCGAGCGCTACAACGAGATGTGCGACAACGGTAACGACGTTGACTACGGCAAGCGCGCCGAGATCCTCTACCCGGTCAAGAACCCGCCGTTCTACGCCGGCCACCTGCAGGCCTGCCTGCTCACCATGTGTGGTGGCCTGCGCACCGACACCCAGTGCCGCGTGCTCGACGAGGACGACCAGCCCATCGAGGGCCTGTACGTCTGCGGCTCGGCCGCCGGTGACTTCTTCGGCGCAGGCGACTACCCCACCTTCGTCGCGGGCATCGGCCACGGCCGCTGCGTGACCTTCGGCCGCATGGCCGGCATCAACGCTGCCGGCGGCGACGCTCACGAGGAGATCCCGAGCATCGAGATCTAGTCCAGTGAGCTGGTAAGGCCTAACCGAGCGCTTTGAGCTCTCGGCAAGGCGGAGTGGGATCTGATCGTTAGACGCGCGGGGCGGCCAGGCATGGGGTTGCCCCGCGCGTTTCCGTATTGTTGTCCGAGCGGATCTTGTTTGATCGAATCTGCGGTTGTGCTGTCGTTTGGCCGGCCGATGCGCGTGAGCGGGCGGAATCTGCTAAAAAATGTCGAGTTAGCATGACTTTTGGGAGACGATTGCGACGGGCCAGGTCTAGACATCTTGCAGCTAAGTGGCTTCACGTCCATTTACCTGCACGTATGTAACGCCGTGTTTCGACGCGAGCGAGATTGAGCTTCTGGGTCCTCTGAAGAGTCGTGCTAAGTCGGACTTTTTTAGCGCGAGCGTCGCAATCTTGCGCAGCGGGGTCGACGCCGGCGGCCAGCGGGCCAATGGTGGTGCATCAAAGGGGGAGATGTTGCATATGAGCGAGAGGATGTCTGGCTGGGAGGCCACAAACGAGGCGATTGCCCAGGCGGTGCGTGCATATCGCGGTGACAGGAGGGGCCTCATCGACCACCTCGCGTACGCCCTGGAGGAGAGCTGCATCCAGTTTCCCATCATGGAGATGGGCGAGGAGCTTGACGACATCTGCCCTTTCACGTTCTTCGCGAGCTTCTCGCGTCCCATGCCCGACGAGCGCCGCGAGCGCCTGGTCTCTCTCGTCTGCGACGCGCTTGGGGTCGAGGCGGCAGTGCCGGCGAGCTTCGAGGGATACCCGACGGTCGAGGATTACCAGGTGCGCTTCTTCTCTCACAACAGGCGAAACGAGCACCGCGAGATCGAGGCGCTGTGGGATCTGTTCGAAGTCGCGCTTGAGTATGCTCGGGTTGCCGTAGAGGCGCAGGAAGGCCGGGGGAGCGAGGTGCGCCTGACGCAGGCGGAGGACGCCCTCGCCGCTGCCTACGATCGCGTCGGCTCAGTGCGGACCGCCGGTTTCAGGCGGCTTCCCGTCGCGCTGGCATGGATCTTCCCGCGCGTCTTCTTGCCCCTGGCCTCACTGGCAGCTTCTGATGACGAGCCCGCCGCCCACGGCACCGATTGCGTGAGCGTCCTGCGAGGTGCACACGAAACGCGCGCCGAGCGCGTGGATCACGTCGGGGCCGGCACGGGGACGACCTCTGAGTGCGACGGCCCTGCCCCAGCACGACCTCACGCCCCTGAGCCGGGGCAAGCTTTGCCCTGCGTCCCGTCTCTCGACCCGGAGCTGACCGACCGGCTCCTCGATGCATATGCCGAGCAGCTCTCTGCCGAGGCGTTGGACAGCCGCCATCCAAACGTGTGGCAGGCGGTCTGCTGCTTCCAGCAGAACTGGGACGAGGGCGCGGACGACTTTGCGGCCATGCTCGAGCGCGCGCTTGCGAGCCATGACGGGCTACTCTGCACGGGCTACTTCTATAACCCCCACAAGGAGGCCATGGTCTTCGCGCGCAAGGAGCCCGAGCTCACGAGGCAGGCCTTCTGCGAGTTCTTTGGTCAGCAGCGGCCGGTTGAGGAGCGCATCGTGCGCTTCGAACGCACGATGTCCGCCATGTTTGAGCGGCATCGGGGCGACATCGTGAGCGCCATGCCGCGCCGCTCCTCTCACGGCAACTACCTTGCGTGCTGCACCTACCTATTCCTGCGCCACCCCGACACGTGCCACCTGTTCTCTCCCTCTAAGCTCCGTGTGCTGGACAAGATGTGCGGTTACGGCTGCTCGTATCGTCTGGCAAAGCCCGAGTGCGTGACCCAGTACTTCACCCTGTGCGACGCGATCTGCGAGCGGCTGGTCGAGCGCAAAGAGCTCCAGGCTGATCTGCTGACGCGTGCTGATGGGGCGCTGGCGAATTTCGGCTGGCGGGATGTCGAGGTCGATGCGCCTGTCGCCAGGACGCACGTCCTGGTGGATGACATCGCCCGGTTTGCGTGCGAGCTGGAGAAGACCCAACGGGCCCAGGTGGCTCGGGAAACACCGGATGAGGGATAATGGCGTGAGGGCACTGAGAGACGACGTGACTGACGCCTCCGAGCTGCGGATGGACGCCCTGCTGGGCATCCGCACCACCGGGCGCGACGAGTCGCATGCCGACCAGGACAACAACCCCTATGAGCCCACGCCCTATGCGGTGCTCGAGCGGCTGGCGAACAGCGGCCTGGTGGGCAAGCGCAACGTGCTCGTGGACTATGGCTGCGGCAAGGGGCGCGTGGGGCTCTATCTTGCGTATCAGGCGCGATGTCGCTCGATCGGCGTGGAGCGTGACCCTCAGCTCCATGAGGCCGCGCTGCGCAATGCGGGGACGGCGCGGTTCCTGCAGGGTCCGTATGCTGCTGGTCGCGTGACGTTCGAACTCGCCGACGCCGCCCGGTACGAGCCGCCGGCGCAGGCGGACAGGTTCTACTTCTTCAACCCGTTCTCGGCCGCGGTGTTCGAGCGGGCGCTCGGCCAGATCCACCGCTCGCTCGACGTCGTCCCGCGCGAGATTCTGCTGTTCGTCTACTACCCCGATGACGAATACCGAGACGTTTTAGCACGCACCCCGTGGCTGGAGCCTGCCGGTCAGATAGACTGCCGCGACTTGTTCTGCACGGGGATCGATGACCCGGGTGGTGGCCCCCTCGATGTCGCGCCGCGCGTCCCATGCGGTGACCCGCGCGAGGTGATGCTTGCGTTTCGTGGTTAGCCACGCTGAGCGCCCCATCGGGCGACGTTTGCTCGTAGGCGAATCTGGGAGGGTCGCATTGGCGACTCGATGCGACTCGTCAACAGATTTGTCGAGTACTCGACAAGAAGACTGTCGAGCGCGTCGAGCATGTCGAGCATGTCGATGCAAGCTGCTCTTGTCCAGGGTGATGCGGGATCGGCCATGCTTGCCAAGCTGCTCGGCCGTTTGGTGTCGCCGCTTGCGAGCGGCTATGCGTCCGTCCCCGCCCCCAGTAGCGTGAGCACGTCGTCGCGGGTGAGCGAGGTGCTCGCCATGCCCTCGCCGCCCAGCACGCTCTCGGCGAGGTCGCGTTTGCGCTCCTGCATCTGGACGATGCTCTCCTCGATGGTGCCCTTGGCCACGAGCTTGAACACGCTCACGCTACGCGTCTGGCCGATGCGATGCGCTCGGTCGGTGGCCTGGTCCTGCGCGGCGGTGTTCCACCAAGGGTCGTAGTGGATCACCACGTCGGCCGCCGTGAGGTTCAGGCCCACGCCGCCGGCCTTGAGCGAGATGAGGAACACCGGCGCCTCGCCGGCCTGGAACCGCTCCACCAGATGTGCGCGCTGCTCCTTGCTCGTGGAGCCAGTGAGCACGAGGTGATCGATCTTCTCGGAGCGCAGCCGATCGGAGATGAGGTCGAGCATGCTGGTGAACTGCGAGAACACAAGGATGCGATGGCCGGCGTCGAGGGCGCTGCGCACCAGCTCCAGGCAGGTGTCGAGCTTGGCGCTGCCTCCCTTGTAGTCCTCGAAGTACAGGCGGGGGTCGCAGCAGAGCTGGCGCAGCTTGGTGAGCTCGGCCAGCACCTGGAGCTTCTTCTTCTTGAACTCGTCGGGCAGCTCGTGGGCGATCTGCAGGGCGAGACGGTCCTGGCACGCCTTGTAGAGTTTCTCCTGCTCGCCGTCGAGCTGGGCGTACACCACGCTCTCGTTCTTGTCGGGCAAGTCGGCCAGCACGTTCTCCTTGAGCCTGCGCAGGATGAAGGGCGACACCATGCACTGCAGCTTCCATGCGGCGCCCGCCTCGTTGTTCTCCACCGGGCCCTCGAAGTTCTGCGCGAACGCATCGCGGCCGCCCAGCACGCCGGGCATCAGGAAGTCGAAGATGCTCCACAGCTCCGTGAGACGGCTCTCGATGGGCGTGCCGGTCAGGGCGAAGCGCACGCGCGCGGGCAGGCACTTGGCGCACTTGGCCGCCTGGGTGGTGGGGTTCTTGATGTACTGCGCCTCGTCGAGGATCACGCGAGCGAACAGGTGCCCCTCGGCGGCATATTCCTCCACGTCGCGCTTCATCAGATCGTAAGAGGTCACGAGCACGTCGGGGCAGTCAACGGTGCCTGCCTCGGGCGTGCCGCCCGCCCCGGATGCGCTGCGTGGCGCGAAGGCGCCCGCAATGATCATGCGTCGCTGCGCCTTGGTGCCGATCACCGCCGCCGCGCGCAGCTGCGGGGCGAAGCGCTCCAGCTCTGCCATCCAGTTGTAGACGAGTGACGCAGGGCACACCACGAGCGTGGGCCCGTCGCCCGCCTCCTCCCTGCGCGCCAGGACGTGGGCGATCACCTGCAAGGTCTTGCCCAGGCCCATGTCATCGGCCAGGATGCCGCCGAAGCCGAAGCGCTCCAGCGTCTCCAGCCAGCGAAAGCCGTCCACCTGATAGGGGCGCAGCACGTCGGCCAGGGTGGCAGGCACCTCGAAGTCCGCGTCGGAGAACGTGTCGAACTCGCGGACTAGGGAGCGAAAGCCCGCGTTGCGCTCCAGACGCACCCGGTCGGCCTTCTTGAGCAGGGCGTCCACGAACAGCGCGCGGTTGGACGGCAACCCGCTCACGCCGCTCGCCAGCTCCTGCGGCTCCACGCCCAGGCCCTCGGCCAGGTCGTTGAGGGCACGCACGCTGCCGTCAAGCCTGAGGATGTCGCCGTTGCTCAGGCGCAGGTACTTCTGCTTGCGCTTGTAGGAGGCAAGGTAGGCGGCCAGGTCGGCGGGGGAGAGGCCGCTCGCGCCGACCTCCAGGTCGAGCAGGCCGCTGGCCATGGTCGCCTTCACCTTGACCTGCGGGCTCTCGCGCACCTCTATGGCGCGCAGTCGCTCGCTGAGCAGCACCTCGCCCAGCTCGGAGAGCTCGCGCAGGCCCTCGGTGAGCAGCAGGTAGAGCAGCTCGTCGTCGCTCTCGTCAAAGTCTGGCCGCATGCCGTCGCCCGCCGCCCCCAGGCCGGGAAAGTATGCCTCCACCACGTCCTGCGTCTGGAACTCGGCTGCGACGTCGCGCGAAGGTTGGCCGGGTGCCGGCGGGGCGTAGATGCTCATGGTCGTGTCGCCGTAGCTTACGGTGGGGTCGCAGAACACCCGTCCGTCCTCAAGGCCTATCCTGAAGCGGAACTCGGGCGTGGGCGGGACGAGGTCCCTGAGCTGTTGGGGCGCGTCAAGCGCGGTCGCGGCGTCCAGCTGGGGCAGCACCGTGCGGCAGAAGATCGCGGCGTCGCCGGGTGCGATGTGGACGGGCGCGTTTGCCGGCAGCAGCTCCCGGAATAGCGTGGAGGCCTGCGTGGCGAACTCGGGGCTGCAGCGCCATGCGCACTCGGTGTCGACGAGATACAGGGCGCACTCCGAGGCGAAGCAGAGCATCCTGCGCGGAAGCTCGAGGTCATAGCCCCCGTCGCGCGCGGTGCGTATGGTTGCGCGGACCAGCGGGTCGCCGCTGATGACTCTGGGCGAGCACGCGGGTAGGTAGAGCAGGCTGTAGTTCGGGTCGAAGGTGAACGAGGACCCCTGCAGGATGTCGAACAGCTCCACGACGTCGGCCTCGGCGATCGGAAGGTCCTTGATGCCGGTTCCGCTGCCGACGCTCCAGTACCCGTAGCGGGAGGCGAATAGGGCCTGCTGGCTGTGCACGACGCGCGACACTAGGCCCATGATCGCCCGCGAGCGCTCGGTGAACGCCTCCGGGCGATGGACGAGGGAGAGGTTCTTGCCGTAGAGGATCTCGTCGTGCGTCTCCCAGGCGTGCACCAGCTCGCCCATGTTCTTGACAACGTAGCTTGCCTTGCCCCGGCGGACCCTGAGCTTGAGCAGCCAGACCCCTTCTGAGTAGTAGTCGTTCGACGGCATCAGGGTTACCAGCAGCTCGGCGGGCTCGCTGGGCGCCTCGCATGACGTGCGCGTGGCCCTCAGCGCTGCTGCGGCGTCGACGCGCTCGTTTGTGATGGCGGAGAAGAGCTTGGCGAGCTGGGGGCTTGTAGGCTTGGCGGCGGGCTTGCGGGGCTTGACGGGCTTGGTTCCGCCCGTCGGGGTGCGGCCGCGCCCCGTGTAGGGCAGTGCCTCGATGCCGGCGGCATCCAGGTAGTACAGCGCCAGCGCGACGGCATGCTTGCAGGGACCTGGGTAGTTGTAGCTTGCCGGGCACGTGCAGCTGCAGTCGATCACGTCCTGCTCGGCCAGGTCGAGCGACACCGACGCCCGGTAGGGGCTGCCGTGCGAGGCCTTCACCGATCCGGAGACGTGCATCACGCCGTTGATCTTGCCGGGCTCGTCGTCGCACGTGAGAACCCCGCCGCCCGTCGCGAGCGCGATCGCCTTGCTGTAAGTGCTGTCAAGCGCGGCCGCCTCGCGCAGGCGCTGCGAGATTGGCATCCCTCATCTCTCCCTGTCGTCGTGATCGGCGCTGGCTTTTTCTCATGCTGCCTACATGATACCGTGCTAGCGGACAGAAACGAACGTTGGGCCAAAGTTCCCCAATTGCCTGTGCCTGGCTTACCGTCGCGCCAAAGCGCACGGGCGTAAAGGGATTTTTGTGTACGCGGTGCTTCGGCGTGCCGTCTGAACACGTGCGTGCCATGTGCTAGCCTTGACTCTTGGGCGAATCGAATGCATGTCTACTGATGGGAGGGCCGGACGTGACCGCCTGCCACGTGGTTACCTATCGAGAACTGTCTGCTGATGAAATCACCCGCGATCTATTCGCTTCGTTCATCCGACGTCAGGTCGTAACCGACTGCTGGCGCAAGGTCGACGGGAAGTGGGTGGTGCGTTCCGACCCGTTTGTCGACGACTGGTCCGAGAAGGACTACCAGACGCTGATCGCATGCCTGCGAAACACGGCCGCCACCGGCGGGTTCGTCTGCGGCGCGTTCGTTGACGGCGTACTCAAGGGGTTTGTCTCGGTCGAGGCCGAGCCGCTTGGGGCGAGGCGGGAGTACCTCGACCTGTCGAGTCTGCACGTGTCGCAGGACACGCGCGGCAACGGCATCGGGCGGGAGCTGTTCGGGCGCGCCAGGGACTGGGCGCGCGGGAGGGGCGCCGCCAGGCTGTACATATCCGCGCACTCCGCCGTGGAGACCCAGGCGTTCTACCGGGCGATGGGGTGCGTGGAGGCGCGGGAGTACAACGAGGCCCACGTCGAGGCCGAGCCGTTCGACTGCCAGATGGAATGCGTGGTGTAGGGCTGCCGGGCGGGATGATGGCCTCGCCGCTACGCCGACCCGCCCTCCTCGCACGTGGGCGCCGCGGGGCCTGAAAGCGCCGCGACCCGCTCGATGAGGTCTTGCAGCGTTGTCTGCCGCAGTCGCTCTTCCAGGGCGGCCTGCGCGGCGGCGAGCTCCCCATCGAGCACGGGGTGGACCAGCCGTCCCACGGGGCACTTGGGGTTGGGCCGCTCGTGGAAGCTGAAGAGGGTGTCGCCGCCCAGGCTCTCCGTCGCCCGGAACACGTCGAGCAGCGTGATGCTCGCGGGATCCTTGGCCAGCGACGCCCCGCCCACGCCCGCCTCAACGCTGACGAGACCGGCGTCCTTGAGCTGACCGAGCGTCTTGCGGATGATGACCGGGTTCACGCCCACGCTGCCTGCGATGAAGTTGGACGTCGTCTTGAGCGTGCCATCAAAGTATACGATGCACAGAAGCGTGTGGACTGCGATGGTGAAGCGTGACGATATCTGCATGATGCCGTTCCTCGAGCCCCTAACATAAGTTTCGCTGTCTGAGGGCATTCTACTTCACGGGAGCCCCGTCGTGTCTGCCGAGATGTAATCATCAGCATTACAACATGTTGAAAAACGATGGAGCAGACGCGGTCGCGTGATGCAACCATTGACATTGCGATCAGTCGGTGGTGTACTACGCACTGTAAAAAGTTGTAACTGTTATGATTACAACTAAGAGGTCAGCGGATGTCTGGCAGACGAGATAGGAGAAAACCATGTCCAAGAACTACGGCATCATGAGCATCGGTACGTTTGCAGGTGATCTGGCGCAGGCGGGTCGTGTCATGGCGGGCGAGACGCTGGGCCTCACCGGCTGCGAGATCTCGTTCAACGCCACGCCTGCCGGCGGGTTCGCCCCCTTCGTCCATGCGCACAAGCTCAACGAGGAGGTCTACATCATCGTGAGCGGCGGCGGCACCTTCATGGTCGACGGCGAGGAGTTCCCCGTGAAGGAGGGCGACGTGGTGCGCGTCGATCCGGCGGGCGAGCGCGCCTGCAAGGCCGGTGACGAGGGCATGACGTACATCTGCATCCAGGCCCAGGCCGGCAGCCTCACCCAGGCCACCATGGATGACGGCGTGATGTGCGATGGCAAGGCGTCCTGGATGGAGTAACGCGGGGCTCGTGGGGCCCGCCAGGCCTTCGAACTGACGGGTGATTGGGGGGCAGCGTTCGTGCGCGCCTAAGGTCCCAGAGCGGCAAGAAAAGCCGAGGTTGAACGATCTCGATCGGCAAGCGTTTGGTTGCAAGGCCCCCATGTCTCTCCGGAGCATGGGGGCTTCTTGATAAAACAGCAGGCCAGAGATGCCATGCGGCGATGCGAGAATTCCCGCTGAGCCTGAAGTAGTTGTCCAGAGGGTTGCCGTGTGGCTGCGGATCGTACAACCTCGGTTAAAAATGCCAGTCAAAGCGCTTCTGTGCGCAGCGCCCGGTTGCCGGGCGGCGAGCGGTCTGCTCTGCCGCGCTACCGCACCGCCTCCTTGCGCATCACGGTGAACATGAGCCCCAGCACCGCGACGCCCAGCGCGATCTGCACCCCGTTCATGATCGAGAACGTCGTGGTGATGGCCGCGGCCTGGCCTATCGTGGGCGTCATGAGGTCCATCATGGAGAAGAACAGCGCATTCACGGTGGCGGCGCCCATCTGGCGCAGTGAGTTGGCGGTCGCCGTGCCTTGCGTGATGCGCCCGCTCTCCAGCTTGTTGATGCCCCAGGTCAGGATGTTCTGCGTGATGAACGCGGTGGCGGCGAAGCGCAGCGTCTGGTAGACGATGGGCATCCACAGGGGCGAGGTCGGCGTGAGCGTGGAGAGCATGTAGGTCGCCAGACAGATCAGCACGAATCCGGCGATGGCGATGGGGCGCGGCCCGTGGCGGTCGAGCAGCCTGCCGGTTATGGGGGAGAGCACCATCATGACGATGGCGCCGGGCAGCATGGTGAAGCCCGACAGGGTGGCCGAGTATCCCTGTATGTCCTGCACGTAGATACAGACGAAGTTGTTGATGGCGATGACCGAGCCCTGGAGCAGCATCGCGGTGACGCATCCCAGGGCGAACGGGTGGCAGAAGAAGGCACGCATGTCGAGCAGGGGGTCGTCGATGCGCAGCTCGCGGCGCACGAACGCCACCAGCGCGGCGATGCCGACGGCCAGCGGCACCAGGGTGGCCGCGGCCAGGATGCCGAAGGACCCGGCGTTGGAGCAGCCCAGCACGATGCAGACGGCCATGACGCTCGAGAGCACGAACGAGGGCACGTCGAAGTGGTGGTCGGAGCGCTCGTCGGGCACGTCGCGCGTCATGAACCACGAGACGGCCATGCTGAGAAGCGCCATGGCGCCGGTGATCGTGAAGATGCTGCGCCAGCCCAGCGTGTCGGTCAGCACGCCTGCCAGCACGGGCCCCACGGCCGGGGCGACCGAGACCGCCATCGACGCAACGCCCATGGCCTCGCCGCGCTTGTTGTAGGGGAAGATGCGAAACGCCACGATCTGCACGATGGGCACGACCAGTCCCGCGCCGCACGCCTGCACGCAGCGGCCCAGCACGAGCACGGCGAAGTTGTGCTGGAACACCCCGATCATCGCCCCGGCGAAGAAGACGCCCAGCGCGAGCGCGAACAGGTGCCGCACGTGGTGGCGCGCCATGAGGAAGGCGGAGAGCGGCATCATGATGCCGATGCACAGCACATAGGCGGTGGTGAGCCACTGGCCGGTGGTGGGGTTGATGCCGAACTCGGCCATGATGACGGGAAGCGACGCCACCATCGTGGTCTGGTTGAGGGCAGAGGCCATCTGGCCGACGACCATGGAGATGAGCACGGCCCAGGCGTGCCTGGGTGACATGGTGACGCCCGTGCGGGTGGTCGAGGCGTCCACGCGGACGGCGGCGTCGGCGGCGGGGGTCTTGCGTTCCGGCTGCCCGGCGATCTCACGAGGCGGGCGTACTTCCTCACATATGTCCTGCTCGTCCTGTCGGGCGGGTTGTGCGGTGCCTGTCTCTTTGAAGCGTCGTCCCATACGCGCCACGCGGCTTTCCGTTTGGCCGTGGCTGCGGGCCCGGCCGGTGTTGAGGTCTGTGTCATGTGTCTGTCAGCACCCTAGCACGAATCCGCGTGGGCCTGCCAGTGCTAATCGAGAATTGGAAAAGATGGGGAAGAGGAGGGGAGAGAGGAGAGAAGAGGGGGCATCGCGACCCCTAACTCCAAGTTGTGGAGGACTTGCGATTGTGAGTGGAGGAGAAAAGTTTTACTGGACAAGCATTCCGCGGCTGTGTAAGAATATCCCCCGCAGCGCCGCAAGGAGCTGCAGCGCCAAGCGCGCTGGGGTGGTAGCTCAGCTGGTTAGAGCGCCGGCCTGTCACGCCGGAGGTCGCGGGTTCGATCCCCGTCCATCCCGCCACCAGACTTTAAAAAGCCAAGAGCCATTAGGTTCTTGGCTTTTTGTTTTTCGAAACTTATATCAAGATCAACCAAAGACTTTGCCACTGGACGATGCCCGATGGGTGGATCGTTGTTGTACAGTGAGCCAAGATAGGTCATCTCAATTGATTCAGACGGCCATGGTAGACTTACAAAATGGCTGCTCGAAGCGTATTGTTGCTTTTGATCTGGCCGAGCATACGCGAGATTATCTTCCGACCTGAGAGGGGAATTGCAGGAGATGCGAAGTGTTGCTCGTGGTCGTCTGCTGCCACTCATCTTTGCCGTTATCGCCTTTGCGCTCTTTACTGCTGGCATACAGTCAGCAAGGCGTGACGTGTTTCTCGATGGCTCGCTACTTTATCTCACCCGATTTGTACAGATTGGCGTGTACTTTGGGGCGGCATATCTGTTTCGAGACCATCTTCCTTCCGTGAGGATTCTTACAAAGGCGACTGTTGGGGCTTTCGTGGCCTACTTGGCGATCTCCGCTGCCCTGTCGTTTGCCGGTGCCGACGAGACATCCGAAGGAGCGTCCATCTCGTTTATCGCGGCTTTTGCTAATGTCTGCTCGGGCGCGGCGAACGCCGGAGTCTGGTTGGTGCTGGCGCATTTGTTTTCAACCTATGGGCCCAAGACGAGCGCTCCGGCCATAGTGGTGGGCTTCTTGGGCTGTGAGGTGCTATATGGCTTGGGGGCGCTGGTCCCCGGCGAGGTGATGGGCGGGGTCCAGATCGGCCTGCGCTGTCTGGGACTTGCCTTCTTTGTCGCGGCGGTCCTATGTAAAAATGCTCGCTCCCTGTCGGCGAGCGAACATGAGCATCCTTTGCAGTATGCCGCCGTGGAGGGTATGCCCGCTTCAACGAGGAGACCGATTGCCTTTCTGGTAAATGGGACGGACTGGGTGTTCCAGGTTGTTGTGGCGATTCTCGTTCCCCTTGTCTACGGTGCGGCGTCCGAGCTGCTCTCGACGGGACAGCTCAGCGACGGGCTGCATGACATCGTGAGCGAGGCGGGCGCTGTCGTTCTGATGACGATGTTGCTTGTCTGGAGCGTCCGACGTGGCGATCGCCTTGGGTTTACCGACCTGTTCGTCCCCGTCGTGCTTCTTGACGCGACAGGACTGCTCCTGCTGCCTGTGTTGTGGGAGGTGTCTTCTCCTGTGACGGGAGTTCTGCTGAGGTGCGCCATGGCGGCGTACCAGCCGCTTCTATGGGCGTTGCTTGCGCGAAAGGCGTTTGAGGACCCGCGCCACACATATCTGTACTTCGGCGTATTCCTAGGGTTTGCTAATGTGTCGTATGCCCGCCTGTTCACGCCGCTCCTCCTCGGCGACAGAGTGGTCGACATGGCCGTGGTGACTGGCGTGGCCCTGACGTTTCTCTGGCTCTTCGTGCTGCTGTGCCTGCTGCTTTTCGTACTGCAGCGCGTGATTCTCCGACACGGTGACGACGGTGCGGACGGGACATGCGCTGCCGGGGTAGCAGGCACGGGCGAGAGCGCGTTCTCGCGAAGCCTTACCGAGTTGTTTGACCGCAGCGGTCTTACAAATCGTGAGCGAGAGGTCGCGGTGGAGCTTCTTCATGGGTATAGCATGGCAAACGTGGCGAAGAATTTGGGCATATCCGACGGCACCGTGCGCACGCATATGCGCAGCATCTACCAAAAGACGGGGGCGCAGAACAAGCAGGGCCTCATCCGCATGGTGGATGACCTGTCTCGACACAAAGCTCAAGCGCAAGTGCGATAGGGACACCCCGCTGACAGGCTTCTGGATTCTGAAAGATCCTCAACGTGATACTCGCAGGTGAATGATGTCGTCTATGCACTTTTTGGGGATGCGGTTGCGACGGCATCTGTGCTTTTCGGGGATGCGGCCCGCCAATTCGCGATGCAGAGTGTGGCCTGTCGACATCGCCGGCGCCTTCGTGCGCCGTGCATGTCGCCCATCTGGCAGGAACGTTGCGGAAAGAGGGGTCTACACTATGGAGAACGTATCGCGCAAGCAGTTCGTACAGGCGGCTCTGGGCACGGCGGGGGTTGCGAGCTTGGCGACGATGGCCAAGGCTGGCCGTGCCGATGAAGCGGCCTCTGCGGTTTCTGAGGTCGTGTACGACGAGGAGTTCGACGTCGTGGTGGTGGGCGCCGGACTTGCAGGTGCCGCTGCCGCGCTCACGGTTGCTTCCGAGGGCGAGGGTGTGAGCTGTCTGCTCATCGAGAAGGGTTCCGTCCCCGGCGGAAACTCCCCGATGTGCGACAACTCGGCGCTCTACACCGACAACGCCGACGCCATGTATAACTACCTGAAGGATCTCTCGGGCGACTTCCCACCGAGCGATGAGATGATCCGTGCCTATGCCGACGGCTTTGCTGAAAACCTTGACTGGCTGCGTTCGTTTGGCGTGACCGACGACCTCATGAGCGCGCCGTTCCTCGAGCCCTCTCTGGTCGAGTACCAAGAGTTTGGCAGTGACGAGGGCTGCGTCGCCAACGTGCGTCTGCTCAATCCCGAGAACACCGATGACAACAAGTACATGCACCCCTTCCTGCTCCAGCAGGCACAAGATCACGGCGTTGAGTATCGTCTCGAGGCAGCGGCGGAGCACCTCATCCAAGACCCGGTGACGGGCGCCATCACCGGCGTGGTGGTGAACGGCTCCAACATAAAGGCCAACCGCGGCGTTGTCATGGCATGTGGCGGATTTGAGAACAGCTCCGAGATGCTTGAGTGCTTTGTCCAGTCGGGTGGCGCCACCCCTGCTGCAGCTCGCCTGAACACCGGTGACGGAATCAAAATGGCAATTGAGGTCGGTGCCGACCTGTGGCATATGTCGGGCTGGGCGGGCCAGTGGCTCGCGCCCGTGGCGCTAGACGAGTCTATGTTCCTGCTGATTGGCGTTGACGTGGCGCGCCAGCAGATCAAGCGCTACGGCATTACCGTCGCCAACAACGGCCGCCGCTTCTACATGGATTATGACGGGCACAACGTCAAGGATTTGGACGACTACGACCGCTATCCCACGATGGATCGTCACGTGGGGTCGCGTCACGGCCACATGCAGTTCGGCGGCGAGTGGCCCAATCTGCCGCTGCCCCCCTCGGGCTGGTTCGTGTTCGATGCTGAGGGGCTGGCCGCCGGTGCCATGGGGACTTCGTTCGAGGGTGATCCGGTGGCTGACGGCTGGGCATATGCCGCAGACACCATCGAGGAACTGGCCGAGCAGATGGGCGTGCCCACGGACGAGCTGGTGCGCACCGTCGACCAGTGGAACACCTGGTGCGAGCAGGGTGATGACCTGGCATTCTATCGCCCGCAGAGTACGCTGCAGCCCGTGGCGACTGCGCCGTTCTACGCGATGCGCTGTAAGTCGACCTTCCTGAACACCGACGGTGGTGCTCGTCGCAACGAGAGCTGTCAGATTGTCGACACCAACGGCAACCCGATCCCCGGTCTGTACGGCGTCGGCGAGTTCGGTAGCTTCTGGGGCCACTTCTACCAGGGTGCCGGCAACGTGGGCGAGTGCCTGGTGTCTGGCCGCATCGCGGCGCGCCACATCCTGGGGGCCTAGGGGCTCCGGGAGCTTACGCGGCCGTTGCGTGGACGCTCGCGCGATTACGGGTTCGTGATGGTTGGTATTTGCGGAATGTCAAGCCAGATGGTGTCAAAGCCAATAGGCTGATACGTGAGTAGACGGACGGTGGGGCGGCGCTTTCTGCGGGAGGGCGTCACCCCACCGTTCTTGCTACCCAATCAGCACGCGCTTGCCCTCGAATGCGAAGCCGTATTAGAGATCGTCCTTGCCATGGCGTGACCCCTCGTAGTTCTGGCTTGTCTTTCCTCTTCTGCGAGTATGCCCGCATGCATCCAAAGGGAACCGGCGCGCACGGCCTCCTCTCATTGACAGGTTTGTAAAGTACCTGCTAGGGATCTGTCGGGCGCAGGACTGTCGCGCCGGTTTTTGCTACTATAGGTCGGATACAGTCTGCGCGTAGGGGGCCAGGGCGTGCGCAGCAGGGCCGCGAGAAAGGTCTGTCGTGTCTGACATGCACGAAGATGCGGGGCGCGTTGCTTCTCCAGACGCCAGCCACGGGGCCGGCGGGGTGGATGTCGTGCGCATAGCGGCGTTCGACCTGGACGGAACGTTGCTCGACGGCCAGTCGGGCACGCTCGTTTTGCGCTATCTCATCCAGCACAAGCTCGTCTCCCCAATGGCCACGGCGCTCGCCGCGTGGTGGGGCGTGCGCTACAAGCTCCACCTGCCTCACCGCCAGTCGGAGGTGCGCGAGCTCATCTTCAATGACCTGCGCCATCTGGGGCCTGGCCGCATCGAGCAGATCATGCGCGACTTCCACGACGAGGTCATGATTCCTCGCTATCACAAGGACGGCATCGGCGAGCTGCGCCGCCACCAGCAGGCCGGCGAGCGGGTGGTCATCATCTCGGCGACGTTTGACCAGATCGCGCAGGCGGCATGTGAGTACCTGGGCGTGGAGGCCGCGCTTGCCACGCGCATGCAGCGCGACGCCCAGGGCAACTTCACCGGTCAGGTCGACGGGGAGGTGACGGCGGGCCCCGAGAAGGTCAGGCGCATCCGCGAGTACGCCGACGGGCGCTTCGGCCCGGGGGGCTGGAGGCTGGCCTGGGCCTATGGCGACCACTACACCGACATCCCCATGCTCGAGCTTGCCGAGAACTGCCGCGTCGTGAACCCTGGGCCCACCCTGCGCCGCGAGGCAGCCCGGCGACAGTGGACGGAGCTGGAATGGTCGTGAGCGGCCGCGGCGGGACGGGCAGGGCGGGCGGGACGGACCGCGCCCCGGGACGGCGCTCTCAGGCCCAGCCGCCGGAGGTCCCCCTGGACGTCGACGCCTTTCGCGCCAAGATTCGCTCGGAGGGGGCGCGCCTGTGGCGTGATCTGCCTTGGAGGCAGACGTACGACCCTTATCGCGTCTGGATCTCGGAGGTCATGCTCCAGCAGACGCAGGTGAGTCGCGTCCAGGCGCGCTGGGACGAGTGGCTCGAGCGCTTCCCCTCGGTCGATGCCCTTGCCGTGGCGCCGGACGCTGACGTGCTGGCGGCTTGGCAGGGCATGGGCTACAACCGTCGCGCGCTCGCCCTGCATGAGGCCGCCCGACAGGTGTCCGAGCTCCACGGGGGCGTCTTCCCGCGCGAGCGCGACGCGCTTCTCGCGCTGCCCGGCGTGGGCCCGTCCACGGCGGCGGGCATCCGGGCCTTCGCCTTCGACGAGCCGGACGTCTACCTGGAGACCAACGTCCGCGCCGTCTTCATCCATGAGCTGTTTCCCAGCGCCGACTTGGTCAGCGACGCGTCGCTCGTGCCGCTCGTGCGCCAGGCGTGCCCCGAGCGGGACGTTCGCGGCTGGTACTACGCGCTGCTCGACTACGGTGCCTGGCTCAAGCGCGCGGTGCCCAACCCATCCAGGCGTGCCAAGGCGTACACGCGCCAGTCGCGCTTCGAGGGGTCGCATCGCCAGAAGCGCGCCCTTGTCCTGCGGGCCCTGCTCGACGCGCGTTCGCAGGGCCTCCCCGGTCTTGGGACCGACGACGTCGCGGAGCTTCTGGACGCAGCCGAGCTGAAGGCCGGGCGACCGCCGGTCGGCATCGCCACGGCCGTGGAGATCCTGGGTGAGTTGAAAGGCGAGGGCTTTTGTATGGATTTCGACGGACTATGGCGCGCCGGTTCGGGGCATGATACAACCTGACGGGCGCCCGAGTGCCGACGTCCCGATGTGGCTCCCCCGCGATCGCGCGAGGGTGGATCAGGGCTTCGTTGGTTGCCAGGGCGCGTCGTCTTGACGTGGTGTGTACACGATCCCGGGGAAGTCCCGGGGCGAGGAAAGGAGAGGGTACCAATGGATCTCAAGGGTTCGCAGACCGAGAAGAACCTGCAGGCCGCCTATGCCGGCGAGTCCCAGGCTGCCATGAAGTACGGCTACTACGCCAAGCAGGCCAAGAAGGACGGCTACTCCATCATCGAGCAGATCTTCACCGAGACGCAGGGCAACGAGGCCGCTCACGCCAAGCTGTGGTTCAAGTACCTGCACGGTGGCGAGATTCCCTCGACCGAGAAGAACCTTGCCGACGCCGCCGCTGGCGAGAACTACGAGTGGACCGACATGTACAAGGGCTTCGCCGAGACCGCCAAGGCCGAGGGCTTCGACGAGATCGCCGCTAAGTTCGCCGCCGTGGGCGCCATCGAGAAGGCCCACGAGGAGCGCTACAACAAGCTGCTCGAGCGCCTGAGCAACGGCGAGGTCTTCAAGCGCGAGGACGTCGTTGTGTGGAAGTGCGGCGTCTGCGGCCACCTGCACGTGGGCAACGAGGCCCCCAAGATCTGCCCGGTGTGCGGCCATCCTCAGGCCTACTTCACCCAGCAGTGCGTGAACTACTAGGAAGCTCTTAGGGTCCGGATCGGGTGACGGGCGCGCCATAACAAAGCGCCCGTGTCGACGGGACTTGCAGGCCGGCCTTCCCAGACCATGGGAGGGCCGGCTTTTTTGCTACGTGCTTCTCGCGCGCCGCCCGCGCACGAAAAACGTCCTGCAATGGACAGATTTTTCGATTGTGAGGGAGTTGCACCAACCATCGGCGTGTGTCAGGGGCTAATGCATAACGACTATCGATAAATATGGCATATCGCAATGGGCAGGGGGCTTTCTAACTCCCTCACAACCGCAATATTTGTCCACGGGATCGAAATTTTGGCGCGCGGAGCCTCTGTGGGCGCGTCTTGATGTCGTGGGTGCCGACCCCGTGTGAACTCCGAAGCGATTCGTGTGATCCTCATAGCACGAATGCGGCGGAAAATAGCACGTTTCCCGTGGAAATGTGTGCTTTCCGATTTGCAAGCGCGTTGGCCTAGTTTTTCGTGCTTGGAACCTGAATTGCCATTGAAATCGCCGGCGAGTCTGGAATAATGGCGATGTCGTGTAGTAAGGCATGCGCACGTATATAGTAGTATGTGCCATGTCTAGGAGGGGCCATCTGGCCCGAGGAACACAGAGGAAGAGGGAGGTGTTTGAATGGCAACACAACAGGTCGTCGAGATGAGCAAGGTCGATTCGATTCTGGAGTCCCGTGGGATCTCCCGTCGCAGCTTCCTCAAGTACTGCGCCGGCGTTGCCGCTATGATCGGTCTTTCCGAGGTGGCGGCTCCCCAGATCGCCTCGGCTCTCGAGAGCGTGATCGGCGAGGCCCAGGGTGGCCTCAAGCCCGTGATCTGGCTCGAGGGTTCGTCGTGCACGGGTTGCACCGAGTCCTTTGCTCAGGTTGACACGCCCGACGTTGCGACTGTCGTGCTCGAGCTCATCTCGCTCAACTACAGCGAGACGCTCTCCGCTGCGGCAGGCCATTCAATGGAGGAGGCGCGCAAGCAGACCATCGAGGCGGGTGGCTACATCGTCGTGTACGAGGGCTCCGTCGTCGAGGGCTGGGAGGGCAACGCCCTGCGCATCGCCGGCGAGAAGGGCACCGACATCCTGCTTGAGACCGCCTATGGCGCCGAGGCCGTCATTGCCCTTGGCTCCTGCGCGTGCGACGGTGGCTGGCAGGCTGCCCGTCCCAACCCCGCCAAGGCATGCGGCGTGCAGAAGTTCCTTCAGAAGAACGGCGTGGACACCCCGGTCATCAACATCCCGTGCTGCCCGGCCAACCCCGAGTGGCTCGTGGCCGTGCTCGTGGAGTACCTGCTCATGGGCAACCTGCCCAAGCTCAACTCCAAGAACGAGCCGGCTCTGATGTTCAACCAGACCATCCACGATAACTGCCCGCGTCGTGGCCACTTCGAGAACGGCGAGTTCGTCTACCAGTTTGGCTCCGAGGAGGAGGAGAAGGGCTACTGCCTGTACGCTCTTGGCTGCAAGGGCCCGCAGACCTTCACCAACTGCCCCATCGTGAAGTGGAACCGCCGCGTCTCCTTCTGCATCGAGTCCGGTGCGCCCTGCGCTGGCTGCGGCGTCATCAGCCCGATGAACCCGGAGCGCAACTGGGTCGACGAGAACACGCCGTTCCTGGCGCGTCACCGTTACTACCAGCTGTTCGACTGGAAGATCTCGCCCGCTGCCATCGGCGGCGTGGTGACCGGCCTGGTTGTGGCCGTCATCGCCGTCCACGCCGTGGGCATGAAGCTCACCGGTCGTACCGACGGCGGCGCCGACTTCGAGGTCGAGCGTGCCTACGACATCAAGCACCACAATGCCGAGGCCGCCGAGTACGCCAAGACCGCCAACGCCCTGTTTGACGAGCTCGACGCCGAGGGCATCGAGAAGCGCAAGCTCGCCGGCAAGGCAAAGTCCGTTGAGGCGGCCAAGGAGGCCGGCGTCAACTTTGACGAGACGAAGGGAGGCGATAAGTAGTGACTCGTTCGACTATTGATCCCATCACCCGTATTGAGGGTCACCTGGGCGTCGAGATGGAGGTCGAGGACGGCAAGGTCACGGGTGCCTGGGTCTATGCCGGCCTGTTCCGCGGCATGGAGCTCATCCTGGAGAACCGCTCCTCGCACGACGCCGCGCAGATCGCGCAGCGCATCTGCGGCGTGTGCCCCGTCTCGCACTCCCACGCCTCCGCCAAGGCCGCCGAGGCCGCGTTTGGCATCAACCCGCCCGAGGGCGGCCGTCTGGTGCGTAACCTCTCGGAGGGCGCGCAGTTCCTGCACTCCTCCATCCTGTGGTTCTACACCCTCAACGGCCTGGACTACGTCAACCCCATCGCTTCGATCGAGGCTGACATCGCCGACACCATCGACGCGGCGACCGAGGCGGGCACCTCGCTGGCCGACTTCGCCAACATCCAGAAGCGCCTGCAGGCCTTCGCCGAGAACGGCCAGCTGTCCATCTTCTCGGGCAACTGGTTCGACGCTCCCTCTAACGAGGCGGGCGACGCGGGCTTCCTGCTGTCGCCGGAGTGGAACCTCATCGCCACGGCCCACTACATCGAGGCCCTGGAGATGCAGGCCAAGGCGTCAGAGATCAACGGCATCATCGGCGGCAAGATGCCCCACATCATGACCGTTGTCCCCGGCGGCACCATGTTCGTGCCCACGCCCGAGAAGATCGACGACATCTACTATCGCATCGTCGACCTCAAGCGTTGGCTCAACAACACCCTGCTGCCTGACGCCATCGCCCTCGCCAAGGTGTACACCAAGGAGTTCACCTACGGCAAGAGCTACGGCAACTACGTGGCCTGGGGCGTCTTCGACGCGCCGTCCTACGCGCTCAACGACCGCTACCTGCCGGCTGGCGTTCTCACCGCCAACGACGCCGGTGGCTGGGATCTGGCCGACGTGGACACCAGCCTCATCACCGAGGACACCACGCGCGCCTACTACAAGTCCCACGAGCCCGTGAACCCGCTCGACGGCATCACCGACCCGTGGTTCCCCTCCAGCGGCCAGGACTTCGAGGGCCAGTACTCCTGGAGCAAGTCGCCGCGCTACAACGGCAAGCCCTACGAGGCCGGCCCCCTGTCGCGCATGCTCGTGGCCTACAGCCGTGGCGTCAGCCGCGTGGTCGAGCTCATCGACTACGCCCTGGAGCAGGTTGGCCAGGCCGGCAACCTCGCCGTCCTGGAGTCCACGTTCGGCCGCGCGGTCGCTCGCGCCTGCGAGATGATCTACACGGTCGAGTGCATGGAGCAGGACTGCCTGGACCTCATCGCCTACCTTGGCAGTGGCGGGCATGACTTCTACACCAAGCCCGAGAACACCACCGGTACCGGCGAGGGCCTGTGGGAGGCTCCGCGTGGCGCTCTGTACCACATGGAGAAGACCACCAACGACAACATCAACAAGTACCAGATCATCATCCCCTCGACCTGGAACCTCGGCCCGCGCGACAAGGACGGCGTCGAGGGCCCGCTCGAGCATGCCCTGATCGGCGTTGAGGTTGGCGACGTGGACAAGCCCATCAACGCGCTGCGCGTGATCCACAGCTTCGACCCGTGCACCGCGTGCGCCGTTCACATCTTCGAGCCCAAGACCGGCAAGCACTTCTCGTCGGTCGAGAGCCCCTGGGGGGTGAGGTAGATGGCACACCTTGCACACTATAAGGAAGCCCATCCGCTGCCCTTCGTGATCACTCACTGGGTGAACCTGTCCTGCATGTTCGTCCTGATCTTCACGGGCTTCTACATCCACTATCCGTTCTTCCCGTTTGCCATGAGCATGGCCCGCGGCCTGCACGTGTTCTGCGGCATTGTCATCACGCTCAACTGCATCCTGCGTATCCTGCTGGCCTTCTTCATCAAGTCGGCCCCCACTGGCGGTACGCGCTCGGTCGTGCGTGACTACAAGACGTGGCTGCCCCAGAAGAACAACCGCCACCAGCTCATCGCATGGGTCAAGTACTACCTGTTCCTGCAGAAGGAGCACCCCCTGTCGGCCAAGCTGGGCGTTCCGCAGAAGATCGCCTACCTGGTCATCCCGGTGTGCATCCTGGTGATGGCTTGGACGGGCTTCGCTCTGTGGATCCCGACGAGCGGCTGGGGTATCTCCACGCTCATCATCGACGCGTGGGGCATCATGAACGTGCGTCTCGTGCACTACTTCGTGATGTTCGTCCTGATCATCATCATCTGCTTCCACGTGTACCTGGCCAACATCGAGGGCGTTGCCCCCACCAAGCTCATCTTCTTCCGCACTGAGCATGGCGGCCTTGTGTACGACCCCAAGAAGCGCAACGTCGTGGGTTACGACGGCCTCGGCCACGGCCCCAGCGTTGGCGAGGGTCCGAGCAAGCTCGACCTCGACAAGGAAGGCGTCAAGTGCTAGTTTTCTGACCACCGATCATTCGGTAGGCCGAAACGGCGAGTCTTCCAGGGCCCGGAGCAGCACGCTCCGGGCCCTTTTTGTGTGTTGTGCGGTTATGCTGCGCCGTGGGCCGCAAGGCCATACAATGGCTCCATGTGAGCAATGGCGGGAGCCGGCAACGGAAGCGGAGGGCGCATGCGCACGGCGGTGATCTGCATCGGAAACGAGCTGCTCTTGGACGAGGGCGCCGGGCCGGCCTGCGGGCGCTACCTGGCGGCGCGCTTCGAGCTGCCGGCGGAGGTCGAGGTGCTCGATCGCTCGGTGATGGGCATGTCCGTCATCAGCGACCTGCGCGATCACGACGTCGCGGTGGTGGTGGACGCCGTCGACGTGCCGGGTGCCGAGCCGGGGCAGCTGTTCTCCTTCGAGCCGGACGACGTGGCGCCCACGCCCCCCGGCGCCCTGTCGCTGCACGAGACGCGCTTCGCCGACGTGCTTGTCTCGGCCGAGCTTCTGGGCGTCGAGTGTCGCGGCCACTGCTTTGGCGTGCAGGTGGAGAACATGTCGCCCTCGGAGTTCGTGGTGGCGCTCACGCCGCGCGTTGCCGCCGCCGTGCCGCTGCTGGCCTGCGCGGTGGCGCGCTACCTGCGCGACGAGCTGGGGTATGAGGTGCGCGACCGGCTCGACAAGGACCCGTCGCTGGCCGCCGGGCTGCCGGGCCCCGAGGTCCTGGGCGAGCCGGACGTCAGCGTCTTGGCGGGCTATTTGGCCAGCGGGCTGGCGGCGGTCGGCGCGCACGGTGCGTGCGACGAGGCCGACGCGGGGGCCGTGCGCTTCGAGCTGCCTGTCGGTGCCGACGCCACCTGCCTGCCAGGCGCGCTGGCCCCGCGGGTCGTCGAGGAGGGCGAGTCGCTGCGTCTCGTCGCGACCGTGACGCCTGCCAACAGCGATCGCGAATGTGACGAGCTGATCGGACGTGTCCGTGAGATCGTGCAGGCCGTACGCTAGGGCTGGCGCTTCTATTAGATCGTACGAACGCCGCCCATGCAGGCGGCCCGACCCAACGCGAAGGAGACCCCGTGTCTGACAACGCCGACGAGAGAATACGCATGGCGGGCTCGCCCCGCGACGACGAGGAGATCCCCCGCGCTCCTGTTGGCATGCGCTACGTGGGGCTCTGCCGTGCGTGCCGGCAGTTCGTGGAGGTGACCCACGACTTTGGCTGCAAGCGCGCGGGACATCCCCGCTCCAGCATTGCCGTGGCGCTGCTCTTGCCGATCGACGAGCCCAAGCCGCGCATGCCCGCCGTCAACCTGGGCGCGCTCTTCATGCCCGCGCTGTGGGGCCCCGCGCACGGCCAGTGGTTCATGATCCTGTTCTACCCCCTGTGGCTCATGCTCGACAATCTGGTGTATGGCGCCGTTCACGGGAATTATCCTGGCTGGATAGCCGCGCTGGCGGTTACGATGACGGCGGCGTTCACCATCCTCTACGCCACGCGTGCAAACACCTACGGGTACGTGCGCGTCGCCGCGGAGAAGCTGCCCGAGGAGTACCTGGCGACGGAGCGCAAGTGGAGCGTGCTGTTCGTCATCATCGGCGTGGCCTTCATCGTGTTCGCAAGCTGGTACAACCTGGCGATCAGGCCGGGGGCGGGCGCGTAGCCACCGCCGACGCGTCTGCGCGCAGGGCCGGACGCCATCGCATTGACTGCCACGAAGAAAGGCGGACCCATGAAGATCCGTGACATCCTCGCCCAGAGGCGCACGTTCTCGTTCGAGATGTTCCCGCCCAAGGGGGAGCTCTCGCTGGAGACCGCCCTCGCCGTTGGCGGCGAGCTTGCCGAGCTCGCCCCGGACTTCATCTCGGTGACCTACTCGGCGGGCGGCACGGGCAACTCCGGCAACACGACGAGCATCGCCTGCCAGGTGCAGGGGGCAACCGGCGTGGCCACCATGGGGCACCTCACGTGCATGGGCCTGACGAGGGCCGACGTCGACGCGTACGTGGGCGAGCTGGCGGCCGGCGGGGTCACCAACGTGCTGGCGCTGCGGGGCGACCCCGTGCCCGGCAGGGAGCCGGTGGACTTCACCTACGCGAGCGACCTGATCGCCTACCTGCGCACGCGGTTCGGAGACGAGCTGTGCGTGGGCGCCGCCTGCTATCCCGAGGGGCACGTGGAGTGCCTGGACTTTCGCCGCTCCATCGAGCGCCTCAAGGCGAAGCAGGACGCCGGGGTGGACTTCTTCGTGACGCAGCTCTTCTTTGACAACGAGCTGTACTACCGCTTTCGCGACGCGGCGCAGGCGGCGGGCATCACCGTGCCCATCGTGGTGGGCGTCATGCCCTTCACCAGCCAGCAGCAGGTGGTGCGCATGACGTTCACCTGCGGGGCGACGCTGCCCTCGCCGGTGGTGAAGCGCCTGGCCCGCTATGCCGACGACCCCGAGTCGCTGCGCAAGGCCGGCGTCGAGTACGCGTGCGAGCAGCTGTGCGACCTGGCGCACAACGGCGTGTCGGGCCTGCATGTGTACGCGATGAACAAGCCCGCGGTGGGGCGGGCGTGCGCCCAGGCCCTGCGCGCCGTTGGCTACCTGACGGCATAGGGACGGCGCCCGGTGAGGCTTTCCATCACGAGCATCGACCGCGCCGAGGTCCTGCGCTACCTTGGCTATGACGGTCAGGCCATGGACGAGGGCCTTTCCGCGCGCATCGATGGCATGATCGCCCACTGTCTGAAGACGTGCCGCCCTGCCGGCGTGTGGCGCGTGTTCGAGGTGGCCGGCGTGGACGATATGGCGGGCGACATGGCAAGTCCCGCCGAAGGGGGCGACCGGGCGGATGCCGTGCCCGAGATGTCGCTGCGCGGCTGCTCGCTCGTGCTGCGCGGTCGCGACATTACGAGCCACCTGGCAGGCGCTCGGCGGGTGGGGATCATGGCGTGCATGCTGGGCATGGACAGCGAGCGCGAGCTGCGCGCGCTCTCGCGGCGCGACCCGCTGGACGGCCTGATCTTCGACGCGGCGTGCACGGCTTTGGTGGAGCGTGCGGCCGACGCCGTCGAGGCCCAGATCATAGCGCACGCGTGCGCGGGCGGGCTCTATGCGAACGCGCGCTTTAGCCCTGGCTATGGCGACTGGGGCCTCGACGCCCAGAGGGGGCTGCTCGCAGCCCTGGACGCCCAGAGGCAGCTGGGCCTCACGCTCACCTCGACGTGCCTGCTGGTCCCCACCAAGAGCGTGACGGCTGCGCTCGGGCTGTTCGACACCCCGCAGGCAACGGGCAAGAGCCTCTGCCCGAAGTGCCTGTGCCGGGAGTTCTGCACCATTCGGACGACAGGGAGGACGTGCCGTGGGTAGCGAGACGACGCTCATCAGGCGTGGCAGGCAAATTCGGGTCGCTGACGAGCATCTGGCGCGCGTGCTGGCGGGCGAGGACTTCCTGCTGCTCGACGGCGCCATGGGCACGCAGCTCCAGCAGCTGGGCGCCTCGGCCGGAGAGCCGCCCGAGCTTTTGTGCCTGACCGACCCCGACCTGGTCACCCGGGTGCATCGCCGCTACGTGGAGGCGGGCTCGGAGATGGTGATGGCCAACACGTTCGGGGCGAACCGCCTCAAGCTCGAGGGTCGCGCCTCGGTCGAGGAGGTGTATGCCGCGGCGATCGGCTGCGCACGCGCCAGCGGCGCCCGCTACGTGGCGGCCGACCTGGGGCCGACGGGCGCGCTGCTGCGTCCGCTGGGCACGCTCTCGTTCGACGAGGCGTACGAGCTGTACGCCGAGCAGGTGCGCGCCGCCGCTGCCTGTGGGGCGGACGCCTTTGTGATCGAGACGCTGTCCGACCTCGCGGAGATGAAGGCCGCCGTGCTCGCGTGTCGCGAACAGGCTGACCTGCCGATTTTCGCCACCATGACGTTCGGGGAGGACGGACGCACCTTCCTGGGCACGACGCCCGAGGTCGCCGCCGTCAGTTTGGGGGCGTTTGGCGTGGACGTGCTGGGCGTGAACTGCTCGCTGGGGCCGGCGGAGGTGCTGCCGCTCGTCGAGCGCATGCTGCGCTACGCGCCGTGCCCCGTCGCGGTCAAGCCCAACGCGGGGCTTCCGCGCATAGAGGACGGCCGCGCCGTCTATGACATCTCGACCGAGGAGTTCTACGCCCCCATGCGGCGCATGCTCGAGCTGGGCGTCACGGTGATCGGCGCATGCTGTGGGTCGGGCCCGTCCATCATCGCCGGCGAGCGGCAGCTCCTCGACGCCATGGACGCGCCGCGCCCGCGCGTGGCGGGCGTAACGGCCCCCGACCCCGGGGCGCTCGTGGTGTGCTCGGCGCAGGAGCTCGTTGAGGTGGGACACGCGCAGGTGGCGGTCGTCGGGGAGCGAATCAACCCCACGGGCAAGCGGCGCCTCAAGGAGGCGCTGCGCAGCGGCGACCACGACTACGTGCTGGGCGAGGCCATAGCGCAGGTGCGGGCGGGCGCGCAGATCCTTGACGTGAACGCGGGGCTGCCCGAGATAGACGAGCGCGCGGTGCTCACCCGGCTGGTGGAGGAGCTGCAGGGCGTCGTGACGTGCCCACTGCAGATCGACTCCTCCGACGCCGCGGCCGTCGAGGCTGCCGTGCGGTCGTACCCAGGCAAGCCCATCATCAACTCGGTGAACGGCTCTTCCGAAAGCATCGCCGCCGTGCTCCCGATCGCCGCGCGCTACGGGTGCGCCGTGGTGGGGCTTGCGCTCGACGAGGCGGGCATCCCCTCCTCGGCACAGGGGCGTGTCGAGATCGCCGCGCGCATCGTGGGCGCCGCCGAGGCGCTCGGGATGGCCCGGGCCGACGTCGTGGTTGACTGCCTGGCCATGGCCGTCTCGACCGACCAGTCGGCTGGCTCACAGATCCTGCAGGCCATGCGTCGCGTGCGCCAGGAGCTCGGCGTGCACTGCACGCTCGGCGTGAGCAACATAAGCTTCGGCCTGCCTGCGCGCGACCTGCTCAACGCCACGTTCCTCGCGGCGGCGCTCGAGGCGGGGCTGGACGTACCCATCATGAACCCGCTGTCGAGGCGCTGCATGGACGCGGTGCGCGCATGGCGCGTCCTCAGCGGGCAGGACGAGGGGGCGGCGCGTTTCATCGCCGACTATGCGGGGCAGGAAGAAGCCCACGCATCCGCGCCGCTTGCCGCTTCGGCCGGTGTGCCCGGCGGTTCTGCGGCCGGCGGGGGAACGGACGTCTCGGCCGCGCCCGCCCCCAGCGCGCGGGCGCAGGCCCACGAGTGCATCCTGGCAGGTCGCGCCGCCCCCGTTGAGCGGCTCACGCGCGAGCTTCTGGGCGAGATGGGCGCCATGGGAGTCATCAACGAGGTCCTCATCCCGGCGCTCGACGAGGCGGGGGAGCGCTTCGAGCGCGGCACGTTCTTCCTCCCCCAGCTCATGGCGTCGGCGGAGGCCGCCAAGGCCGGCTTCGAGGTCATCCGGGCCGCATCGTCCATCGCGGGTGGGGAGGACGTGCCGGACAAGGGGACCGTGGCGCTCGCCACGGTCAAGGGCGACATCCACGACATCGGCAAGAACATCGTCAAGATGCTGCTGGAGAACTACGGGTACCGCGTGTATGACCTCGGGCGCGACGTCGACCCCCAGGTGGTTGCGGCGTGCGCGGTCGAGCACCACCTGCGCCTGGTGGGCCTGTCCGCCCTCATGACCACCACCGTGGCGGCGATGGCCCAGACCATCGAGCTTTTGCGCGAGCAGGCGCCCTGGTGCCGCGTGATGGTGGGAGGGGCGGTGCTCAGCCCCGAATACGCGCAGATGGTCGGCGCCGACTTCTACGCCAAGGACGCCGCCGCCAGCGCGCGCATCGCCGCCGAGGTGCTCGCGTAGGCAGGTTCGCCGGGATACGTTGTGGGCGTTGGCTGTTGGGTGTCGCGCTTGATGGGCGACGAACGTACAATAGAGACGTATGCCTAGCCGCATTTCCCGCGGTCGCGCATGCGCGTGCGAGGAGATCGCTTAAGCCAACAACCCGGACGAGGAGAAGCCGTCTCATGCTAAAGAAGCTCGGTGAGGTGCGTGCCAAGTGGCGTGATCCGTCCCGAAAGCGCCTGCCGCCGCTGGCGTGTCTCGCCATCATCGCCGTCATCGCGGTGATCGTCGAGGTGTTCGTCTTCAACTTCCGCCACTGGGAGTCGCTGGGATACGAGGAGATCGTCCTGCGCGACGACCCCGTGCGCGTGACCAAGGAGGGCTACTCGCTGGGCTTCTCGAGCCTGGATGTCGAGGCACACAACGTCAAGGTCGAGATAGCGGGTGACGAGGAGGACTCCAGCGTCTGGATCAGCTACGCGGTGACCGACGAGGGCAACAGCTCCTCGTACTACCTGCCCGTGTCCCAGGCCCATGCCTCCAACGAGCGCAGCCAGGTGCAGCACATCTTCACGTACGGCAACCTGCACAGCATCCGGGTGAGCTTCCCGGGCGACGTGTGGGGCGGCGTTGACGGCAACACGCTCATCGCCAGCAACGACTTCCCCATCACCGTGCTGAAGATCAGCATCAACGCCCAGGTTCCCTTCGACTTCAGCTTCCTGCGCCTGCTGCTCACGTTCTTGGCCATCTCGTTTGTGTGGGCGCTGCGCCCGGGCGGCGTGGCCTCGCGCATCCCGGCCCTGTCCACCTCGATGGGCGTGCGCGTGGTGCGCGGCGGCGTGCTCGCCCTGGTGCTGGTGCTGCTGACCGTGTACTGGGTCTCGTTCCCGCGCTGGGTGGCCATCGCCACGGCCGACTACAACGCCTCGGAGTACGAGGGGCACGAGGACTCGTCGTACGTGGTCTTCAACCAGCCGGACACGGCGACCAACGAGTACGCCAAGCTCGCCCAGGCGTTTGCGGTGGGGCAGCTCGACCTGCTCCAGGAGCCGCCGCAGTGGCTCGTGGACATGGAGGACCCCTACGACAGCGGTGCCCGCGACGAGGAGAGCGCCCAGCATCTGCGCGGATACCTGTGGGACACGGCGTACTATGACGGCGCCTACTACGTGTACTTTGGCGTGCTGCCAGTGTTGGTGTTCTACCTGCCGTACTACCTGCTGACCGGCTCGACCTTCCCCAACTCGGTGGGCGTGCTCATCCCGACGCTGCTGTTCGTGGTGGGCGTCTACTCCTTACTGCGGGCGCTCATCCAGTACCGCTTCAAGAAAGCGAGCCTCAGCACGTTTTTGCTCGTGTTCCTGGGACTCATCTGTGTGTCGGGCGTGCTGTTCGGGCTGGGGCGCCCCGGCCTGTACAACGTGCCGGTGGCCTTTGCCCGCTGCCTTTCGGTCTGGGGCCTGTGCCTGTGGTATCGCGGCTGGTGCAAGAAGAGTCCCGCGCGGCTCGCCGGCGGATCCCTGTGCATCGCGCTCATCGCCGCGAGCAGGCCGCAGCTGCTCATCCTGGCGCCGCTGGTGTTCGTGATTCTGTACCTGATCGTGCGCGGATCCATGCCTCGCCCCACCAAGGCCGGCTGGATCAGCTGTACGGTGGTGCCGATCATCGCGGTGGCGGCGGGCGTCATGTGGTACAACTGGGCGCGCTTCGGCTCTGTGACCGACTTTGGCTCGGCGTACAACCTCACGTTCAACAACATGACGATGCGCGGCACCAGCCCCCTGCGCGCGCTCGAGGGCGTGTACTACTATCTGTTCAACCCGCCGATGGTCGTATCGACGTTCCCGTTCATCCACACCTCGGCCGTCTATCCCGGCTTCCCGGGGACCACGATCTACGAGCCGCTGTGCGGTGGCCTGCTCACCCTGTTCCCCATGCTGTGGGCGCTCGTGTTCATGGGCGGGGTGCGCCGTACGGACAGGAACCTGTTCTGGATGATCGGCTACCTGATGGTGGCCGGCCTGGTGCTGGTGGTGTTCGACACCGAGGGGGCCGGGATCCTGCTGCGCTACATGCAGGACTTCGGCTTCATCCTGGGGCTGGCCGCGGCCCTGGTGTTCCTGCACCACATGGGTGGCGCGGGGAGCCGTGCGGTCGAGGAGGTCGCCTCTCCCGAGATGCTGGCGCAGCCTGCGATGGTGCAGCTTGCCGCCGGCGAGGGGTCCGGGCCCGACGCGGGCGCGCCGGTGGTTGTGATTGCCCAGGCGCAGCCGCAGGCTGGCGGCGTGAGCGTCTCGCTGTCCGAGAAGACGCAGGGTGGCGGCTCGACCGTCGACCGTCCGCGTCACTCGGCCTGGGCCGTGGGGCTGTTCGCGAGCGTGGCGTTTGGCATGTTCGTGGCGATGCTCATCGTCATCTTCATGCACGACCCCACCGGCGACCTCTCCACGGGTGGCAGCTACCCGGCCATGTGGGAGAGCATCCGCCAGACGTTCATGTGGTGGCTGTAGCGAGGGGTTGGGGTAAGCTGTCCGACCTGGGCAAATCGCTCGGATTTAACTAGTGACTCAATCGGGGGTGCATCGGATGTCCGGTGCACCCCCGATTCGTGTCATGCGGCCGGCCATTGCGCGCTCCGAGGCGCATGCTGCTAAAAAACTTCGAGTTAGGACGTTTTTCGCGGCTCGTGGCTGGCGCGCGCCCACTCACGCGCTTACCTTGTGCTTGGCACTTTCCCCGTGCCGCTCGCTGTTTCGCCCTTTGCCCCTGCCGCCTTGCCGTCCGTCCTCTTGGCCGTCTTTTTCGTCGTTTTCTTCGCCTTCTTCGTGACGCGCACCGCCTTGCCGCAGCCCGGGCACACATCTGCAAGCGGGCACGGCATGCCGGCGCCCACCTGTGCCCACGCCTGCTCGTTTTGACGTGCGATGTCGCTCACTGGCTCGCCGGCGACGCAGGCGGGCTTTTTGGCGTCGCAGACGTGCCTGCCAAAGAGCACCCACTGGTGGTTCACCGGCTTCCACAGCTCCTGGGGGATGAGTTTGAGCAGGTCCTGCTCGGCGTCGAGCGGGGCGGCCGCCTTGGTGAAGCCCAGGCGCGTGGCGATGCGGTGCACATGGGTGTCCACGGCGATGCCCTCGACGATGTCGAACGCGTTGTTCAGCACGATGTTGGCCGTCTTACGGCCCACGCCGGGCAGGCGGGTGAGCTCCTCCATGGTACGGGGCACCTCGCCGCCGAACTCGGCCATGATCATCTGCGAGGCATCGATGACGTGGCGCGCCTTCGAGCGGAAGAAGCCCAGCGGGTGCAGCACGTCCTCGACCTCGGACAGGGGTGCCTGGGCCAGGGCGGCGGGTCCCGGCCAGCGCTCGAAGAGCACGGGGGTCACCTTGTTGACCGACGCGTCGGTTGTCTGCGCGGAGAGCAACACCGCGATCACGAGACTGAACGGGTCGGTGTAGTCAAGAGCGCACTCGGCCTCGGGATACAGCTCGTTCATCCTGCGGCATACCTCAAGGGCGCGTTCTTTTTTGGAGGCGATGGACTCTCGGGGCATGGGCGGTCTCTTCCTGCTGGGCGTTTGCTACAAGGCATAGCTTACCTCAACGAGCACATGATACGACCGCGTCACGAGGAGCGCCACACGCCATTTGCAAGCGATCGAGATGCCATCCGGCGAATGTGTGCGGCCTGTTATGGGTTTGTCGGCTTCCGGAAACACGAGGAGCGCCTTGCTACAGACATAATGAGCACAACACTTTCAGCGTCCTTGCGTCTGCGGCCTTCGGCGGCTGGCGTGCCGGTGACGGAGGGGACGCGCGAACTGTCCGTGAGGCCGAACGTGCCGCAAAGCCCGGTGGCCTCCCGAAGCAATGGAGGCCCGTATGGACTTCGTGGCAATCATCAACGCGGTCGACGCCTGGATCTGGGGCGTCCCCATGATCGTGCTGCTGCTGGGATCGCACATCTTCCTCACGGTGCGGACGCGCTTCATCCAGCGCAAGCTGCCGATGGCCCTCAAGATGTCCTTCACCAAGGACCCCGACGCCCCGGGCGACATCTCGCAGTTCGGCGCCCTGTGCTCGGCCCTGTCGGCGACCATCGGCACGGGCAACATCGTGGGCGTGGGCACCGCGGTTCTCTCCGGCGGTCCCGGCGCAGTGCTGTGGATGTGGCTGACGGGCGTGTTCGGCATGGCCACCAAGTACGCCGAGACGCTCATGGCGGTCAAGTACCGCGTGAAGGACCACAAGGGCGAGATGCTCGGTGGCGCCATGTACGCGTGGGAGCGTGGCTTCAACAAGCGCAAGGACGGCACGTCGCGGCGCGCCGACGGCGGCACGCCCGTGTGGGCCAAGGTCGGGGCCTTCGCATTCGCGCTGCTCGCCGCCATCGCCTCGTTCGGCATCGGCTCGGCCGTGCAGTCCTCGTCGCTCGCCGGCGTCATCGTCGAGAACGCCCCCGGCGTCCCCACCTGGGCCATCGGCCTGGTCGTGGTCGTGTTGGTGTCGGTAGTCATCTTCGGTGGCGTGAAGTGGCTCTCCACCGTGTGCGAGAAGCTCGTCCCCTTCATGGCGATCATCTACGTGGTGTGCTGCATCGCCATTCTGGTCATCAACGGCCAGTACGTGTGGCCGGCGCTCTGCCTGATCTTTGAGTGCGCCTTCACCCCGCGCGCGGCCTTTGGCGGCGCCCTGGGCTCGGGCATCCTGGTTGCCATGCAGTTTGGCTGCGCGCGCGGCCTGTTCTCCAACGAGTCGGGCATGGGCTCGGCGCCCATCGTCGCCTCCGCAGCCGCTACGCGCAACCCGGTGCGTCAGGCCTTGGTGAGCATGACCGGCACGTTCTGGGACACCGTGGTGGTCTGCCTGCTCTCGGGCCTGGTCCTCGTCTCAACGCTCGTGGCGTGCAACGGCTCGATCCTGCTCGACGGCAGCATCGAGTCTGGCGCGGCGCTGACCAACGCCGCCTTCGCGCAGATCCCCGTCATCGGCACGCCCACGCTCGTGTTCGGCATGGTGCTGTTTGCCTACACCACCATCATCGGCTGGAGCTACTACGGCAACCGCTGCATCACCTACATCTTTGGCAAGCGCGCTATCCGCCCGTACCAGATCATCTACGTGGCGATCGCCTTCCTGGGCGCCATCGGCGTGGGCGACTTCGTCTGGACGTGCTCTGACATCGCCAACGCCCTCATGGTGGTGCCCAACATCATCGCAGTACTGCTGCTTTCGGGCATGATCGCGCGCGAGACAAAGCACTACGTGTGGGACGGCAACATCGACGAGAAGGACACCTCCGAGATACCGGTGCTGGAGGACAAGTAGGCGCGAGCCTGCGTTTGACGCCTGTCCGCTGCGTCGCGCGTTCGGGTTGCTAAAGAGGTTGAGAGAGGGGTCGTCATCGAGCGATGGCGGCCCCTCTTTTGTGGATCTGTTGTTCTGACTGGATAATCTTATGAACGGTCGTGCATGTCACAGTGACAAAGAATCGGCCGATAGTACCTGCTCATTCGAGTCCGACTTCTCGATCGAATTCTTTGCGGCTATGCACGCCGAACTTAGCGTAAATCCTGCTCATGTGCGCTCGGGTCGCCGCGGAGCTGATGCAGAGCTCTTCGGCAATCTGGGTTGCCGTTCGGCGCTCAAGCATAAGCATGAATACTGTTGTTTCTCGCTGGCTTAGACCATATGTCCGCGCAAGGCGTGTGGGGCTGTCAACGTTATCATCTTGTCGTAGTGTCGAGTAAATCGTCTGCCTCGAGGAGCCGCTTGGTTGTAGCACGAGGATTCCATACACAATGACAATCATCAGGACGAGGGTCATTGCAACGATATCGGTATTCCAGGAATGAAGCACTGAGGCGTGATTTGCTTGCATACCAATATTTGATGCAAGCACAATGGTGCCCGTAAGCAGCGCATAGGCGGGGGTGGGATTGCTCCTGGATTCGCCGCTGCGTATGCGCACGAGCATATAAATGAGGATGTAGATGCTCGCGAGCCCTGCGCTGACTAGTGTTTTTGCCCAGGCGTTTGGCATGTCGATGAGCAACGTGCTTGCGACGCCGGTTATGGCCAGAGGGAAGGCGATCCAATGGATTACGACAAGCGTAAGCTTTTGATAGGCGATCAACGCCGAAATAAGGATGATTCCCGATGGAATGGCATATCCCAACATGAGGGGGAAAATGAGCGACGAGCCTCCCAGTTGCTCGCTGCAAAACCCGAAGGCCAACGGAATGATTGCAGCAAAGACGACCAGCTGCCAGGGCGTGGCATAGGATCTGCAATCCATGGGAGGAACATGGGAGGCGAGAACTAAGGTCCCCACGCATGCAATCACAGCTGCAGTCAAGGCCATGGAGAGCCCTGCGATGTGAGAGAGCTCGTTTACGAGGGGGTCAAAGACGAACCCTGAGAAGAACCCGCACCCTATGACGATAGCCATTTTGCGTGCGGGCAAGACGGAGACGCCCCTGAGCATCATGACGAGGCAGCCTGCATAACCAATGCCTACCAGCAGTGAGCACACAATGGCAAGGGGAGTTCTGGGTGGCGCTGACAGGCCCATGGCACCAAGCATGATCAGAACATACAGACATACGATGCAAGCGTTAAGGCAGGAGCCACCTGGATCTCTTTTACGCGCATACAAGAACATTGCGAATGCAAAGAACCCGGCGATCTCTCCTAGGCTTACAACGGTACCCATGCCGAACTGTCCAATGGTGAGTGGCAAGCCAATCGCCACGTTCCTACACCAGTTGAAGAGAACGGAAAGGGCGATATAGCCGAGGACGGCAATCGTTGTCTGACTATCACGTCGCAGCATGTCCACAAGGGCAAGCGCTTTCTGCTCTATCAGTTGATTGGGATCACGCATCATGACTGTGTTGCTACGCCCCTCTCTTGTGGCCGTTGATTGACGTGATGCAGGGTGCCGTCGAGTCTGATACACCAGAAATATCTGCGATGTATTAAATCCTACTATATGACAAAACAGCTACCTTTGTACCCGACTGGTCTTGGTACGAGCCTTTTCGCCTTATTAAGCAGGTTGCTGAGGTGTTTAAGCATCCTTGAAACAGGCGCGCGGAACCTTGCGGCATAGGATGGCAGTCATCCGAAGCGACTTTCTGCGGCGCATGCGGCGCGGTTGGTTGTCGCCCGTTTAAAGAAAGGATCAAACATGCCTATTTCTCGTCGTTCGTTTGTGCAGAGTGCCGGTCTGGCCGTAGCAACCGCAACCGCAGCGAGTACCGCTGCTGCCACTGGTGTCGTAAGCGTCGCCCATGCCGAGGAGGCGATCGAGCCTGTTTGGGAGGCCGAGGCTGACATTGTTATCTGTGGTTTGGGTTGTGCTGGCACTGCCGCCGCTATCACTGCGTGTGTTGAGGGCTTGGGAACCACCATCAACCTCGAGGCCGCTCCATTTGAGTTGCGCGGCGGCAATTCGTGTAGTACACAAGGAGTTGTGTTTTGCCCGAACGACAAGGAATCTGCCTTGGTTTATCAGCGGGTGCTTAATGATCCCTATGAAGTGCCAGAGGATGTCCTTGAGGCGTGGGCAGAAGAGATCCATCAGAATATTGCATGGCTCGAAGAGGTGTGTAACGCAACGTTCCACGACCCTGAGACGGGCGAGGGAAGCTTTTTCGACCCGATCGGCGAATTTCCCATGATGGAAGGGGCTGAGAATTGCCCATGCTACAAGCCTCTCCCGGGCGCAGAACTTGCACAGACTTGGGGCAACCTTATTGCTAAGTTCGATGAGCTGGGTTGCCCGGTGTACTACGACGCACGCGCCGTCAAGCTCATCCAGGATGAGGCCGGCACGGTCATCGGCGTCGAGTGCGAGGACGGCCGCTGCTTCAAGGCCAATAAGGGCGTACTGCTTGCCTGCGGCGGTTTTGAGGCCGACAAGGACATGATGGAGATGTACAACGCAACCGGCCACTCGAACATGAGCGGCAAAGGTTCTTGGTATAACCGCGGCGATGGTATCAAGATGGCCCAGCGCCTCGGTGCCGACATGTGGCACATGAACAACATCTCCGGCTGCATGCTGGGCTACAAGATCGTCCCGACCGACGAATTCGAGGCGCGTGCGTCGTTCAGTCACGCCACGTGCGAGTACATCTACGTCGACAAGAACGGCGAGCGCTGGATCAACGAGTCGGTGGAAGGCCTGAGCGGCCTAGCCCTGCACGGCAAGTACTACCACAACGGCGCTTGGATGGATATGCCCCATCCTGACAACTGCTGGTGCATCATGGGCCAGGGCTGCTATGACGAGGGCGGCTACTCCTACAACTTCAACAACTTCGCCCACCGCAAGGCGGTCGAGGGTGTGTGCTGGAACATGGGGGACACCATCAACGCCGGCATTACGGTTAAGTGCGAGACCATCGCTGACATCGCTGCGCTCACCGGCCTTGACGAGGAGGCCCTGACCAACACCATTAACTTCTACAACGACAACGCAGCCCAGAACACCGACCCCATCTTCCATCGCGGCGTTGCTCTGACCCAGATGGGTGACCAGCTCATTGAGTACGGCCACGAGGACGAAGAGCCCAAGATCGAGGCGTTCGACCTCATCCCGATCAGCGCTCCGTACTACGTGACCAAGCTCTACGGCTGCATGTACAACACGCAGGGCGGTCCTCGCCGTTCGGCCAACTGCGAGATCCTCGACGTCGACGGCAACCCGATCCCCGGCCTGTACAGCGCCGGCGAGATGGGCTGCGAGTACGCCTACATCTATAACGTGGGCGGCAACATCTCAGAGGCCGTTTCGAGCGGCCGTCGCGCGGCTCGCGTGATGCTCACGGGTTCACCTGAGGCCGGCACCGTGAACCCCGACGCGCATGCCTCCAACGCACTGCCTGAGCCCGAGCCTGTTGTGCCTAGCACCGCCACCTACAAGGACGGTAGCTACGTGGGCACGGGCATCGGCATCGCTGGCGGGACCAGCCCGGTCGAGGTGACCGTCACTGTCGAGGGCGGCAAGATCTCCGCTGTTGAGGTCACCAACAACATGGAGACTCCCGGCGTGGGTACCAAGGCCATAGAACTCATTCCTGGCGCCGTGGTCGAGGCCAATGGTGCGGAGGGCGTTCAGACCGCCTCTGGTTCCACGGTGACCTCCAATGCGATTCTCGACGCGGTCACCGCTGCGCTTGAGCAAGCCGTAGCGTAGTCGCGGGGCTTTCCGGTCCGCGGTCATTACGCAGTTAGCGAGAGCGTTTCTGATAGCGCGCCCGGTCGTATCTTGGCGATGGATGCAAGGTACGATCGGGCTTTTTGGTTTCTGCGATGCCCTGCCACCTCGAACTAGAGCATTTTCATATGTTTCGGGTGAGCCTACTTTGTTATCAGGAGCCTAGCATGGGCGGCGAGCCGGGAGACGGCTTGGGACTGGCCGCGGGAGCGTCGCTTGCCTTGTGCGAGTGCGCCCTCCGGTCGGGTCGCAAGCCGGGCGTCCCGGACCGCAAACCTCATGCTAGGAGGAAAACCATGAGCTCAGATCTGACCCGTCGTTCGTTTCTTGGCGTTGGCGCCGCAGCGGTCGTTGCCTCTGCGGGCGTAGCGAGCCTGGCGAGCACCGCGCTTGCCGAGGAGGCCGCAGAGTCCGAAGCCACCGACGAGGCAAACGCCACCACCGCCGAGAGCACCACGGGCAACACGCACCTGGCCGTCAATGACACCGGAAACCCCGGCTACTGGGACGAGAACGGCAAGTACATCCCCGGCTGGCTCGTGGCTCCCGCCGCTCCCGAGTCCGCTGACGAGGAGCTCGAGTGCGACGTGCTCGTCGTGGGCCTGGGCGTCGCCGGCCTGTGCGCCGCCCGCGCCGCCGTCGAGGAGGGCGTCAAGGTCATTTGCGTCGAGCAGTCCGAGAGCTACAACTGCCGCGCCGCCCAGTTCGGCAACATCAACTCGAGCTTCTCGGTGAGCGCTGGCGTCGAGTACTCGGCCGAGGACAAGATCGGCATGCTGAATGCCGAGCTGCAGGCCAATGGCTGGCGTCCTGACCCGCGCATCTGGCGCTACTGGATCGACAACTCCGGTGCCGCGTTTGACTGGCACGTCTCGGCTAACCCCGACATCGTCTTCCTCGATCCCAACCTGACGCCCTCCGAGTCGGGCATTGACGGCGCGTCGGTCCCCACCAGTGGCATGGGCGCCGAGTCCACCGACGGCAAGATGTACATGACTTGCTTCAACAACCCCATCAACCCCGAGTACGACTACGACACCGAGCTCTACCCCATGTACTCCGACGTCATCTGCTTCCGCCCGGACCAGGTGCCGCTCAACGACAAGATCATGGAGATCATCCAGGCCTCGGCCGACGTCCACTTCTCCACGAAGTGCGACCAGTTCATCGTCGACGACTCCGGTGCCGTGACGGGCGCCTGGTGCACCGACGCTGACGGCAAGGTCATCAAGATCAACGCCAAGGCCGTGGTTGACGCCTGCGGTGACTACGGCAGCAACACCGAGATGCGCTCCTACTTCAGCCACGAGTCGTTCGAGATGATGTTCGGCTGGACCAACACCGACTACCAGGGTAACCCCACCAACATGGGCATGGGCCTCAAGATGGCTGTGTGGGCCGGTGCCGAGCCCGACTTCTCCGCCGCCTCGGTCATGACGCACTCCTTCGGCGGCGCGCTGGGCTGCGACCCGTTCCTGCTGGTCAACAAGAACGGCGAGCGCTTCTGCAACGAGGACGTGCCCGGCCACCTGCTGTCGCAGGTTACCATCCGTCAGCCCGAGCAGAAGACCTACCAGATCTTCGACTCCAAGTATCCCGAGCAGGTGCACACCATGCCCACCGGCCACGCCTGCTACTGGAAGATCGTCGACGATGTGGAGACCGAGCCCTGGGGCAACTACATCGAGCGTATCGGCTGGCGCACGCCCGAGGAGGTGACCGAGGGCGCCACCGCGATCTGCGACACCATCGAGGAGCTCGCCGAGACGCTGGGCATCCCGGCCGACAACTTCAAGGCCACCATCGAACGCTACAATGAGCTGGCCGAGCAGGGCCGTGACGACGACTTCGGCAAGCGCGCCGACCGCCTGTACCCCATCGTCGAGCCGCCGTTCTACGCCACCGAGATCAGCAACATCTTCGCGTTCTGCATGGTGCACGGCGTCATGGCCGACGCGAGCTGCCACGCCCTCAACAAGAGCTTCGAGCCGGTCAAGGGCCTGTACGTCTGCGGTAACACGATGGGCTGCCGCTTCGCCGAGGACTACCCCACCACCATCATGGGCGTCTCGCACGGCATGGCCATGACCTTTGGCCGCCTTGCCGGCATCAACGCCGCCCAGGGCAACTAGGGTCCTGTGGCGCCGGCTCGCCGTGCGCGGGCCGACGTTGTCGGGATGTTACGATAGAGCGTGATGCGCCGGGTCTGCGGGACCTCCGCGGGCCCGGTGCCTTTTGGAGCTGACTGAGGGGAGACGGCCATGGCCGAGAGAACGAGCGACACTTCCGCGGGGCATCGCACCGCCGCGGCCGGACGCGGCGGCAGGGCGCGCGGCCAGCGCAACTTCCTGGGCATCTACGACCTGATGCTCAAGACCCTGCAGCTTGACTACGCAAGCTGCGCGCGCTATGAGGCCTCGGGGTACTCCGAGTTCATCGGCCAGCTGTACACCCTCAACTCGGGGATGTTCCAGAGCCCCAGGTACTGCGACCGCACGCTCACCCAGATGATCCTGCACTACCTCACCTGGTTCCAGGACCCGGGCCTGCAGCTGCTCGTTGGTCCGGGAGCGGCCTGGCGGGTGAGCCAAGACTTCGGCACGCAGCGCTACGGCGACGTCCTGTACGTCACTTGGGCTCGCCCGGGCGCGCAGGTCGTCAAGGGCGAGGCGATCGTCGCGATCAACGGCCAGCGGCTCGAGGAGATTCGCCCCGAGGTTGAGCGCACGCTGTGGACGACGGCCGAGCCTGTCGATCATGAGCGCGAGGACTGGTCGGTGGTGCTGGCGTTTGCCCGGCACGTCACCGTGCGCGGCGCCGACGGGGGCGAGCGCGTGGTGAAGCTTGCCTCCTACGAGGGGATGCCGGGCACGGGGGCGAGCGACGAGGGGTCCGGAGCGCAGCCGGCGCTGGCGCAGGGCGCGGACATGCCCGCATGCGAGCTGGCGCGGCGGGGCGAGGTGGCGGTTCTGACGCTGCGACGCCCTGCCGACGTGGCCTTTGCCGGCGAGCTGGGCGGCCTACTCGAGGAGGCGCGCGCGGCACGACAGCTGGTCATCGACGTGCGCGGTGCGCGCGGCGGTGGGCAGCAGGACATCTACCCCCTGGTCGACCTGGTGCTTGCCCCTGGACAGGAGGCGACCCCCGCGGAGCTCTTCGGCCCGGACGGCGTCGTCATGAACTACACGCGCCACAACGTGGACGCACGCATTGCCGAGCTCGAGGCGCTGCGTGCGCAGACGGCGTGTGCGGATGTGCAGGCCGCGTCTGAGGAGCAGGCGGACGGGTCTGCCGCTCTTGACGGCCAGATCGACGCGGCGATCGATGACATGCGCGCCAAGCGCGGCAAGGGCATGGTGCGCGAGCTGGGCGGCTTCTATCCCGACGCCAGGTTTGCTGCCCCCGAGACGGCCGAGGGCCGCCGCGTGGCGATCCTGGCCGACCGCTTCACCGGCGAGGCCGCCGAGTGGCTCGTCAGGGCGGCGCGCAGCGCGGGCCATGCATGCGTCATGGGCAGGGCGACGCTGGGATCGCTCGACAACACCAGCCCGCGCGTGGTGCGCCTCGACCATGACTTCTCGCTGGTGGTTCCCACCGCCACCTACCTGGCGGCATACGAGGGACAGGCGACGATCGGCCGCGGGATAGTCCCGGACGTCCACCTTGCCTGGGCTCCCGAGCAGCTCGAGAGGGACGTGGAGCTCGAGCGGGCCTGCACCTCGCTGGCCGACTAGGGCCCCACTGGGGCCCCACTGGGGTCCTACGGGCCATGCTGCGAGGCGGCCGCCCTCACCGGGACGCATGGGCTACCTGCCGTCGTCGGTGCCCTGCACTAGGTCGAGCAGCTGCTGCTTGGAGTGAACGTCGAGCTTGGCGTAGATCCTCTGCGCGTGCGAGCGCACGGTGTTCTCCGAGATCACCAGGGTCTCGGCGATGTAGGGTATGCTGCGGCCCTGCGCGAGCAGGGCGAACACGTCGGTCTCGCGCCGCGAGAGGTGATAGGTGTGCGAGACGTCCTGGATGCGGCTCGCGGTGAGGTCGGCGAGGGTCTCCGCCGGCGCCACGTCCGAAGCCGCGCCTGACGTCTGCCCACCTTGCATGCCTGGGGTGGCGGCACCCGCAGGAGGCGTTGCCTGCCCGCCCTCGCGTGCGTCAATGATGTCTGCCAGGTCTCGTTGCGCGCCGGCACCGGCCGTCTCCTCGAGCAGGACCCCCTTGGAGCGGCGCCTGCCCAGATAGAACGTCGTGGACAGCACGAGCAGGTAGAGTGCCCCGACGGTGAGGAGCACCACGACCATGGACTCGCGCTCGATCTGCGGGCCGACCCAGCTGCCCAGCAGGTGCCCGAGGGCGATCATGCCCACCGTGACGCCGCGCACCACGCCGCAGACCATGGCGCCGGGGGTGCGCCAGTCGTAGGCGCACTGCGCGATCATGCAGAGTATGAGCAGGTCAAAGAGGTTCATCCCCGAACCAATGAGCGCAGAGGCGAGTGCCAGACGCGTCTGCGAGAGCCCCAGCGCGCCTAGGGCGAACGGCAGCACGACGAAGCCCGTGGTCACCAGGATCATGGCCACGCTATAGGTGAGGTCGATCGACACGCGCTTGAACGCGAGCAGAATGGCGAGAAGGGCGACCGTGGCAACGAGGTCGAGGGCGATGGAGATGGTCCCGTACTCGTTGAGGTTGTCGGTGATGGGTGAGATGGCTCCCAGGCAGCCGTCCGCGAAGAAGAAGACGAGCGAGCCGAGGATGGGCCGCCACAGCACGCGGGCGATCTGCGCCGCGTTGTGCGAGAGGGATTCCCCAGCCGCGCCCTCGACGATGTCCTGGGAGGCGTCGCCTTCGCGGCGGACGGCGTTGCGGTCGAGCTGGAGGGTGAGCGCCGAGGTAAACGGCAACAGGCAGGCGATGGCGATGGGGATGCCGGCGTGGAGCCGCGACAGCGGCACCAGCGCAAAGAAGCCCGCAAACGCAATGGCGAGCGAGGCTATGATGTAGCGGCCCGAGGTCTTGGGGTGCAGCCTACCTGTACGCCTGTGCCCAGCAGACGTCGAGGTAGGCGCTCGTGGCGCCGCTGACGATGCCTGCCGTTGCGATCATCGCGTCGCCGGCCTGGCCTTGAGCCAGGCCGACGCACCCCACGGACAACGCCATGCCGGCTGCGCACGCCCACCACAGGGCAGGTGCGGCACGCCGCAGCCTGACCACAAGCAGGCCGCAGACGGGATGAAAGGCCGCCGTGGTGATGAGCGACACGGCGAAGAACAGCGCGCGTATGTTGAGGATCGAGTCGAGCCCGATGTCTGGCGAGAATGCGAGCATGCTGCGAAAGCACAGGATCGTCCAGACCCAGTAGAGGGAGAAGCCTAGCAGATACGGCCGGACGTGCGCGACGCCCCCTGTCGGACTGACCGTTCGCGATGCCATCGAGCCTCCATGTCCCCTTTGCCCCTCGTCATGCGGCCTGTCCGCACCATGTGAACAAGTATAGCGCGTCGAGCTAGGCGCCCCTGCGTCTTCTCACAGTTCGAACGCGTCGCGCAGCTCGCGGTTGCGTTGTTCGAACACGGCACCGAACCGGGAGATCTCCGCCTCGGGACAACCGTTGCGGCGTGCTACCACGCGCCAGGCGCCCACCTGGCGTATCACCGTCGACACGATGCTGCGGGCGATATCAATGCTCAGCCCGAAATAGGGAGCGGACTCCCTCAGCGCTCGGGCCTGCCGTGTGCCGGACTCGCCGAATACAGACGTTGCCCTTTGCGCGGCCGGGTCAGGGTTGGGGTTAATGTCAAAGGCGGGGGACAGCCTCCAACTGTCTTCGTGGCGGATAAAGCCGTGATTGCGAAGATGGTCATCAGTGTTGTTGATGGCGATAGAAAGCGCCATGCGCCCAAACAGCTCCCTCAGGTCATGGTCGGGGTTGCCCACGAACGCAGAGAGGGCCTCGGCGATCTCTGTGTAGTCACGCCCCTCTCCGTCATGTGCGCCCAGAAGGCTCATGGCACTCAGGTAGGGAACGCGTTTGCCCTGCTCGCGGTCGAACCTCTCAAGGAGCAACACGGAGTCGTTACCCACGCGTGCGAGTCGGGATGCGGGCACTGCCAGGCCACAGGCGGCAGCAAGGTCTAGGGCCGTTTTCTCCCACGGCATCACGCTGTGCTCGTCTGCAGGTGCGGGGAACTTGGCGATGAGCAGCACGTGCTCGTCGACGACCGTTGCCTTGGGGCGCGCTCCCCCCAGGGTCGAAGACCCCGCGTCAAGCAGGCACTTTACTTGTTCCGAGGCGTCCTGCTCGGTGAGCACCGCGCGACACGCGGCGAGCAGCCTCGGGAGTTGGATGACCGGGGGGATCTCGGCCTGCTCGGTGCAGAAGGCTTCTGAGCCCGGCGTCTTGAATCGCAAGGCGCCCTGCCTAGTGCGATCATACACGCCAAGAAGGTAGTCAACCTCATCAGGGATGCGCGCGGAGGCGCGTTGGATGAGCCTTCTGCCCCAGCGGTCAGGGGCGCAGTCGGAGAGTGAGCCGGGCAGTCCGTCGGAGAAGCCGGAGTGTGCCGAGAGGGGCAGCGCCGGATCGATGGCGAATGAGCGTGGCCATGCAAGGTAGGCGTCGTCATACGCGAACGCCGTCGTGATGTGCCCATGTCGCAACGTGAACCGGGCTCGCCCCACGAGCTTCGCCTCGTTGCCCAGATATATGTCAGCCGCTGCCTGCATGGTTATTTCCGTATCCGCAAGGGAATGAGCTGGTCGGCCCTCGCCCGGCCGAGGTCAGTCTCGTAGGGGTCGACGGCCTCCTCCACTCGGTTGAGGATACCCAGGACCCCGCAGACGTTGAGCACGGTTGCGAAGCTCACAGAGGGGTCGCCGTTCTCCAGACGCGAGATCGTCTCCCGCGAGACCCCCGCGCGGTCGGCGAGTTCCTGCGACGGAATCGAGAGCATGCGCCGCCAGCTGGCGAGGTTCTCGCCGATTCGCTTGGCGCAGAGCTTCGTGCGCACAGGAACGGGGCGCTTCATGGCGGTCCTCCTTGGTGGGACGAGACAGCTTACGACGGATATTGTACATGCAAACAAGTATAGATGGTATATATCCGACATAAAGTCGCGATGGATAGCGGTGTCTGCATCTCCCCGAGCGGGTTGGGGACACGCCTTCGCCGGTTATCGCGACACGCGGGACAACCGGAGGAGGGCCTTTGGGCTTAAAGGGAGGACCGGCCGAAATCACGCCAGAAAGCAATTGACGTATGTAATCAGAGAACGATAATCTAAGCAGGCGAGGCGGAGGCGAAAAGATGGCAACAGACGGTTCAAGATCTGCGTGATCGCTCTGGCCGCCTGTACTGTCATGCTCCCCTGCAGTCATGGAATACCCAAAAAGGAGAGAGAGGATCAGGAGTTGGAGAACGAGGACGGCAAGGTAGCGGCGGAAGCCATAGTTGCGATAAGTATCGTGGTCGCCATCCTTGCGATCATAGTGATCACGATGATGTTAGCGTCATATGGATGGTCTGGACAGTCAGCTCTAGCATTCTTGCTGTCGACGCTCGCGTTCGCCGCGCTACTGGCGATGGCTTATATGTTTGGGAGATCCGCAAAGAGGTACGCCGAGAGGAAGGGTTATCCGCCATATGGCTTTTTCATTCTTGGGTTTTGCCTCCTGTTCCCAGGATGGCTCATAGCACTTTGCGTTCCGGACAGGAATATCCGCGATGCAGAAACGACTGGCAGGCCAAGCGATCCGGCGACTTGTCAGCCTTTGCCCATGAATATGGCCAGCGTTGACAGAAAAAGCGACAACGGAAGACAGATGACAACGAGCAGAAAGGTGATGCTCGCCATCGTCATCATGGCTGCCTTCGTCATAGCCGGAATACTCGTTCTCAACCCGCCTGGAGATGGCTCTGACAGCCGCGCGCGACAGGGACAGTCGCTGGAGAACTCTCGGCAGAACGGAATAAGATCGGTTATTGATAACATCAACTAGTTGTCATGGCCGATCCGAGTCCTGCCATCGATAATGCCGAGTCGTTCTCATATACGAACAAAAACAGACCCTTCTGGCGTCCCTATGCCGGATACATGCCAGAGGGGCTTTTCTCTGTCAAAGATTCCCGGAACTACCCTCGTCCCCTACGCATAGCTACCTCTCTGATACCGTGTAAACCCGTCTGGGATGACGTTTCCGAGGAAGAGCAGGAAAGGAAACATCAGCCTTTACATGGTCTTATGTGGCCTTGTTGCCAACCTGCTTGGGAATGAGACGGTTTCTTAACTCAATCGCTCGATCTTGAGGAGGGAGACGGTGATGGGTGAAATTGCCAATAGAGAAGGTCGAAAGGGACAGGTACATAGACGTCGATGACTTGAAGCCGATGAATTTGTCCAAGAGGCTGCATGTAATTCCGTTTGACGTGGGCCTAGGGAAGAGCGTCCTTGTCTTGGATGCGAAACATGGCTTCATGGACTACCTAAAAGCGAACGTCGGAACAACCTGGCCGCCGATGACGTGGCGTTCCTCACGCTCGCGAGGATGCTCAAGGACAACCCGAGCGCGCTCATGTGCCAGCTCGACGTGGACACGATCCAGGGATGTGTCTATCTTCGCGTGGAACTCGATGTCGGAAGACAGGGGAGTTGGCGAGCCTGCTTGGTATGAAAGGCCCTAACACAGGGGCTGGACGCTCGGAATCAAGGGCCTGAAGGGGTGTTTGGAAGATGTCGGATACCTCGTCGGTTGCTCTCACATGCACAAAGGAAGGCAATGCAGGGTGATAACCAGAGGGCAGGCGGAATGCCTGCTCGATATGGTCGGCTTCGACAGGGAGAACAGGGCGAGGATAGACGTTTGGGCGGGGGCGAAGGCAAATCTCATCCGCAGGTACGACCGAGAGATAGGCCACGTGCGCGCCTCCTTTGGTGGCGCGCACGTGGCCGGTGGTCTTATCCTGTGATGGATGACCAGGAGTTCGTTGAAAGCATCACCAGTGAATTGATCGATCCGAAGATGCTTCTAGACAGCCATCATGGCGTTGCCGTCAACGTGCCTGTTGGGTAGTATGCCGGACTCGGTGTGCGAGTCCGGCGGCTGACATTGACTGACGGTTCTATGCGATGTCCCAGGCTATGATGTAGTTTGTTGCTATCGCGTCATCACCATCAGATATCATGGATAGGGAGAGTCTTTTTGTAAGCTCTTCGCCGAACGACCATACACATTTGATGCTCTGGCACTGCTCAATCATCTTGTCCGGTATCTCCGCGAACAGATAGATATTCACGGTTTCCAATGGCATCGGCGAATTATTGAATGAATAGAAGTCGTCTGATCCATCCTTTGCCATAACGGTAGCGCCCGTGAAGTTATATTCACCGTTAATCGTGATCTGGAGCAAAGTCACATCTTCGACGTTAATCGTATCGCTTGACTTATTTTCGAACACACCGCGAACAAGAAGGTACCTCGTTCCTTCGCTCTGTGGCTCGTAGTAGGAATATCCGCCTGATGTATCCGGCGGATAAATGGCGTCGGCCCACTCCGCGCCGGTCAGCGTGAAGGCGTAGTCATCTGTCTCTATCGGGGTGTTCCAGTAGACAGGAACTTCCTCTACCGTCGATGAGGCCTCCTGTTCGTCTGTTCCCTCGCTTCCATCGCTTGGCGCTGTCATGGGCGACGTCTGGGCTGATCCGAGACGAATTGCCAACTCGTCTCTAAGGGCCTTCAGCTCGTCATCAGACATCTCGTCAAGGAACGAGAAGTCGTACTCCCCGCCGTCGGATGACGCTGACTTGTCCATCAGAGATGACGGCGACTGCTCGCTTGCCATGGCAACTGTCGGAATTGCCAGTGCGCCCGCCAGAACCGACGCTCTGACGAAACTTCTGCGTGATATTGAGTTCATGTCTGTCCCTTCCTCGTTACCGATGCTGCTTGTTGTCTACATATGTAACGTGGATCAAGTCTGAACGTGGGAGAGGGCAGTTGTCAATACTTTCGACGGTTGATTTTCAATCTTTGTTATATGTCGGTCATCTTGGCCGCTACGCGTGCCGCCGAGTCAATTGTCGCGTGCAGACCAATGTGGGCATGCACCAACGGCGAGCGGGCGGTGCGGTTGTTGAGAATTGGGTGCTGGCTCGTTTTTGGCGGTGTCGGGAAGTACAATGGTCACTCGGTGCGCCACCATCCTGTATGCCCGAGCGTTCGAAGGGTCTCTCACGTGCTCATCCACCGCCTTGCCGCACAGATCGCCACCTCCGCCGAGTTTCGCACCATCGAGCGCTCCCTGGGGTTGGGGGATGACGCTACGTTGGGCGTCGGACAGTCTGCCCGCCCCCTGATCGTCGCCTCAGTGTTCGCGCGCAACCCGCGGCCGACGCTAGTGGTCGTCGCCGGCGAGGACGCTGCGGATCGCATGGCGGTCGCCCTGTCCGCGTACCTGGGGCGCGACGTGGTTGAGCGCTATCCCGAGCGCAAAGACCTCCCTTGGAGCGACAAGGCGCCCGACGGGGCGGTTATCGGCGCCCGCTGCCATGCCGTCGCGCGTCTGGCGGCGGGGGAGGAGTGCGTGGTCGTGGCCTCGGCCCGCGCCCTCGTCCGCTGCGTGCCCCCGGCGGGGAGCCGCTACTTCGAGCCCATCACCTACGAGCTCGCACAGCAGATCCCCTTCGCCGACGTGCCTGCCCAGCTGCTGTTTCGCGGCTACACGAGCGCCGGCGCGGCCGACGAGCCCGGCACCTTCCACGTGCATGGCGACTCCGTCGACGTCTTTCCGTCCCAGGCGAGCGCCCCCGTGCGCCTTGAGTTCTTCGGCGACGAGATCGACTCGATCCGCCGCATGGTGCCGACGACCGGCCAGACCATCGGCGACCTGGAGCGCGTCACGCTCTTTCCCTGTCGGGAACTGGCGCTGAGCGAGGCGGCAGTGAAGCGCTGCCGGCAGCGCATGTATCAGGCCGCCCAGGACGACGAGGGCGTCGCCGCCCACATGGAGATGCTCGGGCAAGGGGTGGTGTTTCCCGAGCTCGACTACTATCTGCCGCACCTGTATCCCTCGGTGGGATCCCCGCTTGCGCATGTCAGCGGGGACACCCTCATGGTGGTGGCCGAGCCGCGCTCGCTCTTCGACGACGCCACGCGCGCCTATGACGAGGTGTCCCAGGCGGCGTCGGAGAAGCGCAAGAGCGTCGAGGGCCTCTACCTGCCTGCCGCCAAGCTCGACTTCGGCGACCAGCAGCGGCTCACCCTGGTTGCCCTGCTGCGCGCCGGGGGCGCCGCGACGGCCGAGATGCGCGTCCAGCAGCCTGACGTTGCCGGCGGGTCCCGGCTTGCGAAGCGCCTCTCGTACTTCGCCCACTCTGGCATCGCCTGCGTGTTCGCCATTCCCGACAGCGAGGCGCGCCGCTCCATGGAGCTTGCGCTCACCGACGAGCGCATCCCCATCGTGGAGTCGCTTGCGAGCGCCGAGGAGAACCGCGCCCCGCTCACGCAGGCGTGGGCGCAGGTTCCGCCCGCTCCCATCGCGCGCGGCTCGATCACCATAACCGACGCGCCCATCCCTGCCGGCATCGTCCTGCCCGACGCGCGTCTGGCGGTCATCAGCGCGTCGGACCTCATGAGCCGCATGGCGCGTCACGCCAAGCATCGCAACGTCGACGTGACCGACGTTACCTTCCCGTTCAAGCCGGGCGACTACGTGGTGCACGCAACGCACGGCATCGCGCTGTTCTCGCAGATCGTCCGCCAGGAGGTGGCGGGCCGCGAGCGCGACTACTTCCTGCTCGAGTATGCGGGCGGCGACAAGCTCTTCGTGCCGTTCGAGCAGGTGGACCGCATCACCCGCTACGTGGGTCCCGACGGCGACAGTCCCCGGCTCACCCGGCTGAACACCGCCGACTGGAGTCGCGCCACCTCCAAGGCGCGCAAGGCCGCCAAGAAGCTCGCCTTCGACCTGGTCGACCTCTACACCCGGCGCGCCACCGCCCAGGGCTTTGCCTTCTCGCCCGACAGCTCCTGGCAGCGCGAGATGGAGCAGAGCTTCCCCTACGAGCTCACCGATGACCAGCGCCTGGCAATTGCCGACATCAAGGCCGACATGGAGTCCACCAAGCCCATGGACCGCCTGCTGTGCGGAGACGTGGGCTTTGGCAAGACCGAGGTCGCCCTGCGCGCCGCGTTCAAGGCCACGCAGGACAAGAAGCAGGTCATGGTGCTGTGCCCCACGACGATCCTCGCCCAGCAGCATTACCAGACGTTTGCGGAGCGCTTCGCCCCGTTCAACGTGCGCGTGGAGGTGCTCTCGCGATTCCGCAGCGCCAAGCAGCAGAAGGCCGCCCTGGAGGGCTTTGCCGCCGGCGAGGTGCAGGTGCTGGTGGGCACGCATCGCCTGCTGTCTCGCGACGTGAACCCGCGTGACCTGGGCCTGGTCATCATCGACGAGGAACAGCGCTTCGGCGTGCAGCACAAGGAGCAGCTCAAGAACCTGCGCGAGCAGGTGGACGTGCTGACGCTCTCGGCCACGCCCATCCCGCGCACCATGCAGATGGCCATTTCGGGCGTGCGCGACATGTCTCTCATCAAGACGGCCCCCACTGGCCGCCGGCCCGTCAAGGTGCATGTGGGCGAGTGGGACGAGGACGTGGTGAGCGCCGCCGTTCGTCTGGAGCTCGCGCGCGGCGGGCAGGTGTACTACGTGAGCAACCGCGTCAAGAGCATCGACGACGCGGTGATGCGCGTCATGAGCGTGGCTCCCGAGGCTCGCGTGCGGGCGGCGCATGGCCAGATGAGCGAGCGGGAGCTGGAGAACGTGATGCAGGCGTTCGTCTCCGGCGAGGTCGACGTGCTGGTGGCGACCACCATCATCGAGAGCGGCATCGACAACCCGCACACCAACACGCTCATAATCGAGGATGCCCAGCGCCTGGGACTGGCGCAGCTCTATCAGCTCAAGGGGCGCGTGGGACGCGGGCGGCTGCAGGCCTACGCCTACTTCATGTTCCCGCCGGAGCTTCCGCTCACGCCCGAGGCCACGGAGCGCCTTGTGGCAATCGGGGAGCACACCGACTTGGGCAGCGGCATGAAGATCGCCATGCGCGACCTGGAGATTCGCGGCGCCGGCAGCCTCATGGGTGCCGAACAGCACGGCAACCTCTCCAGCGTGGGCTTTGACCTCTACACGCAGATGCTGGGCGAGGCGGTGGCCCTGGCGCGTGGCGAGGAGCCTGCCGAGGCGGCCGAGACCACCGTGGCGATCAACCTGCCGGCCGACTACTATCTGGACGAGGAGTACGTGCGCGACGTGGACAAGCGCGTGCTTGCCTACCGCAAGCTGGCGGCGCTCAGCGAGTTGGAGGGCGTGGACGCGCTGGCCCGCGAGCTCGAACAGACCTACGGCGAGCTGCCGCTTGCCGCGCGCAACCTCTTTGACCGGGCGCGCATTCGCATCAGGGCGGACCGCCTGGGCATCACTGCGGTGGGGTATGTCGCCGGCAAGGTCCAGCTCGCCGGCGCCCAGGTGCCCGAGGTCACCGCGAAGCTGTGGCGCGCCAAGGGGGCGATCGTGTTTGCCAAGAGCGGCAAGGTGACCTACCCCTTCCGCAAGGGGGAGGAGGAGCTTGTGCCGTTTGCCCTTGGCCTGCTCGAGGAGCTGGGCGGCGCGGACGAGTAGGGTGCGCGGGGCATGACCCGGTGCTCGGACAGTCCTCGGCCCCTCCACGCTGCCGCGTCGAGGGGCCTGCGGGACTGCGCCCGGGCCATGCCCCGCGCTTGCCGGGATGGGATGAAGGCGTGCCTGCCCATGCGCCAGACTGGTTGGATGGGAGAGACGAGGCATGTCCGGCAGGCCCGTTGGGGGTCTGACTATGGTCTGGCGATGATCTGACAAAGTACGCGTGGTGCCTCTGAGCTGCTGTTTCCATGAGCTTGTCAGGCTGTGGTAAGAGGACGTCGAAGTCCACGCAAAACACATCCTTATTTCGAATCTGATGCGTCATGCTCATGTGGTGGGAGTGGAAACGCTCGCATAGGCGTTAGCATCGGAGGTTGTTTCAATGGGAATGAGATCGGCACTAGAGTCGGGGGTGCGCCAGACGGGCGCCAGGTCGAAGTATGACGCAGCGTGCAAGTTACTCTTGTCAGAGAAAGTCGTGTTGGCGCGGATTCTTTCCGCCTGCGTTGACGAATGCGCGGGGATGCCGATCGAACAGATCCGTCAGCTCATTTCTGATGAAGTGGGGGCGGGGGCTAGCCGACTCCCCACGTCCGGGGAGGAGGGGCCTTGCGGGCTGCGGTTCGATGAACAGCCTGCCGAGATTGACGCGGGACATGGCGCCTCTCGAATACGCGGCCTGCGCAACGAGGACGCTCGCATTGAGGAGGGCTTGATTAGGTTTGATTTGCTCTTTCGGCTGAGAAGCCCGCTGATGCCGGACCCCGCCAGGCCGAGTGGGTCGGGTGGGGCGTGCAAAGTAAACTCCCCTTGGCGCGACCTTCTGGTAAACATCGAAGTGCAGGGTGACTTCTATCCGGGGTACCCGTTGGTAAACCGTGCTCAGTATTACTGCGCACGCCTGCTTTCCGGACAGAGTGGGGTGGACTTTGCCGGGTCACGATACGGCGATCTTAGAGGGGTCTACTCCATTTGGATCTGCCTGAACCCTCCCAAAAGGCAAAGCGGCGCCGTCTCTTGCTGGCCTGTGGAAAGAGACATGATTGACAGCCAGGGAAACAAACTCGGGCAGTGGTTGTCGCACGTCGTCACGATCTGCGTGGACGCGCCGGGTTCGGAGGGCCTCCCGGGGTTTCTCGGTACGCTCTTCTCTGCCGAGATTTCGCCCGAGGAGAAGATCGAACTACTTGCAAGTAGGTACAATGTTATTAGCAAAGACGAGAAGAAAGCTCTGGCAGAAAGGACGGGGGCAATGGGCGTTTTCAGCGAGGTGCTCGAGAAGCGCAGCGAGGAAAAATGGAGGACCCGCGGCAGGGTGGAAGGCAGGGCAGAGGGAAGAGTAGAAGGTAGGGCAGAAGGTAGGGCGGAGGGCCGAGCTGAGGGCATGGCCGAGGGCAAGATCGAGGGCAAGCTGGAGGGAATCTCGCTCTCCGCGCGCCGCTTGATGGAGGGACTTGGCTACAGCCTCGAGCAGGCGCTTGACTTTCTGGGGGTCACGGGCGAGGAGCGTAGGGGCTGCGAGGAGCTGCTGGCCAAGTGATCCGGTGCGCGTCCTTGTGCCCTCTCGCGCCGCTGCCCGCTAGGCCCGCTGCTCCACCGCGTCGACTGCTCTCCCGCGTATCTGGTCGCGGTAACGCCACGTGCCTTTGAAGTAGTACACCGTGAGCGATGCGACCATGAACACCCAGGCGATGGGGTAGCTCATATAGATCGCAGTCGGACTGGGGGCGAGGCTCTGCACGAGGACCACCCAGATCACGCGCAGCACGCACATGAACGCAACCGCGAGTACCATGGGCACCATGGTCGATCCCACGCCGTAGTACAGGCCGCACAGCGCCATATAGATGGCATACATGAAATACAGCGGAAGTATGACCGCCATCGCCTCGATGCCATAGCGCACGACCTCGGTGTCGGGCGAGAAGAGGCCGAGCACGGGATAGCGCAGCAGCCATAGGGCCGCGCAGAGCGCCACGGTCACCGCGACCGCTAGTCCCGCCCCGACGAACATCGCCCGTCGGGCGCGATCGAACTTCGAGGCGCCGACGTTCTGTCCAACGAAGGTCACAACCGCCCCCTGTATCGCCCCGCAGGGCATGTAGAGCCATCCGTCGATCTTTGAGTATGCACCGAAACCGTCCATGACCTCGATGCCATAGAGGTTGATCTGCGAGGAGATGATGACGCCGGAGAGGCAGATCACAGTCATCTGCACGCCGCTGGGCACGCCGATGCCCAGCATACGTCTGATGATGCCCAGGTCGGCAGACGGGCGCGTCCCGTCTATGCAGGCGGTTGCGCGTCTGCGCCATATGCAGGCCACCGTGGCGATGGCGGAGAGCAGCTGGGCCAAGACCGTGGCCAGCGCCGCGCCGAAGACCCCCATGCCAAGGACGGCGACGAACGCGAAGGCGGCGCCAAGGTTGAAAAGCGAGGCGACGATGAGGATGACCATGGGGGTGCGCGAGTCGCCGAACGCCCTGAAGACCGACGATCCCATGTTGTAGACCACCATGGGAAGCATACTGATCGCATAGACGTGCATGTAGAGCGTGCCTTGGTCGAGGACCTCGCCTTCGAGGTTCATCAGGGCGAGGCAGGGACGGGCGATGGCAAGGCAGATCGCTGTCATGAGCAGGCCCGCCACCAACGACAGCGCGCCGGTCGCCCACACTGCCCGTCCGAAGCGCTCCTTCTGACGGGCCCCGAAGAACTGGGCGAGCACCACGCCCGTGCCGACGGCGACGCCGTTGAAGAAGCACACGATGGTTGCGATCAGCGTGGCACAGTTGCTCACGGCGCCGAGCGCGACCTTGCCCGACCACTGGCCCAGGATCATCGAGTCCACGGTCACGTAGAACTGTTGGAAGAAGTTGGTCACCAGCATGGGCAGGGCAAACAGCACGAGGGAGGCGATGATCCCACCCTGGGTCATGTCACCATGTTGCGGACGTGCCTGCATGTCGCTCATTTGTTCCATCCCCCGGATCTTGCTGGCCATACTTGTCCACGTATCCCGCCGGCCTGTGGCTGACGGCACCCCTAGACTCCCGCGTGCGTCCACGCCATGCGTACTGTATGCCCATGCGCGAACTTTATCAATGGCAAGCGCGGCTCTTGTGACAATCCGTCCGATTTGGTGGGCAACAAGCTGTTGGGCACGTATGTGGACGGAGTATGAAGTCGAAGGTCTGACACGCCTCTGCCCAAGGTCTGACAATCCCACATGGCATGGGATACCTGCGCTTCTGCTTCTGCTGTCTGACTTCTGTCAGAGGCGTTCCGAATTCTTGATATCCACATACGGGATCGCTTCGCCCGGTCTCATCCTCATGGCTAGGCAATGGCCGTGGTGGGGAAGGACGCGGAGAAGTCGCTTCGCGTACGGGGGTGAGGCGGAGGGTCGTATGAGCGAACGGGATGATGTGCCGTGGCTGCTCAGGGCGAACCGGACGGAGGCACGCTACGATGCGGTATGCAAACGAATGCTGTCCGAGAAAGCCGTTCTTGCTTGGATATTGAGAGAATGCACAGACGAGTGCCGAGGGCTTGATGTCAGCGAGATTACCCGAGGGTGTATCGGAGAGCGGCTTTTCGGTGCAGCAGCGGCCGATCTGTCGGATGGCACGGGCGATGCTGGCGAGGGGCTGGATTCCGGCGAGGTCCCGAGGATCTATGGCTTGCGAAACGAGGACACAAGGGTACAGGAGGGCTCTGTCTTCTACGACATGCTGTTTAGGGTAGACGTTCCCGCGCGTGATGGGACGCATGTTGTCGGTATGGCTGACGTGCCCGGTACTGCCGACGGGGATTCCCGGGAATCCCTGCGGCTGTCAGGCGCCTTTCCGCGGAGCGGGCCCTTCGCGTCGCTTCTGGTAAACGTCGAGGCGCAGGCCGACTTCTATCCGGGCTACCCGATCATGGCGCGCGCCCAGTATTATTGTGCCCGGTTGCTGAGCGCCCAACATGGCGTCGAGTTTACGAAGTCGCATTACGAGCGGCTCAAGCGCGTCTACTCCATCTGGATCTGCACGGATCCGCCGCAGAGAATGCGCGGCCGTCTCATCCGATGGCCGCTCGGCTGGCCGGCACGCGCGGAGGGGTCCATGCCTGGCTGGCTTGCCGAGGTTGTAGAAATGGGTGGCGAGTGGTTTTTCGATCTCATGCGCGTGGCGATCGTCTGCACGGACGTGCCGGGGACGCCGGGACTTGCCGGCTTTCTCGGAACGCTGCTCACACCCGGCCTTGATCCGGTGGAGCGGAGCGAGTTGCTGCGCACAAGGTATAATGTTGACATAGAGGCTGACGTAGGCGGGGAGGGTTCGGCAATGGGAAAGTTCATCAGCGAGCGGCTCAAGAGCGAATGGCGAGACGAGGGCCTGCGCGAGGGCAGGGAAGAGGGCAAGGCGCTGGGGCTTGAGGAAGGCCGCGCAGAGGGCCGTGCAGTAGGCCGCGCAGAGGGCCGTGCGGAGGGTCGCGCGGAGGGCAGGAGCGCGGGCAAGCTCGAGGCCCTTGTCTCCTCCGTCAGGAACCTCATGCGCAACGCGGGGCTGCCGCTCGACCAGGCCATGGACATGCTGGGCATCTCCGAGGCGGACCGCGGGCCCTGTGCCGAGCTGGTTGCGGGGCAATCTGCGCTCTAGACGGTGGTCTGTACGGGTCTCGACGGCAGCCAAGATCAGGGGCTCGAGGCCGGCGTTTCTTCGAGGTGGCTGCGTGGTGCCTCTCAATTGTGGGTAGACGGATCATACGTATCCTGAATGCGTGCTGAAGGGGGGGGCGGGGCCTGCCCCTGCCTCTGCGTCGGCATGCATGACGAACACGCAAGAAAGAGAGGACTCGTGAGCAAGAGAAGCGACGATCTGAACGACCTGCTCGGTTCCCTGTTCGGGTTCCCCATGCCTGGCCATACCCAGGGCCAGGGAGGTGCGATTCCGGCCGACGCGACGGTGGTTGGCGAGGGAGGCGCCGCCGGCTCATCGGGTACGGGTGGCCCCGGGGGCACGGACGGCTTCGGCCCGCAGGGGGCGGGCGGCGAGAAGCGCCCGGGCATCATGGAGACCATCGCTACCTGGAGTCGCCGCGCCTTCATCGCGCTGGGCATCGTGGCCGTCATCGCGCTGGCCGTGTGCTACTGGTGGTTCCACCCGGCCATCAACCTGCATAGCTCGCAGGTATGGCAGTGGATCATCCTGATCGCCCTGCTCGTGATCGCGGCGCTGTGGGTCGCCTCCATCCGCTTTGAGACCAAAAGGACGCTGCTGCGTCGCCTCACGGCCGTCCCGGGTCTGGTCATCGTCGCCTTCGTGGTCGGCATCGTGGCGGGCATGCCCATCATCCCGGGCAACGCCCAGCGCTACGCGACGATACTGGAGACCGCCGACGGCGACTTTGCAACCGACATCCAGGAGGTCGACTATTCCGAGGTGCCGATCATCGACCGCGACTCGGCGATCCTTCTGGGTGCGCGCGCCATGGGCACGATCCCGGAGTACGTGAGCCAGTTCGAGATCTCCACGGCGTACAGCCAGATCAGCTATCAGGGCAGGCCGGTGCGCGTGAGTCCCCTGGTGTACGCCGACCTCTTCAAGTGGTTCACGAACCGCTCCGAGGGCATCCCCGCCTACGTGCTTGTCGACATGACCACGCAGGAGGCGCAGGTCGTGCGCCTGGAGGAGCCGATCAAGTACTCCGAGTCCGAGCCGCTGGCCCGCAACATCGACCGCTACGTGCAGCTGAAGTACCCCACGTACATGTTTGACGAGAAGTCGTTCGAGCTGGACGAGGAGGGCACGCCCTGGTGGGTGTTCCCCGTGCAGAAGCGCACCATCGGCCTGTTTGACGGCACCACCATCCAGCGCGTGGTGCTCGTGAACGCCTGCACTGGCGAGACGCAGGACTACGCCATCGAGGACTGCCCCGACTGGGTGGATCGCGCCTACCCCAGCGACCTGCTCATCCAGCAGTACAACTGGAGCGGCATGTACTCGGGCGGCTGGCTGAACTCCTGGCTCGGCCAGCGCGACGTGGTGCGCACCACGCAGGGCACTAACGGCAGCCTGGGCTACAACTACATCACCCAAGACGGCGACCTGTACCTGTACACCGGCGTGAGCTCGGTCACCGCGGACAACTCCATCATCGGCTTCATCCTGGTGAACCAGCGCACGGGCGCGTCGACGTTCTACTCGGTGGCGGGCGCCACCGAGGACTCCGCCATGTCCTCGGCGGAGGGTGCCGTGCAGAACCTGCGCTACCAGGCCACATTCCCGCTGCTGCTCAACATCGAGGGCCAGCCTACGTATTTCATGGCGCTCAAGGATGCCGCCGGGTTGGTCAAGATGTACGCGATGATCAACATCCAGCAGTACCAGAACGTTGCCACGGGCGACACGGTGGAGGAGTGCCAGGCCAACTACATCGAGATGCTTGCCACAAACGGGATGCTTGACGAGGAAAAGGCCGAGCAGGTCATATCCGACACCCAGGTAAGCGGCACGATCGCCACGATGGCGCAGGGCGTGATCGAGGGTAACTCGCACTTCTACGTGACGCTCGAGGGTGACGAGACGATCTACGACTTCGCACTGCCTGGCATGCTACGCATCGTGACGTATCAGCCGGGTGACGAGATCGCGTTCACCTACGTCGAGAGCGACCAGACCTACACGGCGACCGGCTTTGTGGGCGACGAGGTCGGCACGGCCCAGGACGGCGAGGTGGGTGGCGCGTCGAACGCGTCCGCGAGCGCCAGTGCGGACGAGGCGACTGGCGCGGTGGCATAGGTGCAAGGCTGATTTGCCGGCCTGCTGGGCACGAGGCCCCACGGGGGACCCTATGAGGGCTTGTGAGCGATGCGATCGCCGAGATTGCCAGGGGCTTAGTTGAGGTTTGCTCGAAGGTTTGGCGGGGCCTGTGTGGCTGTCAATTCTAATTGTCAGTTGCGCAGGCCCCTTTTGCTGCCGATTTGCACGCAAAAGGGGTCCATGGTGGAAAGTTTTTGGCTTTTGGAACGAGTATGCTAAGGCAGCATGATTTTAGGGGATCCAATTATATCCATATAAATAAGTAATTTATAGTATATGTTCAATTTTATAAGCTCTTAAAGAAATTATAGGATTCAATCTAAAGAAGGCTGGTTTTCAACTCGTTCCAAAGTCCGGATACTTTCCAAGCACGGGCTGTTTTTGGTGCAAAAGGGCCCGCATGGCGTTGTTGCCATGCGGGCCCTGCTGGTTCATACGCTCAGTGGAGGGATAAAGCAGCGACCCTTCTCTGAGGGGCTGTCTACCAGCTCCCGGGACTCTTAGTAGCCGCCGCGGTCGCCGGGGCGGCGATCCTTGTGCAGCGACTCGCCGTAGGCCTTGGGGCTGCCGGGGTTACCGGTCTTGTAGCCACCCGAGGAGTACTTGCTCGACACGCGCGAGCTGCCACCCTTGGAGCCACTGCGATAGCCGCGGTCGCTGCCGCTGCGCTCGCCGTACCCACGGTTGCTGCCACGGTCGTCACGCCCGCCGCGATAGCCGCGATCCCCGCGGTCGTCGTGGCCGCGATAGCCACGGTCGCCGCCGCGGTCGGAACGCCCGCCGCGGTAACCGCCGCGATCCCCGCGATCGGAGCGCTCGCCGTATCCGCGGTCACGGTCGCGGTCGCCGCGATACCCGCCGCGGTCGGAGCGGTCGCGCTCGCCGTAGCCACGGTCGTCGCGCCTGCCGTACCCGCGATCCCCGCGGTCGCGGTCACCGCGATACCCACCGCGCTCACCACGGTCGGAGCGCTCGCCATAGCCGCCGCGCTCGCTGCGACCACGATAGCCGCGCTCGCCACGATCACGATCGCCAAAGCGCTCGCTGCGGCGCTCCTCGCGGTTCATCGGCATGGTGGGACGCTCGCCCTTGGAGGGCATGGGGGCACCGGTGAAAGCAGCCTCCTCGCGCACGACCTTCTCCACGTGCTCGGTCTGACGGCGGGTGCGCTCGAAGTTGCCGTCCTCGCCATGACGCGGACGACCGCCGCGGTCGCCGCCCCTGCGCTCGCCGCGGAAACCGTCGCGGTCACGACGATCCTCACGGAACTCGTCACGGCCGCCACGTCCGCCACCGCGACCACCACGGCCACCGCGACCCTTCTTGCGGCCGCCGCCGCGGCGAGGCCTCTGCTCGCAGTCGCGGTCGGGGTCAAGCTCGGGCGCGTCCTCGGCGGGCTCGTAACCCTCCATCTCCAGGGTGGGCACGACCTTCTTCATGAGGTACTCGATGTTGTAGAAGTCAAACAGCTCGTCACGGGTGACGAAGGTGATGGCAAAGCCCTCCTCGCCGGCGCGGCCCGTGCGGCCGATGCGGTGGATGTAGTCCTCCGGGTCCATGGGCACGTCGTAGTTGATGACGTAGTTGACGTCGGACACGTCGATGCCGCGGGCCAGGACGTCGGTCGCCACGATGATGTCGACGCGGCCGTCGCGGAACGCCTTCAGGGCGCGGCTGCGCTGCGCCTGGGAGCGGTCACCGTGAATGGCCTCGGTCTCGTAGCCGTCACGCCACAGGCGCTCGGCCAGGGTCTCGGCGCGGAACTTGGTGCGCGTGAAGATGATGACGCGCTGGTGGCCCTTCTGCTCCAGGACGTCGTGCAGCAGGTCGGGCTTCTGCATCTGCGACACGGGCGCCACGAACTGCTCGACCGTCTCGGCGGCCGTGCCCTTGTGGGCGATCTCGACGTACTGCGGGTCGTGGACCTCGCCGCCGATGGTCTTCATGACGCTCTCGTCCAGCGTGGCGGAGAACAGCAGGGTCTGACGCTGCTCGGGCAGGACGTCGATGATGCGCTTCACGTCAGGCCAGAAGCCCATGTCGAGCATGCGGTCGGCCTCGTCCAGGACGAGGGTCTCGATGGAGTCGAGCTGAAGCGCGCCCTGCTCATAGAGGTCGATGAGGCGGCCAGGGGTGGCGACGAGCACGTCGACACCGCGACGCAGGCCGTTGATCTGCGGACGATAACTCAGGCCGCCCACCACGGTGAGCACCCAGTGGCCGGTCTTCTTGCCAACGGCGCGTGCGACCGTGTCGATCTGCTGGGCGAGCTCGCGGGTCGGGGTGATGATGAGGCAAAGGGGCCCCTGGCCCTTCTTGAAGTGTCCGAGCTTGTCGAGCACGGGAAGGGTGAAGGCGGCAGTCTTGCCGGTGCCGGTCTGTGCGGCGGCCAGCACGTCGTGGCCAGCCAGAACCAGCGGGATTGCCTGCTCCTGGACCGGGGTGGGGGTGGTGTACCCCATCTGATGGACAGCAGCAAGGGTCTTCTCGGACAAGCCGAGGTCTTCGAAAGTAGCCATAGTCTCCAGGTTCTCCAGATTGACGTGTGTACGACTGCGTTTCCGGATGCTTTGCCACGCGTTTGCAACGTGCAACAGCAGCGGTGCAGATTCGCTAGGGGTCGTGGGTCCCCTGGGGATGCGTAGGCTCAGCAATCGAATAATAATACACACATCACTACGTAAAGAGTGATGAACGTTATGCGAATGCGATACATGTTCGCAAGAACAACACTAGTTTATTGCATCACCATTATCGCATCGGCATTTCGATTACGATAGACCGAGGCGCTGACGCAATCGAAACGCCGATGGGGATCGCGAGCCTGCTGAGAATTGCGTGCTTGTTGCGGATTGCGCGCGGAGGGGACCAAGTTGCTAAAAATGGTGGACTTAGGATTCCCGTGCAGTGTGCTCATCGCTTAGCCGGGCGTATCTACTGCGCCGGCATGTATGAAAAGACAGCAAAACAGCAGGTAAACGGCCTGTTATTGAGCTGCGTCGTTACGAGCCAATTTGCTACTGGATTCGCTGGGCTCCCGGGGCATCCTAACTTGGACTTTTTTAGCAGTCGGGGGTCGTGGCTGCGTAGCGGGCCGTTCGCAAGACGGGCCACACGCGACGAGCCGTGTGCGGTCGCGTGGCGAACGGTCGAGGGGGCACTGCGCGCGGCACGAAAAAGGGGCGAGGCGCCCGTCACATGTCCTGGCGCCTCGCCCCAGACAGTTTGTCGGCTCCGTCGCAGCGGCGCTGCTACTCGTTTGCAGCGATGCTACTGCTCGCTTGCGACCAGCTCCTGCGCGCACGTGCTGGCGGGGCGGATGGCGTTCTCTTCGCACACCTGCTCGCACAGGCCGCAGGCGGTGCAGATCGCCGCGCGCACGCTCACGCAGCCGTTCTCGTCGACCACGAGCGCTCCGAGCGGGCACACCTGGGCGCACTCGCCGCAGCGCGTGCAGGCGTCTTGGGCGATCTCGATGCCGTCGAGCTGGATGTTGGGCGCGACCTCGGGGAAGCGCATGATCGCATCGATCACCGACCAGCGCGCCGGCGTGAGCGTGCCTCCCAGCTCCTCCGCGCCCTTGAGGCCGGGGGTGTTCTCGCCCTTCTCGGCCATGATTTCCTTGCGCAGGCGGATGCGCATCTTGCGAGAGTCGGTCTGGCCCATCTCCTCGGAGGGCATCTCGTCCTCGGGGGCGGAGGTGATGTCCTTCATGATGCTGGCGAGGCCGCTGCCCATGCCAGAGAACGCCTCGACGCGCTTGGGGTCCACCATGCCGGCGCTGTTGGTGAAGTCCAGCTCGCGCATGGTCTCCACGAGCGACACCTCGCGTCCCACGATGTCTTGCGCGCGGCACACGGCGTCGACGATGAGGCCCTCGGCGTCCTTGGCCTTGCAGCGGTTGCAGAGATCGCCGGGCAGGTACACGCCCAGGTTGGGGAAGTCGAGCATGAGGTTGACCCACATCTCCCACGTGAGCATGCCCAGGCAGGGGATCTCCACCACGCAGGGATCCTTCTCGGCCAGGCCGGTCTCGACGCAGGTGATGTAGAAGTGCCCGTCCTGCGGAGCGACCTGGCTTGCGCGGCGCAGGCGCTTGCGCAGCGTGCGCATGGCGGGCTCCATCACGGTGAGGCCCGCGGTTGGGCAGACCGCGGTGCACAGGCCGCAGTCCACGCAGAAGCCCTTCGAGATGGTGAGCTTCACGCCGCCGGGCGTGTCTTTGGACGCGGGGACGCGAATGGCGTGACCGGGGCAGATGTCGATGCACCTGCTGCAGGTCGAGGCCTTGCTCACCTCGCGCGCGCACAGGGAGGTGTCGTGGCCAATCGCCCGGACGAAGGTAGTGGCGTTCTCGCCTGCCACGTGCAACTTAGACTGCTGGGCCATTGCTTCTCGATCCTCTCCACAGGTTTGCCGTGCCCCACGCTCTGTGGTCCGATTGTCGCGGAGACGCAGGGCGCGGGTCGTATCTGAAAGTCAGTTATACCCACAAACGTGCCGCGTGTGTATGCGTTTTTGGTTGCATCGCGCGCGGCGTTTTGAGCCGCGCAATTATAGCAATTCGCACGGCTCTTGGCAGCGGCGCATTCGAGCACGGTTCCCGTGGTTTCCGCGCGCCTGCCCATGCCCGCCCGTGCCTGCTGGCGCCGCCTGCGCCCGGGCGCCTCGGGCGTGCCAGCGGCGCTGCCTCGTGCCCCGTTGCTCGAAAAGACGCGCGGCCTTCATCTCTGGTCGCGCGACATGCGCTACGATAGGCCGCACACTCCATGCGAGTTCTTCCTGCGGGGCACGTCATCCTTTGCCCGGCAGTTAGGCCTCGCGCCGCAAAGGGACGAAGGAGCTCGTTGCATTGAGCACTGACCACTACCCCGCCGACCAGCGTCGTGCCGACGCCGCCCGCCCCGGCAAGGACGGTCGCCCCGCCGAGGGCGAGCGCACCGGTGCGCCGGGCACCCACCCGGACTTCGACGCGCTGGTGCGCACCATCTGGCACCTGCGCCAGCCCGACGGATGCCCGTGGGATCGCAAGCAGACCCACACCTCCATCGCCAACAACATGATAGAGGAGGCCTGCGAGGCCGTGGACGCGATCGAGCGGCTCGACGCCGCTCCGCTTGACGCCGCCTCGCCCGGCACCGGTGAGCCGGCTGGCGCCCTCGCGCGGCGCACGGCCCTCGGGCACCTTGTCGAGGAGCTGGGCGACGTGCTCATGCAGGTGGTGCTGCAGGCGCAGATCGCCGCCGACGCGGGCGAGTTCACCATCGACGACGTGTGCCGCGCCCTCAACGACAAGCTCATCCGCCGCCACCCGCATGTCTTCGGCGGGCACGAGGCCGCCGGCAGCGCCGAGGAGGTCGCCGGCATCTGGGACCAGGTGAAGATGGCCGAGCGCGCCTCGCGGCAGGGCGATGCAGACGGCGCGGTGACTGCCGCCGACGCGCCCCGCGAGGGGCTGCTCGACGGCGTGCCTACGTCGCTGCCCGCCCTCATGGCATGCCAGAAGATCTCCCGCAAGGCCGCGGCGGCCGGGTTTGAGTGGGCCGACGAGGACGGCGTGCGCGCCCAGGTGCGCGAGGAGATCGGCGAGTTCGAGGATGCCCCCAAGGGCACCCCCGAGGCGCGGATGGAGTTTGGCGACGTGCTGTTCTCCCTCGTGCAGATCGCGCGCTGGGAGGGCATCGACGCCGAGGGAGCGCTGCGTGACGCCAACGCCAAGTTCCGCCGGCGCTGGGCGTACATGGAGCACAGAGCATGGGAATCAGGTCGGGACATAGCCGACCTTTCCAATACCGAGCAGGAGGCCCTGTGGGCCGAGGCCAAGTCTAAGGAGATGCACCAGTGAGCGAAATCATCGACGTGTACGGGCGTGAGATCCTTGATTCGCGCGGAAATCCCACGGTCGAGGTGGAGGTCCAGCTCGATGACGGCGGATTCGGTCGCGCGCCTGTTCCTTCGGGTGCCTCTACCGGCGCCTTCGAGGCGTGCGAGATGCGTGACGGCGACTGCGCCCGCTATCTGGGCAAGGGCGTGCTCACGGCCGTCGACCACGTGAACGGCGAGATCATGGACGCGCTGGTCGGCGAGGACGCCATGGACCAGCGTGCCATCGACGCCATGCTCATCGACCTGGACGGCACCCCCAACAAGACGCGCCTGGGCGCCAACGCCATCCTGGGCGTGAGCCTGGCCGTGGCCCGTGCGGCGGCCGACTCGCTGGGCATGCCGCTGTACAGCTACCTGGGCGGCGTGAACGCCCACGTGCTGCCCGTCCCCATGATGAACATCCTCAACGGCGGCGTGCACGCCGACAACACCGTGGACTTCCAGGAGTACATGATCATGCCGGTGGGCGCCTCGACCTTCGCCGAGGGCCTGCGCTGGTGCTCCGAGATCTACCACACGCTCAAGAAGGTCCTGCACGAGGCCGGCCTGGGCGGCGGCGTGGGCGACGAGGGTGGCTTTGCCCCCAACCTCAAGACAAACGAGGAGCCCCTCGAGTGGATCGCCAGGGCGTGCGAGAAGGCCGGCTACTCCCTGGGCGAGCAGATCATGTTCGCCATGGACCCTGCCTCGACCGAGTTCTACGACGCCGAGCGCAAGCTGTACTGCCTGTCGGGCGAGGGCTCGGAGCTCACCGCCGACCAGATGGTGGACTACTACGCCCGCCTGGCGGAGAAGTTCCCCATCGTCTCCATCGAGGACGGCATGGCCGAGGAGGACTGGGACGGCTGGAAGGCCCTGACCGAGCGCATCGGCGGCCGGGTGCAGCTGGTGGGCGACGACCTGTTCGTCACCAACGTGCGTCGCCTGCAGCAGGGCATCGACAAGGGCGTCGCCAACTCCATCCTGGTGAAGGTCAACCAGATCGGCTCGCTGTCCGAGGCCATGGACACCATCGAGCTGGCCAAGCGCTCCGGCTACACCGCCGTGGTGAGCCACCGCTCGGGCGAGACCGAGGACGCCTTCATCGCCGACCTCGCCGTGGCGACCAACGTCGGCCAGATCAAGACCGGCGCCCCCTGCCGCAGCGACCGCGTGGCCAAGTACAACCAGCTGCTGCGCATCGAGTCCGAGCTGGGCGTGGCCGCGGACTACCTGGGCAAGGACGCCTTCTACAGCATCAAGCGCTAGTTGACTTGCCTGGCGCACGACAGCCGCCTTCTGCCCGGGCGCGGGGTGGCGGCTCGAGGGCGCGGGTGACGGCCGGGCCGGCGATCCGAGTGGTCGCCGGCCTTTTTTCTTGGGCGACGGGCGGGGAATGGCGCCTGTGCGACGGCCTGGCGGGCGCGCTGGTAGGCGTGCTGGCGTGTGCGTGCGCGGGCTTTTTTCGGGACGTCGCCCACGTGACTGGGAGATTGCCCCCGCGTCGGCTATGATGTGGGGGTACATGGCTCGCAGACGAAGCAGAAACGAACAGCATGGGCCCGCAGGAACAAAACGGAACCTCATATCCCGGCGCAGGGTCGCCGTACGAGACGCCGGACGCCTCAGGCGCGCCCGGTACCCTGAGCGGTGCGCCAGCAGGCGCCGCGGGCGGAATCGTCGATGACCCCAGTCCCTATAGCCGCCAGCCAAAGCATCGCCAGCCCAAGGCGTGGCAGCCGCGTGCCAGCCGCAAGAAGAAGGCGCAGGCGCCTGCCGAGTCGCGCCCGTCTGCCCAGTCGCGTTCGGCTCGCCTGCGGATTGCCGAGCAGGACGAGGACGACGCCGGCGTGCCTGGCGTGATCGACCTCTCCTACAGGTTCGGCGCGTCGGGCGGACGGCCGTCACCGCGCACCCAGGGCGCAGGCGCCTACCGCACGCCAAGGAGCTCCGCCCACGTGGAGGAGCGCCGTGACAAGCTGCACATCGTCCCCGACCTCGACGAGGGACCGGCGCCCATGTGGACGGGGACGGGGGGAGACCTGCCGGTCGTCCCCGAGTCCGTCCTGCGTGACTACGAGGAGATCCGCCGCAAGACCGGCAGGCCCGTGGTGTCCGGCCCGCAGCCCGTGCCCGCGTCTCAGCCGGCGCCCTCGGCGGTGCCTGCGAGCGCGCCTGCGGCACGGCCGACCGCCGCGGCCCAGTCGCACGCCCAGGCCCGACCCCAGCCACAGCCGCACGCGACGCACGACGCCACCCAGCAGCCCTTTGTGCAGCAGGCCCCGGCACCCGCGCAGCAGGGGCCGGACACAAGCCCGTACGCCGTCGCCTCTCAGGAGCGCAAGTCCGCCCGCACGTCGGGCATTCGACGAGTGCTGCGCGGCTGGGGCATGCGTGGCGACACGAGCGAGCGCGCCCAGCTGGGCGACGAGGGACAGCCGCCGTCGCCTGGGGAGCAGGCTGCGTCCGCCGAACCGCAGGTCACATTTGCCGACCAAGTCGCCGAGCAGGACGACGCGCGGCTCGACTCCTCGAAGTGGAAGGCCCCGCGCGTCCATCGTCGCGAAAACCCTCAGGCGCAGGCCAAGCGCTCGGAGCGCAAGGAGGAGAAGGCGAGGAAGAGCGAGGAGTCGCGCGAGCGCCGCCAGGCCCGTCGCGGCCAGCTCATCGTCTCGGCCGTTGCCTCCGGGCTCATGGTCGTCATCTCCATCGTCGGCCTGTACGGCCCGTCCCAGCGGCTCTACGTTGCCTGGCGCGAGCAGGAGCGCATCTCCGAGGAGCTGAACGCGAACCTGTCGCGCAACGAGCAGATGCAGACGAGGATCGACAGGCTCCAGTCGCAGGAGGGCATCGAGGACGAGGCCCGCGCCCGCTTTGGCCTGGTGATGCCCGGAGAGATCCTGGGCAGCGTCACGGGGGTGGACGACTCCTCGCAGAGCGACTTCGCAACCCCCGCGGAGATCCCCCGCGGCTCGGGGGAGAACACGCACACCTGGCTCACCGACCTGGGCGACCGCGTCTTTGGCGTGGACATCGCCTCTTCCACCGCCACCGAGCAGCAGGTCGCGCAGGTGACCGAGCAGTCCGCCGACACCCAAGGCGCCACCGAGGAGCCCGTGAACGCCGACGCCGATATCGTGGTGCAGGACGGCGCGTCCGCCGAGGCGCCCGCCGAGACGGCGGCCGAAGGGGGCGATGCCCTGTGAGCCAGCCCGTGCGCACGCTTGCGGCCATAGACATAGGCACCGTGTCCACGCGCCTGATCGTCGCGCACGTCGACGAGGCGGGCCGGGTGAGCCCGCTTGACAGGCAGGCCATCATAACCAACCTGGGCCTGGGCGTCGACGCATGCGGCCTGCTCGACCAGCGGGCGGTCGATCTCACCTGCCAGGTCGTCGCCGGCTACTGCGTGCGCATCCCGCGCGATGCCGAGCGCGTGGCCGTGACGCTGACCAGCGCGGCGCGCGACGCCTCCAACGCGGACGCCGTGCTTTGCCCCCTGCGCGAGATGGGCCTCGACCCCCAGGTCATCCCGGGGCAGGTCGAGGCGCGGCTCTCGCTTCTGGGTGTCACCTCCGACTTCGTCGGCACCCCCGTGCTGGTGGCGGACATCGGCGGCGGCTCGACCGAACTCGTGGAGGGCATGCGCCGCCGCGACGCGCATCTGCAGGTGGGACGTGCCGTCTCCCTTGACGTGGGCTGCCGCCGCGTCACGGAGCGCTTCTTCGGGGAGGCCGACGTGCCAGCGCCCGATGACGTCCGGGCGGCGCGCGCGTTCGTGCTCGAGACGCTCGCCCCCTTCTTCTGTGCAGGGGAGGGCGGCGGGCAGACGGGGTCCCCACGGACGCTGGCGTGCGTCGGCGGGACGGCTACCTCGCTCGTCGCCGTCGCCAACGGGCTCGTGCCCTACGACTCGTCCTTCGTGCACCTGCACCGCACCACCCGTGACTGCGTGCGCGGGCTTGCCGAGCGCCTGCTTGCCATGGACGGCGCGGCGCGGCGGTCGCTGCCGGGGCTTCAGCCCAAGCGCGCCGACGTCATCGGCGCGGGCGCGCTGATCCTCGACGTGCTTATGGAGGCGGGAGGCTTCGACGAGTACGTGGCCAGCGAGTCCGACTCGCTCTTCGGCCTGCTCGCCTGCATGCGCGCCCAGGCAGACGGCGTGCCCTCGCCCTTTGGGTGGGAGGTGCGCACGAGCCCGGCATCTGCCGTTGTGTGCCCTGTGCAGTGTTGACGCGTGGTGCCCGTGCGACCCTGACGTGCGTTACAATTCCACGATGGATAGGGGAGCGTGGCGGAATGGCATACGCAGGTGACTTAAAATCTCCCGCCGAAAGGCTTGCGGGTTCGAATCCCGCCGCTCCTACCATCCGACTCGCGCTGCCGAGCGTTGGTATCCGTCTCACGACACCGGAAGTGCTGCAAGCATGAAGCAAAACCAGTTTGCCTCGTTTCTCAACAAGTACTACCACAAGGTAGACGAGCTCATCGCCTCGTACTACGAGGGTCAGGGCGAGCATGCCGACATGGCGCGCTACCTGTACGGGCCGCTCTCCGCCTACTCCGCCAACGGAGGCAAGCGCCATCGGCCCATGGTGTGCATGCTTGGCTGCGCCGCCGTCGGCGGGGATCCGCGCGCCGCGTCCTGCGCCGCCGCGGCGGTCGAGCACTTCCATATCGCCGCCCTCATCCACGACGACATCGCCGACGAGGGGGAGCTGCGCCACGGTAAGCCCTGCCTGCACCTCACGCAGGGCCTGGGGCTGGCTATCAACGATGGCGACCTTGCACTCTCGCAGGTCACGGGTATCGTCTTGAGGGACGAGCGCCTCAGCGACGCGGTGAAGGTGCGCGTGCTGGGCGAACTGGTCGACATGACGACGCGCACCATCGAGGGGCAGGCCCTCGACATCGGCTGGGCGCGCGACGACCGCTGGGACATCAGCGTCGACGACTACCTGACCATGGCCTCGCACAAGACGGCCTACTACTCCGTGGCGGTGCCGCTTGCCTGCGGCGCCATCATCGGCGACGGCACCGACGAGCAGGTGGAGGCCCTGCGCTCGTTTGGCATGGCGACGGGACTTGCCTTCCAGCTGCAGGACGATCTGCTCAACCTCATCGGCGACAGGGAGTCGGTCCAGAAGGACTTCCGCAACGACATCACCGAGGGTAAGCGCACGCTCAACGTGGTGTATGCCCTGCAGGACCCCAGCGTGGCCGAGGAGCTGCGCTCCATCCTCTCGGCGCGCACCTCAGACCCCGCGCTGCTTGCTCGCGCGGTCGACCTCATGCGCCAGGCGGGCGCCCTCGACTACGCCCGCTCCTACTCGCTGGAGCTCACGCGCAATGCCAAGGAGCAGCTCAAGTCGGTTCGGCTTGAGCCCAAGCCCAAGGAGCTTCTGCTCTCCATGGCCGACTTCTTCGTGGAGCGCCTGGCGTAGGGCGGGGCCTGCTCCTTAGGCGGCGTAGTCCCGCTGCGTGCCGTGGAAGTACACGTAGATGGGGGTCGACACGCTCGAGGGCTCGGGAATCAGGTCAAAGAGCTGCACCACGTCGTCGTTGTACACGTTGATGCACCCGTGGCTCTGGTTGTGGTGGATCAGGCCGTAGTCGTTCACGCCGTGGATGAAGATCATGGGCGCGTCGCTCACCTTGAGGGCACGCAGGCCAAGCGGGTTGTCGGGGCCGGGGCCCACCACGGCGGGGTAGGTGCTGCCCCAGCCGCTGGGGTCGGGATTGGTCCAGGTGGGCGCAGCGTCCTTGTATTCGATGTAGTGCAGCCCGTCGGGACTGTTGTAGAGCACGCCGTCCTCCCAGCCCCTGCCGTATCCGATGCCGCAGGAGAAGATGGGGTTGACCGGGTCGGTCCCAAACACGTAGAGCATCGTGGTGTCGTAGTTGACGATGATGCACGGCGGCAGGTCCGCCACGGTCACGGCGGGCGCCGTGGTGCTCACCGACATGGTCACGTCGAGGGGCTGGGCGGTGAGCTCCGAGGCGCTGGCGCCCGTGCTGACTGCCTGCGACAGGGCGCTTGCGACCGCGTTGGTCGTCGCGTCCACGTCGGTCGCATGGCCCCAGACCTCCTCGTGCAGCGTCACCGTGTCATCGTCGTTGAAGTCGCGGTAGGCGTCTGCGGGCGCAGTGTCGATCGTCTGGGCGAGCGCGTCGACCAGGGTGCGCACCTGCATGGTGTCTACCTGGTAGCCCATGGTGATGTCGTTGCGGGCGGGGGTGTCGTTGCGCACCAGGTTGATGAAGCGGGCGGACGCCGGCCTTGTCTGGTTGGCGCTGATCGCTGCCTCGACGGCGCCTGCCACGTCGTAGGAGAGGCTGTTCTCCAGGGCGATGTCATACGTCGCGCCCGAGGTCTCGTCGAGCAGGCGGACGGAGACGGTCTGCGCCTGGGTGGTGAGGTGGCTGTCGATCGCCTCGATGGCCTGCTGCTCGGTCATGCCCGAGATGTCGACGCCGTCGACGTAGGTGTTCGGGGGCACGATGTCGTAGGTCGCATGGTCGCGCGCGAAGGCGACGCCGACGACGCCGCCCAGCGCCACGACTGCGACGAACGCGAGGATGAGGAGGGTCTTTACCGGGGTGCTCAGATGCATGGGGCCTGCTTTCGGTGCGTCCGTCGCCTGACGAGACCTGGACGCGATCGTTATTGTCAATCTGTCGTTGATATGTCGTCAGGCGCAACGGACAGATGTCGGTACAAAGGTACGGGATACCGGGGACATAAGCAGCAGGTCGTGCGTCCGGCCATGGAGGAGGTCGAATTTGTCAGATCTGACACGGCTTGCTATGCATAGAATAGCGTGAGAGGGTGCATAATGTGCGACTCTTGCGTGTTGATTGCCGTTTGCCGTGTAATATAAACAGGAGTGGTCCACAGCTCTAAAGGCGTGGGCGCCAGCGTAGGGCCGAGATAGACGAGGGGTTGTGCGCACGTGAAGCCAATTGCGATGGGTCAGACAGGTCCGGCGGTCGAAGACGTCCAGCAGCGCCTCGCCGCGCTCAATTTCCCGATCGAGGAGCAGGAGCTGACGGCTGCGGCGTTCGGTGCGTCCACCCTTGCGGCGGTCCGCTCGTTTCGCAGCGCGCAGGGGCTGCCTGCCGGCGACGAGATAGACGATCCCGCGTGGTCGGCGCTGGTCGACGCCACCTACAAGATGGGGGACCGCACCCTCTACCTGCGCCTGCCCTATTTCCACGGCGCCGACGTGTCCCACCTGCAGATGACCCTGAACGTCCTGGGCTTCTCCTGCGGCGAGGTTGACGGGTACTACGGCCCCCACACCGAGGCCGCCGTGCGCGAGTTCCAGGGCAACGCCGGCCTAGACGCCGACGGCATGGCGTTCCAGGACACGTTCGACGCGATCGAGCGCCTCCACCACGTGTGGATGGGCAAGACCGCCTCTCCCGAGTTCAGCGTGCCGCACTCGGGGCTGGTGCGCGCGGCCGACGTCCTGGAGGGCACGAAGATCCTCGCTTGTGGCGTTGACCCCATCTCCCGCAGCCTGGTGAGCCGCATGTGGAACGTCGCGTACGCCACGACGAGCAGCGCCTGCTTCACGCTAACCGACACCGCTGGCCAGAAGGACCCCGAGGCTCTGAAGGGCACCGACCTGGTTCTGACCGTCTCCACCGTGGAGCTGCCGCGCGAGAAGCGCCTGCCCGAGGGCACGCTCAACGTCGTCACGAGCAACATCGACATGCTCCCCGGGCGCGTGGAGGCGGCCCTGCGCTCCCTGCCCGACGCGGCACCGAGGCCCCTTCGCCTGCGTGTCGAGCTTCCCGGGCTCAATAGCTACGACGGCTCGGTCACCGACCGGGCGGTGCAGGGAGCCGCCATCATGCTTCTGGACTCGCTGTGCTCCGCCCTTGCCTACCGGCGCGGCCCTCGCTCGCAGTAGATCGAGAGCACGTAGAGGATCCACGTGCCGGCCAGCATGCCGAGCACGGCGCCGGCCAGACAGGAGAGAACGAGGTCGGACACGGGGGCCGGCAGTCCCGTGGTCAGCGCGCAGACGACGCAGTAGAGCACGCCGAGGATCACCGAGATGCCCTCGGTGACGAGCGCCACGAATGCTGGGCGCGGCGTGCGCCCCGCCCAGGACATCACCATGCAGACGCTGAACACCCAGAACATCGAGAAGCGGGCGAACGGGATTTCGCTGAGAAACGCGAGCGGTTCTGGATAGAGCGGGCAGGTAAGGACGAGGAGCGCTACCAGGCTTGCAGCGGCGGGGAACACCACGTGCGCGCGTCGTTGTATGAAAAGCCACCACTTGCTGAGCTTCACCGAGTGCCTTTCGACGAAGTTTTGCGTCTTCGATGATAGCCGGTGGCTTGACGGGCCGGCTCCAACTGGTAGACTTTTTCCGTGTGCGGCTTGTTCTAGTGCCGTGCCCGCGCATATCCGCGTATGATATGCCCTGCACTGGGATATCGTCCAACGGTTAGGACCCGGGTTTTTGGTGCCCGTTATGGGGGTTCGAATCCCTCTATCCCAGCCATGAGAAATCGCAGGCCAGCCAGGGTGACCCGGCTGGCCTGCTTGCGTTTGGGGCTGTCTTACCTGACGCGCTTCCTCAGCGAGAGGGCGACGATGCCGCCTGTCAGCACGAGACCTGCCCCGCCCGCCGCGAGCAGGGCCATGCCGGCGAAGCTGGTGTCGTCGCCGGTCTTGGGCATCGTCGTGCCGGCGGAGCTGTCCTTGTCGGCATCGGGGGAGCCGATCTGGGTGGGGTCGTCCTCGCCCGTGGCCTCGGTGCCGGCCTGTCCCTGCGCGCCTGCATCCTCATAGGTGTTCACGAAGGCGATGGCGCCGTCGGGGTAGCTCACGGTGGCGACGAGCGCGCCCGTCTCGTCGTAGACAACCTCCACGTGTGCGGTGAACGTGCGTTCGTCGTAGGTCACGCCCTCAGCGTCACCGGGCACCTGGGTCACGGCGTAGTCATAGATGGCGGGCGTTTCGTATGTTGCGACGCCAAAGCCTATCGCGGCGTCTGCCCCGTCTGCGGCGGCCTGGCTTGCTCCTTCGGCAATGACCGTCGAGATGTTCTCGACGGTCTCTATGATCTGAAAGCGAAACTCGCCAGGGCGTGTCTCGCGGCCATCGAGTCGCACGGTGCCTTCGAAGGTGGCCGTGGCGGCCGCGGCGGGCTCTGCGGCCTCGGCGGCGTTCGCCGTTGAGCTGGACGCCTGCAGCATGGTCGTCGCGGGGGATGCGATGGCTGCGATGGCCGCGAGGGCGACCAAGGCGATAGCGACCAGGGCGACGGCGACCCTTGACGCTATGCCGAACATGGCGCGATTAGCATGCGAGGTACGCGTGGGTGTGCCTGCCATTGTTGCTCCCTTCGCATGAGAAGGAAAACCCGGCGTGTCGTGGTCGGGCGCGAAAGTGCGGACTGTGCGCCCGAGCGTTGTTGCAAGCTTAGCGGGTGCATGCCGGTCGCGTGAGGCGACGGAGCAAACGGCGCCTGTGGCGCGCAAACGACGTTGGCCCTGCAATCCGACTCGTTTTGGCCTACGACCCCCTGCGGTGGGTATGCCGACTACGCCGATTGCTGCTCGGTGGATGTCTCGGCGACTCTCGTGAGCAGCTCCTCCGCCGCGTCAAGCTGGGACGGGGTCCCCATGAGCCCGGCGGAGTCGCCCGCACGCAGCACGGTCGTGCCGCCGGGGTTGGCCACGGTCTCGCGAGGGGCGCCCTGGCCTGCACCCTGGCCGGCGCCTGCGACATCCGCGTTGCCGCCCTCGACGGCTCCCCGCGCCACGGCGATCACCTGGGCGCCGGTCCTGGCGCGCAGGTCGGTCTGGGCGAGCGAGCGACCGGCGGCCTGGCTACCTGCGGGGACGGTGACCCAGCGCAGCTCAGCATCGCGCAGGGAGGCGAGCAGGTGACCCAGCGCCTGCATCTGTGCGGCGTGGGCGTTCTCGCCCAGGGCCGCGTAGCCGCTCTCGCGCAGCTCGTTGGCGTAGCGCTGGATCTGCCGCTCGTTGTAGCCCAGGTCGATGAGCGTGTGGCGCATCAGCTCGATGCCGCCTTCCAGCTCGGGGCTCACCACGTCCTCGGCGCCGGCGTCCACCATCATGGCGACGCCCTCGGCGCTGTCGGCGCGGGTCACCACGCGCAGGTTGGGATGCGCCTCGCGCGCGTTGCGAACGACGAGCTCGGCCGAGCTCTGCTGGCTGTTCGTGACGGTGAGCACGTGCGCGGTGTCCAGGTGGGCGTGCGACATGATCTCGGAGTTCGCCGCGTCCCCCACGAGCACCTGCAGGCCGGCTGCCTCGGCCTCCTCGGCCGCGGCGATGTCGCGCTCAACCACCAGGCATGGGGTGTCCAGCCGGCTGAGCACGTCGGTGACGCAGCGCCCGGCGTGCCCGTAGCCCACCACGACCACGTGGCCTGCCAGGTCGTGCGCCGGCGGCTCGATGTGGCGCACGTGCCGCTCGTAGAGGGCGAGCAGGCGCGGGTGGGCGTGCAGCCACCGGTCGAGCGGCCCCACCGTCTTGAAGACGAACGAGTTGAGGGCGATCGAGATCACCGCGCCGCCCAGGATCAGGCTGTACTGCTCGGCGGACAGGATGCCCAGCGAAAGCCCCGTCTGGCCGATGATGAACGAGAACTCGCCGATCTGGCTGAGCCCGGCGGCCACGGTGAGCGTGGTGCGCGACCCGGCCGACAGCGCAACGCCCAGCACCATGTTGATGAGCCATTTGCCGGCCATGATGAGGGCCACCAGGCACACGAGCTCCACGAGGTGGCTTGCCAGCGTCACAGGGTTCACCATCATGCCCACCGAGGCAAAGAAGATGATCGAGAACAGGTCCTGGAACGGGATGGCCTCGGCCGCCACGCGATGCGAGAGCTTGGAGCCGCCCACCACCACGCCCGCTAGGAATGCGCCCAGCGCCACCGACACGTCGAACAGCGCCGACGCGGCGATGGCCGTGCCTAGGGCGATGACCACCACGGCCAGCTGGAACAGCTCGCGCGAGTTGAAGTGGGCGATGCGGTGCAGCAGCCACGGCAGCAGGCGCGACCCCACGACGAGCATGATGGCGACGAAGGCGGCCGTCTTGACCAACGCGATGCCGATCTCGGAGGCGAGCTGGGCGCCCGAAACCTCGCCCGACCCGAAAACAACCGGCAAAATGACCAGGATCACGATGGTGGCGAGGTCCTCGACGATGAGCCATCCTGTGGCGACGCGCCCGCCCATGGTCTGGTAGAGCCCCGCGTCGGTCAGGTTCTTGATCAGCACCACGGTGGAGGCGATGCTCACCGACAGGCCCAGCATGATGCCCGCCTCGGCCGACCAGCCGAAGGCGCGCGCAAGGCCATAGCCGGCAAGCGTGCCCAGGGCGATCTGCAGCACGGCGCCGGGGATGGCGATGGCCTTGACCTCCATGAGGTCCTTGATGGAGAAGTGCAGGCCCACGCCGAACATCATGAACATGACGCCGACTTCGGCGAGCTGGCTCATGGCATGCGAGTCGCCCACGAAGCCCGGGGTGAACGGGCTCACCACCAGGCCGCCCACCAGATAGCCCACGATGGGGGGCAGGCGCAGCGCCTTGGCGACTAGCCCGCCGGCAAAGGCGGCGACCAGGGCGAGGACGAAGGTGAGCAAAAGGATCATGTCTCCGTGCATGGGGCCTCCCTGCTAGGCTTTTTGGGCATGGGCGGTGGGCGTGGGCGCGTGCCCTGGGGGTCTCGCGCGGTCTGGCCAATTCTACACGACGAGTTCGGTAGCTCGGGTTTGCATCGTTATTGGACGTAGGTTGGACGTAGGAGTATATACCCACGAGATATGCCCGTAACGATTTGCTCATAACGCCCGGGGCGCAGCTCGGGTTTCGTGATCAGGCTCCAACTCGCGGCGCTGTCCGGGGCCGGACGATGGCCTGCGCGCAAAAATCCTTCTGCGCTGGACAGAGTTTTCGGTTGTGAGGGACTTGCTCGGTGGCAGAGGGGGAGAGACTCGCCTGCGAGGCTCCAAAAATGGACAAAAAGTGCGGAAGTGAGGCGATGAGACGGCTTCCAGTGGGACTCAACTCCCTCACAACCGGTAATTCTGTCCCGCCTGGCGAGTTTTTCGTGCGCGAGCCTTTCGACCCTGGATGTCATGGTTCCAACCTTGCCTGATATCGCAACGAAGTTTCACACGGCTCCCCACACCAAGTCTTGCAGCTCTTGGCGGGTATGGATGCCAAGCTTAAGATAGGCACGACGTGCGTAGGTGCGAATGGTATTTTCCGAGAGGGACATGGTTTCGGCAATGTACTGTTTGGTTCTGCCATAACAAAGATAACGGATGATCTCGGTTTCACGATCGGTGAGGCCATTGCCCGGGCGAGCTCCATACGGCGTGCCGCCACATCGCGGCCTTCTCCATCTCGTGCGATAGGTGGGTTCAGGCCAGAAAGGATGAGCTGCATATCGGGTGAACGGTGCGGCAGCATGATAGTGACCGCAAAGATGATCAACAAGAAAAAAGAGGCATGGCATTTTCAAATCCCTCTCTTCCTAGTAGCGCGCCAATGGTGCGTACGAGCCACTGAGGAAATATATGCAGCAAGTGCCCAAAAGAGACTGCTACTGCAGGGTTCATGCTGGTGTGGTGGCTGTATGCCGTGATGAGCAGCCAAAGTAGAAAAAGGGCTAGCTCGATTGCTGCGCTTGTGAATCCCTGAACGAGCGGCACTATCCCGAGATACCATGCGACAGTCAACGAGATGGCGAGCGCTATGAATGCAATACGCCACAATTGACCGAAGTCGATGCTGCTTCTACGAACGAAAAACCACCAATAGAGGTTCAGGATGATAATTATGTCAATAAATAGTAAGCGTAAAAGCCGAGCTGCCTAAGTGGCCGAGCTGCCTAAGTGGCTTGGCGTATAGAATGTCAAAGGGGTTACGGTTGCCATCCCTATTGAAAAGATTCGGCCAAGTAGAGACACATGCAAAAGACCAGGGTATTACTGTTGGCATAAACGGCCGTCGTTTCTACGATGACTGGGACGCTCTGTCAAGCTATGAACAGGGTGAGCGTGGCGACGATCTCTCCCTCTATTACGGTTCTCGCCACGGCAAGAATAATTATGGAGGAGGTTGGGTTAGTTTGCCACTGCCAGAGACCACATGGTTCGTCTTTGACTCTATCGGTCTAGATGGTGGTGCTTATCGAGGCGGTGCCGGCACTACCTTCGATAACCAAAACGATGCCATGACGGGCAACGAATGTGATCCTGTTGCCGATGGCTATGGCTATAGGGCAGACACATTGGAGGAGCTTGCCGAACAGATGGGCGTCAATGTCGAGGCCTTCCTGACGTGCGTTGATCAGTGGAATAACAGCGTTGCTAACGGCGAAGATGAGTTCTTCCATCGTCCCTCCAGCACCCTCATAGCTATTTCTACCCCTCCGTTTTATGCGGTTAAGTGTGTCCCTGAGTTTCTTTGTACTAACGGTGGTCCTCGGCGTAGTCCACGTGGCGAGATCATTGATGTTGATGGCCTACCTATCCCTCACTTGTTCAGTGCGGGTGAGTTTGGCGGAACTACGGGCAACAAGCACGAGAGCTGCTCAAATCTGGGAGAGTGCTGGGCTTTTGGCCTTATCTCAGGTCGTAATGTCTTGAAAGGTTAGTGCGGGTCTGGCCTTTGGGTTACCTAGATGGTGAGTCGATCATGATGGGGCATCATCGGCCGAGCTGTTTGGCTGGCGGTGTCCCTTTTTGAGTCGATGACGGCATATGTCCCTGAACTGTTCGATGGCAATACTATGGCATATCTGTACTACTTTTGACATGGGGTTGTTCAAAAGCCAAGAGAGCGACGTGCCGCCCCGTCTGTCCTGTCGACATTTTGAGTGCAGGGCCATTCGGGGGTACACTGAGGGGCACAACTGGAATATACCGCCAGGCGCATGCGTCGCGCTCTCCGGCGGCTCCGATCTCGGGGCGAGGCGGCGAGGTGGCGCATCCCATCGAAAGGCAGGCTCACATGTCAGATCAGCCAAACACGCCCGCGTGTACCGGTCTCACGGGCATCATCCTCGCGGCGGGCGAGGGCACGCGGATGAAGTCCAAGCATGCCAAGGTCGCCCATGAGATACTGGGCCGACCCATGGTGCTGTGGGTGGTGCAGGCCGCGCGCGACGCCGGCTGCTCGCGCATCGTTGTGGTGGTGGGCAGCCACGCCGAGGAGGTGCGCACGCTGCTCGACGACCAGCCCGACGTGGAGTGCGTCGAGCAGGTCGAGCGCCTGGGTACGGGCCATGCGGTGAAGGTGGCCATGGAGCAGGCGCAGGTGACGGAGGGACCGGTGCTCGTGCTGTGCGGCGACACCCCGCTTCTGCGTGGCGAGACGCTTGCCGATCTAGTGCGGGCCTCGGGGGTGTGCGGCACTGCGAAGAGCGTGCGGCCCGACGTGGCCGAGGCCGAGCGCCAGGCGGAGCTGGGCGTGATCGGCGGTGCGCTTCTCGTCATGGAGTACGACGACCCCACCGGCTATGGCCGCGTGATCCTGGACGAGGCCGGCCTGGCCGAGCGCATCGTGGAGCAGAAGGACTGCACCCCCCAGCAGACGGCCATCACCACCTGCAACGCCGGCGTGTACTGCTTTGACGCCGAGCTGCTCTCCGCCCACATCGGCGACCTGGATCGCAACAACGCCCAGGGCGAGTACTACCTCACCGACATGGTGAGCATCCTGCGTCAGGCCGGCAGCCCCATGGCGGCGCTCACCTGCCCCGACGCCGAGGAGCTCATGGGCGTGAACTCCCGTGCCCAGCTGGCCCAGGCCACGCGTGCCATGCAGGGGCGCGTCAACGCCCTCCTCATGGCCCAGGGCGTCACCATGATCGACCCCGCGAGCGTGTGGGCCGGCCCTGACGTGCGGGTGGGGCGCGACACCGTGATCCTGCCGCAGGTCATGCTCATGGGCGCTACCACGATCGGCGAGGACTGCGTGGTGGGCCCCAACACCCGTCTGACGGACACCTGCGTGGGAGATCGCTGCACGATCGACGAGACGGTTGCCGTCCAGGCTCGCATCGACAACGACGTCGAGTGCGGCCCGCGCGCCTACCTGCGTCAGGGCACTCACCTCATGGACGGCTCCAAGGCGGGGACGCACGTGGAGATCAAGAAGTCGACGGTGGGCCCGCACAGCAAGGTGCCGCACCTGTCCTACCTGGGCGATGCCACGATCGGCGCGGACGTGAACCTGGGCGCCGGCACGATCACGTGCAACTACGACGGGAGGCACAAGCACCCCACCACCGTGGGCGACGGGTCGTTTGTGGGATCGGACACCATGCTCGTGGCGCCGGTGAACGTGGGAAGCGGCTGCACGATCGGCGCGGGCAGCGTCATCACGCGCGACGTGCCCGACAACACGCTGGCCGTGGAGCGCAACGAGCAGCGCATGGTGGCCGGCTGGATGCCCCGCTGGAAGCGCGAGGAGCTGGCCCGGGCGTCCGCGGAGGGGTGCGAGTAGGGCTTCGCAGGGGCGTGCGAGTGGGGCCTCGCGAGGATCGCGTGGCGTGCGAGTCATAGAAAAAGGCTGGCGAGGTCATGGGCGCGCACTTTTTCAGGGACACCTGCCCACGTGAGTGCGATAGAATCTGGTCAGACAGATGGTCAGGCGACGGAAAAGGCGTCGTCAGACCTTGGCAAGGTGCGTTGAGCGGGTGCGGACAGGGCAGTGTCGGGCCGGCGGGGCCGTCCGACCTACAATCGGGAAAGGTGCGAGCGTTCTCATGACAGTCATCGAGAAGAGCATGAAGGTGTTCACCGGGTCGTCTAACAGGCCCCTGGCCGAGGCCATCGTTCAGAAGCTGGGCTGCGAGCTGGCCCCCCTCAAGCTCGAGACCTTTGCCAACGGCGAGATCTACGCGCGCTATCCCGAGAGCGTGCGCGGCAGCGACGTGTTCATCATCCAATCGGTGGCCGGCCCGCACGTGAACGACCTGCTCATGGAGGTGCTCGTCATGGCCGACGCCGCCAAGCGCGCCTCGGCCCGCACGGTCACGGCGGTCATCTCGCACTACGCCTACGCCCGCCAGGACCGCAAGGCCGCACCGCGCGAGCCCATCACCGCGCGCCTGGTCGCCAACCTCTACGAGGCTGCCGGCATCGACCGCATCATCACGGTCGACCTGCACCAGGGCCAGATCCAGGGCTTCTTCGACATCCCGGTGAACCACCTCACCGCGCTGCCTCTGTTTGCCGACTACTACAAGGCCAAGGGCTTTGACATGAACAACGTGGTTGTCGTGTCGCCTGACGTGGGACGTGCCAAGGCCTCCAAGCGCCTGGCCGACCTTCTGGGCTGCTCGCTGGCCGTGGCCCACAAGGGCCGTCCCGCCCACAACGCCGCCGAGGTCATGGGCGTCATCGGTGACATTGACGGCAAGATCTGCATCATCAACGACGACATGATCGACACGGCCGGCACGCTGTGCGGCGCCGTGCGCGAGCTCAAGTCAAAGGGCGCGCGCGACATCTACGTGGGCGCCACGCACGGCCTGTTCTCCGGCCCGGCCTATGAGCGCCTGGAGGAGGCTCCCATCGAGGAGGTCGTGGTGACCGACGCCGTGCCGCTGCGCCCCGACCACGGCTGCACCAAGATCAAGGTGCTCTCGCTGGCCGACGAGTTTGCGCGTGCCATCCAGAACGTGTACACCGAGTCGTCGGTGTCGGGCATGTTCGGCATCAACCCCGAGTTCTAGGCGACCCGAGTCTCGCCGCGCGCCGAAGGGTGAGGGGTCGCATCTTGCGCCCGCATGTGCCAGCCACGTGCGGGCGTTTTGGTTTTTCTTCCAGGAAGGAGAGGTCATGCCGGCATCTGCGCAGGTAAAGCCCATCGCCATGGTGTGCGGATTGGGAAACCCCGGAAGCGAGTACGCACACACCAGGCATAACGCCGGCTTTTTGGCGATTGACGTGCTGGCGCAGGAGCTGGGCGCTCGCTACTGGAAGACGAAGCCCGGCGCCATGGTGGCCGAGGTGACGCTGCCTGCCGGCTGGCAGGGTGGCGTGGGCGGCAAGCTCGTGCTGGTGAAGCCCCAGGCGTTCATGAACTGCTCGGGCGGGCCCATTGCCCACCTCGCCAAGGAATACAAGGTGACCCCCGCCGGCATCCTGGCCATCCACGACGAGTTGGAGATCCCCGCCGGTGAGGTGCGCGTGCGCATGGGTGGGGGACATGCCGGCCACAATGGCCTGCGCTCGATGGGAGAGAAGCTGGGTACCAAGGAGTTCCCGCGCGTGCGCGTGGGCATCGGCCGCCCGCCGGGACGCATGCAGCCGGGTGACTTCGTGCTCAAGGAGCTGCGCGGCCGCGACGCCGAGGAGTTCGAGGTCACGGTGGCCGACGCCGCCGCGGCTGCCCTGTGCGCGGTCCGCGAGGGTCTCGATGCGGCGATAGCCCGCTACGGTGGCGGGAAGTAGGGGCGGTCGCTCGGCCGCGCTAGATATCTACTAGAATTGCACCCGGCCCAGTGGTGTGGTGTCCTGCGATCTCACCGGGCAGCGCCGAACCTCACAAGAGGGGAGGTGGTGCCAATGGGGACGGTAACCGAAGTTCTCGAGCTTATGACCGCACTTGTCATGCTCGTGGTCGCCGTCGCGTCGGCCATTCCCGAGGTGCGCAGGCTCGCCAAAGACAGGAAAGGCCGCAAGCGTAAGCGCTAGCGGCCTCTCGAAACATCGTTAGTGGCGCTGCCTGAGTTTCCACGCGCAGGCCCCGCCACTGAGCCTTATTGTACCCAGCTTGCAAACAAAAATCCACTTGCTACGCAAAAACGAACACCAACCTCGTTTCTATTTAGTTGAACTGGCCTGCACAGAGGGACGCCTGCATGAAAGCGGCTCCGGAGTAAAGTAACGCGGAGCCTGGGCTTGACCATGTGGAGGCGAGAACGGGGCGGCTGGCCAAGCCTCAATGCCGGCTTGATACCTCCGAGACCGACGGGCGACTTGACGACGGGCGCTGGCAAGGAGACCCCATATTAGCGTGCAGGCGGAGGCATGGGTGCGCCATGCGGGGTCACATATGAGCGTGATGCGTGTCTGGCTTTGATCTGACCTGACGTGTCAGAAGTGCCCTAGTTGTGAATTCCCCAAAAGTTTTTTTGAGCACGACTGCTTTTCATACTGTTTTAAGCGTCGTTCGTTCCACCTCAATTTGACAGCAATCTGACACGGTGGATAATGTCACATATATGTCAGAGTAGGTAGGATTCTGTACGTTGCGTTGGAGGGGCCGTCATGTCTAGAGGTCAAGTAGAGGGTAGGGGATCAGCCCGTCTTACGGGCTATCCTGGTGGTGAAAACACCACCACTCGGAAAATGAGAGCGGGAGGGGGGAGGTGTTCACAGAATAGCACCGCGGGCGTAGCGACTCGCGCGACGCACGGAGCGTCGCTGTGGGCATGCCTGCTTATGCTGTTTGCGGCGCTGTCTCTGGCGCTTGTTTTGGGCCTGCGCCCCGCGCTGGCCGATGAGAATGCCGCCCCCGCCTCCGAGGAGTCTGGCGTTGAGGCAGCTGCCGAGGTAAATGCCGAGGCAGAGGGCGATGCTACGACCGATGCCACCTCGACGGACGAGGGCATGGCCGATCCCAACGCCGACATCTCGCCGCTGGTGGCGGGCGAGCAGGAGACGGTGGTCGACGCTGCCTCCATTGGCAATTGGGAAGGCTACCTTTCCGACGGCACCGAGAACGTCGGCCGCATCTGGACCGACAAGTCCGTATTCGCCGGCGATACGACGCTTCCCGGTGGCAGCATCAGCGTCGACATGAGCGATGACGCCAACTTCCTCGTGGCGCTTTCCGCTCTGTCGAGCGCCTCTTCCGCTAAGAGCACCGTGACGATTACCCAGCCGCTCGACATCGTGCTTGTGCTCGACCGCTCCGGTTCGATGGACGAGAGCCTCGGCGGTCAGCAAGCATATTATCCTGTGTATGACAACGAGGTCATCGAGGCTGGCTGGTTTGAGTGGGGGTCTGAAACCTACTACGGTCTCACGGAGAACGGCCAGTATGTCAGAATTCAGGAGGAGACAACCTGGTCGGGAAGGCATGAGTCCTGGCAGTTCCAGGGCCGGACGGTTGAGCCCAAGGCGAACTCGGCCGACAACGCCTCCAACCACATCCAGTTCTATGTGCATCGCTCGCCCACCAAGATGGATGCGCTGCGCATAGCCGTGTCCAACTTCATCGACGAGACGGTTGCCCAGAACCAGAGTATTGCGGATCAGGCAAACCAGCACCGCATCGCGATCGTAAGCTACGCCAGCGGCAGCACCACGGACATCGGCCTGACCTATGCGACGCAGACCAACGCGGGCGCCATCCACAGCGCGGTCGACGAGTTGGTTCCTACCGGCGCGACCGAGGCCGATTCCGGCATGAACCGCACTCAGGGCATCCTCAATAACAATGGGCGCCCCGGTGCCAAGAAGATCGTCGTCTTCTTCACGGACGGCGAGCCTGGCCAGAATGGCTTTGCGGCCGGTACGGCAAACTCGACGATCAACTACGCCCGCCAGATGAAGCAGGGCGAGAACGGCGCCACCATCTACACCATTGGCATGTTCAATGGTGCCAACCCCTCCGGCACGGACCGCGTCAACGCCTACATGAATGCGGTGTCGAGCAACTACCCCAATGCGCAGAGCTACACCAGCCTCGGCCAGCGCGACCCTGACGGCGACTTCTACAAGGCAGCGACCAACGCCGACGACCTGAACGCCATCTTCCAGGAAATCTCCGACGAGATTTCCTCAACGACCACTTCTGGTGCGCCTACGCAGGTGGACGAAGGCGCCGACCCCAACCAGAGTGGCTACATAACTTTCACTGATACCCTTGGCGACTACATGGAAGTCAAGGACTTCAACGCGATTGTTTTCGCCGGCAACAAGGTCACTCAGCACGACGAGCCGGCTGGCGGCACAAGCTACACGTTCCGCGGGCAGTTTGAGGCTAGCCCCGTCTATCCGGCTGCCGACCTTTCGAACATCAAGATCTCCGTTACCAAGGGCACTGGCTCTGCCGGTGACACGGTGACCGTTCAGCTCCCTGCGTCCATGATCCCGCTGCGTTACTTTGACGTGAACAGCGAGGACGGCGAGGCGACGATGTCGATCACCGACGCCCTTCCCGTGCGCATCTTCTATTCGGTGGGCCTGCGTGACAGCGACGGCGACGGTACCGCCGATGTCCTCGAGGAGCTCAACGACCCGGACGGTTCTCTGCAGTCCTACATCGACGCAAACTCCGACGCCGGTACCGGTGACGTCTACTTCTACTCCAACGCCTTTACCAAGGGCGCGACCAACGGCTCGACCACCGCTGTTTTTGAGCCGTCGCTTGGCAACACCTTCTACTACTTCACCGCCAACACGCCGCTCTACGACGGCGATGGTAGCACCACGCCTGCCGGTCGCGGTGACGTTGAGGCTGGTAATGCCTATTACCAGCGCGTCTACTGGGTGCCCGAGGACAATGGTGGCGCTCGCCAGGTGACCGGGTGGGTTCGCTACAACGGCCCGGGTATCATCTACGCTGGCGGCAACGCCTACATTCAGGCTGGCACTGCCAAGTCTTACCGCATGGGTGAGGTCGTTGAGTCCAAGCAGCCCAATGCAACGGGCACTGCCAGCGGCATCATCCAGCCCTCGTTCGACGGGCGCGTCGTCACGGTCGCGCTGGGCAACAACGGACGTCTGTCTGTCGAGATGCCCGGCACGCTGAGCGTCACCAAGAACGTCACTATCCCCGAGGGCTTTGACGAGCAGGCCGAAGCCTACTATGACGGTCAGTCGTTCGAGTTTACCATCACTGCTCCCGGCGCGGCGAACAAGAGCCTGCCTGCTGTGGTGCGCAATGCTCAGGGTGACATCGAGGGCACTGCGTTCGAGCTGTCGTTCAACGCGAGCGGCGTTGCCACGCACTCCCTGAAAAACGGCGAGACGCTCTTTGTCTACGGCCTGTCGGACGGCGACTCCTACACGGTGAGCGAGACGCAGGCCAACACTGGCGGCTACACCACCACGATCACGGGTGACGACGCTTCGGCCGATGACGACGTTGCCACTGGCACCATCGAGGCAAATGCCGTCAAGGCCGTGACGTTTGCAAACGCCTATGACGTCAAGCCCGTGACTGCCTCGGGCGCTGACCACTTCAAGGGCGCCAAGCTCCTCGAGGGCGATCGTGGCTGGCTCGATTCTGACAGCTTCACCTTCTCGATCAGCTCGGAGGGCGCTGCGCCCCTGCCTGCCGAGAAGACCAAGACCATCTCGGGCGCCGACGTGCTCGATCCCGACTCCGAGGTCAATCCCGACGAGGAGGGCTGGGTGCCGTTTGCCTTTGGTGACGTTGAGTACACCAAGCCAGGCGTGTACACCTATCTCATCACCGAGGAATCCCCCGCGGCTGCGCTGCCGGGCATGAGCTACTCTAATGCCGGCTACCAGGTCGTTGTCACCGTGACAGACAACCATGACGGCACGATGAGCGTTACCTCCGAGATGTCCCAGCTGGGCGATGACGAGGGCCAGGAGGGAAGCGGCCCGGTTGCCGACAAGACCGCCCGCTTCACCAACTCGTTCAGCCTGAGCACGGCAACCCTGAGCTTGGCCGCAATGAAGGACTACACCGACACCACTGGTGGCAAGCCCCTTACGGCTGGGATGTTCTCGACCGAGCTCAAGCCGGTGGGTGACAACGCCGCCGACGCTCCCATGCCCGAGGCTGGCGTGACCGGAGACGGTGCGAACCGCGTGGCTACGGCAGACAACCGATCGTCTGGTCGATTCGTGTTTGTTGACATCGCATTCGCCAACACCATCGCAGACGGTACCGTCTTCACCTACGAGCTTTCGGAGGTGAACGGCGGCGTTCCCGGCATGGAGTACAGCACGACCGTCTACACCATCAAGGTCACCGTCAACGTCTCCGCAAGCAACGAGGTCACGCTCGACACGGTCTACACCATCAAGGGCGGCGATGGCACCGAGCTCACGGGACCTGACGGCGCTGCCTATATGCCCGAGTTCAGCAACACCTATGATCCCGAGGACGCGACGCTGACCTCCGACGCCGGCAATGCGATCCACGGTGCCAAGACGCTCAGCGGCCGCGACATGATCGTGAGCGAGGATCCCTCTACCACCGAGACATATGGCTTCACCTTGACTCCCGCCAACAACGCGGCAAGGACGGGCCTGGCCGACGGCACCATCACGTTCACGTCCACCGACGTGACCGACGAGGCTCGGGTGAGTGGCGGTAAGAACGGACAACCCGTCGCGTTCGTGTTCGGCGACATGAAGTTCTCCAAGACCGGTACATTCGTCTTCAACGTGAACGAGACGAGCCTGAATGGCGAGACGCTCCCCGCCGATCGCACGGACGGCATGACCTATGACCGTCATACCTGCACCGTCACCGTCGTGGTTGGCGACAACGGCCAGGGTGCGCTCGGGGTGACGTCTGTCACCTACAACAACGGTCAGGGCGCCGCCACAGATCAGGCCGTTTTCAACAATATATATAGTGCGTCAATGAGCTATGGCGCGGCTGGTGGCGTCAACGTCAGCAAGACTCTCACGGGCCGCAACATGGCCATCGGTGAGTTCACGTTCGCTATCGCGGGCACCGATGGGGCAGATGGCTCGACCACGGCCGAAGAGGCCAACGCCAAGCTGACTGCTGCCACGGACAAGGAGTTCACCAACGGCGCGGCGAACGACGGCGTGGCCAGTGTTATGAACAAGCTTGGCTCGCTGTCCTTCACGCAAGCCGACGCCGGCAAGACGTACAGCTATCTCATCGACGAGGCCGATGGCGCGCTTGAGCGCGTGACCTATGACCAGTCGCAGTATCGCGTCGATATCACGGTTATCGACAATCTCGATGGAACCATGCATACGCTGACCTCGGTGTACCAGACGGTGGGCGCCGATGGCAGCGTGCTGGAGCAGCCCGCTCAGATAGGCGAGCCGGTTGACAGCGCCGCTGCGCAGGCGGAGGATTATGTCGCACCGACGGTCTCGTTCAAGAACACCTATGAGCCCAAGCCCGTTACCATCAACGGGGAGACGGGCGAGCGCGCCACGCTCTACAAGGTGATCGACGGCCGAGCCTGGACCGATGATGACTCCTTTACGTTCACGCTGGTTGCTACGGGCGAGAACTCGGCCAGCGCACCGATGCCCGCGAACGCCGAGCAGGTCGTGACGAGCCCCGGAACCTCCTCGGGTTCCAGCACGGCATTCACCTTCGGCGAGATGACTTTCGACACAGAGGGCGTCTACACCTACGAGGTGCGCGAGGGCAACGCAGGTACCACCGACAAGGGCCTGACCTTCTCTGACAACGTTGCAATTATCACCGTGACGGTGACGAACGCCCACGAGGGTTCGTTGGCTGCCAGCGTTGACGTGACGAACGAGACGTTCACCAACATCTATAACGCAACGGCTGACTACGAGGCGACTGGCGGCGTCGATGTGACCAAGGCGCTGACTGGGCGTGCCCTGGAGGCCGATCAGTTCGAGTTCCACCTGTGGGCGGCCAACCAGCAGTCTGCAGACAAGCTTGGCATAGACCTGCACAGCGGAGTGACGTTCAAGAACGGTGCACCTGCCGAGGGTGGCATCGCAACCATGACGCCCTTCTCCGCTCTTACGTTCACGCAGGCTGACGCAGGCAGGAACTTCGTCTACTTCGTCGATGAGATTGATGGCGGAGCCGAGGGCTACACCTACGACACCACCCAGTATGCACTTGTCATTTCGGTGACTGACAACGGTGACGGGACGCTGAGCATCTCGACCCACACCTACAAAGCGGCGAACGAGGACGCCACCGCTGCCGACCTCGAGGATCTGGGCACTCAGACCGGCACCACCGCTGCTCCCGCAACGACGACCCTGCCCTTCGCTAACGAGTACGAGGCGAGCGGCGAGCTCACTGGCAGCACGGATTTGCGGGTGAGCAAGACCTTCACGGGTCGCGAGGACAACGCGTGGCTCGACACCGACGCGTTCACGTTCACCCTGGCCGCCGATCCTGACGACCAGGCAACGGTCGATGCACTTGCGGCTCATGAGATCGTGTTCGAGGGCGATCAGTCCAAGACCGAGATGACCGTGGAGATCAAGGGCACGGACGCCCAGAAGACGAACGCTTTCGGCAACATCGCCTTCAGTGCGCCCGGTGACCATGAGTACAAGTTCATCGTGACTGAGAGCCGTCCGGCAGAGGCCACGCAGGACAACAACTTCACGGTCGACGGCATCACCTACGACACGTCCGTCAAGCACGTCACGGTCACGGTGACCGACGATGGCCAGGGCAACCTGACTGCTTCCATCAAGGAGGGCAGCGACGCCCTTGCCTTCACCAACAAATATAGCTACCCCGAGATCTCGCTGCTCTCGCTCGACCTTGGCCTTGAGGGCAACAAGGTCCTGAGCGATCCTGAGAACAGCGGTCGCGAGTTCGAGGCGGGCGACAGCTTCACGTTCAAGATCGAGCCGGGTGTCTGCGAGGATCCGGATGGCCAGACGCTGAGCGACGAGGTTGTTCGCGCCACGCTGCCCGACAAGACCGAGGATACGATCACCCCGGTTGGCGGCACCACTGCCACGTTCAGCTTCGCATCTGACGGCACGACGGTGGACGAGGACAAGTTCACGTTCACCCAGCCGGGCACCTATCGCTACCTCATCACTGAGGTCAACCCCAATGCGTCGCAGGGTGCCTCGGGCATCCCCGGCATCTCCTATGATCAGACCGTCTATCGCCTGACGGTCGTGGTGACCGACAATGACGAGGGTGCGCTCGAGCACACGTTCGAGTACACGAAGCAGGTGCCGGGCAGCGATGACTTCGTGCCGGTCGAGGACAGCGAGGGCATCGTGTTTACCAACGTGTACAACACGAATGCGATCGACGTGACCTTCAACGCCTTCAAGGTGCTCGAGGGCGCGAGCCGTCCGATGGCCGACAACCAGTTCAAGTTCCGCATCAGCTACGTGGGCAGCAAGGCCAGCGACGCCCCGGAAACCGAGTGGGATAACTCCGATGCCGCGACCGTTCCGATGCCGGCTGCTACGGAGATCGGCAACTACATTCGCGGCAACGTGGTATACGGCAACACCACGTTCACGCACGACAACGTGGGTAGGACCTATTGCTACGCCATCACCGAGGTCCAGCCCACGATAGACGGCAACTACAGCACCAACCCCGATGACGGCCTTGACGGCGCGACCTTCGACGCCCAGACCGGCAGGTGGACGTACGAGGGCGTTACCTACGACAACAGCACCAAGTACGTGACGGCGCGCGTGTTCAACGAACCGATCCAGGGCGCGGATGACTCCATGGTCGAGCAGGTGCGCGTCGAAACCGCTGGTGAGGCGGAGAGCGCGGCTGCCGGTGAGGGCACGGCTATTTTCACAAACAGCTACGCCGCTGCATCGACCACCGCAACCATCAGCGTCCAGAAGACGCTCGAGGGCCGCGCATGGCTCGAGACCGATGACTTCGGCTTCGTGCTGACGCCCGCCGAAGCCGGCCAGCCGATGCCTGCCGAGGCGCAGGCCGATGGCGAGGGCAACGTCAGCGCCACGCTGAGCTTCGACGCCGACGCTGACGGCTACACCGGCACTGCAGCGGGCACCGAGCTCACCGAGGCGTTTGGCACGATCGCCTACACGCAGGCTGATCTTGGCATGACCGACGCAGGCAACCCCGCCCGCAGCAAGACGTTCACTTACTATGTCGACGAGACCAACTCCGATGGCGAGGGGATCACGGCTGACGCCCATGTGGCAACCGTGACCGTGGCCGTGACCGACAATGGCAACGGCACGATGAGCGCCACGGTGAGCTACGAGAACAGCGACTCCACCGATCCCGAGGACAAGGCCAACACCAGCGCTGCGGCGTTCACCAACACCTACAACGTGGGCGAGACGTCGCTTGACGGCGAGGCCAACCTCAAGGTGACCAAGACCATCGCCAACCGCCCGTGGCTGGCGACTGACACGTTCAGCTTCGTGCTGGCGGGCGCCAGCGACGCGACGAACGCCGCCATCGAGTCGGGCGACGTGATCCTGCCTGGCGGCGGCACCACGGCCACCATCGACATCACCGGCGTCGAGGGCTCCACGGACTCCTTCTCCAAGGCGTTTGGCAACATCACCTTCAAGAAGGCGAGCCCCGAGGGCGGCTACAGCTTCACCATCACCGAGGTCCAGGGCAACATCTCGGGCATGACCTATGACACCGCGCCGCGCACCATCACGGTCGAAGTGACCGAGGACCTCGCCACCGGCGAACTCACGCCTGCGGTTGTCGAGGGCAGCCAGATCAGCCCGACCTTCACTAACACCTACTCGGCCGAGACTGCCGAGGGCACCGGCGTCAAGATCACGGCCACCAAGGATCTCGACGGCCGCGACCTGAAGGCCGGGGAGTTCCACTTCTTCATCGAGACCCCGTCGGGCTACATGGACGGCAGCGGGTCCAACGATGCGAACGGCAACATCAGCTTTGGCGAGATGACCTATGACCTGGCGAAGGTCCAGCAGTTCGTCGAGGCTGGCGACGCCGTCGAGAACGAGGACGGCAGCTGGACCATCAGCTACATCGCCTACGAGGGCGCGACGCAGCTGCCCACCGGCGTGACCCAGAACACGGGCACGCCCGACAACCCGCTTACGTTCACCGTGACCGTGCGTGACAACCACGATGGCACGCTGAGCGCGCAGGCCAACCTGCCGGAGGGCGGTCTGGTCTTTGAGAACACCTATGCCCCCGAGGGCACGTCCAACCCCGTGAGCATCACGGTCAACAAGGTGCTCAAGGGCAGGGACATGACCAACGAGGACAGCTTCTCGTTCACCATCACCGCGCTTGACGGCGGTACCAACGCCACGGCGCAGGTCAGCGGCCCGGCGGCTGCCGGCGAGACGGTGAGCGCTGCGAGCACGGGCGTCACCTTCGATGCCGATGACATGCTCGACGGCGAGGGCAACCGCCTGCTCGAGAAGGATTTCCGCTTCGAGGTGCGCGAGGTCAACGGCGGCCAGCAGATCAACGGCGTCTCCTACGACGGCGATCCACAGTACGTCATGATCCACGTGAGCGATGACGGCGAGGGCAGCCTCACCGCGGCGGTGGTCGAGGCTGAAGGGTGCGTGACGAGCCCGACCTTCACCAACACGTACTCCGCCGATCCCGCCGACTTCGTGCCGAAGGGCTATAAGTCCACCGAGACGGCCGAGGGCGCCGAAACCGACCTGAGCAGCGCGGAGTTTAGCTACAAGGTCTACGAGGTCGTGGGCGACCAGTGGGTCGACACCGGTGTGAAGGGCGTCTCTGGCGCCAACGGGCCGATCGATTTCGGTACCGTCAAGATCACGACGGCCGGCTCGCACACCTATGCGATCCAGGAGCTCAAGAGCGGCGCCGAGCTCACCCAGACCACCAAGGTGATCGAGGGTGCCGAGGGCGAGGAGCCCACCGAGGTCGTCTCCAGCTCCGGCATCACCTACGACGAGACGGCCAAGTACGTGACGGTCAACGTCATCGACCCCGGCGACGGCAAGCTCGTCGTGGAGTCGGAGAGTTACGACACCGGTGAGATGGCGTACTTCAACAACAAGTATGACGGCGGCACCACCGAGGTCAGCTTCGACATGCTCGGCAGCAAGACGCTGGTCGACGAGGCCGGTGCGGCCATGGCCATGACTGACGGCCAGTTCTCCTTCTCCGTGGTGGACAACGCCACGGGCCAGGAGGTTGCGACGGGCGTGAGCAAGGCCGACGGCAGCATCGACTTCGGCTCGATCTTCTACAGCTACTACACCAAGGCCGATGACTCGGCCGCGGCTGACGACTCGGCCAGCAGTGACGCCGATGCCTCTGCCAGCAGCGACGCCGACCAGTCGGCCGGCAGCGACGCTGACGACTCCGCTTCCAGTGACCAGGCTGACCAGTCTGGCCAGGCCGACCAGGGCGCTGGCGCCGACGCAAGCTCCACCGTGGACGGCGAGACGTCCAGCGACGCACCCGTCGAGGGCGAGGGCGACGTCGTGCCCGACGAGGGCGTGGCTACGCCCGAGCCTGCTCCCGAGCAGGGCGGCGAGGACCAGGGCGCACCCGAGCCTGCGCCTGAGCCTGAGGCACCTGTCGAGGAGCCTGCACCCGAGCCCGAGGTGTCCGTGACCGAGCAGCCCGCTGCCGAGCCTGAGCAGCCCGCTGCCGAGGAGACGGAGCCCGCCGTCGAGGACGCCGCCGTGGAGACGGCGCCCATCGAGGAGCCCGCGGTGGCCTCCGAGGCTGCCTATGTGGCCGAGGACGAGGGCGTGGACCTGCTCGGCCTGCTCGCCCCCACCGAGGCGATCGCAGACGACCAGGACGTCATGACCAACGCCGAGGCGCTGGAGCTCGGGCAGTTCACCGCTGCCCAGGCCGCCGGCACCACCGACGTTGGCACGCACTACTACACCGTCAGCGAGAACCATCCCGACGGCGCCAAGCAGAACGCCGACGGCACCTACACCTTCCAGGGCATCACCTACGATCCCACCACGTATACGGTGACGGTCGAGGTGACCGACGAGGGCAACGGCAAGATCTCCGCCGTCGTGACCGATGTCACGCGCAACAGCGACGGCACCAACGTCGGCACGGGCAACGGCGCGATCTCGTTCACCAACCATTACGCGGTGAGCGAGCCCGGCACCGTGGAGATCGAGGGCGTGACCAAGGTCCTCAAGGGCCAGGACATGTCCTCCGACAAGCAGTTCAGCTTCCTGGTGGTTGACGGCGCGGGCAACACCGTGACCACGGGCGAGACGCAGCAGGCCGCACTGGCCGGCGAGCAAGCCCAGGTTGTGTTCGCACCGTTTATCGTGGAAGATGAGGGCACCTACGAGTACTGGATCGTCGAGAACAACGGCGGCCAGACGCACAGCGGCATCGCCTACGATGACGCCAGGTTCCATGTCGTCGTCACGGCCACCGACAACGGCATGGGCGGCCTGGACGTTGCCGTGAGCTTCGACGAGGGCGTGACCCCGCAGTTCGTGAACGAGTACTCCACGGTCTACGGCGGCACGGCAACGATCGAGTTCACCAAGACCATCACGGGCAAGAACGTCGAGGAGGGTAAGTTCGGCTTCGTCCTGAGCGACCTCGAGGGCAACGCGGTGGCCGGTGCCAGCTCCGGTGCGCTGTCCAACGGTGAGCCTGGCAAGATCTCGTTCACGATGAACGTCGCCAGCGTGGGCGAGTACGACTACGTCCTCAGCGAGATCAACGGTGGCACGACTGTCGACGGCATCACCTACGACGGCACGAGCTGGCCGGTGCACGTGAGCGCCACCGACAACGGTGACGGCACGCTCAACGTCGTGGTGAGCTATCCCGACGGTGCCCCCGCGTTCACCAACAGCTACGAGGCCACCGCCGGCGACGCCTCCACGGTGACGCCGACGGCGACCAAGACGCTGACGGGTCGCGAGATGACCGGCGGCGAGTTCACCTTCGTCGTGGCCGATCCGGTGAGCGACGCGGTGATCTCCACGGCCTCCAACGCGGCCGACGGCTCGGTCGTCTTCGAGCCCATCACGTTTGACGAGGCCGGCGAGTACGAGTATGTGGTGTACGAGGTGGCCGGACGCGAGGAAGGCATGACCTACGACTCCACGACCTATCGCCTGCAGGTCTCGGTGACCGACGACGGCCAGGGCAACCTGGTTGCGACGGCGAACTACCCTGACGGGCAGCCCACGTTCGCCAACAGCTACGAGAAGCCGCAGGAGCCGGTCGAGCCTATCGAGCCCAGCGAGCCCACGCAGCCGAGCGAACCCACCGAGCCCGCGAAGCCCGACATCCCCAAGACGGGTGACGCCACGGGCCCGATGGCCGCGGTGAGCGCCGTCATGGGCGCGCTGGCACTGACCGGCGCAGGCGTGCTGGTGGGGGCCAAGCGCCGCCAGCATGGCGAGGCGGGATCGACCAAGGGGTTGTAAGGCAAGGCGTAAGACCCCGCGTCCGGGAGGTGCGAGAGATCGTCCGCCCGGACGGGTAAGGTGAAGGCACGACAGAAGAGGGCCGCATCTCTCAGCGAGGTGCGGCCCTCTTTCGGTGCGCGCCGCGATCATGCGTGTTTTGCTGCCGTATGGGTCATCGTTGGCCTGCAAATCGTCTGATGCTACCATGGTGCCGCATCCAACCAGCAGACCAACGCCAAGAGGAGGCCATGCCCATGCCTTGCACCACCATTCTCGTCGGCAAGAAGGCGAGCTACGACGGATCCACGATCGTCGCGCGCAACGAGGATTCTCCGGGCGGCATGTTCGAGCCCAAGAACTTCACCGTGGTCATGCCGGCCGACCAGCCGCGTACCTACACGAGCGTCGCGTCGCACCTGACCATCGAGCTGCCTGACAATCCCATGCGCTACACTTCGATGCCCAACGCCATCGCGACCAACGGCATTTGGGGCGAGGCCGGCGTCAACGAGGCCAACGTCGCCATGAGCGCGACCGAGACGCTCACCACCAACGAGCGCGTGCTCGGCGCCGATCCGCTGGTGGAGTACCACGCCGCCAAGGGAGCTCCCGGCGAGGAGGGCTTTGAGCCCGAGGTGCCCGGTGGCATCGGCGAGGAGGACATGGTCACCCTCGTGCTGCCCTACATTCGCAGCGCTCGTGAGGGAGTCGAGCGCCTGGGCGAGCTGCTCGCGACCTATGGCACCTACGAGATGAACGGCATCGCCTTCTCGGACGTCGACGAGATCTGGTGGCTCGAGACGATCGGCGGTCACCACTGGATAGCCAAGCGCGTGCCCGACGACGCCTACGTGACCATGCCCAACCAGCTGGGCATTGACTACTTTGACCTGGGTGACGCAATGGGCGATGCGCTTGATCACATGTGCAGCCCCGACCTGCCCGAGTTCATGGTGGCGCATCACCTCGACCTGACGCTGCGGCTCGACGATCCCGACGACGCCGCCTTCGGCACGCTCGATGACGTGCTCGATGACGGCACAGACGACGTGGCGGTGCAGGCATTTGACGGCGTCTTCAATCCGCGCGAGGCTTTTGGCTCGCATTCCGACAGCGACCACGTGTACAACACGCCGCGCTCCTGGGCGATCCAGCGGTTCCTGAACCCGCATGACGAGATCTGGGACGGGCCAGACGCGACGTGCACGCCCGAGGATGACGACATCCCATGGTGTCGCACCCCCGAGCGCAAGGTGACGATGGAGGACATCAAGTACGCACTGTCCCTGCACTACCAGGGCACTCCGTACGACCCCTATGGTCGAAAGGGCACAGACGCCACACGCGGCTGCTTCCGCCCCATCGGCATCAACCGCAACGGTCAGCTTGCGGTGCTGCAGCTGCGCCCGTACGCACCCGAGGAGTGCAAGGCCCTGCAGTGGGTTGCGTTTGGCTCGAACCCGTTTAACACGCTCGTGCCCTTCTACGCGAACGTGGATCGCACGCCGGAGTACATGAGCAACACGACCGAGCGCGTGACCACCGAGAGCTTCTACTGGGCGAACCGTGTGATCGCGGCGCTGGCGGACGCGCACTTCAATGACAACGCGCCCGATGTCGAGCGCTACCAGCTCAAGACGGGCGGCAGGGGTCACCGGTTCATTGCCGAGACGGATGCCAAGGCGGAGGCCCTGCGTGCCGAGCAGGGCGGCACGAGCGTTGTGGATGCCGACGTTGCCGCGGAGGTTCGCGAGATGCTGGCGGCGGAGAATGACCGTCTGGCGGGGGAGATCAAGGAGCAGACAGAAGACCTGCTCAACAAGGTGCTCTACACCACCTCACTGAAGATGCGAAACGCGTTTTCTCGCTCCGATGGGTAGCCAGCGCTATTTTGAGCCCGCTGTTTACCATGCCTGACGTCCGCCCGCTGGTGCCTGTGGCGCCTGCGGGCGGACTGGTTTAGGCAGGATGGCGACTGAATGCAGGGGCCGAATAAGCAAAATCGATCGCAGCTGCCTCGGATTGGCGATCTGGTGCGCAACCATGTCGAATTCAGACAGGCTATATGCCTGGGCCTTGGTTATGGTGACAACGGCGACTCCCATGCTCTGGATCTCATTGCGACGACGCGAGTCGCGTGCGATTCGATGGGATCCGGTGTGTGCCAGGTCGCTGTCATATTCGACCGCTAGCCTGGCGGCTGGCCAGTAGAGGTCACAGATGTACAAGATAATCTTTGTCAGAAGTTTGATAGATAAGATGGCAAGGGAAGTGAAGAAGAGGGGGAAGTGCGACCGCACGTGATGGTCTGTCAAGTAGAAGAGCGAAGGGCTTGCGGGGCCGCCCAGCGGAATCGAAGGCGGGTCCAGAAGAGAAAGGGCGGCACAGATAAAAGAAAAGGAGGCAGTTATGTAGCAAAAGCGCAAGAGATGAGGACAAGAGATGGAGGAACGGGATGACATAGAAAAGAATGAGTAAGTCAGGAGCAACGCAAAATAGCAGGTAGAAAGGCAATTCTCGCTAGAGATGACGGAGAAGATAGACGGCTGATCCCAAACTCCCCCTTGACCTTCCCCCCGCGCGGTGGCAACATACGTCCCTGCGCCGCGGCCCGGCAGGGCGGGCGCGCAGGACCTT
>CAWVLT010000055.1:0-4691 GCA_963930185.1 Coriobacteriia bacterium | reverse complement strand
GTCATCGCCCCGGGCGAGAAGTGCGACCCCGCGCTGCTCGCCGAGGACTTCTGGAAGCTCTACACCGAGCGCGACGCGTGCGAGATCGTGCACTGATGGGCAGAAGCGACGCTCTTTCGACGCCCGCCCTCACCTTCGGCATGACCGTTCTTCTTGCCGTTGCGGCGGGGACGTGCGTGGGCAACCTCTACTGGGCGCAGCCACTGCTCGCGCAGATCGCGGCGTCGTTTGGCGTGCCCGTCACCGCTGCGGGCGCCCTCGTGACACTCACCCAGGTGGGCTACGTCCTGGGTATCCTCTTTCTCGTGCCCACGGGTGACATCCTGAACCGGCGCCGGCTCAACCCGGCGGTGATGGCGCTCGGCGTGGCGGCCCTGCTGCTCTGTGCCGCCTCGCCGAGCCTCCCGGTGCTCGCGGGCTCGCTCGTGCTCCTCGGTGCCACGACGGTCTCGGGGCAGATCGTCATCCCGCTGGTGAGCGACCTCGCAAGCGACGAGACGCGCGGCTTCTCGGTGGGCCTCGTTGCCTCGGGCGTGACCTCGGGGATCCTCGTGGCGCGCACGGTGAGCGGCTTTGTGGCAGCGGCGCTGGGGTGGCGCGCCATCTACGTCATCGCCGCCGTGGCGGACCTCGCGCTGGCGGCCCTTCTCGCCCGGCGCATCCCGGACCTCCCACCGCGCGAGTCCGTGAGCTACCCCGCGCTCATCTTGTCGGTCTTCTCGACCGCCCGTAGTCACCGGGCGCTGTGGCGCATCCTCGCCATCAACGGATCGGTCTTCGGGGTGTTCAACCTGTTCTGGACGGCGCTCACCTATCTGCTGAGCGGCCCCGCGTACGGGTTCGACACGACTCAGATTGGCCTCATGGGGCTCGTGGGCCTGGCGGGAGCCGTTGCCGGGCAGGGCGTGGGCCGCCTGGAGGACCGGGGAATCGGCGTCCCGGCAACGGGGGCGTTCATAGCCCTTGCGGTGGCGGGCATGGCCGTGGCCCTCATGGGCGAGCGGACGATTCTCGCCGTGGTAGCGGCGGCGGTCCTCTTTGACGTGGGGTCGCAGGGCGTGAGCGTGCTGGACCAGGCGCGGCTCTTCTCGCTCGACCCCGCGGCGCGCAGCCGCCTGAACACCGTCTTTGTGGTCAACAACTTCATCTGCGGCGCTGTCGGGTCGGCGTTGGCGTCGCTTCTGTGGGGCGCTGGCGGTTGGGCGTTCATTGTGGCGGGTGGCTGCGCCTGGGTTGTGCTTGCGCTCGCGGTCTGGTTCTCTTCTCAGGACATCCTTGCGCACCACTGAGCCGCGCGCTTTTGACTGTGCGGTACCGTCAGCTCAAGCGCCTTTCGAGGTCGCGTACCTGCTTGAGGAGGAGGTCCAGGACGGTGGCGTCCCGTCGCATCGTGGATGCGTCGACGTAGCGGCGGCGCATGCAGAGGCGCGCCGCCTGACTGGCCGCGCTCCCTTCGCCGCCGTCCATGTCGCCGCTTGCGACGAGGCAGTCGGCCAGGTCGGCCGCGAGCTCGTGACATCCCACGGCGACAAGGGCGGCCAGGAGGTCGGCGGTCTGGGCTCCGCCAAGGTCATGGAACGCGGAGGGGCCCTCGTGAAGTGCCGCCTCCACCCAGCGGACGTTTGCGTCGACCGTGCCGAGGACGTGCGCGCCCTCCGGCGTGAGCCTGAGCCCCAGGTCAACGAGGATGGCCCTGCAGATCATGACAGTGAGAAAGAGCACAATCGCAGCGGGCACGAGCCTGGTGTCCGGTTCTGGGACTGCGACCATGGGCCCCAGGACGCACCACGCGCTGAGGGCGAAGGAGATGAGCGGGGCGAACACGAGCTGCAGAAGCGGGTTTGGCCTCGTCGCGAGGCCCGCCTCGCAGAGCTCGTCGTCATAGCTCCCCAGGAAGTGCCGGAGTGGGTCGTAGCTGCTCGCATGCCACATGCGGGCGCAGAGGTCCTCGACGCTCGCGGACCTGGCATCCGGAGGCATCACCAGCTCGAGCGCATCGCGGTCGTGGCGCTCTGGCTCGCGGTTGGTCACGGTAATCCACAAATGGGATCCGTAGGCGTGGATGAGCCGGTCCGCAATCGTGGTTCTGCGGCTGCGCCTGTGTCGTCTCCGACCGCTTTCGGCGACGGGGCCCGTGTTCTCCTCGGTCTCGGATAAGGGCCGCTCCGCGTGCCCGCGCTCCTCGAAGGTCGCGCCGCCGCGCCCCACAAGGCGGACGATCGCCGCAAACGCGACCTCGCAGGCGTTCTCGATGTTGGTTACGTTGCTGTCGCTGTGGTTGACGAGCGCGCCGAGCAGCACGGGGTGGAGGTCTGGCGGCGCGGGGGTCGGGGGAAGGTTGTTGGGGACGGGGATTCTGCGCCGCGCGGCCGTACGGTTTGCTATGACGCAGAGCAGGAGATATACCACCGGCGGCCCCCAGGCAAGGAACCAGGGAGCAACGTCGGCCATGAGGCCGTCAAGCAGCGAGAAGGGCATGGCGCGGGGCTCCCGTCTCACGAGGTTTTACGTTTCCAGTGTAGGCGCTTCGGCAGCGTGTGCCTTGCGTTTGGTGAGGCCCTTACCAAGTCCGTACCTTGGGTTTGGTCGGGAAGCGATGCGCGCGCCACGAAAGGGGGGTCAGAGGCGGGGCGATGTGATTGGTGGCAATTCGGGCGGTTGTTGGCATTTTTCCCTCGAAGTGCGCTGCCCCATCCCGGCGCGCCCGGGTTCTTGTGCAGCGGCGTCATCGCTCGCCAGCTCGCACGGGCCCCAAGGGCCTTCTCCCGGGGTCCCGACTGTCGAAGGCGGCGCACTTCAGCCCTATTTTGCCATCACGGGCGCACGTTTCTACCCCAGGGGGACGCTAGTCGCCCTCGGGGCCGTGCAGCGCTGCGGCGCCCCAATGGAGGATTTAGAAGATGGCCCCAGGGTTGATCATTTGTTCGCTATGCGAGCTGTATTCCTAGAGGGACGGCGGAATGGCCGCTCGTTCAGCACTTCGCGACGAGTGCGCCAATTCCGAGGCCGATTGCGGCGGGGATGAGGGCGCACACGAAGATGGCCAGGTCGGCGGACATGATGTTGGTGAGGCCGAGGACCGTTGAGAGGCTGAACGTCGCCGCCGTGTGGAGTACGTAGAGCGCTGCAATCGCGACGGGCGCGACGAGGCGCAGCCACCCGAGCTCAGCCACTCGGCCCACTAGGAATGCCGAGACGATGCCAGCGACGGGCAGGGCGACGTAGAGCGCAAGGATCGAGTAGCCCATGATGCTGCCCCCGCCGAGGGCGCCCGTCGCGAGGCCGGCCCAGTACAGGACGAGAAGAACGAGCCAGACCGCGCCGTAGACGGCTGCGGCGCGGATGATTCTGGTTGATGCGTCGGGATGTCTCGTGGCCATGGGGCACCTCCTCGGTCATGTCGTTGGTGTCAGTCTACCCAGTGCCTGCCGATGAGATGCTGAGCGTCGAGAAGTGTGCATGTTGCCGAGGGCGTCGCGCCCGTCATGTGCGGCGTGCACGTGTCGCGGCAGGCTGCCTCGGTTGGTGGCGGACTTCATCGCCTTTCTTGGCTGACGGAGGCAGCTTGCGGCCCGTCCTGCTCTCGGAGCACCGAGACTTCATGGCTGGCATCCGCAATGTTGGTAAGGTCTTGTTCTGGGATATAGGAAAGGTGGGTGCCTATGACGCTCGTGGGACGAGCCATAGAGACCGAACGGCTCGTGTTGCGCCGCTTTACGAAGGCGGACGCGCGGCCGGCGCTGCGACTGCTCGCCGACGAGGAGGTCATGCGCTTCATCCCCGCGTGGCCCGCCCGTGACGAGTCGGAGGCGCTCGCGTACCTCGAGAAGAGCTACCTCTCGTGGTACCGCCGTGCCGACGCGGGCGAGGCCGGTGCGCTTGGCACGCCGCTCGACCTGCGCTTTGCCATCTGCTGGAAGGGCGGCGCGGACGGTGGCGGCTCTTCCGAGCCGGTGGGCTTTGTGCAGATCAGCGCCGAAAGCGAGGCGTTTGAGCTGGGCTACGCGCTCGCGCGCGACGCATGGCACCAGGGTGTTGCGTCCGAGGCGGTCGCCGCCTTGGTGGGCGCGGCGCGCGCGGCGGGCTTTCCCTACCTCACGGCCACGCACGACGAGAACAACCCGCGTAGCGGCGCGGTCATGGCGCGCTGCGGCCTCACGTACCGATACACCTACCGCGAGCGCTGGATGCCCAAGGACTATGACGTGAGCTTCCGGCTCTGGCAGATCGACCTCGCCCCGGGCGTCGAGACCTACCGTGCGTACTGGGACGAGCATCCCGAGCACTGGGTGGACGTGTCAGGCATACCTGAAAGAGCCCGGTGAGAAATCACGAGTCTCGGTTATGCCTGAGAGTCCTCTTCCTGATTATGGCTCGGAAGCTAGGGGCACCAATCTGCCGCACACCCATGCTACATTGGTTGTAGACACGTCTACGAAGGAGGCGAGCATGGCAACAGCGGTGGTGTCGGGACGGGTGGACGAGAAGGTCCGTCAGCGCGCGGACGCCTACATCCGCGCGGCGGGGTCCACGCCTGCTGAGGTCATCAAGGTGGTCTGGGAGAACATCGCGCGCACGGGCGAGGTGCCGGAGGTGGTGCCGGTGGAAGAGCCCCGTGGTGCCTGGGAGCGCTTCATGGAGTTCAGGGAGAGCCTTCCCAAGGCCGAGCCGTGGCTGGTCAACCTCACCAA
>CAWVLT010000054.1:0-3901 GCA_963930185.1 Coriobacteriia bacterium | reverse complement strand
AGCTGGGAGAGCGCTTGACTGGCAGTCAAGAGGTCAGGGGTTCGAATCCCCTTATCTCCACCACCGAGACCGAGCGGGCCGGGTCTTCCACCCGGCCCGATTTCTAGCGGGAGGTCGTCGCGGGATCATGATCGGGCGATTGGCTCAGGGGTAGAGCACATCCTTCACACGGATGGGGCCGCAGGTTCAAATCCTGCATCGCCCACCATTGAATTCAAAGGCCGGGCAGTTTTCTGTCTGGCCTTTTAACTATGTAAGGTAGGCGCGACTCAATCTCGCTTGCAACTTCTACTCACTTCTATGTGGGGCTGGACGGGAAGCTGAGCGGACAGTCCTTGAGTTCCCGATAGTGTATAGTGATCGCACGGACCGACGCCGCGCCGCCTGCGGCGCGTGACATCACGATGGGAGACCTCATGGCTGACATGGACCTTGACGCGCTCGACCTCGACGGCATCGACGAGTCGGCGCCCGCCGAGCCGCGCCCCGACACCTTCGGCCTGACCCTGACCGACCAGGACGGGGTCGAGACCACCTACGAGCTCCTCGACGAGTTCGACCACGAGGGGGGCCGCTACGTGGTGCTGCTGCCCCCGCAGGGGACCGACGAGCAGGGCGACATCGAGCAGGTCCTCATCCTCCAGAGGCTGCCCGAGGCGCAGGGCGGGGAGGACTATGCGGGCATCGAGAGCGACGAGCTGCTCGACGAGCTGTTCGAAGTGTTCGCGGCACGCTGCGAGGCCGATGACGCCGGCGAGCCGGACGGCGCGGGGGAGTAGGCAGCCGTCACCTGCGGGCGCCCGGCTGGTGGCCTACGCCCCCGAGCCGGGCGCCCCGTCGCTCGCGACCTGCGGGGCCTCCTCGGGCGTGAGCGTGGAGAAGTACGGCTTGCGCGCGATGACGCGCACGATCTCGTCGCGCACGCCCCCGAAGGGCACGCCCTCGACCACGTTGACCGATACCTGCCCCTGGATGCCGTAGGGCGTGATGCTCGAGAAGCGCACCACCGGCCTGGTGCCCTCCACGAGGCGGTCTTCCACCGCCTGGGCCACCGCCGAGACCAGGTCGTCGCTCACGGCGTTGGGGTCGCGCCCCGCCTCCATGGTGAAGTCGACCGTGCAGGTGGACTCGCTCGACAGCGGCAGGCGCACGACCGAGCTGGTGTTCAGGACCGAGTTCGGGATGACCACGTACTCGTCGAGCCGGTTGATGACGATGGTGTGCCGCCACGTCACGTCCTTCACGGTGCCGGTGATCCCCGCGATGGTCACGTAGTCCCCCGGCGTCACCACCTTGCTCACCATCAGGCCCAGGCCGGCGATGATGTTGGAGATCGTGTCCTTGAGGCCGAACGAGATCACGATCGACCCCACGCCCAGGCCGGCGAGGAAGGCGGTGGGCGTGACGCCGAACACCGGGTCGAGCACGCTGAGCAGCGCGAGCACCCAGACGACCACGCGCAGGATGTTGGTTATGATGGAGGCCTGGGGCAGGGCCTGAGCCCTGGCGAGCAGCTTGCTGGACGCCCTGATAACGAAGTGCTGGACCACCAGGGCCAGCACGATCACGACGGCGAGGAAGATCGCCTTGCCGAGCAGCACGTCCCAGTCCATGCCGAGTATCTGCAGCGGCGCCTCGGTCGCTGCGGGGGTCGATGACGCTGCGGTGCTGGGTTCCATGGGGCTCCTCGGTCGGTGCTGGGCTGGCGGTTGCGGCTGCGGGGTGCCCGTGAGGGCGGCGGGCCCGCGCGTGCGCACGGGCACGAGGGTCGCCTCGCGCGACCGCGCCCCTATTGTAAGCCGCGCCCGGGCCGGTTCTCGGCCGCGTGGCAAATCTCCCGTCTTTCGCGAGGTGCGTGCATGGCGCCAGGCGGGAGAAGAGAAGGGCCCCTCGCGGGCGCCGTGCCGCGAGGGGCCCTGTCGTCACGGGGCCGTGGCGCCGTCGCGGGGCGGGACTACAGGCTCGCCACCGCCTTGCCCACCATGTAGCCCTGCGTGTAGCAGCGGCCCAGCGACAGGCCGTAGACCTTCAGCGGGTAGTCCACGCCGCCGTAGAAGTGCCCCGCGCAGTTGCCGATGGCGTACAGGCCGGGGATGACCTCCCCCTCGGGGGTGAGGCACTGCTGGTCGCTGTTCACGTCGACGCCCGACACGATGGCCGAGATGCGCACGTGACGGTGGATGCCGTAGAACGGCGGGGTCACAACGGGCGCCAGGTACTGCGGGTCCTTGCCGAAGTCCTCGTCAGCGCCCTTCTCGCACAGCTCGTTGTAGCGGTCGACGGTCGCCTGCAGCGCGTCGGCGTCGATGCCCAGCTTGCCGGCGAGCTCCTCGATGGTGTCGGCCACGTAGGTGTTCACCAGGCCCGGGTACACGCCCGTCTTCTCGCCGTCGTCCTCGGGCATGTAGTTCTTCAGGCCCTCGGGGTCCACCAGGCCGCCCGGCCACTCGGCGGCGGCGGTCATGTAGTCGCTGTCGAAGATCTGCGAGTACCAGCCGCAGTCCTGCGGGCCGCGCAGGAAGTTGTTCATGATCGACATGGGCGTGGTCTCGTCGCAGAAGCGCGAGCCGTCGTCCTTGACCGCCAGGAAGGGCATGTCGCACATGCTCGCGGGGCCGGCGTCGAAGTCGTGGAGCATCTTGGTGTGGTTCAGGTCCTCGATCTTGCCGCCCGCCCACACGATCATCTTGTGGCCGTCGCCCGTCTTGCCCATCTGCTTGCGCTCGAGGTTCTCCAGGTCGGGCAGGTAGTATTCGCACATCTCCAGGTCGTTCTGGTAGTCACCGGTGGCCACGATGACGCCCCTGGCGGCGTTGAACTGCAGGTAGTTGCCGTCTGCGTCCTGGGCGATGACGCCGGTCACGCGGCCCGAGTCGTCCTTGACGAGCTGCTGGGCGGGCGTGCTGTAGTAGAACTCGACGCCCTCCTGCTCGGCGACGCCGGCCAGGGCGATCATGCCGTCGCCGGTGTTGTAGGGCTTGGGGCCGAAGAACGAGGTGACGTAGTGCACGGGATGGCCGTAGAAGTCGATGATGGCCATCTGCTGCTCGTCGCCCTGGTCGATGACCTGCGCGCCGCCCTCCTGCGCCTTCTCGATGACCCAGCGCACGGCCTCGCCGGAGTTGTAGGCCCAGTTGCGCAGCTGCTGGCGGTCCGGGCGGTAGCCGTTCTCCGACACCTCGAGGGAGATGAGGGCCTCGATGCCGGCGGGATCGGAATTCTCCAGGTCGATGCCCGTGCCCGAGTTGCCCTGCGACACGGCGTTGGCCTCCTTCTGCAGGCACGCGACGCTCGCGCCGGCCTCCCGGGCCGACAGCGCGGCGGGCACGCCGGCGGCGCCCGCGCCGATCACCACGACGTCGTAGTCATAGCTCTGGGAGATCTGGTCGGCGGCGATGGGGTCGGGCGCGGCCAGGAAGCTGGGCACGTCGACCTCCGCAGCGAACGAGGGGCCCTCCGCCGCGCCTGCGACCGAGGCGCCCAGGGCGCTTGCGGCGGCGCCCGCCACGGCGACGGCGCCCGCGCCCTTGATGAGCGACCTTCTCGAGATGGATTGGTCCATGTCGTCCTCCTGTCATAGATGTTTCTCGCGCCGGCGCGGCCAGACGCCGCCCCGTGACCGCCCCCCTCGGCTCCCTCGCACTCGCCGCGCTCGGGGCCGTGCGGCCCGCGCCGACGCGCCCTTACGACCCCCACGCTACCCCGGTGGCGGGGTTGCGCGCAATAACCGGCCGAATAACCCCCTGCCCGTCTCGATTTAACCCGGTGCGTGCGCGTCGCGGCCGGCCCGTAGGATGTATGCTGATAGACTAAGTGGGTTTCCAGATGGGAGCATCCCGGAGGGGCGGGCCGGCGGGGACGGCCCGGGGCCCTGCGCGCCGGCTGGCGCGGGGCTGCGTTG
>CAWVLT010000053.1:0-31655 GCA_963930185.1 Coriobacteriia bacterium | reverse complement strand
CAGGCGTGCAAGGCGCTGCGCAAGCTGGGGTACGAGATCGTGCTGGTGAACTCCAACCCCGCCACCATCATGACCGACCCCGCCACGGCAGACACCGTCTACATCGAGCCGCTCAACGCCGAGCGTCTCGAGCAGATCATCGCCAAGGAGCGTCCCGACGCCCTGCTGCCCAACCTGGGCGGCCAGTCGGCGCTCAACCTGTCCTCCGAGCTTGCCGAGAAGGGCATCCTCGACAAGTACGGCGTCAAGGTCATCGGTGTGCAGATCGACGCCATCAAGCGCGGCGAGGACCGCGAGGCCTTCAAGGAGACCATGGAGTCGCTGGGCATCGACATGGCGCGCAGCAAGGTGGCCTACTCGGTCGACGAGGCCGTGGAGATAGCCGCCGAGCTGGGCTATCCCTGCGTGTTGCGTCCCGCCTACACCATGGGCGGCACCGGCGGCGGTCTGGTCTACAACGTCGAGGAGCTCAAGACTGTCGTCGCCCGCGGTCTGGCCGCCTCGCCCGTGCACGAGGTGCTCGTGGAGGAGAGCATCCTGGGCTGGGAGGAGCTCGAGCTCGAGGTCGTGCGCGACGCCAAGGGCCAGAAGATCACCGTGTGCTTCATCGAGAACATCGACCCCATGGGCGTGCACACCGGCGACTCGTTCTGCGCCGCACCCATGATCACCATCGCCCCCGAGGTGCAGAAGCGCCTGCAGGAGAAGTCGTACAAGGTCATGGAGGCCGTGCAGGTCATCGGCGGCTGCAACGTCCAGTGGGCGCACGACCCGGTGAGCGACCGCGACATCATCATCGAGATCAACCCGCGCACGAGCCGCTCGAGCGCCCTGGCCTCCAAGGCCACCGGCTTTCCCATCGCGCTCATCTCGGCGATGCTGGCAAGCGGCCTCACCCTCGACGAGATCCCCTGCGGCAAGTACGGCACGCTTGACCAGTACACGCCCGGCGGCGACTACGTGGTGCTCAAGTTCGCGCGTTGGGCGTTCGAGAAGTTCAAGGGCGTCCAGGACAAGCTCGGCACGCAGATGCGCGCCGTGGGCGAGGTCATGAGCATCGGTAAGACGTACAAGGAGGCCTTCCAGAAGGCCATCCGCTCGCTTGAGACCGGTCGCTACGGCCTGGGCTTCGCCAAGGACTTCAACGACAAGAGCAAGCAGGAGCTGCTCTCGCTGCTCAAGTACCCCACCAGCGAGCGTCAGTTCGTGATGTACGAGGCCCTGCGCAAGGGCGCCACGGTGGAGGAGCTGCACGAGCTTACCAACATCAAGACCTACTTTATCGAGCAGATGAAGGAGCTCGTGGACGAGGAGGAGGCGCTGCGCTCTTTCGCGGCTGAGTGTCCCGGCGCCCTGCCCGACCCCGGCATGCTCGCCCAGGCAAAGAAGGACGGCTTCTCCGATCGCTACCTTGCCACCAAGATCCTGACCGGCGTGACCGAGGAGCAGGTGCGCGCCCGCCGCGAGGAGCTCGGCATCGTCGAGGGTTGGGAGGGCGTGCACGTGAGCTCCACCCAGGACTCCGCGTACTACTTCTCCACGTACAATGCCCCCGACGCGGCCCCTGCAAGCGACAACCCCAACAAGATCATGATCCTGGGCGGCGGCCCCAACCGCATCGGCCAGGGCATCGAGTTCGACTACTGCTGCGTGCATGCCGCCAAGGCGCTCAAGAAGCTGGGATTCGAGACCATCATCGTGAACTGCAATCCCGAGACGGTTTCCACCGACTACGACACCTCCGACAAGCTGTACTTCGAGCCGCTCACGGCCGAGGACGTGCTGGCCATCTACGCCAAGGAGAAGCCGCTGGGCGTCATCGCGCAGTTCGGCGGCCAGACTCCGCTCAACCTGGCGAGTCAGCTTGAGCGCGCTGGCGTGCGCATCCTGGGCACGAGCCCCGAGATCATCGACCTGGCCGAGGACCGCGACCGTTTCCGCGCCGACATGGAGGCCCTGGGCATCCCCATGCCCGAGGCGGGCATGGCGGTCGACGTCGAGGAGGCCCTGCAGGTCGCCCACTCCATCGGCTACCCGGTCATGGTGCGCCCCAGCTACGTGCTGGGCGGCCGCGGCATGGAGGTCGTCTACGACGACGAGAACCTGCGCAGCTACATGGCCGCTGCGGTGGGCGTCACGCCCGATCGACCCATCCTCATCGACCGCTTCCTGCACCACGCGCTGGAGTGCGAGGCCGACGCCATCTGCGATGGCGTGCATGCCTTCGTGCCTGCGGTCATGGAGCACGTGGAGCTGGCCGGCGTCCACTCGGGCGACTCGGCGGCCATCCTGCCCTCGGTGAACATCACCGATGAGCAGCTCGCCACCATCAAAGAGTACACGCGCCGCATCGCCGAGACCATGCACGTTTGCGGCCTCATGAACATCCAGTACGCCATCGAGGACGGCAAGGTCTACGTGCTCGAGGCCAACCCGCGCGCCAGCCGCACGGTACCGCTGGTGTCCAAGGTCTGCGGCATCCAGATGGTCCAGATCGCCACCGAGGTCATGACCATGCCCTTCACCGGCAAGGAGTCGCCCGTGGCCGATCTCAAGGAGGCGACCTACAGCCACTACGGCGTGAAGGAGGCCGTCCTTCCGTTCAACATGTTCCCCGAGGTCGACCCGGTGCTCGGCCCCGAGATGCGCTCGACCGGCGAAGTGCTCGGCCTGGCCGACACCTTCGGCGAGGCGTTCTTCAAGTCTCAGGAGGCGACGCAGAGCCCGCTGCCGCTGCGTGGCACCGTGCTCATGAGCATAAGCGACCACGACAAGGGCGACCTGGTTGAGGTGGGCCGCCTGTTTGCCGAGGCGGGCTTTGAGATCGCGGCCACGGAGGGTACCTGCAAGATGCTGCAGGACGCCGGCATCGCGGCCCGCAAGGTGCTCAAGGTACAGGAGGGGCGTCCCAACCTGGTGGACCTCATCCTGAACAACGAGGTCGAGCTGGTGCTCAACACGCCGAGCCTCTCCACCGAGAGCGCCCAGGACGACTCCTACATCCGCAAGGCCGCCATCAAGGCGCACGTGCCCTACATGACCACGATGGCTGCCGGCAAGGCCACGGCTCTGGGCATCACCCAGGTGCTGAAGAACGGCTCCTCGCCGGTGCGCTCGCTGCAGGAGTATCACGCGAGCATCAAGTAGCAGGTAACGCTCGCCGACAGCGCCTGCTCGCAGTGCTTGCGAGAAGTGCTTGCGAGAAGTGCCCGCTTGGCCTGTGCCTGCGAGGTGATTGTCGACCCAAATCAACGCATCTCGCTGTCTGAAGCGGTGATTTGGGTCGACGCGTTTCCGAGGACGCCCCTGCGGGATGGGTGGTATCTTCGAAGCGTAGAGTAAAAGGCCGCGCCACCAGCCCTTGGGACTGATGGCGCGGCCTTGACTTTTTAACGTGCTGTGCCCGTTCGAACTGCCGGGCGATCTACGCGACGCTTACAGCGCGGCGACCGTCTTGCCGACGAGCCAGCCCCAGGTGAGGCAGCGGCCGTTGGAGTTGCCGGGCATGTTGATCGGGTAGTCGACGCTGTACAGGTCGCCCGAGGCGTTGCCGATGGCGTAGAGGCCCTCGATGGGGTTGCCCTCGGCGTCGATGACCTGCAGGTCGGTGTTGATCTTCAGGCCACCCACGACGGCGAGCATGCAGGGGCCGGTCATCGTGGCGTAGAACGGGGGCTCCACGATCGGGTACAGGAAGCAGGCCTCCTTCTCGAACTGGGTGTCCTCGCCGGCCTCGCACATGGCGTTGTAGTTCTCGACCTCGGCCAGGAAGTTCTCCTTGTTCACGCCGATGGCGTCGGCGAGCTCCTCGAGGGTGTCGCATTTCCAGGCGGTCACGGTGCCCAGGTCCTCGCCGGTGACGCTGGCGCCGGCCTCGGCCTCGCCCTCGACCAGGTCGATGATCTGCTGGGGGTCAAACTCCTCGGTGACGCTGCGGCTCATGGTGTCCCAGAACATGCCGCCACCGTAGTTAAGGCTGTCCTTGGTGTTCTCGCCGAAGTTGGAGTCGAAGATCGACCAAGCCCTGGCCTCAGGCTGATCGAGCATCTGCAGGGACTTGGCCTGGACCCAGTTCGCCTCGTTGAAGAAGCGCTTGCCGTTCTTGTTCACGAACATGAACGGGCCGTGGAACATGGAGTAGGCCTGCGGGTGCAGGGCGGTGGGAAGCGGGCCGTCCTGCATGACGCCGCCGACCCACATGCCCATCTTCTGGCCATCACCGGTGTTCACGCCCACGGGGGAGTAGTCGCTGCGGACGAGGCGCTTCATGCGGGGCTCGCAGTAGTAGTCCATCATCTCTTCGTCGCCGCCGATGTCACCGGTGGCCAGGATGGTGGCCTTGGAGGCGAGGATCTTCTTGTAGCCGTCGACGGTCTCCACGATGGCGCCGGCGATGCGGCCCGACTCCTCCTGGACCAGCTGCACGGCGGGGGCCTCGAACATGTACTCGGCGCCCTGGTCGAGCGAGCTCTTGTACACCAGCGCGGTCGGCACGAAGTAGCCGGCCTCAGCGGGGATCTCGAAGTCGCCCATGCCGAAGCTGTGGGCGTCGGGCTCCTCGGGGATGATGGCGTTGCCGGCGTAGCCAGCGTAGATGGTGTAGGTCGCGCCGTACTGGTCGGCCTTGTCAAGCAGCCAGTCCATGGCGGGGCCGGAGTTCTTGAACCACAGGGTGGTCAGGGCCTCGTTGTTGCGGTTGCCGCAGGTGCGGTTCCAGCGGTACTGGGCGGCGACGGGCTCGATCTCACAGCCGAGCTCGGTGTTCAGGCGCGAGTTGCAGGCGCCGCACACGCCACCGCGGCCGTTGACCTGGGCGGTCTTCTCGCACACCAGGACCTTGCAGCCGTTCTCGACGGCCGAGCAGGCGGCCGAGCAGCCGGCGTTGCCGGCGCCCAGGATGAGGACCTCGGTCTCGATGGTCTCGATGATCTGGTCGTCGGCGATGGGCTCGGGCTTGGTGGCCCAGGACGGGGCGTTCCAGGCGTTGGAGCCGGCCACGGGCGAGCTGACGGTCACGGTGCCGTCGGCCTCGGCGCTGGCGGCCGTCTCGTCGGCCTTCGCCACGGCCGCGACGCCTGCGGCGGCGATGCCGGCCATGGCGGCGCCTGCGAGGAAGTTCCTGCGCGAGAGGGTGTTCTCCATCTCTTACCTCTTTCTTGTTTGCGTGCGGATGAGACGTTTCGATCTGACAATCCGAGCACATGCGACGGGCACACGGGGCGCGCTCCATCTCTTCTAGTATGCCCATGCCCGTACGGGAGGTAAAGGGGGCGAAAGGTCACACGTTGCCAGACGTATCGGGGCATGGGGCCTCGACGAAAACGTGACGAAACGACCCATGCCATCTACCTCGGCAAATGCTACGTGTCAAGTGTGGGCGCAGCCTCGCTGTCCGCCGGGGCGGCGCAGTCCGTCCGCTCTATGGCGTTGAGCAGACCCTGCCGGTCGGCGACGTCGACCTTGCGGTAGATGTTGCTGATGTGGTTCTTCACGGTTCCCAGGGCAAGCGTGAGCTCGTCGGCGATGAAGGGGGCGCTGCGGCCGCGGGCCAGCAGGGCGAGGATCTCGCTCTCGCGCGTCGTCAGGCCATGGGCGCGCGAGAGCGCCTCGCAGCGCTGCTCGATGCTCGCGGGCTCGGGCAGCTTGGGGCGTATGCGGTACAGAATGCCCAGGTGGTACGAGGAGAACACGGCAAATCCGCAGACGATGATGACGAGCAGACAGGCCGGCAGGATGACGCCGTGGCTCGCTGTCTGGTTCGTCGCGAGCAGGTCCAGGGCGAGCCTGCCGACGAACGAACCGAGTCGCCCGATGAGTAGGGTGACGCCCAGGGTGATCGCCACGGGCCGCTGCATGCGATACGCCATGTCGGTGGCCACGAGCATGATGAGCATGTCGAGGCAGGCACCCCCGAGAAACGCGAGGCCATAGGCGATGAACGAGAGCTCCTCGGGCAGGACAAGGGCAAGTGCGAGCCCACCCGCGAGCGCGCAGCCCACCGGCGGGTAGAGCGTGAACGCCTCGACCTCGGGCTTGGCGGTGACCATGTAGAGGTACAGGACGACCAGACAGCCGAGCGTGACGAGAAAGCCCGCATGGGTGGAGAGGGCACCCGGCAGCCCCACGGCATCCCGTAGCGCCTTCTGGGCCGCCGGGGTCGGGGAGGTGGCGAGCTCCTCCAGGGCGTCGGGTGTGTAGGCGCTCGTGCCAAGCAGCGGCAGCGCGACGCCCCAGACGAAGTTCAGCGCGAAGGTGGCGACGAGCGCCCGCACGAGCCATGGGGCCATGGAGCCGGGCGGGGGCGTCGGCACGGTGCCCTGGTCGCGCTTGGGCTCGGACTGCGCGTGGTGCAGGATGAGGCATGACACGGCGGGCAGCAGCATGAGCAGCCCCACGCGGACATAGACGGGCAGGCCGATCATCAGCAGGTAGAGCACGATGGCGATGATGTAGGACGTGTACAGGCACCTGCCCACCTTGCCCGTGGCCAGCGTGCTCCACAGCTCGCCCCACATCGTGATGAGCAGGGCGTTGCCCACCGAGAACACGAGCGCAGCGACTACGAAGACGAAGGGGACGGCAGGCCCCGTCCCGAGGGATCCGTGGCTGGCAAGCGCCATGGCGAGCGATCCCAGGGCGCAGGCGGCGGCGGACTTTGCGTACAGGCCCGGGTGGCCCGAGAAGGAGCTCCCGGCCTTGCGCATGAACATGGCGATCAGGATGGTCGCGAGGAACCCCAGCGTGGTGCTTCCCAAAAGCAGGGTTCCCGGCGCGAAGCCGAGCACCTCGTCGGCCCGGGTGTCGAGGATGGTGTCCGAGCAGAACGCCAGGGTCCACCATGCCTGCCAGAACCCCAGGCCAAACTGGCTGAGCGCCGGCATCCGCAGGCGCCTGACGCGCGGCGCCCCGCCCGGCTTGCTTGTTGTGCTCCCCATGCCCTGTCCGCCTTGCCGTCATCGGGCATGCCGGGAGCGGCCGGTCGCATCGAGGCAGGCGCTACGGCGCCCCGTTGCCGGTCGTGGCCTGGCATGCCCGTCGTTAGCAGTTGCCCGTGCGCACGTGAGGCAGATGCCTGCGCGCGACGTTGGCCATATGATAAACCGTTTGGACGCGAGTTGGCCTGGCACCCGTGGATTCGGACATCCTGTGGCAGGGGAAGAACCGCGTGAGGTGGTACGTGATGTCGGGGTCGACGCCTGCCAGCCACGCGGCGAGCTCATCGACGTCCTCGTCGCGGTCGTTCATGCCGGGCACGACGAGCGTGGTCACCTCCAGGTGACAGGCGGGGTCACCCGCCAGGGCGGCGATGGCTGCACGCACGCACTCGTAGTCGCCCCCGCAGGTGTCGTAGAACGCCTGGCCGCATCCCTTGAGGTCGATGTTCGCCGCGTCGATGAGGCCGCGCAGCTCGCGGATGACCGGGGCGCAGGCCATGCCGTTGCTCACGAGCACGCAGGCAAGGCCGTCCTTATGGGCGAGCCGCGCGCAGTCGCGCACGTACTCCCAGGCTACCAGCGGCTCGTTGTAGGTGAAGGCGATGCCGCAGACCCGCGGGTCTCGCTCGCGCGTCTTGCGGGTCAGGGCGACCAGCTCGTCGGGCCCCAGCTCCCTCCAGGGGACCTCGTCGGCCCCGGCGGCGGCGATGTGCGCGTTCTGGCAGAAGGGACAGTCCATGTTGCACCCGTAGCCGCCAACCGACACGACGAGGCGACCGGGCATCCAGCGGGCGAGGGGCTTCTTCTCCACGGGGTCGAGCGCAAGGGAGGTCACGCGGCCGTAGCCCGTGCACGCCACGCGCCCGCCAACGTTTGCCCGCGCGCGGCAGCGGCCCACCTCGCCCGCTTCCAGCCGGCAGTGGTGCGGGCACGTGGGGCAGACGGCGACGTCGCCCGGGCGATGCCGGTCGCATGCGGGCATGCCGTTGGGATGCTGCGGAGGGGCGCCGCGCATCAGTGGTGCCTCACGACCTCGAAGCGCTGCAACGTCACGCGCTCGTACGGGTCGATGTTGCCCTTCTTGCGCGCGATGTAGATCTGCTTCTCGGGCGTGTCGATCCCCTCGAGGTCGGGCAGCAGCACGCCGCGCCGGCCGTCGACCGTGCTCACGATGACGCCGTAGCGCTTGGTGTCCAGGTCATCGGGCCCGCCGATGAACTCGGGCTCGCCCAGCACGTCCACGCTGTAGACCAGCGACCCCAGCTCCTTGGGGATGACGGCGGGGAAGCGCGGGTCGCGCGTGCCGGCACTGATGGCGTTTTCGATGATCTCGTCGGCGAGGCAGGTGCGCGTGGGCTCGAGCGTGCCGATGCACCCGCGCAGGTCGCCTTTCTTCTTGATGGACACGAAGGCTCCCGCGCGCTGCTCGAGGAGCTCCTTGGGCGCGACGCTCTCGGCCTTGACGCGCTTGCCGCTGAGAACCCAGCTCTCCAGGCTCTTGCGGGCCAGGCTCACGAGGGGGTCCTCCTTGGCGCGGATGGCCTTGAGCTTCTCGCGCTGCTCGCGCTCCAGGTCGTCGCCGAAGTGTCTGAACGGCGAGGTCCCCAGCGGCTCGAACGAGGCGACCCCGTACCCGACGCCGTAGGGGCCCTCGTGGCTGAGCAGCTCGGAGTGGACGTAGTAGCCATCGAGCGCGCCTGCCATCATCTGGAACGACCGCAGGCCGCACTCGGCGGCGTTCTCGCACATGACGGGGTCCATGCGCAGCATGTCGCCAAAGTCGCCGGCGGCAAAGATCCTGCAGATGGCCTTGTCGAAGGCCGGGCCGCTCGCCGCGAACCCATAGGGGCCGCTCTTCTTGAGCTTGTGCGAAAGGTCGCCCGACGCGATGAACACGGCCTTGCGGCCCAGCCTCTCGACGGCGCGCGCGACGCATTGGCCAAAGCGGTAGTGGTCGAGTGCCGACAGGCCGGAGATGCCAATGCGCACGATGGGGCAGCGCACGCCTGCGCCCTGCAGGAAGTACAGGGGCACCATGGTGCCGTGGTCGAGCTCGGGCACGCGCTCTCCCGCGGTGCCCGCGGGCAGATGGGCGCGCGTGGCCTCCTTGGAGATGGCGCGCACGAGCTCCTCGTCGTAGGCAACCTCAAAGCGGTCGTTGGGATCCCCGTAGGCGGAGAAGTCCCCCTGCGCCCCCGAGCCGGGCGAGATGTGGATGTAGTCGTAGTAGGAGGTGGCGTGCGGCGATGAGATGACGAGCACGTCGGGGGCGATCTGCGCGACGCGGCTTGCCACCTTCTGGTAGCTCTTGATGGTACTCGAGATGGCCCGCTCCTGCCCGCGGCCGACCCCTTCTAGGGCAAGCGGGGGATGAGGAACAGCGAAAGCAGCAACGATAGACATACGATTGCCCCCCAATCGACCTATCTATGGTTTCCGGACCGCGCCGGCTCTATGAAAGACTGTGTAGGTACATCATCCCCCCTCGCGGCCAAGTTTGGGCGGACGTTCGGTGAGTTTCGCGTCTTACATATAAAAATGAGGAAAGGCGACGCGCGGCTCCGTGGAGGGCGGCGTTCGGGTTACGATGGGGGCATGCCAGAGACGGCCAGCTGTGGCCATGGACACGAAGGAGGTGCGGGCGAGGATGTTGACTCATGGCGGAGGGCCACAGGCGTCGAACGTGCGACGGGCCCCCTCCTCTCGCCGCTGCGGCCGCCTGAGTGCCTTGCAGGTCGCCACCTATGGCGTCCTTGCTGCGGTGGCGCTGGTGTGCGGGTATGTGGAGTCTCTCGTGCCGCTGCCCGTCCCCGTGCCGGGGATAAAGCTCGGCCTGGGTAACGTGGTGGTGCTCTACGCGCTCGTCGCCTTTGGTCCGCGGCCCGCCCTTGCCATCATGCTCGCCAAGGTCTGCGCCTCGGCCCTGCTCTTTGGCAACCCCACGATCTTCGCCTACAGCCTGGCCGGCGGGCTTACCAGCTTCTGCGCGATGGCGCTGGCGACGCGCTGGCGGGGGCTTTCGGTCGTGGGCGTCTCTATGGTGGGCGGCGTTGCGCACATGCTCGGCCAGCTCGCCGTGGTCGCCTTCGTCCTCGCGCCGCACGTGGCGCTAGGCTATCTCCCGGTGCTTCTGCTGGCCGGCCTGGCAAGCGGCCTGTTCGTGGGCTACGTGGGCAGGCTGGCCCTGCGCGCGACGGGCTCGTCGTCCTTCATGAAGGGATGGCGCAGGCGGCTTGCCAAAGACCGACAGGCGCCGGCTGGGCAGACGACGGGCCGGCAGGCGAAGGACGGGCGTGAAACGCCAGAAAGGGGCGTCAGCGGTGACTCCCACTGAGGACCAGAGGGCGCAGGCACATCAGGCTCGGACCCACGAGACTCGGGCATGCGAGGCGTGGGCCAACGAGGCCCGGGCATGCGAAGCATGGGCGCACGAGGTGCGGACCCGCGAGGCGCGGACGGCCTGTCAGGAGCACATCTCGCGGCGCGGGTTCTGCCGCATGGCTGCCGGCATGGCGGGGGCCGTCGCGGCATGGGCCCTCGTGCAGGCAAGCGGGTGCGCGCCGACCGGGCCCTCCGACGGCGGGTCTGCGGGCGAGCCTGCTGCGAGCGGCGTCGCCGACGGTGGGTTGGGCAGGGGGGCTGCGTCTGCCTCCGCAGGAAAGGACGCCGGCCCCACCGGCTCCGCGGCCGGTGACCCCGCGGCCCCCTCTGCGCAGGACGAGGCTCAGTCGCGTGCGTTCTTCGCCTTCGACACACTCGTCCAGATCACGGCCTACGGTGCCGACGAGGCGCTCTTCGACCACATTGCCTCGGACTGCGCGCGCTATGAGCAGCTCTTCTCGGCGCACCTCGATGACTCCGACATTTCCCGCATCAACGCGGCGGGCGGCTCGCCGACCGAGGTCGACCCCGACACAGCCGATCTCCTCGTGCGGGCGCTCGAGCTGTGCGAGCTCACCGGCGGCGCCTTCGACGTGACGATCGGGGCGGCGAGCCTTCTGTGGGACTTCGAGAACGCTACGAGGCCCGATGACGCCGCCCTTGACGAGGCGGCGCGCCACATCGACTACCACGCCGTGTCGGTGGACGGCACCACGGTGACCCTCTCCGACCCCCAGGCACGGCTCGACCTGGGAGGCGTTGCCAAGGGGTGGATCGCCGAGGCCATCGAACGCACCCTGCGCGACGCGGGCGTGACGTCGGCGCTCGTCAACCTGGGCACAAGCAGCATCTTCGCGCTGGGCACCAAGCCCGGCGGAGCCCCCTGGGTCCTGGGCATCCGCGACCCGCGCGCCGACGACCTTTCCACCATCATGGGGACGGTGCGGATCGCGGGGCGCGCCCTGGTCTCGAGTGGGCTCTACGACAAGCACTTCGTGCAGGACGGCGTCGACTATCACCACATCCTCGACCCCAAGACGGGCTATCCCGTCCAGACCGACCTCTCCGACGTCACGGTGGTTCTGCCCTCGTCGTTTGCCGGCGACGTGCTGTCGACCGCGCTGTTCGTCATGGGCGCCGACGAGGCACGCGCGTGGCTCGAGGACAACCCCGGGCTCGAGGCGCAGGCGATGTTCATCCGCCAGGACGGGGAGCTGCTCTTCACCGAGGGCTTCGTCGAGGAGTGCGAGTATGCCGAGTACGACCCGGCGGGCGCGTAGGCAGATGGGCGGGCACATGGGCAGGCGCGAAGGCAGGGGCAAAGACGAGCGAGCGGAGGATCGGCAGTCGGGGTCGGGCGGCGGCCTGCCGCAGACGGGCGCTGCCTTGCGGGAGTCGCGCGACGGACAGCCGGCCAGACTTAGCGAGCGGGGCTGGTGGCTCTCCCGTGCCGACGTGGTCATCATCGTGGTGACGGTCGCGATCTGCGTAGCTGCCGCGGCGTGGCTGTGGGTCCCGGCGCTGGGCTCGTCGACCGGCGACGCTGCCGTCGAGACCGCTGACAAGACTGTTGACGAGACTGCCGGCGAGACGAGTGGGGCCTATGCCGTGGTGCAGAACACGCGGGGGTTCTACGAGGTGCTCCCGCTCGATCAGGACGTCAGCGTCACGGTGACCAGCGAGCTGGGGACCAACGAGATCGAGGTGGCCGGCGGCGCCGTCCGCGTGGTGTCCTCCGACTGTGCCAACCAGGTGTGCGTGGACAGCGGCTGGGCGAGCTTTCCGGGGCAGACCATCACCTGTCTGCCGCACGAGCTCGTAATCCAGGTCGTGAGTGACCCCGAGGATGCGGCGACGCTGTCGTAGGGACGCCGTCATGGGGGTGCGGACGGGGCACGGGTGCAAGTGCGGGCGTGATGCGCAGGCGTGAACGTGGGCAAAGGAAGCTCGGTGCGTATCTCGACCGATGTTTGTGAAGGAGCTCTGACGTTTCGGGCCAAAATTCTCCCGTGCTTGCAGGCAATATGGCCAAGGGGTATTATTTCTTTTCGTTCGCGCCGTTAGCTCAGCTGGCCAGAGCAGGGGACTCTTAATCCCAAGGTCCAGGGTTCGAATCCCTGACGGCGCACCATTTTCGCTCCTTTGAGCCCGTCTAAGCTTGCTTAGGCGGGCTTTTTTGTATGGTGGTGCCGACGGCTAAGCGCGAAATACCAATCGGCACGTATAGAAATATCGCAAAGTGCGCAGGTTGGAAGTGACGCGTTCCGAGGGAGGTGTAGTGATGGGGAAGTACATATATGAAGTGGTGCTTTCGCCGGACGAGGAGGGTGGTTGGGATGTCGTTGTTCCCGATCTTCCCGGCTGCTTCTCTTTTGGAGATGATCGCATGGAGGCGCTCTCTAATGCAGCGGATGCCATGAATACGTACATTGCCGCCATGCTTGCTCGTGGTGAGGTCCCCCCGAGCCCGACCACACACCGTTTGGATGACGCTGACTCGGTATTCGTGTTCTTTGAGACGGATGAGTCATACGTGCTATCTGGAAAGTGCATGAGCGCCGGCTGACCGAGGACGTTGGGCCCGGCCGTCCTCGCAAGGCCATGATGGGGTAGGTTTTGGATCAAGGATACTCAACTGCGTGATCGGATATTGACCGGTTTGGCGCTGAAGTGGCGGGGGCCTCAAATGAAAGGCGGGTCCCGGGGTGCGAATGAGCTCCACCTCGGGACCCGCCTGTATCTTGCTGCTGTTTTGCTACTGTCTTACTGCTGCCGACTGCTGATGCATGGCGCAGGTTGGCATTACCTCGCCAACGAGCCAACGGGCGGTCTCGTCAACGAGATGTCGCCTACTTGCCCAGCGCCAGGTCGATGAGCATGTCGAGCACGTCGGACACCTCGTGGCCGGCGGCACGCATCATGGCGGGGTAGCGGCTGTAGTAGGTCATGCCGGGCAGGGTGTTCACCTCGTTGAAGACATACTCGCCCTCGGGGGTCAGGAACATGTCGACGCGGGCCAGGCCGTTGCAGTCCAGTGCGCGGTAGATCTTCTTGGCAGTCTCCTGGGCACGCGCCATGTCCTCGGCAGAGATCTCGGCCGGGCAGATGATCTTGGAGTTCTCCTTGTTCTCGCCGGGCTTGGTCTCCTGGTGAATGCGGAAGAAGCCGCTCTGGACGGTGATCTGGTCGGGCACGCCCACCATGAGCTCGCCGCCGGCAGGCCCCAGCACCGCGCAGCCCACCTCGCTGCCCACGATGGCGCTCTCGAAGCAGATCTTCGCGTCAAAGCCGTGCGCCTCCATGACGGCGGGCTCGAGCTGCTCGGGGGTCTCGACCTTGCTGATGCCAAACGACGAGCCGCCGTTGGCGGGCTTCACGAACAGCGGATAGCCCAGGTCCTCGGCGATCTCGCGGACCTCGTCCATGTTGACCTCGCCGTTGATGGTACGGCAGCGCGGGCAGCGCACGCCGGCGGCCTCCACCAGGCCATACGTGGTGGCCTTGTCCATGCACATGGCCGAGGAGAGGATGCCGCAGCCCACGTAGGGCAGGCCGGCCTGCTCAAAGAGGCCCTGGATCGAGCCGTCCTCGCCGCCGCGGCCGTGCAGCACGGGCAGGACGACGTCGATGTGCTCGACGGAGTAGGTGCCGTCCTCATGCAGCTCGACCAGGCCGTGGACGTCCTGGCTGGGGCTGATGAACGCGGGCGTACAGTCGTGCGTCTCCCACTGGCCGCCGAAGACGTCCTTGATGTCGCCGCGATAGCGCAGCCACTGGCCGCCCTTGGTGATGCCGATGAGGACGAGCTCGTACTTGTCCTTGTCAAGCGCGTTCAGCACGGTGTCGGCCGAGCGCTGGGAGATGTCGTGCTCCGAAGATACCCCGCCGAAGATCACGCATACGACGGTATTGCTGGTGGGCTCGTCTGCCATGTAAGTCTTCCTCCTAGATAGAGCGCTAGTGAGGCGTCCGCGTCCGGCGCCGGGGCGCGCGGGCGCGGGTGCCATTTGTTGACGGGCTGGCGCGCTTGCGCGCATGCGCCGCCCTCTGCACGGCTTTATGGTAACCGTTATCCGCGACTTTTGCGACCGTGCCGACTGACAAGGGGAGAAAAAGCCCGAATGGGCCGGCGAAGCGCACGGCGACGGTAAAATGCGGGTGGAGGAAACGGGTACAAGGCTGCCGACGCGCAAGTTCGGGCCTCGCCCGCGCAGGCAAAGGCTCGCGCAAGCAAGAGCCCGCGCAGACAAAAGGGGGCATCTCATTTGAGTGACGCGACATCTGGAGGGCGCCTTCGCGAGCGCCCCTGCGTGCTCTTCGACTTCGACGGCACGCTGGCCGACACAAAGCCGGGGATCATCGCGACGGCGACGAAGGTGCTGCGCGAATGGGGTATGACCGACGAGGAGATCGGCGACCCCGGTCGCCTCATCGGCCCGCCGTTTCCCCGTGCGTACACGATGATCTATGGGGTGTCCGAGGCCGACGCGGACGAGCTGTGCCGCCGCTATCGGGCTGAGTACGCAAAGCTCGGCCGTGAGGCGTACGGGCTGTTCGACGGCATCGAGCCCTTGCTGCGCGACCTGCGCCGGCAGGGGAGGAGGCTCGCGGTGGCCTCGTCCAAGCGCGAGGACTTCGTCAAGCGCATGCTTTTCGAGGACGGCGTGGCCGACGCGTTCGATGCGGTGATCGCCCAGATCGATCCGGCGCGCGCCGACAAGGCATCGCTCATCTCAGATGCGCTCGTCGCGCTGGGCTGCTCGCCCGCCGCGGCCGTGATGGTGGGGGATCGCAGCTACGACGTGGAGGGGGCGCGTGCGAACGGCGTGCCCTGCATCGGTGTGCTGTTCGGCACCGCCACCCGCCGCGAGCTCGAGGATGCCGGCGCCGCCGCGATCGTGACGAGCGTCGCCGAGCTGAGGCGCGTGCTTTTGGGGTAGGCCTCGGGGCGGGTTCGCGCGGTCGTGCGCCGTGGGTCGTACACCACGGTCGTCGCGGTCGCGCACGTAGCCGTCCCCCGGCGCCTCGGCGCGAGGAGCTGGTGGCTATTCGTCGCGCTCCCACACGGCCTTGTTGCTCTCGGTCTCCCACACCTCGACCTTATAGCAGGTGGGGCCCACCTGCTCGGCGCACCAGCGGGCGATGTTCTCGGCGGTGGGGTTGTAGGGCAGCGTCTCGTTGAGGTTGGTGTGGTCGATCGTGCCGTGGATGAGCCGCTTGATGCGCGTGAAGTCCACCACCATGCCGTCCTCGTTGAGCTCGGCGGCCTTGCAGTGCACGACGACGATCCAATTGTGTCCGTGCAGGCTCTCACAGTACCCCTCGCTCGAGCAGTTCACGGCATGCGCGCCGCTGATCTCCAGACGCTTGCTGACGTAGTACATGTTGCTTCTCCTGTCATACGCGATTGTGATTTCTCGGATTCCTTGCAAACCCGCGATGTCCTGTAAATGTAACGTACTTGCCGGGGTCGGCGGTGTTGCACGCCACGTAAGGACGCAGACTGCATAGATTCGGACATTTTTCTTGTTCAGAATGTCCGGATCTATGCAGTCTGTCCCAAGCGAATGATGTGGACCAGGCGTTGGGAACAAAAATGCCAAACAGACGGTGATTCGTACGGGCCGCCGGCGCCTTCGAGGGGGGGGATTTGCAGGCGTTGCGCCTGCTCGTGCTGCTGGGAGGTGCGGATGAGTAAACGGGTGCAGGCCGAGGTCGGGGCTTTGCTTGCTAGGGCGGAGTCAGATGGTCTCTGCCTAACTGCGTCATCTGAGAGCATGCGCAGACTTTTAAACCGCTGGGTTCAGCAGGGAAGGTTGGTAAGGCCGTTTCCTGGCATGTATTCGCGTGCTTGGTATTGGAACGATCTCGGCCCGATGGCTCGTTCGCTGCGCAAGATGAGAACCCTATTTCATTTACACCCTGACTGGGTGTTCTGCGGTGAGTCGGCGGCCGCGGTGCATGGTCTGTGGATCTCTAATCACAGGATCTCAACTCTGTGCATCGCGGCCAGCGAGGCATGCCATGGTATCGATAACCGCTATATACGCCGTCGTTTTGTCAAGCCGGAAGGTGTGTGCATGGTTGCTGGAGTCCGGGTGACTCCACTTGTGCAAACGTCGTTTGACTGCGTGCGGAGTCTGCCGTTTCGAGAAGGGCTCGCCATCGCGGATTCGACGCTCAGGATAATGCGCGAGACTAGCGAGGGGCTACTCGAGCTGTTTGACCAGCGCTATCACGGCCAACGAGGTTTTGCGCACGCGATGGCGACGACGCGGCACGCGAGCGGACTTAGCGAGAGCGGGGGAGAATCGATCGCACGGGCGACAATGATAGAGCAAGGATTTCAACTCCCGAGGCTTCAGGTGGAAATACCAGACCCGTTGGACTCATCTGCGACATACCGTGTAGATTTTCTCTGGGAGCTGGAGAATGGACAGATTGTTATAGGCGAGTTCGATGGAAGGGAGAAGTATCGCAATCCCATCATGACTGGCGGACGCGACGCGGTCGACGTACTTGCCGATGAGCGATTGAGGGAGTCGAGGCTCGGGGCGACGGGTGCGCGCGTCGTGCGCTTCTCTTTCGCGGACGTGCGAAATGTGTCCTGCTTTGTCAGGCTTCTCGAGGCATACGGCATCCCGAGAACCCTACCAAGCAGAAGCAGAAGGCGTGGCGGAACCTCTCGTCGAAGTGGGCCAATGCTTACCTAGACTTTTGCAAGTTGCAAGACAAGCTGGGCTGGTGGGGCTGAACGCAACAGCAGACTGCATAGATTCGGACATTTTTCTTGTTCAGAATGTCCGGATACATGCAGTCTGCTGCGGATGGCCCTTGTGTTCTGCGGACGGCCCTTGCATTGGCGGTTTGCAGTCAGGCTACCGCCCGCGATAAGGTCGCTCGTCTCCGTGCGGCTGCTTAGCTCGTGCCTTATCGCGGGCGGGTTGTGCGCTATCTTCGTCAGCTCGATGCACTTACGCCAGCTCGGCGTAGAAGTACTGGTTGTCGCCCAGGCCGATGCCGTCCTCGGTCGTGGTCTGGTTGGGCAGGTTCTTGAAGATGTCGGCGTAGCCGTAGAAGTCCGCCCAGTCGAGGAAGGGCACCATCGGCAGCTCCTGCGCCATGATTGCCTGCGCCTGACGGTACAGCTCGGCGCGCTTCTCCTGGTCGCCCTCGGCGTTGGCCTGCGCGACGAGCTCGTCGAACTCGGCGTTGCTCCAGTCGCCTACGTTGGACGAGGCGCCGGTGCTGTAGCGCAGGGCCAGCGAGCTGGGGTCGGGGCCCATGGTGCCGCCCATGGCGCAGATCGAGTACTCCTTGCGCGACATGCACTTGTCCGACCAGGCGTTGCTCTCCAGCACGTTCACGACGCACTCGATGCCGATCTGCCCCATGTTGGAGACGACGAGCTTGCAGATGTCGGGCAGCCCGGCAAACTCGAACGTGTCGATCTCCAGACCGCTGACGTAGTAGCCGTTCTCGTCCTTGGTGTAGCCGGCGTCGATCAGACACTGCTCGGCCGCGGCCAGGTCGCAGTCGGGCGCGACGTCGGTGGTGTTGGAGCACCATTCGATCACCGGCGGGTACATGCAGTTGTCCGGCGGCATGGCGCCGGCGCTCACCTTGACGGAGATGTCGTCGCGGTCCACGCACATGGCGATGGCGCGGCGCACGGCCACGTCGGTCAGGCGCTCGTCGGACATGTTGAAGATCATGCGCAGCGGCGTGGGATTCACCTGCGAGGTCACCACGATGCCGCCGGCCGCCTCGACCTCGGCCGCGCGGGTGGAGGGCATGCCGGCATAGACGTCGATCTCGCCGTTGAGCAGGGCCTGGATGGCCGTGGCCTCGTCGGGGATGACCGAGAACACGATGGTCTTGATCGCCGGCTGGATGGGGCAGCTCTCGTTGGCCACGATGGTCACGCTCTGGCCCTGGACGAACTCGCTGATGCGGTACGGGCCGCTCGAGACCACCTTGTCGGGGTTGGCGAGCTGGGCGGCCTCGTTGTCGCGCCAGTCCACGCCCTCCACGTCGTAGACGTGCTTGGGCATGATGAAGCTCGCGTACCAGCCCAGGTTGGTGACCAGGGCGATATCGGGCGAGGCCATGTGGAAGACCAGGGTGGTGTCGTCGGGCGCCTCGATGGACTCCACGGCCGCGAGATAGGAGCAGAAGAAGTACGCGTTGGTGGTGCGGATGGTCTCGAAGGTGTAGCGCGCGTCCTCGGCGGTGAGCGGGGTGCCGTCGGTCCACGTCAGGTCGCTGCGCAGGTGGAAGGTCACCGTGAGGCTGTCATCGGAGATCTCCCAGCTCTCGGCCGCGTCGGGCAGCAGGTTGTTGGCGAGGTCGAGCTTCACGAGCCTGTGGAAGATGTTGGCGGCGATGGGCAGGAAGGTGTCGTCGGCCAGGGTGTCGGGGTTGAACGAGGCGGGGTCGCCGTCGGCCTTGACGATGAGGGAGATGTCGCCGTTCTCGTCGGCGCGGGCCCGCGCCACACCGAGGTCGACGAGCTTGGCGGCGTCGGCCAGGGTGAGGCTCGCCAGTCCGCCGGCGAGAAGCGCGGCGAACGAGCGGCGCGAGATGGCGCGGGCGGGGGTGCTGCTGGTGTCCATGGGGGATCCTCCTTTAGGTGTGGTTGGGTGTGGTTAGGTGTGGCTGTGTGTGGCTGTACGAAAAGGCGCGCCGGGACAAGGCGTGCACGAGCATGTACGTGCAGCTCTCGTCTCGGCGCGCGGTGCGTGTGGCTTGCGTGGTCAGGCTGCCGTTGTGCCGGCGACGCAATGGTGCATGCGATATACCCGTAGGGTCATGCTTACCGGCTTAGCCCGAGGCCGTGCCCGCTTACGCCTGCCACTCGGCGTAGGTCCACTCGGCCCAGCCCCACTTGTCGGTGCCGTCGTTGGGCACGTTGACCAGGCCGGCCGCGAACGCGTCGTAGGAGGCGTAGGCGCAGATCGGCACGTAGGGCAGGTCCTGGGCCAGGATGGCCTGGGCCTGCTTGTAGAGGTCGGCGCGAGCCGCGTCATCCGCGGTGGCGTTGGCCTGGTCGCACAGCTCGTCGAACTCGGGGTTGCTGTAGCTACCGTAGTTGGAGTACACGCCGGTGCCGAAGCGCTGCTTGAGGGCGTAGGCGTCCGGGCCCATGAAGCCGCTCTGAATCTCGATGTCGAAGTCCTTCTGCTGGCCGACCTTGTCGCTCCAGGCGTTGCTCTCCGAGACGATGATCTCGCAGGGCAGGCCGATGGCGGTCATCTCGGACGCGATGAGCTTGGCGCACTCGTCGTAGCCGTCGCTGTCGAAGACGTCAATCGTGAAGCCGGTGATGTAGTTGCCGTCGGCGTCGGGGGTGTAGCCGGCCTCCTCGAGGACCGCCTTGGCGCCCTCGGGGTCGAACTCGGGGACGAGGTCGGTGTCATTGGAGTACTCGGCGTACAGCGAGGGATAGAAGTGCGTCTCGGGACCCATGATGCCGGAGTACGCCTTCTGGCCAATCTCCTCGCGGTTGATGCACATGCAGATCGCCTTGCGCACGGCCACGTCGTCCAGGTGGCGCTCGATGCGGGCCAGGTTGAAGATCATGCGCACGGGCGAGGGATACTCGTTGTAGAGCATGCGGACTGACGGGTCGGCCTTGAGGACCTCGACGCTCGCGCCAGGGACGGTGTCGAGGTTGTCAATCTCACCGTTCTGCAGGGCCTGGACGGCTGTGGTGTCATCGGAGATGATCGAGAAGATCAGGTTCTTGATCGCCGGGACGTGGTAGTACTCCTCGTTGGCCACCAGGGTGATGGACTGGCCCTGGACATACTCGGCGAGCTTGTAGGGGCCGGAGGTGACGGGGGTGCCCAGGAGCTGGGCCGCCTCGTTGTCAGCCCACTCCACGCCCTCGATGTCATAGATGTGCTTGGGCATGATGAAGCCGGCGTACCAGCCGATGGTGCTCACGATGGACATGTCGGGCTGCGCCATGTGGAAGGCCACCGTGTAATCGTCCACGGCCTCGAAGCTCTCGACGTTCTGCAGGTTGGCACTCAGGTAGTAGGCCGGGGTGTTCTTGATGGTGTCGAAGGTGTACACCACGTCCTCGGCCGTGAGGGGCTCGCCGTCGCTCCACTTGAGGTCCTGGCGCAGCTTGAAGGTGATGGTCAGCGCGTCCTCGGAGGTCTCCCAGCTCTCGGCGGCGTCGGGGATGGCCTTCTTGCCGGCGTCGAGCTTGGTGAGGCGGTGGAACATGTTCTGCACGATGTCGTAGGCGTTGTCATCGGCCGTCATCGAGGGGCACCAGCTCTGCGGGTCGCCGCTCGACTGGACGATGACGGTGCTGCTGGCCGCGTCGGCGGCGAGCACTTGGCCGGGCTTGATGCCGGCCATCGAGATGCCGGCGAGCATGGCGGCGGAGAGACCGACGAACTCCCTGCGGGAGAGGCCACTGGTCGACTGAACGTTGTTAGCCATGATCATGTCCCTTCTTGTAGGCCCGCGTCCATCTGGAACACGGTGCAACCTTGACCTATTAAAGCCCGCCGTGAGTTTCAGCGGTGTTAACGGCGGATCGACCGTCGGGTGAAAGGCGCATATGAGGGCGTGACCGTTCAATGTGAATGATATCGATGGCAAAAGTCACTAATTTGAATTATCGAAGGACTATATTCTCTTTGTCGAGCTATCGGCTTGACACGCGCGCCGCGCCAGACAAAACCTCGCGAGCACTCATCAACAAACAAGAGCCCCGCCGGATGATTTCTCTTCCGGCGGGGCTCCCTACAAGAGGGGTCACAACTTGGCTGAGACCGTCACCTAAGGTCGGGGCCGGACGCCGAAGCGTCTCCTAACCGACTCAAAGGCCCTGTCTTGAGCTGGCCTGACGTGCGTCTTACGCCTGCCACTCGGCGAAGGTCCACTCCTGCCAGCCCCACTTGTCGGTGCCGTCCTTGGGGGTGTTGATGAGGCCGACGGCGTAGGCGTCGTAGGACATCCAGCCGACGATCGGCACGTAGGGCAGGTCCTGGGCCAGGATGGTCTGGGCCTGCTTGTAGAGGTCCTGGCGAGTGGCGTCGTCAGGCGTGGCGTTGGCGGTGTCGAGCAGCTCATCGAACTCGGGGTTGCTGTAGCTGCCGTAGTTCGAGGCCGTGCCACTGCCGAGGCGCTGCTTGAGGGCATAGGCGTCCGGGCCCATGAAACCGCCCTGGATCTCGATGTCGAAGTTCTTCTGCTGGCCGACCTTGTCGCTCCAGGCGTTGCTCTCCGACATGATGAGCTCGCAGGGCAGGCCGATCGCGGCCATCTCGGCGACGATGAGGCGAGCGCAGTCACCGTAGACGCCGGTGTCGAACGCGTCGAGGGTCAGGCCGGTGATGTAGTTGCCGTCCGCGTCGGGGGTGTAGCCGGCCTCCTCGAGGACTGCCTTGGCGCCCTCGGGGTCGTACTCGGGTGCGACGTCGACGTCGTTGGAGTAGTCGGAGTACAGCGAGGGATAGAAGTGCGTCTCAGGCGGCATGATGCCCGAGCAGGCCTTCTGGCTGATGCTCTCGCGGTCGATGCACATGCAGATGGCGCGGCGCACGGCGGGGTCGTCGAGGTGCTTCTCGCTGCGGGCGCAGTTGAAGATAATGCGCACGGGCGAGGGGTACTCGTTGGTCACCATGTTCAGCGACGGGTCAGCGAGGAGCTGGTCGACGAACTCGGTGGGCACGGTCTCCAAAACGTCAATCTCGGCGTTCTGGACCGCCTGAACGGCGGTGGTGTCGTCGGAGATGATGGAGTAAATCAGGTTCTTGATCGCCGGGACGTGGTAATACTCCTCGTTGGCCACCAGCGTGATGCTCTGGCCTTGGACGTACTCACCCAGCTTGTAGGGGCCCGAGGTGACGGGGGTGCCCAAGAGCTTGGCGGCGTCATTGTCGAGCCAGTCCACGCCCTCGATGTTGTAGATGTGCTCGGGCAGGATGAAGCCGGCATACCAGCCGATGTTGCTCACGATGGACATGTCGGGCTGAACCATATTGAACACGACGGTGTAGTCGTCAGGCGCCTCGAAGCTCTCGACGTTCTGCAGGTTGGAGCTCAGGTAGTAGGCGGCGTTGTTCTTGATGGTGTCGAACGTGTAGACAACGTCGGCCGAGGTCAGCGGCTCGCCATCGCTCCACTTGAGGTCCTGGCGCAGGTGGAACGTGATGGTGAGGGCGTCCTCGGAGACATCCCAGCTCTCAGCAGCGTCGGGGATGGCCTTCTTGCCGGCGTCCATCTTGGTGAGGCGGTGGAACATGTTCTGGCAAGGGTTATATGCGTTGTCGTCGGCCGTCACCGAGGGGCACCAGCTCTGCGGGTCACCGTTGGACTTGACGATGACCGTGCTGGTGGCAGCGTCGGCGGCGAGCACCTGGCCGGGCGCAATGCCCATGGCTGCAAGGGTCGCGGCGGCTGCGGCGGACAGGCCGACAAATTCCCTACGGGAAAGGTTACCGGTGAGCTGGCCGTCTTTGTTCATCATGGGAAACCCCCTCTTGCTCGAATGGCTCCGGGAGGCGGAGCATCGCGAACGTCCGTCGCGATTGCCTCTTTAGTTAAAGCGCACTTCATTTCGATAAAGTTACGCGTGGACCGTGGGGTGGGTGGAAGGCCGATTTGGTCGGGCGGACGGTCGTGTTTTCTGGTGTGGGGTCCAATCTTTTGTGGCGTTTCGTTTCTTATGGGCACCCTGCGTCGCTGAATTGTGGCCGCTGATCGGCATTTGCCATTGGCTTCAGGTCTTGTGTGATTCGGATTCCGCGCGATCTGGCCCTCGCGCGCCAAAATCTCTCTGCGCTGGACAGAATTTGCGGTTGGGAGAGGCTTGCAAACTGGGCCGTGGCTGAAGCTTTCAGATTGGTGTTACGCATGGATCATATGAGCTGGCAGTTCATGAAAAGACAGGTGGTTTCTGTAACACCGTTGACGCGTGGGCATGCGGTCGCGACCCATTGACCCTCTCCCAACCGAAAACTTTGTCCATGCCAGAGCTTTTTTTGCGCGCGGACCAACGGACCGAGCCGTGTGAACGGGACTACCTTGACGTCTCGGAATCGGATCGTTTTGGCAGTAACAAAGCCGCCCCGCAGCCTCTCGGACGAAAGGCTGCGGGGCAGTCTGTGACGAGGGCGTTTCTACGACGCGCGCCTCTGGGTCTTGGGAGCGCCGCCACGTTTGGGGCAGTCCCTCTCTTTTGCGGCGGGCTTACGCCTGCAGCTCGCCGAGCTCGTGGTGACGCACGTAGTCGGCCTCGAGCATGCCGCAGGCCAGCTGGATGGTCACGAGCTTCTTGATGGGGATCACCTGGTAGTCGATCTCGCGCTCGAGCATCTCGCAGAGCTCGGCGTGCTTGGAGCTTGCCAGATCGCGGGCCTTCTCCAGCGCGGCGCGCTTCTCCGCGTCCTGCTCGCCGGAGGCGTCCATGGCGGCGAGCTCGCTTTCGTTGGCGCGGATGAGCATGCCAAACGAGAGGGCCTTGTAGAACTTCTTCACCAGCAGGTTGTCGAACACCTCGGCGCCGGTGGCCGGCTTTGCGAAGTCGGGGTTGGCCTGCACCATTGCGCGTTGGGCGTCGTTCATGCCGGTCTTGGTGAAGTTCTTGAGCGCCCGCATGAAGCGGTTGTCCGGCGCCATGTACTGCTGGGAGATGGCGAGGGTCTCGCGCACGAACGCCGCCTGCTCGTCATCCTCGTCAAGGCTCTGGAGCACGACGTCGCGGCGGGTGCGGTCGGTGGGCTCTAGGTCGCGGATGCGCTCGTCGTAGAAGTAGGGCATCTCGTTGACGAACTCGAAGGTGCCGTACCGGCTCATGGCGTAGTCCGAGCTCGAGGTGCCGCCGGTGATCATGTCGGCGGGGTCGCCCGTGCCGTACTGCTCCTGGTAGTCGTAGTCGTCCATGATGGTGAGCAGCTTGTAGAGGGCCGGTGCCCACTCCTGCGCGTAGGGGGCCTCCGGCTCGCCTAGGTGCAGCGGCAGGTCCTGCTCCTCGACGATGGCGCGCATCTCCTCCCAGATCTCGGGGGTCTTGTGGGTCTGGTACCAGTAGACGCCGCCGAAGCCCGAGTTGTGCAGCGAGTAGATGAACCGAGGCTTCACCAGGTCGATCAGGCGCATGGCCGCCTGCGTCTCGGGCAGCGGCTCGTGGAAGTGCAGCGTCTTGTAGTCGATGGGGAACGTCCACTCCACCTGCTCGTCGCTGGCGGGGCGGAAGAAGTTGCGTGAGTAGTTCGTGATGGTGTAGGGCCCCTTGATCCAGGTGTTGAGCGCCAGCGAGTCGGCGTCCCAGGCCTTCACGAAGTACCACGTGTAGCCTAGCTCCTCGCGCAGCTCGGCGTCCGCGGCCAGACAGCGCGTGAAGTGCTCGATGAGCATGCAGCCGATGGGCTCGTTGGGGTGCGGCACGCCCAGGACCACGGCGGCGGGGCGACCCTCGGCGGGCTGGCTGGGGCTGCCGGCGGGGTCGCCGTCCGCGCCGCATGGCTCGCCGATGCGCAGGCAGATGAGGTTGCGGCCGGCGCGCGTGGTGCCGACGCTGGAGATTTCCACCGTCTCGGGGAACTCGGCTGCCAGCGCGCGGCTGCTCTCGTCGAGCTCGTCGGGGGTGAGGAACACCTGGTAGTCGGGGATGGAGTCGATGACCTTCTGGTACACGGGCTTGAGTGCCATGGCGTGCCTTTCTCGAGAGGTGGACGTGTCGATCATACCAGCGGTCGCGCGGCGATGCGCCGGCCGCGAGGTGCCGCTACTCGCCGGACGGCGTCGCGTAGTCGGCCATGAGCCGGGCGAAGGCGGGCATGGAGCGCACGATGGTGTCATGGTCCACGCAGTAGCCGATGCGCACGAAGCCCTCCACGCCGAACTCGTCGCTGGGCACCAGGAGCAGCTCGTGTGCCTTGGCGCGCTCGGAGAACGCCTTGGCGTCGGGCTCCAGGGCGCGAACCCACAGGTAGAAGGCGCCCTGAGGCTCAACGCACTCGTAGCCGAGCTCGGTGAGCCCGCCGTAGAGCGCCTCGCGGTTTCTCGCGTAGGAGCTCACGTCGCTGGGCACGTCGACGCAGGCCTCGATGGCCTTCTGGATGATCGAGGGCGCGCACACGTAGCCCAGGGCGCGGCCGGCCCCGCACACGGCGGCGTAGACCTCGCGCCAGTCGGGCATGGTGTCGGGCACCAGGGCGTAGCCGATGCGCTCCCCGGGTAGCGACAGCGACTTGCTGTACGAGTAGCACACCAGGGTGTTCTCGTAGATCGAGGGCACCCACGGTACCTCGACGCCGCTGTAGGCGATCTCGCGATAGGGCTCGTCGGATATCAGGTAGATGGTGCGGCCGTTCTTGGCGCTGGCGCCGCGCAGCAGGTCGGCGATCCCCGCGAGCAGCTCCGCCGGGTACACGGCCCCCGTGGGGTTGTTGGGCGAGTCCACGATGACGGCGCGCGTGCGGCCGGTGATGCGCGCGGCGAGGTCGTCGAGGTCGGGCATCATGGTGGTGCCGTCGGCGGGGGAGACCACGCAGGTGCAGCCGGCGTTCTCGATCCACACGCGGTACTCGGGGAAGAACGGGGCGATCACGATCACCTCGTCACCTGGGTCGCACACGGCGTTGACGCACGCGTCGATGGCTGCGGCCGCCCCCATGGTGAGGTAGAGGTTGTCCTGCGTGTACGATGTGCCGAAGCGGCGGTTGAGCGAGCCGGCGATGGCCTGGCGCGTGGAGGGGGCCCCGGCTGCGGGCGTGTAGCCGTGCAGCTCCAGGGACGGCTCGTCAAGCGCGGCGAGGATCGCCTGGCGCACCTGGTCGGGGGCGGGGACGCTGGGGTTGCCGATGCTGAAGTCGAACACCTTGTCGGCGCCGATCTGGGCCTTGCGCGCGCACCCGTAGGCGAACAGCTCGCGGATCGACGAGCCCTGGGCGCCGAGCCGGTACATCCTGTCGTTGCAGCTGGACGGCATGGCAATCCTCCTCGGTCTTTGTGACCACGTGGTCGGGCGGGCGAGGCGTGTCTTTCTCGCGGGTGCGCGGTCGTGCCGCGGGCCTGCCCTGCCTCCGTGCTGCCCTGCCCCTGCGTGGTCATGGACGTGTTTGATGCGAGCATCATAGCCTCGCCGCGCCCCGATGGCGCCGAGCTGTGCCAAAATGCACGGTATGCGGAGAGATGTCGCAGAGACGAGGAGGCGCGCAGCGCTGGGGCTGAGGTACGGCGCCCAGGTTGGCGCCACGAGACGGGAGGGGTTCTTGGCTGGACAGCAGTCGATCATCGTGGGTATCACCGCGGTGCTGTGCCTGTTCGGGGCGGCGATCCTGATCTACGGCGCGGTGCAGGTGAGGCGTGCCGCCGCACTTGCCCGCCGCTGCACGCGTCGTGCAGGTGCCACCGTCGTGCGGATGGTCGACCACGCATCGGGACGCCGTCGTCCGCGTGGCCGCCGCGACGAGGGGAGGGTGCTGGCCACCAACGAGGCCATCGCCGCGAAGAAGCGCGCGTACCAGAAGAAGCGTGCCGCGCGGGTGCGCCGCGAGGCGGACGAGGCGCTTGCCACCTGGAGCGTGGTCGTGAGCTGGGCGCCGGCGCCTGAGGCGGGGGGTGCCCAGGCGACGGATGGCGCGGGGCGCTCGGCCACCGCGGCATCCGAGTCGCTCACTCTCGAGGGCAGGCGCAAGCACCGCCGCTCGCGCTTCAAGGAGGGGCAGGTGCTCCACGTGTGCTACGACCCCTGCGATCCGAGCTGCGCGTACATCGAGGAAGAGGGGCTGCCGCGCACCTTTGGCCTCACTATGATGGGGTGCGGCGCCGCGCTGGTCGCCCTGGGCGTGGTGTGCTGGTTCGCGTTGCCGGCGCTTGCGCAGAGCTACTAATAATAGGGGAGGTGGCGAAGCGCCGCTGACCGGGCACTTCGCCACCTCATGTCACGCCTGTTTCAACCTAGGCCCTTTTGACCCTGCAGACCTACAGACTTGCCACGTAGGTGCCGGTGGTCATACCCAGGGTCTCGGCCATCGAGAGACTCTCGCCAGCGATGCTCGTGAAGTACTGCCAGCCAAAGCGGCCGCCCGAGGCGTTGCCGGCGGCGTACAGACCCTTGATGGGTCGGTAGTCGCGGCCGAGCACCGCGCCGTTCTCGTCGATGAGCAGGCCGCCGACGGTTACCATGAGCACGCCGATGGCCTTGGTGCCGCAGTAGCCGTAGTAGGGCGGGTTCTTCAGCGGGAATAGCAGAGAGGGGTCCTTGCCGAAGTCCTCGTCAACGCCCTTCTCGCACAGCTCGTTGTAACGTTCGATGGAGGCCACGAAGTTCTCCAGAGCCTCGCCCTCGTAGCCCAGGTAAGTGCCCAGGGTTTCGAAGTCATCAGCGGCGTAAAGGGTGGCGCCGGCCATCTGCGCCTTATCCGTGCCAGCTCCACCGCCCTGCTCCTGCTCCTCGGGATCGGCCGAGCCGTTCGCTCCGCCAGCGTAGGCCTTATCCATCGTCTCGTGCAGTGCCGTGAAATCTCCGGTGGAATAGTCAACGCACATGTGTCCAAACGGCTGGGCCTTCAGAAGCTCGTCGACGTTGCTGTCAAACAGGGTGCTGATGATTCCGTCGGGCTGGCGGGCACCGGGCATGGCCTGGAGCTCGGTGGAACCGAACCCCTCGTTGGAGTAGCGCTTTCCGTCTGCGTTGATCCAAAGGGCCGCCGTGGCTCCGATGGGGTCAGTGGGGGAGTCGCAGGGGTACCAGTAGGCACCGTCCATCGTGCCCATGCATGGGTCGAGACGGCCGCCCGCCCAGTAGCCCATCTGGATGCCCGAACCATTGGCGTCGAGCATACAGCTGATCGTGTCGTTGTCGCCCATCGTCTCCTTGATCTCGTAGAGCAGGTCCTGGCACATCTCGGCGTTGGAGCCAAAGCCGCCCGTGGCCAGGATGACGCCCTTGGTGGCGTTGACCTGAACGTAGCCCTCAGGGCCCTCGCCGATGGCGCCGGTCACCGCGCCCGACTCGTCGGTAAGCAGGTAGTAGCCCTTGGTCCCGTAGAGCACCTGACCGCCGGCGTCGACCGCCACCTGGATGCACTTGCGCAGGGCGTCACCGATGTACTCGCCGGTGAAGGCAGTGCCGACCCAGGTCTTGATGCCCGAGAGCTCCTTCTTGTAGGGGCCGCCCTCGACGAGACAGTTGATCTTCATGCCGGCCTTCTGCTCGTCGGTGAGCTCGTCGAACAGCCAGTCGAAGCACACGCCCGCGTTCTTGGCATAGTTCATGACCAGGCCGGGGTTGGAGCGGTTGTTGGAGCGGACCTGCCAGTCGTTCATGAACTCCACGACGTCGACCTCGGGCACGCCACGATCCTTGAGGAACTGCGAGTTGATGTGGCCGATCTGTCCGCCTCCGCGGAACGTGAGCATGTCCTCGTCGGTCTCTTGCATGCCGATGACGACGGCGCCTGCCTCGGCTGCGGCGCGCATTGCGCAGCAGCCAGCGTGTCCCAGACCGATGACAAGGACGTCACAGTCGTAGGTTGCCACGATCTGGCCTGCATCAACGGGGTCGGGCGCAGTGCGCCAGCTGCTCGCTACGGGTGCGGCCTCCTCGGCAGGGGATTCCTCTGCCAGTGCGCACGTTGCCATGGCGCTGACTCCCGCGGCGGCGATGGCGCCTGCGCCTGCGCTCTTGATGAAGCTGCGACGAGAAAGGGTTGTCATTTGCTGTCTCCAATCGCTCTTGCCAATATTCTGGGTCGGCATCCAACTCTACAGGCTCTACGACTTGTATGCGCGCCCTGGGCTTGGCCCCAGAATAGGCGCGCGTGGCGTTGCGTGGCTATGGACGAAATGGGGGAATGTGTCATCGTCGCAGATGGTATATGCTGTACGGGCATGCGGTTTGCAGCGAATCATGCGGCTGCGATTGTTCGCCCGCTGATCGGCTGGTTGTTCGGTGCGTCGACTTGCATGGCTGAGTGACCACATACATGGGAATGGATCTGACGAGGGAGGGCGTGCTGCATGCTGCGATCAACTCACCCGGCGGCCGCGACGGGGCGGGCGGCTCGCTTGCTCGTGCCCGTTGGAGCGACGTGCTTCCTATCCATTTTCTACCGCTGTCTGCTCTTCCTGCCCGCCCAGCCCTCCACGTTTTTGCCTCAGCTCCCCGGGTCGACATGGTCCGTGTTCCACGGTATGTGGGTGGGGTGCCTTCTCGTGGGGATAGCCATGGTATTCGTCGGCGCGGGCGCGTTCGGGGCACGTGCGAGGTGCTGTCCGCGGTGGCTTGTCTGGGCTTCCTCGGTGCTTTTCATCACCGGCTATACCCCCGTGCTGGCATCTGCCTTGGGAATCGGGGTGCCGCCGGTGCTCCAGCCTGTTGGCGGAGCTGTGAGCGGGGCGGGGATGTCGGTGCTTGCCGTATGCTGGTGCCTTGTCGTGTCTGTGGCTGACTTCAAGAAGTTGCTAAGGGCCGTGTCACTTTCGAGCTTGTTGGCCATGGGCGTAGACTTTATCATGTCATATTTGCCACAGCTGGTGTTTGTCGCTTTGCTGCTCTGCACGCTTTTCGGCGCGGTTGCTTATCCGGTTCTTGCGGCGAGCGAGGGCGCCCTTCGGCTGCCTGTCTGTGAGGTGGATACGGACGGAAGGTTGGAGGGCTACTTCATAGGCGTCACCTCGATGCGCGTCCTACTCTCCATTCTCGGCGTCTCCACGCTGGGATTCATGCTGTTTGTGCTCCTCTCACAGGCACAGCTCTCGATCTTGCCCGGTGACGTTTTGTCAGAGGCGACGTTTGGCCTGGCCGGCGCAGGATTTGTGTGCGCGATCACAGTGGTAATACGGACGCATCGCCCCATTCTTCCCTATGTGTACTGGGTCGCGATGCCATGTTGCGCAGGTGCGCTTCTGTTTCTGGACACTTTTCCAAGGCAGAGCGCGGCTTTTTTCTCGGGGGCTACGCTGGTGTACGTGTTCGCTTCGATGGTAGGGCTATTCGCGATGGCTCTGCTTGTTAAAGTCAACGCCCAGGGAGAACTCTCTGCCTTTCTTGCGACGGGCGTGACGCTCGTCGGCGCCTCACTTGCAGCCTTTGCCGGTAACGCCCTCGCTTCATGGGGCGATTCGGTTGACGCTCGCGGGGCGGTCCTGCTCAGCGTGATGAGCGCCTACTTTGTTCTTCTTATGCTGGCACCTGTCTTTCGGCTCTGGAAGCTCTTGCGTATCGATGGGGCCGATGAGCTGGCTGCAATGGGGCAAGCTGGCAAATCCCCGGAAAGGGAGGAGGAGCGCCTGCGCGTCGCATGCGAGGAAGTGGCACGCGACCGTGGCCTGTCCGTCCGTGAGCTCGAGGTTCTGCGTCTGGCAAGTCAGGGCTACACATCGCCGTACATAGCGCAGACTCTCGTGATAGCGGACAGCACGGTGCGTAGCCATCTGAAGAACATCCACCGCAAACTGGGGGTAAGCTCTAAAACCGAGCTTATTGACTTGGTGCGCGTACGTGCATGCAATTGTCAGCAGGACGAGATCCTTAAATAAGGCGGCCGGGCGACTTTTGAGGGAGTCGTCCGGCCGTCGTAAGTCACGTGTCTGTCTCCTAGCGTTGGGCACATTCTGGCGCCTGATCTAATGCACAAGCAGTGCTTTTGTTAATGAAGGCGGCGTGCACACCGATTTTGCCACGCAGCCTTTAGGCTACGCCTGCCCGCCCGCGGGCTCGCCGGTGGTCTTGAACAGCTCACCGGCCGAGGTGGCAAGCCCCGCCAGCCCCTGGATCTGCGAGGGGATGATGATCTTGGTGGCCTTGCCGTCCGCGGCCTTCTCCAGCGCCTCGAGGCTCTTGATGGTGAGCACCGCGGCGTCGGCGCCGGCGTTCTTGATCATCTCGATGCCCTGCGCGGTTGCCTGCTGCACGCTCAGGATGGCCTCGGCCTCGCCCTGGGCGGCCAGGATCTGGGCCTGCTTGTCTGCCTCGGCGGCCAGGATCTTGGCCTGCTTCTCCGCCTCGGCGCGCAGCACGGTGGACTGCTTCTCGCCCTCGGCCACCAGGATCTGCGACTGCTTCTCGCCCTCGGCCTGCAGGATCGCCTCGCGGCGCTCACGCTCGGCCTTCATCTGCTTCTCCATGGCCTGGCGGATGGCCTGCGGCGGGGTGATGTCCTTGAGCTCCACGCGGTTCACCTTGATGCCCCAGGCGTCAGTGGCCTCGTCGAGCGCAGCGCTCATCCGCGAGTTGATGCTCTCGCGCGAGGTGAGGGTCTGGTCGAGCTCGAGGTCGCCGATGACGTTGCGCAGCGTGGTGGCCGTGAGGTTCTCGATGGCGGCCAGGGGGTTGTTCACGCCGTAGGCGTAGCGCTTGGGGTC
>CAWVLT010000052.1:0-10778 GCA_963930185.1 Coriobacteriia bacterium | reverse complement strand
CCGGCGAAGAGAGCCGCCGTCCCGTAGCGTTAGCTGCGGGAACGTGTCGATGAGTGTGGGCGTAGCGCTGAGTTTGAAACTCAACCTTCCGTTCCGATGGACAGAATTTTCGGTTGTGAGAAGGTTGCACTAGCCCACCGCCACCTCTCGGCGCGTCTCGCGGAGATTGCTTTCGGGGACTCTTATCAAAAGCGCAGGTAAACGTATATGTCATTTTTCAGGCAACAAACCGTCCGCCGCCACGGACAAGCACAAGTCCCTCACAACCGTAATATTTGTCCATCCCAGGAGTTTTTTCGCGCGCGGCACCGTAACAGCGCTTGCCACGACCGCCATTTCGCCGATCATTGCGACGGACACAGAACGACGTTGCCCAGCTTCCCCAGCTCCCCGTCATTCCGAAGGATCATCCTGAAGAAATGTGCACACACAAAGCACCCCGTGGGCGGTAGACTATTGGGGCGAGACGCTTCGTTGGACCGTCGCCTCGCGACCCCCATGCGCCTTGCCCGTCCGATGAAGCCATCGGCTCCGGCCAAGGCAGGTTTGCCCTAAGCCGTAAATCGCAGCGCCACACGGCGCCCGTAACGAGAAAGGCAGCTGAACGTCATGCGATGCCCCTCATGTGCCGCCAAGGTCAAACGATCCCAGTCGCGCTGCCCATCATGCGGCAGCCCCCTCGTCCCCGTGCCGCCGATGTTCGGCGGGGCCGCGCGCGAGGTGCGCCCGTCGCTTGGCTATCCGCCGCAAGCGGCCATCCCGCAGGTTGACGAGCGGCCACGCCGCACGAGCCGGCTGCTCGCCGCGGTCATCGCCATCCTGGCCGTGCTCGCCGTGGCGCTGGTTGCCGTGCTAGTTTTGCAGAGGGTGCACGTCCCTGGGACGGGCCTTGCGATCAACGAGGCGACCTTCCCCGACGGGGCGCTTCGCGCCGTCGTGAACACCTACGACTCCAATGACGACGGGGCCCTGAACGCGGAGGAGCTTGCGTCGATCACCTCGCTTGACTGCTCTTCGCGCAACGTCTCCTCGCTCGAGGGGATCGACGAGCTCACATCCCTGACCTCCCTTAACGCCTCGAACAACCGCCTGTCCGTCGCGGACCTCTCGGGCAATGCGGCCCTGACGCGGGCCAATCTCTCGGGCAACCGCCTCACCGAGGTGAACCTGGCCGGCCTGTCGCAGCTCGCCTCGCTCGACGTGAGCAACAACCAGCTCGCCTCGCTGGACCTCTCGGCGTGCGCCGCGCTCTCGAGCCTGGCATGCACGGGCAACTCGCTGGCGCGCCTCGACCTGTCGCACAACCACGCGCTGACCTCGCTTACCTGCGACGAGGGCCAGACCATGACGATCCCCATCGCCGAGGGGTTCTTCCCCGACGCGGGCCTGCGCGCGAGCCTGACGAGCCTGGATTCCGACGGCGACGGCGCCCTGTCCGACCGCGAGCGCTCCGCAGCGACCTCGCTTGTGGTGAGCGACGCCTCCACCGCCAGCCTCACCGGCCTGTCCTGGCTGCCCAACCTAGCGACGCTTGACATCTCGGGCACACAGGTGAGCAGCCTCGTGGGAAGCGAGCTGCCCAGCCAGCTGAGCAGCATCGTGGCGCACGACAGCGCGCTGGCGTCGGTCGACCTGGCCGGACTTGAGGGCCTCAACACGCTTGACGTGTCCAACGCGCCGCTGACCGCCGTCGACCTCACGCCGGCAGCCCGCCTCACCAGCCTGGACATCCGCGGAAGCCAGATCGCGACGCTGGACGTCACGCCCTGCCTCAGCACGCTGGCGACGCTGCGTTGTGACGCCTCCGCGACCGTCCAGGGCGTCGTGACCAGGACGTCCGCCTGCTTCCCCGACGAGGCGCTTCGCTCGGCGGTGTTCTCCGCGGCAGGCGACTCCGAGCAGGACGACATGCTCACCGAGGCCGAGGTGGCGGCGATCACCGAGCTCGACCTCACGGGATCGGGGGCGACCGACCTCACCGGGCTGGCGCAGCTGGGCTCGCTGCGCTCGCTCAACTGCTCGGGACTCGCGATTGCGGGCAACGCCTTTAGCTGCGTCGGCCTGGGCCAGTTGCAGGTGCTGACGCTGTCGGGCTGCGGCCTGACCTCGATCGACCTGACGGGCGCCGACTCGCTGATGACGCTCGACGCCTCGAACAACGACCTGGAGGCCCTGGCGACCGGCGGGGCGCCCAACCTTGCGTTCCTCAACGCCACGGGCAACGCCCGTCTCACGCTGATAGACGCGACCGGATGCGCGGGCCTTGCGGCGGAGGGCGCCGTGCAGATGGACGAAGGATGCGAACTCGTCGCCGGGATGGCCCCAGTCGAGGAGCCCGAGGCGCCCACGGAGTAGCGAAGCGCCTTTCCGGCACGCACAACGACGCGCCACACGGAGGGCGCCGCGCGGAATGCCAGGCGCATCCGCGCGGCGCCCTTTTTGCATCCAGGCTCAGTCAGGCAGCATGTAAGCGCGTGTCCTACTCCGCCTCCCCCACCTCGGCGCGGCCGCGCACGTCGGCGCGCTCCTCGTCCCAGGCGCGCAGGGTCTCGAAGATCTGGCGCGCCACCTCGGCGGGCACGCCGGGGGTCTGGGCGATCTCCTCGGCGCTCGCCTCGCGCAGGCGCTTGATCGAGCCGAAGCGCCTCATGAGGGCCTTCTTGCGCTTGGGGCCGATGCCGGGGATCTCGTCGAGCACGCCCACCGTCATGGCCTTGCCGCGCAGCTCGCGGTGGAAGGTGATGGCAAAGCGGTGGGCCTCGTCGCGCACTCGTTTCACGAGGTAGAGCGAGGGCGAGCCGCTCGGCAGCACCACCGGGGTGTCGTCCCACGGCACGAACAGCTCCTCGTCGCTCTTGGCCAGGCCGGCCATGGGGATGTCAAGTCCCAGGTCGCCCAGCTGCTTGAGCGCGGCGGTGAGCTGGGGCTTGCCGCCGTCCACGATGAGCAGGTCGGGCCGCGAGCCAAAGCGCTCGTCAGCCATGCGCTCGGGCGAGTAGCGCCGCCCAAGCGCCTCCTGCATGCAGAGGAAGTCGTTGGCCTCGCCGGTGTCCACGTGCATCTTGAAGCGGCGGTACTGCGAGGTGTCGGGGCGGCCGCCCGTGAACACCACCATGGAGGCAACCGTAAACTTTCCATGGATGGTCGAGATGTCGAAGCACTCGATGCGCATGGGTGGCGCCGGCAGCGCTAGGGCGCTCTCGAGCTGCAACAGCGCGTCGTTGATGCGCTGGTCCTCGTAGCTCGTGCGCACCATGAAGCGCATGAGCGTGTGTTTGGCGTTCTGCTCGGCCAACTCGAGCAGGTGGCGCTTCTCGCCGCGCTTGGGCACGTGCACGCTCACCTTGCGGCCGTGGCGCTCCGAGAGCCATGCGGCAAGCACGTCGGCATCCTCAATCTCAACTGCAAGGTCAACCTCGTCGGGAATGTCGGCGCCGCTGGCGTAGTAGCGCTTGAGAAAGCCCTCGGCCAGCTCCTCGGCGCTCACGTCCTTGCCCTTGTCGAGCACGAACTCGCAGCTGCGCTGGGTGCGGCCCTCCCGCACGGCGAACACGTGCGCGCCGGCGATGGTCTCCTCGCGGTAGAAGCCGATGACGTCCATGTCGATCGGCGAGGGAAACACCACCTGCTGGCGCTCCCCCACCCGGTTGAGCGTCTGCAGGCGGTCGCGGCAGCGTGCCGCCTTCTCGAAGTCCAGCTCGGCGGCCGCCTGCCTCATCTCCTGCGTGATGCGCTCGGCGAACTCACGGCGATGCCCCGAGAGGAACCGCTCGATGGCCCGCACGTTCTTGCGGTAGTCCTGCGGCGTGATGTCGCCCGAGCATGCGCCCGGGCCCAACCCCACGCTCGCGTCGAAGCAGGGCCGGCCCTTGCCCGACAGGATGAGTTGGGCGATGGGTGCGTCGTCGGGGTGCGACTGCAGCGCGCGCGTCACGCGGCGCCACTCGGGGCAGGCGGCCGAGCACACGGGCACGACCTTGCGTGCGAGGTCGATGGTCTCCCGCGCGGCGCGGGCGTTGGTGTAGGGCCCGAAGTAGCGCGTGCCGCTCTTGTGCTTCTCGCGCGTGAACTTGATGGCAGGGAACATGTCCCCTTCCGTCAGGGCGATGTAGGGGTAGCTCTTGTCATCGCGAAAGTCGACGTTGAACGGCGGGTCGTACTGGCGGATGAGGTTCATCTCCAGCACCAGCGCCTCGTGCTCGCTGTTCACCACGATGTACTCGAAGGAGCGCACCTGCTCCATGAGCAGGGGGATCTTCACGCGCTCGTCGGTGAGCGTCACGTACTGGCGCATGCGGGAGCGCAGGTTCTTGGCCTTGCCCACGTAGAGGACCTTGCCGCCCTCGCCCTTCCAGATGTAGCAGCCCGGGTCTGTGGGGACGAGCGCCACCTGCTGGGCGATGCTCAGGCCCGCGTCATCAGCCTGCGGGCCCGCGATCTCCCGCGATTCCTCTGCCAACGCGCGCCTAGCCCTTCTGCACGTCCCAGACGTAGCGCTTGAACTTGCGGATCTGGTTGAGGTACATCAGCCGCGACCAGAACATGTGGGCGGCGGTGTCCTCCTTGTAGAACAGCGGGTTGTGGGCCTTGCCGGAGTCGAAGAGCGCCCGGGCCCGGCGGCGCAGGTCGGGGTCGACCACCGTGCGGCGCACCACGACGCGGGGCACCACGGTGTAGAGGCCCTCGTCGCACGCCACGCACTGGGGGATCTCACGGTGCAGCACGTACTCCTCCACCAGCAGGGTGACGAAGTTCACGCCGCCGATGGTCATGTAGAACGTGTTGCGCCCCGGGCGGGTGTTCACCTCGAAGAAGCGATAGCTGCCGTCACGCGAGTCGTACTTGACGTCGAAGTTCGAGAACCCGCGGTACCCCACGTGGCGCAGGAAGCGCGCCGCCTGCTCGGCTATCTGGTCGTTGCGCTCAAGCATGATGCACACGGGGTTGCCCACCGCGGTGGGCATGTGGTCCTCGAGCAGCACGTGGCCCGTCGACCAGACGCGCACCTCGCCGCTGGCGTCGGAGAAGCAGGTGATGGAGCGCAGCGCGTCGTCGGCGCCGGGCACCATGTCCTGCACGATGAGCTCGCGGTCGTAGCTGGAGGCCTTGAGCGCCTCGAAGAGCTCGGTGAGCTCGGCGGCCGACTCGATGGTGTAGACCTTCTTCTTGTTCGCGATCTCGGCGTAGTGGTAGCGCGCCGAGTTGGATGGCTTGGCGATCACCGGATAGGCGAAGCTCTCGGCCGGGATGGTGACGCCGGGGTCGGAGCAGTCGTAGGTCCAGGTCTTGGGATAGGGAATGCCCAGCTCCTCGCAGATCTGGTAGAACGTCTCCTTCTGCGTGATGCGGTCGAGCAGGTCGAAGTCGATGTAGGGCACCACGAACCACTCGGAGAGCTCCTCCTTGTGCTTGGAGAGCGTGCGCGCGTACCAGTCGCCCGTGCCCAGCACGAGCGGGACCTTGCCGGCGGCGGCGAGCTCGGCGCCCAGCGAGCGCAGGGCCTCGACGCACACGTCCTCCTGGTCGACGCCGGGCACGATGCGCAGCTCGGCGAAGCGGCTCGTGGAGATTATCTTGGCGTCGAAGCCCGCCAGGACGATGGAGCGCAGGCCGTAGGCGGCGTGGAAGCAGCGCACGCAGCTGTAGGTGAGGATGTCCCCGCCGAGAAGGACGGGCTGGAGGCGCTGGCGCACGTCGGCGTCGCTGGTTATGAGGTGCTCGGGGTTGGGCATGGTGCATCCCCTCGTGACGAATGGTCGTGACTGACATGGCGCGCTGGCCGGACGCGAGAAGGCGCGGGCGGCCGCGCTCCCGCACGGCGTGCGCAAAAAGCGCGCACACCACTTGTACATCATGCCACAACACGGCCTCCAAGGTATGGGCGAGGTGTGTATGCGAGGCCCGCGCGCGACACGGCGAGGCGGCGCGGCGGGGTATACTTCCCCGTGAGGCACGTGACGTGCACGTGCACCGCCCGGCTACCGGTCAAGGAGGCACCATGAGAAGCAACGCAAGCGCCAAGGCACTGCCCTTCGTTCACGCCCGTCACCTCGCCGTGGCCGCCGCCCTGGGCCTCGGGCTGGCATGCGCGGCGAGCGCCATGCCGTCCCAGGCGAGCGCGGGTACGGTCGTCAGCAGCATCAGCGACGACACCGTCGCCTCGCTCAAGGCCGGCGAGGCCGTGGGCTCGACCTCTCAGACGATCACCGTGACCGGCCGAGACTCGGTGTTCGTGGAGCCCGACGTGGCAGACCTCTCCTTTGCCATCGAGGCCACCGGACCCGACGCCGCGAGCGCCGTGGAGCAGGCCGACGCGCTGGCCGTCTCGGTCAACGACGCGCTGGTGCAGGCGGGGGTGGACGAGCAGTCCATCCAGACGGCCGGCGTGTCGGTCTCGCCGCGCTACACCTACGACGAGCAGGGCAACGAGAGCGTGTCGGACTACTACGCGAGCGTGCGCTACGAGGTCGGCGGCATCGCGGTCGGCGAGGTCGGCGACGTGCTGGGCGCCGCCATCGACGGCGGCGTGACGCGCGTGGACTCGATCGCCTACTACTCGAGCAGCTACGACGAGCAGTACCAGCAGGCCCTGATCAAGGCGACCGACCAGGCGCGCGACAAGGCATGGGCGCTCGCCGAGGCCCAGAGCAGCGAGTCGGCCCGCGCCGTGGTCGTGGTGAGCGCGATCACCGAGTCGCCGAGCGCCCAGCAGTACCGCTACGCGGACGCGGGCATCTACGAGGAGGCGGCCACGATGGACAGCGCCGCGGGCGCGTCCAGCTCCAAGGTGTCCTCCGCCGTGGTGCCCGGCCTGATCGAGATCGAGGCCGAGGTCACGCTCGACTGCACGGTCACCTTCTTGCCCGACGGCGAGGGCGTGGAATACGTCGACGAGCCATCGGCATCCAGTGCGGAGGATGCCAGCGGATCGGCGCAGGTAGCCCAGGCATAGGCGGAGGGCCGCACGCCCATCGCCCCGCAAGGCAGCCACCCCAAGGCGGGCGAGGCAACCGGAGCTCCCGGCCGCCTCGCCCGCCTTTTCTGCGCACTAGCTCCGCAGCGCCGGCACGAAGCGTCCCAGGATGCGACGGATGAACGACGCCTCGGGCACGTGCAGGGCGACGGCGGGGCCGAACGTCGCGACCAGCGCCAGAACGCCGCCGACCACCACGTAGAGCAACGCCAGCGGGATGGACGAGCCGATGGGGCCGACCAGCGTCGAGAGCGCCCACAGGGCGGCTCCGCCCACCGCGGCGCCCACCACGCCCAGCCCCAGCGAGCCCAGTGCGCTGCGCAGGATCGAGAGCAGCTCGATGCGCCCGAACACCCGGCGCAGGTAGGCGTAGCACCAGATGTCGCCCAGCACAAAGAACGCCGTCTGCGCCAGGGCCACGCCGTTGATGCCCCACCCCGCCCACACGCCGTCGACGCCCAGGCACCACAGAAGCGTCAGGACCACCTGCACGGCCGAGACCACCAGGTTAAGGATGGCGTAGACCCGCATGCGGCGAATGGCCGAGAACACCTTCTGCATGAACATGAACAGCGCGTAGAACGGCAGCGAGATCGCCATGAACGAAAGGTAGCTCGCCACCATCTCCACGCTGTCCTGCGTGAACTCGCCCGCGCAGAACAGCGAGACGAGCGGCACGGAGAACACGGCCAGGTACAGCGCGAACGGGATCATGAAGAACAGGTTCTGCCTCGTGCTCGCGGCGATGGCGCGCAGCATGCCCTCGCGGTTGCGGTCGGCCGCCATGTCCGAGAGCTCGGTGAACAGCGTGGTGGTGAGCGGCACCGACAGGAAGGCGTAGGGCAGGGTGAACCACTGCCGCGCGTAGAAGAGCACCGAGGAGCCCGCGTCGCTCACCGCCATGGCGGCCGCGTTCTGGACCGACACCGTGACGAACGACGCCACGGTGACGATGATGGTGGGAACCCCCAGCGACAGCGTCTCGCGAAGCGCGGGGTCGTGCAGGTCGATGCGCGGCCGCAGGCGTATGCCCGAGCGAACCAGCGCGGGGATCTGCACCGCCATCTGGGTGAGCACGCCCAGCGGCGTTCCCACGGCGATGACGAGCTTGCCCAGCTCGGGGTTCTCGGGCGCGATGAACACGTAGACGAACATCACGGCGATGACCACCAGGTTGTTGGCGATCGGCGCCGCCGAGCTCCAGAAGTAGTCGCGCCGGGCGTTGAGCAGCCCGCCCACGATGGCGCTCACGCCGTAGAAGAGCAGCTGGATGGCGAAGAACCTGAAGAAGTACGTCACAAGCTCGCGGTCGCCCGCGGGGTTGAGGAACATCTGGGTGTAGACCACCTGCGGCGCGAAGACCGTGGCGAGCAGCGCCACCAGCCCCAGCGCCACCACGACGATGCCCAGCAGCGTCGACGCGTATCGGTTGGCGCGTTCCTCCCCCTCGCGCTTGCGCAGCGAGACGTACACGGGCAGAAACGCCGTCACCAGCATGCCGCCCATCACGAGCTCGTAGAGCTGGTTGGGCAGGTTGCAGGCAACCTGGTAGGAGGACGAGAGCAGCGTGGTTCCCATGGCGAAGCCCATGGCCCAGGTGCGGACGAACCCGGTGATGCGCGAGATCATGACGCACAGGCTGATGAGCATGGCCGAGCGGCCCACGACTGACCCCTCGGCAAGCTCCGCGGGGGTCTCGCGGGGAGCCTCGGGCGCATCCTCGCCACCAGGCTGGACGGCGCGGCCGGCGATCCCCGAGGGGGACTCGTCGTCCCGGTCGGCAGGCGTGTCCTCGCGCGAGGCGGCGTCGGAGGAGCCCAGGCGCACCCATTCGGACGTCGAGAGCGCGTCGACGGAGGCACGGCCTCCCCTCGCCGGTGCAGGAGAGGCCGACGGCGGGGGCGTCAGGGGCGAGGCGTCCGCCGACCGCGCCTGCTCCTCGCTGCGGGCGGCTATGGCGAGCCACGTGGCCGTCTCGCTGGGGGACGCGACGGTGCCGCCGGTGCTGACGCCGGAGGACGCGGCGATGCCCAGCCACATGGAGGTGTCATCGGGTGACGCCGAGGAGCCGCTCGGCGCGACCGGCGAGGTGGCGGGCACGGTCCAGGTCCCGGTGGCGTCGAAGTCAGCCGGCAGCGGCTTCGGCTCGAGCGCGGCGTGCGCCTCCTCCCACTCGCCGGGGCCCGCGACCTTGCGCATGGCGCGCACGCCCGGCTCGGCGAGGCGCTGGGCCGCGCCCGACGCGCGCTTGGCGCCCGAGGTGCGGCCCGCACCGGACGATCGGCTCGCCCCGAACCCCCGGCCCGCACCCGACGCCTGACCCGCGCCCGGAGAGCGGCCCATGTCGGACGCCCGGTTCATGCCAACCGCACGGCCCAGGCCTGTGCCGGCCCCGCCGCCCGTGGTAGCCCCTCGGCCCGTGGGTGCCTCGCGGACCGAGCGGCCCTCCTTCGCCTCGCGAGCACCGGCCTCGCGAGCACCGCGAGTCTCGCGCGCGGACGCATTGCGCCGCGTCTTGTCATCGTGTTCGCGACCCGCGCTTTCCGCGGAGCCAAAGTGCCTTCCCTGGGGGCGCGCCATACTGTCCCGACTGTCCTTTCGCCTTAGCCTTCCCAACCAGATCTCGTCTTGCCGGCCACGACCAGCGCACAGCCACTCGCCATGCCCGCGACATCGCGCGTCTTGCCCGACGCCTACTCCGTCAGGTCAGCGAACGAGGCCCCCACGAAGCGGGCGAGCTCGAGCGGGTCGAGCACGAGCTGGACCCCGATCCTGCCGCCCGATATACCGATGCGGTCAAAGAGCTGCGCCGTCTCGTCGATGAACGTGGGGAAGCGCCGCTTCATCCCCACCGGCGAGCACCCGCCCCGAACGTAGCCGGTCACGTCGCGCAGGTCGCGCACCGCAAGCATCGACAGGGACTTCTCCCCCGCCGCCCGGGCGGCCTTCTTGAGGTCGAGCTCGCTTGCCACGGGGATGCAGAACACGGCATGCGCGCCGTGCGCCCCCGCGCACACGAGCGTCTTGAACGCGCTGTCGGGGTCGATGCCCGTCGCCTGGGCGACCCTCACCCCCAGGCTGGTGCTCGTCTCGTCCTCGACGTCGTAGACGTGCGTCTCATAGGCGATGCCCGCCCGGTCGAGCTCGCGCATCGCGTTTGTCTTGGCGGCGGCGTCGCCGCGATCGGAGCGTCCCACGCTCGCAGGAACGCGCAAAGCGTCCCGCTACTGGCGGGAGCTGCGGCCCTTGACGATGAGGATGATGGCCACGATGATCACGATGGCCGCCACGACGCCGATGATGATCGGGATGGTGAGGTTGGTGTCGTCGCCAACCAGGGGCATGATGCTTTCCATCTTGCTCTCCAATCAACGTGTCGGGCCGACGCCTCCCTGGGGCGTCGGCTCAGTCGTCCGCCCGCCGCGCCCCGGCGCGAGCCGGACGCGAGCGGGTTGTTCCCATGGTACCACTGCGGACGCCCCGCCTCCAGCGGGCCGTCCGCCACCCGGCCCGGCCCCTGCGGCCGAAGGCCCTACTCGTCGGCCTGCAGCGGCTCGACCTCCTCCGCCTGCGCCTGGCGCATGGCGCGCTGGCGGGCGCGGTCGCGCTCGAGAATGGGCTTGAGGAACTGGCCGGTGTAGCTCCCGGCGACCTCGCAGACCTGCTCGGGGGTGCCGCTGGCCACGATCGTGCCGCCGCCGGTGCCGCCCTCGGGCCCCAGGTCGATGATGCGGTCGGCCACCTTGATGACGTCGAGGTTGTGCTCGATCACCAAAACCGTGTTGCCGGCGTCAACCAGGCGCTG
>CAWVLT010000051.1:0-54099 GCA_963930185.1 Coriobacteriia bacterium | reverse complement strand
CACCTTCGAGCGGGGCCTGCGCGAGACCTCCGGCAACGACGGCATGGTGCTCGCCGTGGCGGTCAACTACGGCAGCCGCAGCGAGATCGTGCGCGCCGCCCGCAACCTGGCGCGCCGCTGCGAGCTGGGCGAGCTCGAGAGCTCCCAGATCGACGAGGCAGCGCTTGCGCGCGAGCTCTACACCGACCCGCTGCCCGACCCCGACCTGCTCATCCGCACCTCGGGGGAGTACCGGCTCTCGAACTTCCTGCTCTGGCAGCTCTCGTACTCGGAGATGGTGTTCTCCGACAAGCTCTGGCCCGACTTCACGCGCTGGGATCTCGTCGACGCCATCGTCGACTACCAGGGCAGGCATCGCCGCTTTGGGGGTGTCGACAGTGAAGGAGCCGCTAACTGAGGCGACGGCCCAGCAGCAGGAGCCGCCGCTGGTGGGGGAGAGCAAGACGCCCCGGCCCGAGCCGCCCGACGTCCACGTGCCGACGGCGGCCCAGCGCACGCTTCTGGTGAGGCTGTGCTCGGGGGTCGTCTACGTGGCGCTCAACGTGGCGGCGATCCTTCTGGGCGCCATCCCCACGGCCGTGGTGATGTCGCTGACGGCGGCGGTGACGTGCTGGGAGTTCTTTCGGCTCATGCGGGCCGATGGCAAGCTCCCCAACCAGATCACGGGCATCGCGTTTGCGCTCGCGCTGCCGCTCGTGGCCCTGTCCAACCCGGTGTACCTCATCGGGTGCGTGTTCCTTCTGCTCATGTTCCTGGGCATCTGGTACGTCGTGAACCAGCGCGCCCGCATTACCGACCTCGCCGTCACGGTGTTCGGCGTGCTCTACACCAGCCTCATGCTGTGCGCCATCGTCATGATCCGCGACGCGGCGCTGCCGGGGTGGGGCGCGGCCATCCTGACCATCGGCGTCATGCTGTCGGTGTGGGCCAACGACTCGTTCGCCTACCTCGTGGGGTCGCGCTTCGGCAGGCACCCCCTGGTGCCCAAGATCTCCCCCAAGAAGAGCTGGGAGGGCCTCGTCGGCGGCATCCTGGGGTCGGTGCTCATCTGGCTCGTGCTCGCGCTGATCCCGCAGACGCACGTCACCTGGCAGGTGGCCCTGGTCGCCGGCGTGGCGTGCGGCGTGACGGGCGTGGTGGGCGATTTGGTGGAGTCGCGCATCAAGCGCGGCGCCGGCGTCAAGGACTCGGGCAACATCATGCCCGGCCACGGCGGCCTGCTCGACCGCTCCGACTCGATGCTGTTCGTCGCCATCACGGCGTACTTCGTCCTCAGGATCATGGGGGTGCTCTAGGATGTCCCAGCCTGTCGTCACCTCGCGCGGCGTGGTACCCGCGCCCTGCGAGACGTTCGAGCGCCCGGAGCCGCTACGCGTCGTTTTGCTGGGCGCCACGGGCTCCATTGGGCGCCAGACGGTCGACGTGTGCCGCCGCCACCCCGACAAGGTGCGCCTGGTGGCGCTGGCGGCGCGCTCCTCGATCGACGAGATCGTGGACCTGGCCCGGGAGTTCGACTCGGTCACGCACGTCGCGCTGGCCGACGAGTCCGTGCGCGGCAGCGGTGCCCTGGACGGGCTGCCTCAGCGCTGCTCGGTGGGCTTCGGCGCCCGCGCCGTGAGCGAGCTTGCGGGCATCCCCGAGGCCGACTGCGTCCTGAACGCCCTGTCGGGCTTCGCCGGCATGCGGGGCAGCGCCACGGCGCTTGAGGCGGGCCACGAGCTCGCCCTGGCCAACAAGGAGTCGCTCGTCGCGGCCGGCGATCTGCTCATGCCCCTGGCGAGGCCCGGCCGGCTGCTGCCGGTTGACTCGGAGCACTCGGCGATCTTCCAGTGCCTGCTGGGCGAGGACCCCTGGCGCATGCGCCTCATCTGGCTCACGGCCTCGGGCGGCCCGTTCTTCGGACGCAGCCGCGACGAGCTGGCGGGGGTCAGCGCGCGCGACGCCCTGCGCCACCCCAACTGGCACATGGGCGCGCGCATCACGATTGACTCCTCGACCCTGATGAACAAGGGCCTGGAGGTCATCGAGGCGCACCACCTCTTCGACGTGCCCTACGACCAGATCCGCGTGGTGGTGCAGCGCCAGAGCGCCGTCCACTCCATGGTGGAGTTCGACGACGGGTCGGTCAAGGCGCACCTGGGCGCCGCCGACATGCGGGTGCCCATCCAGTTCGCGCTGTCGTTTCCCGACCGCTGGGAGGCGCCTTGCGCGCCGACGTCGTGGCCGCAGCTGGGGCGGGTGGACTTCGCCGACCCCGACCCGCAGACGTTCGGCTGCCTGCGGCTGGCCCTGCAGGCCGGCGAGCAGGGCGGCATCCTGCCGTGCGTGATGAACGCCGCCGACGAGGTGGCCGTCGCCGCCTTCCTGCAGGACAGGATCGGCTACCTGGACATCGAGGGGGTCGTGCGCGAGACGCTGGCCGGCTTTGCCGCCGAGCCCGTCGAGTCGATCGACCACCTCGAGTCGGTCGACGCCCGCGCCCGCGAGCGCGCCGGCATGCTCGTGAGGGGCATCGCCCGCTAGGCGGGGTGCCCGCGCTCTCGGAGGCTTGATGGACATAGCTCTCAACATCCTTCTGCTCGTGCTCATCATCTCGCTCATCGTGATCATCCACGAGCTGGCGCATGCCGTCGCGGCGCGCTGCGCGGGCATGCGCGTGAGCGAGATCTTCCTGGGGTTGCCCCTCGGCCCGCGGCTCTCGTTCGAGAACCGCCGCTTGGGCGTGCGCTACGGCGTCTCGCTGGCCCTGCTGGGCGGCTACACGCGCGTCTGCGGCATGGGCTTCGAGTACGACGAGCGCATGCCGCTCGCCCTGGCACTGGTTAGCGTGCGCGGCTCGGTCACGGTCGACGAGCTCAGGCGCGTGCTTGGCTGCGACGACGATGACGCCATCGGGCTGCTCATGCAGCTGGAGTCGCTGGGCTGCGTCGAGCGGTCGGGGGAGGACGAGCTGGAGTGGCGCACGCCGCGCCGCGACGCCCTGGGCCTCACCGCGCGCGACCGCGGGCACGACTTCGCGCTGCCGGGCGGCACGCGAGCCGGCGAGCCCTTCTTCCCCAAGCAGGCACCCGACGAGTTCTTCGAGCTCGAGCTTGCGCGCACCTACGCGGGCAAGGGCTTTGTCGCCCGCGCCCTCGTCCTGCTCGCCGGCATCGTCGCCAACATCCTGACCGCGCTTTTCCTCGCCATGGCGATCTACATGTTCCAGGGCACCTACACGCTCGCCCCCACGGTGGTGCAGGTGGACGAGGGGTCCTCGGCCGCGGCGGCGGGCATCCAGGAGGGGGACGTCATCGCCTCCCTCGACGGCATGCGCGTCCAGGGCGTCTTCAACGGCCTGTCCAAGGCGATGCTCTCCCGGGGGGACTCCGACGAGGTCGAGGTCACCTACCTGCATCAGGGCGAGGCGCACACCGTGCGCCTGACGCTGGACGACGACGGCTACATGGGGACGTACTTCTCCTACGCGCTGGACTACCCCGGCCCCCTCGACGCGCTGCGCATGGCGCTGTCCTACGTGGGGCAGACGGGCGCCGCCCTGCTCGGCATGCTCGTCCCGGGCAACGCCCAGGCCGTGCTGAGCGACTCGATGGGCATCGTGGGCATCACCGCCGTCGTGGGCGAGGTGGCAAGCGAGCAGGGCGCCTGGGGCGTCGTGTCGCTCGTGGCCGCGCTGAGCCTGTCGCTGGGCTGGATCAACCTGCTGCCGCTGCCGCCCATGGACGGCGGGAAGCTGCTGATCGAGGCCGTCCAGGCCATACGCGGCAGGCCGTTTTCGCTCAGCGCCCAGGCGGGCCTCTCCATGGCGGGGATGGCCCTCATCCTGGTGCTGTTCTTCGTCGTCCTGTTCCAGGACGTGTCCCGCCTGATGGGAGGAGGCTTCTGATGCAGCAAGAGAACCGCGCGCCCGCGCGTTTGCCCGAGACGGTGCCGGAGACGGCGCCCGCCCGCGCGCGCACGCGCCAGGTGAGCGTGGGCGGCGTCACGCTGGGCGGCGGCGCGCCGGTGCGCGTGCAGTCCATGCTGACCGCCCCCACCGCCGACCCCGCGGCGTGCCTGGAGCAGGTGGGGCGCCTCGTCGAGGCAGGCTGCGAGATCGTGCGCGCGGCCGTGCCCAACGCCGCGGCCCTCGACGGCTTTACGCGGCTGTGCGCCGGCTCGCCGATCCCCGTGGTGGCCGACATCCACTTCGACCACCGCCTGGCGATAGAGGCGGCCCGCCGCGGGGCGGCGGCGCTGCGCATCAACCCGGGCAACATCGGCTCGTGGGAGCGGGTCGACGCGGTGATCGACGAGGCGGGGCGACGTGGCATCCCCATCCGCATCGGCGTGAACGCCGGCTCCATCGACCGCGCCCTGGACGGGCGCGACGACCTGTCGGTGGCCGACAAGATGGTGCTCTCGGCGCGCGGCTTTGCCGAGCACTTCTTCGAGCGGGGCTTCTACGACGTGGTGCTCTCGGCCAAGGCCCACGACGTGGGCGTGACGGTGCAGACCTACCGGCGCCTGTCTGCCGAGCTGCCCCAGGTGCCGCTGCACCTGGGCGTGACCGAGGCGGGCACGCCCGCGCAGGGAACCGTCAAGAGCGCGGTGGCCCTGGGGATCCTGCTGGAGGAGGGCATCGGCGACACGCTGCGCGTCTCGCTCACCGCCCAGCCCGAGGAGGAGGTGCCTGTGGCGTGGGGGATCCTCGCGGCCCTGGGCCTGCGTCGGCGCACCCCCGAGCTGGTGAGCTGCCCCACCTGCGCGCGCTGCCAGGTGGACATGATCCCCATCGCGCGCGAGGTGGAGCGGCGCCTGTCGACTATGGCGCTGCCCATCTCGGTGGCCGTCATGGGGTGCGAGGTCAACGGCCCGGGCGAGGCGCGCGGGGCCGACATCGGCGTGGCCTGCGGGCGCGGGGGCGGGGCCATCTTCGCCGACGGGCGCATCGTTGCCCGCGCGTCCGCCGAGCAGATCGTGGACGCGTTGTTTCGGGAGATAGAGTCCCGCTTTGGCGCTGAGGCCCCCGGCGCGCCCGCCGAGGGCTAGAATATCGCCCGTGCCCGCGGGGCTCGGATCGCCTCGGCGACCGGGGCAGGTCCGCTTTGCGGCGCCCACGGTGCCCGGTTCCCTTCCGGTGCCCACGGCGCCCGGGGCCCCGCGACGGCTCGACTCGTCTATGGTTTTCCACGTTCGTCACTGATTGGAGCGATTTGATGAAGACCGCCTCGTACATGAGGATGTCAGCCCTGTACGCGCCCACCCTGCGCGAGGACCCGCAGGAGGCGGACATCGCCAGCCACCGCCTGCTTCTGCGCGCCGGCATGATCCGCAAGACCGCCTCGGGCATCTACAGCTACCTGCCGCTGGCCTGGCGCAGCCTGCGCAAGATCGAGCAGATCGTGCGCGAGGAGATGGACGCCACCGGCGCCCAGGAGACGCTGCTGCCCATCCTCACCCCCGCCGAGCTGTGGCACGAGAGCGGCCGCTGGGACGACTACGGCCCCGAGCTCATGCGCATCAAGGACCGTCACGAGCGCGAGTTCTGCCTGGGCCCCACCCACGAGGAGACCTTCACGTCGCTGGTGCGCAACGAGCTGCGCAGCTACAAGCAGCTGCCGGTGACGCTCTACCAGATCCAGACCAAGTTCCGCGACGAGATGCGCCCGCGCTTCGGCCTGCTGCGCGGCCGCGAGTTCATCATGAAGGACGCCTACTCCTTCCACGCCGACCACGACAGCCTGCAGAAGACCTACGAGGACATGAACGTTGCCTACGGCAACATCTGCGAGCGCTGCGGGATCGACTACCGCGCCGTCGAGGCCGACTCGGGCCAGATCGGCGGCAAGGTGACCACCGAGTTCATGGCGCTGGCCGACTCGGGCGAGGCCGAGCTGGTCTACTGCGACTGCGGCTACTCGGCCGACGTCGAGGTGGCCACGGCCACCCCGGTGCTCGCCGCCTGCGAGGCGACCTCCTGCGAGAAGGTGGCCACGCCGGACTGCGCCACCATCGCCGACGTGGCGGCGTTCCTCAAGCTCGACGCCAGCGCCTGCGAGAAGGCCTTCGCCATCGTGGACGGCCAGGGCCAGGCGTGGGTGCTCTTCGTGCCGGGCGACCACGAGGTCAACGAGGTCAAGCTCGACCACCGCTTCGGCGCATGGCACCTCATGACCGACGAGGAGCTCGAGGCGTGCGGCCTGGTGAAGGGCTACATCGGCCCCAAGGGCCTGCCCGAGAGCGTGCGCGTGCTCGCCGACGAGTCGCTGCGCGGCCAGGATCGCTGGGTGTGCGGCGCCAACGACGCGGGCTACCACTTCGTGGGCGCGCTCATGGGGCAGGACTTCGACACGCCCGAGTTCGCCGACCTCATCGCGGCCCGCGCCGGCGACCTGTGCCCGGAGTGCGGCAAGCCCCTGTGCGGGGCGCGCGGCATCGAGGTGAGCCAGACGTTCCAGCTGGGCACCAAGTACTCCGCGACCATGGGCGCCACGTTCGCCGACGTAAACGGCGACGAGCAGCCCCTGCTCATGGGCTGCTACGGCGTGGGCGTTAGCCGCTCGCTGGCCGCCGTGGTGGAGCAGCACAACGACGAGCACGGCATCTGCTGGCCGGTCTCGGTGGCCCCCTACGAGGTGAGCGTGATCCCGCTGTCGGTGGGCGACGAGCTGCTCGAGCCCATGGCCGAGCGCCTGGCCGGCGAGCTGGCCGCGCGCGGCGTGGAGGTCGTGCTCGACGACCGCGACGAGCGCCCCGGCGTGAAGTTCGCCGACAACGACCTGATGGGCTTCCCCTACCAGGTGGTCATCGGCAAGAAGAGCGCCGCCGCCGGCAACGTGGAGCTGAAGGAGCGCGCCACCGGCGAGCGCCAGGTTGTCTCGGCCGACGAGGTCGTGGACATGCTCGCGCGCCTGGTGGAGGCCGCCCGCGCGTAGGGCGCCCCTGCGGACGGCGGCGTTCGGGGCGCGCGCTGGGGCCGGCGGCGTGCTTCGCGCGAACGTGTCGCCTTGCGTGCACAGACTGCATGTATCCGGACAAAACTGCGCGAAGAAATGTCCGGATACATGCAGTATCGAGGTAAAGAGGCCGAGAGGAGAGAGCCATGGCACTGAGCTGGGACGAGATCACCAAGGCCGCACGGCCCGTCATCGGCGCGCACTGCAAGGCGTGCCCCACGTGCGACGGCCGCGGCTGCAAGAACGCCATCCCCGGCCCGGGCGCCAAGGGCGTGGGCGACGTGGCCATCCGCAACTACCAGGCATGGCAGGCCCTGCGCGTGAACATGGACGCCATCTGCCCCTCCGGCGACATCGACACCTCCTGCGAGCTTCTGGGCCGCCGCTTCTCGATGCCGCTGTTCGTGGGGCCGGTCGGCGACGTGAACCGCCACTACGGCCCGAGCATCGACACGCTTGCGTACAACCGCATGTCGCTTGCCGCCGCGCGAAAGGCCGGCATCGCCGCCTTCACTGGTGACGGCGTGCCCGACGAGCTCATGGAGCAGTCCTGCCAGGCCATCGCCGAGGCCGACGGGGTGGGCGTGCCCACCATCAAGCCGTGGAGCCTGGAGAAGGTGGCCACGAAGATGGGGCTCGCCAACGCCAGCGGCTCCTTCGCCGTGGCGATGGACATCGACGCGGCCGGGCTTCCCTTCCTCAAGGGCCAGCAGCCCCCGGCCGGCCCTAAGTCGGTCAAGAAGCTGCGGCGCATCGCCGCCATGACCGAGCGACCCTTCATCGTGAAGGGCGTCATGACCCCTGCCGGCACGCGCAAGGCAGCCGAGGCGGGCGCCTCGGCGATCGTGGTGTCCAACCACGGGGGGCGCGTGCTCGACGGCTGCCCGGCCACGGCCGAGGTGCTGCCCGAGATCGTCCGCTCCGTCGACGGGGCCTGCACGGTGCTGGTAGACGGCGGCATCCGCACGGGCCTGGACGTCTTTCGCGCCCTTGCGCTGGGCGCAGACGGCGTGCTCGTGTGCCGGCCCTTCGTGGTGGCCGCCTATGGGGCGGGGGAGGAGGGCATCTCCTTCCTCATTGAGAAGATCCGCGGCGAGCTGGCCGACGTCATGGAGATGTGCGGGGCACGCTCCATCGCCGACATCACGTCTGACATGCTGTGGCGCGGCGCGGCGGTGCGGTAGGGGTCTTGGCGGCGACCTGCGAGAGGGTTCGAGTGTCGACGGTCCGATGACGGAATTTGGCAGCATGAAGTTCGATAGAGTTCATGTGCGTGGGCCGGGCTCAGTGGCACGCGCATTCGTTTTGCGCTACCATCTCTGAGCATGCATAATGGGCCTATGGCGCAACGGTTAGCGCGGGGGACTCATAATCCCTAGGTTGCGGGTTCAAATCCTGCTGGGCCCACCAGGACAATTCAGGCCAGATGCCTCTTTGGGGCGTCTGGCCTTTTTCGTATGTGGCGCAGACTAGGGGTCATGTATGGTTCCTCAGGTTTTTCTAGACTTATCACACGTACCAACTGAAATGGTCGGTTACTTGCCCTGACAGGCAATCATGAGGTGATGAACTTGAAAAACATTCACAATATTGCGTTCATGATAAGTTCGTGGTAGAAATGAGGAAACTTAAACGGCAGTATGACTTAGATGAGATTAAGGGCCTCGTCATGAAAGGAGGGTTCAGGACCTCAAAGCGGGTTGCTACTACTCTTCGCAATCATGGTTATCTGGATGTTTCAGAGGTCGTGCGAGGCGTATTTTCTTCGATCGAGCAAGCGCACTTTTACAAGTCCGATGAACTGCGGAACATCCCTGGAGTGTTTGCAGATATATACAAAGGTGTCCCTTGGGATGATGTGGAGTGGTACGTAAAGTTTTTTCAGCAGAGCGATGGAGCCACTTGCGTTGATATCTGGTCTCTGAAAGAAGACGGTTGGATGTAAAGGAAGAACGAGATGAGATGCGCAGAGTGTGGTGGCGAGCTTGTTTCCGTGTGCACTCCTCTTGAAGAAGAGATACGGGGCGAGCGATACACTGTCTATGGCATTACGAGGTATGAGTGTCAGAAGTGTCATGAGTACGAAATCGATGCGTCTGAGGAGGAAAGGCTTTCTGCGGAGCTTTGGAGGCAATATAGACAGCGGCATGGCATGTTGTCCCCGCATGAGATACGAGGGCTTCGCGAGGCGAGGCATCTTTCTCAGGCTGAGTTCGGCAAGCTCGTTGGGGCTAATATCCAGACGGTCAGCCGTTGGGAAAATGGCAGGGTGATTCAAGACGAGAGGGCCAACAGGTTGATGGTTCTCATGAGAGATGTCACGGCTGCCTTCGTTTATCTCTGCGAGCTGTCAGAGGTCCATCCGGGCACCGATTCTCAGTTCGTAACTGCTGGCTGGAGTGTTGATCAAGGCATGACGCCCCTTCATGATCGACGCACTTTTTCCCATGCCTTACCAGTTGTGACTTTTGGTAGTCGTAGGCCGTGCGTCTCTCTCGGTACGGACGGAGACGCAAGGTGCACGACGAGCTTGAGAGAGAGTTCAAATGGATCAAAACAGGCTGTTCGCTAGGGATCGGGTAGATTCGGTTAGGGTCGTGGAAAGTGGCTCTTGGATTAATCCGGACATGTCCGATTCAGGTGTCAGGATAGAGATGAATGTTGAGCTTACTGGTCCGGTGGTCCAGCGATCGGAGGAAAGAGGGGAGAACTACTCCGACATGGTCTTGGGCCTTACCGTCCAGTACCTCGATGATACTATGTCTATGGCACCTAGGGCAAGGTTCAACGTCAAGGTCATGGGGAGAGTTGCGACGCCAGATGCGGGTGGGTCGACGTCGGATGTCGAAAAGGCAATCCGAACTGTAGCGATCAATCAGCTTTTCCCGCAGGCGCAGGCTTACGTAACCATGTTGGCTGGGATGTCGCAGATGAGTGGGGTCTCTGTTCCGATGATTAATACTAAGGAGTTTGTCGAGCAGATCTCCACAGGTAAGGGCTCTTTGTCATAGCGCGTGTATAGCCATTCAGCTATCGTCTGACGTCCTATAGACCAGATCCTGCCTTTATTTTGAGGATGTGATCTTCGGCCGCCGCTGCGCGCATCTCATCGAGGTGCGCGCCTTTATCGACCGGCTCCCGGGCCCGTGGTCTTTTCCCATGGCCTGGGGTGGCGGGCGCCTGCGAGCTTCCGCCTGGCAGCGATCATGGGGTAAGATAAATCCGTATGCATCGACTCCACGCAGGGTGCGCCTTGCCTCCCGTGATGACCGTAAGGATTTGTGCTTCATGATCGTTCAGGTTGACAGGCTCGCGAAGTCCTTCGGGGCGCAGAACCTCTTCTCCAACGCGTCGTTTCAGATCAACCCGCGCGAGCGCTACGCGCTGGTGGGCCCCAACGGCGCCGGCAAGTCCACCATGCTCAAGATCGTCATGGGCTTGGAGTCCCCCGACGAGGGGCACGTCTTCTTCGCCAAGGGCGTGAGCGTGGGATACCTGGAGCAGGAGGCCATCGAGATCAAGGGCCGCTCGGTGCTCGAGGAGGTGCTCTCCTCCGCCACGGAGATCCGCGCCCTGGAGAGGCGTATCGCCGAGCTGGAGCACCTGCTGTCCGACCCCGCCCGGGAGGCCAACCACGAGGCCCTGCTCGAGGAGTACGGGCGCGACCGCGAGCGCTTCGAGGCCGCCGGCGGCTACGAGATCGAGACGCGCGCCAAGACCATCCTCACCGGCCTGGGCTTCCCCATGGCCGACCTCGCGCGCGACGTGGCCGAGTTCTCCGGCGGCTGGCAGATGCGCATCCAGCTCTCCAAGCTGCTGCTGCGCCACCCCGACCTGCTGCTGCTCGACGAGCCCACCAACCACTTGGACCTCGCCAGCGTCAAGTGGCTCGAGAGCTTCCTTTCCAGCTACGACGGCGCCATCCTCATCGTGAGCCACGACCGCGCCTTCCTCGACGGCATGGTCAACCACGTGGCCGCCCTGGAGCACGGCAGGCTCACCGTGTACGTGGGCAACTACTCCGCCTACATCCGCCAGCGCCAGGAGCAGCTCGAGCAGCTCAAGGCCGCCAAGGCCGAGCAAGACCGCGAGATCGCGCACCTGGAGGAGTTCATCGAGAAGTTCCGCTACAAGGCCACCAAGGCCCGCCAGGCGCAGGACCGCATCAAGAAGCTCGACCGCCTGCTGGCCGAGCGCATCGTGCTGCCCGAGGAGCAGAAGCACGTGCGCTTCAAGTTCCCGCAGCCGCCGCGCACCTCGGATCTGGTCATCGAGCTCAAGGGCGTCTCCAAGAGCTTCGGGGACAAGCACGTCTACAGCGACGTCGACCTCAAGCTCTACCGCGGGCAGAAGGTCGCCCTGGTGGGGCCCAACGGTGCCGGCAAGTCCACGCTCATGAAGATCATCGCGCATGACATCGAGCCAGACACCGGAAGTCGAACCCTCGGGACGAACGTTAAGGTTGCCTACTACGCCCAGCACCAGCTCGAGGAGCTCAACCTCAACAACACCGTTATGCAGGAGGTGGACCGCTCGGCCAAGGGCTGGACCACCTCCGAGGAGCGCCGCCTGCTGGGTGCCTTCCTGTTCAAGGGCGACGACATCGACAAGAAGGTCTCGGTGCTCTCGGGCGGCGAGAAGGCGCGTCTGGCCCTGGCCAAGATGCTCGTGGCCCCCACGCCGCTGCTGTGCCTGGACGAGCCCACTAACCACCTGGACATCGACTCGGTGGACGTGCTGGAGGAGGCGCTGTCCGACTTCGACGGCACCATCGTGCTCATCTCGCACGACCGCCACCTCATCCGCGCGGTGGCCAACTGCATCGTGGAGGTCAAGGACGGCGGCATCACCGTCTTTGACGGCGACTACGACTACTACCTGTGGAAGTCCGAGCAGATGGCCGCCGAGGCGCAGGGCGCGGCAGACGACGCCGCGTCGGGGCGCCAGGGCGGTCGGCAGGGCGGCGGCAAGTCCGCCGCGAGTGCCTCCGCGGGCGACCCGGCCGCCGTGCTCGTCCAGGCGGGCGAGGCGCGCAGCGGCCACAAGTCCAAGGAGCAGCGCCGCGCCGAGGCGCAGGCGCGCGCGGAGATCAACAGGCGCCTGGCAAACGAGAGGCGCAAGCTCGCCAAGCTCGAGCGCGAGCTGGAGGCGGCGCAGACGCGCTACGACGAGCTCATGACGCTCATGGCCTCCGAGGAGCTCTATGACGACAAGGACGCCTTCGACAAGGCGATGTCGGAGTACTCGCAGCTCAAGCCGCGCCTGGCCAAGCTCGAGGAGGAGTGGCTCGAGCTCTCCGCTCAGATGGAGTCGCAGGGTGGCGTGGTCTCGTAGGGAAGGGACGGGTGCGCATGCTCGCTAGGATCCTCGCGTTCGCGCTGCGGCTGGTGGCCTGCGTGCTGCTCGTTGCGTGCGTGCTCATGCTGCTGCTCATCGTGGTGATGCTGTTCCCGCAGGTCGCGCTGAGCCTGGGCCTCACGCCGGTGGCCTTCTCCATCTCCCGCATCCTGCCGGCGGGCCTGTCGATGCTCGGCGTGGTGGCCTCGCCGTTCGGCGGGGTGTTTCGCACCGACTTTGTGATCGTGGTGGTCGTCATGTTCGTGGCGGCAAAGATTCTCTCCCGCATAGCGAAGGGACTGTCCTGATGATATCCGCCGAGAGGCTCCTGTTCATCGTCATCCAGCTCGTGATCGTGGTGTTCTCGATCATGGTGCACGAGATAGCCCACGGCCTGATGGCCTATCGGCTGGGCGACCCCACGGCCAAGCGCGCCGGGCGCCTGACGCTCAACCCGGCCAAGCACCTCGACCCCTTCGGGTCGGTGCTGCTGCCGCTGGTGATGTCGTTCGCGGGAGGGCCGGTCTTCGCCTACGCCAAGCCCGTGCCGTACAACCCCTGCTACTTCAAGAAGAACCGCAAGGCCAGCGAGCTGCTCGTGGCGTTCGCCGGCCCCGCCTCCAACCTGCTGCTCGCGCTGGTGGGCGCCGCGCTGGGCCAGATCGCCGTGATGGCGTACCCGGTGGCGCCGGCCGCCGTGCTGGGGGTGCTCGACTGGCTGTACGTCGCGGGGCAGTACGTGTGCATCGTGAACCTCGTGCTGCTCTTCTTCAACATCATCCCGCTGCCGCCGCTGGACGGCTCGTCGATCATCGGCGCGCTGCTGCCGGCCAAGTACATGAACGCCTTCTACAAGGTCAAGGCCTACTCGCTGTTCATCCTGCTCGTCCTTCTGTTCCTCGTGCCGGTCATAACGCCGTGGGACCCGCTGGGCTGGTACATGAGCCACACCGCCTACGCCATGTTCTACCTGATCTACCCGATGTAGGCGTCGGTCTGGGGCGTCGGGGCTGGCGAGGCGAGGCGTGAGGAGGTGCGAGGGTTGGGCTACAACGTGGTGACGAGCGGCTTCGAGGGTCCCTTCGACCTGCTCCTGCAGCTCGTCACGCATCAGAAGGTCGACATCGGCGCCGTGTCGATCTCCGACATCACCGAGCAGTACCTCGCCGAGGTGCGCCGCATGGGCGACCTGGACCTGGAGGTCGCCAGCGACTTCGTCCTGGTGGCCTCGACGCTTCTGTACCTCAAGGCTGCCTCGCTCGCCCCGCGCGACGCGCCCGAGCCGGACCAGTCGGCCGACGAGGACCTGGAGGCGCTGTCGGCCGACGAGCTGCGCGACGTGCTGGTGGCGCGCCTGATGGCGTACCGCCAGTTCAGGAGCGCCGCGCTCGCGCTGGGCGCGCGCGCCGAGGCGGAGGGGCGCATGCACCCCAGGACGGCCGGGCCCGACCCGTGCTTCCAGGGGCTCATGCCCGACTACCTCGCCAACGTGGAGCTCGACAGGCTGGCGGCCCTGTGCGCCGGTTTCGTGGGGCGCCGCGAGACGTTTTTGCTGGAGAGCGAGCACATCGCGCCGCGGCGCATCCCGCTGGAGGCGCGCGTGGAGCAGGTGGACCGCATCATCCGACAGCGAGGGCGCATGACGTTCGCCCAGCTGCTCGACGGGGACGAGACGGTGGAGGGCAGGGTCGTGAACTTCCTGGCCCTGCTGGAGCTCTACAAGCGAAACTCGGTGCGCCTGACGCAGGAGGAGCTGTTCGGCATGATCCTCATCGACCCCATCGAGGGGGCCCGCGCGTTCATGGCGTCCACCGACGCGGCCGAGCTCTCGATCGAGGGCGAGGCGCCCGCCCGTGGCGTGCACCCCGGCGCGCACGGGGCGCCCGGTGCGGGCGAGGGCGATGCTGACGACACCGACGACACGTACGACACCGATGGCACCGATGACGATGACGAGAGGGGGCTGTAGCGCATGGAGGACCTCGATGTGCTCGACGACGGGGACGTGCGCGCCGCGATCGAGGCGATGCTGCTCGTCTCCGTAGACCCGGTGAGCGCGCCCGTGATCGCGCGCGCCCTCGAGATAACCCCGGGCGAGGCGCAGGAGGCGCTCGCGTCCCTGGCGAGCGAGTACGCCGACCGGGGGCGCGGCTTTCAGCTGCGCGAGGTGGCCGGGGGCTGGCGGCTCTACACGCACCCCGCGCACCACGACCTCGTCGAGGCCTACATCCAGTCGTGGGACACGCACCGCCTCACCCAGGCGGCCCTGGAGACGCTCGCGGTGATCGCCTACACCCAGCCGACCACGCGCGAGGGCGTGCGCTCGGTGCGCGGCGTGAACTCCGACAGCGCCATCTCCTCGCTCGTCGACAAGGGGCTGGTGCGCGAGCTGGGCAGGCGCGAGGGTGGCGCCATCCTCTACGGCACCACGCAGACGTTTCTGGAGAAGTTCGGGCTGCGCAGCGTCTCGGACCTGCCGCCGCTGGAGGACTTCGCGCCCGACGAGCAGACGCGCCAGCTCATCCGCGACCGCCTGTCGGGCCAGCGCACCCAGTCGACGTTCGACGAGCTGGACGAGGGGCGCGGCGAGGACGCGGACGCCCCGGCCGGCGCCGACGCCGCCGAGGGCGCCGACACCGATGACTTCGACGACATCGCCGGCATTGCCGACGTGCTTGACGAGCTGGAAGGGGATAGGCTATGACGCTGGATGGAGCGGGGGCGCCCGACACGCGGGCGGGGGAGGGCGGCGAGCGCGTCGTGCCCATGCGCCTGCAGAAGTTCCTCGCGCGCGCCGGCGTCGCCTCGCGCAGGGGCTCGGAGGACCTCATGACCGCAGGCCGCGTGACGGTCAACGGCGCGGTGGCCACCGAGCTCGGCACGAAGGTCGACCCGCGCGTCGACGTCGTGGAGGTGGACGGCCGGCGCGTCGACCCCTCGCAGGGCTCGGCGTACCTGGTGCTCAACAAGCCCAAGGACACCATCACCACGATGGACGACCCCCAGGGAAGGCCCACGGTGGTGTCCTACGTGCCCACCGAACGCTTCCCCGGGCTGTTCCCAGTGGGCCGGCTGGACCGCGACACCACGGGCGTGCTTCTGTTCACCACCGACGGCGACCTCGCCGCGCGCCTGCTGCATCCCAGCTCGCGGGTCGTGAAGACCTACCACGCCGTGGTGGACGGCCGGGTGCGCGAGGCGGAGCTCGACGCGATACGAAACGGCATCGAGCTCGACGACGGCCCCTGCGTGCCGGCGCGTGCGCGCACCCTGGACCGCGACAGCGTGGCCGCCCGGCTGCGCCGCTGCCTGGGCGAGTGGACCTCGGCCGTGGAGATCGCCATCACCGAGGGGCGCAAGCGCGAGGTCAAGCGCATGCTCAGCGCCATCGGCCACCCGGTGATCGAGCTGGAGCGCGTGAGCTTCGGCCCCGTCACGGCGCAGGGGCTGCCCATCGGCTCGTGGCGGCTGCTCACCGGCGAGGAGGTCGAGGAGCTGCGCCGCCTCACGCGCGGCGCCGGGGCGAGAACCTGGCGCAACCCGGGCTTGGGTGCTTAGCCGCCTCGCACGTGCTTGCGTGCGCCCGAGGGGCCCGTGCGCGGCCTTCGCATCGCTAGCCATACCTGTTCGCAACCAAACGGAGGGACCTCACTGTGATAGTTGCCATCGACGGCCCGGCAGGGTCGGGAAAGTCCACCGTCGCGCGCATGATCGCGCGCGAGCGCGGCTTCACCTATCTGGACACCGGCGCCATGTACCGCGCCGTGGCGTGGCGGGCGCTCGAGACGGGCGTCGACCCTGCCGACGAGACGGGCGTCATCGCCATCGCCTCGGGCGAGCCGGTGTCGTTCGGGCGCTCCCGGGACGGCGAGCAGACGGTCCTCATCGCGGGGGAGGACGTGACGCGGGCCATCCGCACCCCCGAGGTCGACGCCGTGGTGTCCCTGGTGGCCCGCATCCCCGGCGTCCGCAGCGAGATGGTGGCCCTGCAGCGCGCCCTCGCCGGCCAGGGCGACGTTGTGGCCGAGGGGCGCGACATTGGGACGGTGGTGTTCCCGCAGGCGCAGGTCAAGGTGTTCCTCACCGCCAGCCCGCAGGCCCGCGCGCATCGCCGCGCCCTGCAGAACTCCGCGCTGGCGGACGCGCAGGCGCCTGCCGTGGACGAGCAGGCCGTGCTCGCCTCGATCCTGCGGCGCGACGAGGTGGACTCGAGCCGCGCGGAGTCTCCGCTGCGCGCCGCGGAGGACGCCGTGATGATCGACTCGTCGGCCTGCTCGGCGGACGAGGTGGCCGGGCGGGTGGCGGCGCTCATCGACGCCGCGCTCGCGCGAGGGGAGGCGTGAGGCGATGAGGCAGTTCGGCAACAAGGTCGACGACTTCTATGACAACCCGTGCCGGGAGTTCCCCGTGCTGGCGCGCGCCCTGTTCTTCTTCTGCGTGGGCCTGGTGGCGCTGTTCAGCAAGCTGTACTGGCGCTGGAGCACCGACGGCCCCAACCCCTTCAAGGGCGTCGACCGTCAGGCGAAGGGCCGGGTGATCGTGGCCAACCACGCCTCGATGCTCGACCCGGTGATCCTGGTGCTCGCCGCCACGTGGCGGGGCCGCTCGCTGCGCCCCCTCTACAAGAGTGAGTTCGACAAGAGCGGGTTCGTCACCTGGTTCTTCAGCCGCATCGGCGCCATTCCCATCAAGCGCGACACCGCCGACATGAAGGCAATCCGCCGTGCGGTGAACGCCCTCAAGCGCGGCGAGGACATCTGCATCTTCCCCGAGGGGACGCGCGTGCGCGACCCGCACGCCCGCCCCGAGCTGCACGGCGGCTTTGCCATGATCGCTCAGATGGCCGGCGCCGAGGTGGTGCCGGTGGCCATCGACGGCAGCGAGCGCATCTGCCCGAGTGGCAAGGGGCTCTCCCGCCCCGTGAGGGTGCGCATGCGCTACGGCAGCCCCATCACGTTCGACGAGGTGAGCGGCGCGTCGCGCCGCGAGAAGGCCCAGGGCATGGAGGAGCTCGCCATGAGTCGCGTCTACCAGATCCGCGCGCAGATGCGCGGCGAGGCGCCGCGCACGGACGGGGGCGAGGGCGATGAGTGAAGCCGTGCGCGCGGACGGGCGTGAGTGCGGCTCGCCCGGGCAGGGCGAGGCGGGCGGCGTCGAGGTGCGCGTGGCGGCCCAGGCCGGCGCCTGCTACGGCGTGGAGCGCGCGCTGCGCATGGTGGAGGAGGCCGTTGAGCACACGCGCCGCGAGGGCTGCGACGCCCCGGTGCGCACGCTGGGCCCGCTCATCCACAACCCGCACGTCGTGGAGCAGCTCGCCCGCGACGGGGTGCTCGCGGTGGGCGGGGTGGAGGAGCTCCCGCAGGGCGCGACCGTGGTGATCCGCAGCCACGGCGTGGCCCCGGCGGTGGCCCAGGCCGCCCGCGAGCGGGGCTGCGCGGTGGTGGACGCCACCTGCCCGCACGTTAAGAAGGCCCACGAGAGCGCCCGCCTGCTGTGCGAGGAGGGCTACCAGCTCGTCATCGTCGGCGAGGCGGGGCACCCCGAGGTCGAGGGCATCCTGGGCAACGCGGCGCCCGGGACCCTGGTCGTCAACGACCCGGCCGAGCTCGACGGCGCGGCTCTCAGAAGCAGGGTGGGCGTGGTCGTGCAGACCACCCAGTCCGCGGCGCTGCTGAGCGCGGTGGTCGCCGCGATCGTGCCGCGCGTCCACGAGCTGCGCGTGCTCAACACCATCTGCTCGGCCACCTCGCGCCGCCAGCAGGCCGCCGAGGAGCTCGCGCGCGAGGCCGACGTCATGGTGGTGGTGGGCGGCAAGAACTCCGGCAACACCACCAGGCTCGCCGAGGTGTGCCGCCGGCACTGCCCGCGCACCCACCACATCGAGTCGCCCGAGGAGCTGCGCGCGCAGTGGTTCTGCGGCGCGCGACGCGTGGGCATAACGGCGGGGGCCTCCACGCCCTCCGACCAGATCCAGGCCGTGCGCGACGGGCTTGAGCGGCTCGTGGCCCCGCGGGAGCCATGATGGGGACGCCCGCGGCGTTTGACGGCGCCGCCCCCCAGGTGGGCGCCTACGAGCCCGGCGCCACCCAGGCGCGCTCGCTCGCCTCGGGGCGCGAGCGGTGGCGCGGCGCCCTGATCAGCGAGGTGACCCCCGGCGGCCCCGCGCAGCTCGCGGGCCTGGAGGCGGGCATGCGCATCACCCACGTCAACGGCGAGGAGCTGCGCGACGTCATCGACTGGGACTGGGAGGCCGACGGCTTCGCGGTGCAGGTCGACGGCATCGCCTACGAGGGCACGCCCGAGGAGTTCGAGTTCACCTGCGACATCGAGCGCGACCTGGGGCAGGAGTGGGGCCTTGCGTTCGACGGGGTGGTGTTCGACGGCATGCGCCTGTGCCGCAACCGCTGCACGTTCTGCTTCATGCGCATGCTGCCCGACTCGATGCGCTCCACGCTCTACCTGCGCGACGACGACTACCGCCTGTCCTTTCTGCAGGGCAACTTCGTCACGCTCACCAACCTGGGCGACGATGACGTGGAGCGCATCGTGTCGCACGCGCTCTCGCCGCTTAACGTGTCGATCCACGCCGTCTCGCCCGAGGTGCGCGCCCGCCTCATGGGCAGAAACGCCGCGCGCGGGATCGAGGCGCTCGAGGAGCTGCTGGCGGGCGGGATAGAGGTGCACGCGCAGATCGTGCTCGTGCCCGGCGAGAACGACGGCGGGGAGCTCGCCCGCACGCTCGACTACGTGGAGGCCCGCCCGCTCATCACCTCGCTGGGGATCGTGCCGCTGGGCTTCACGCGCTTCCAGGACCGCTTCTCCTCCTCGTTCGGCGACCCCGCGCTGTCGCGCGCGGTCATCGAGCAGGTCCGCCCCTACCAGAGGCGCAGCCGACAGGCCATCGGGCGCACGCGCTTCCAGCTCGCCGACGAGTTCTACCTCGCGGCGGGCGTCGAGCCCCCGGCGGCCGAGGAGTACGACGGCTACCCGCAGTACTACGACGGCATCGGCATGGTGCGCTCCTTCCTCGACGAGCTCGCCGAGGTCGCGCACGGGGCGGGGGAGGGCGCCGACATGCGCGCCGCGCTCGCCTCGTGCGCCCGGGCGCTCGAAGGCGCCGACGCCCGGCTGGTCCTGGTCACCGGCCAGGCCGCCGCGCCGCTCGTGGGCCGGCTGCTTGCGGAGTGCGGCCTTTCCGCGCGCGGGCGGGTGCTCGCCGTGCGCAACGACTTCTTCGGCGGCAACGTGGACGTGGCGGGGCTGCTCACCGCCCGCGACGTGCTGGCGCAGCTGCCCGCCCGGCTCGAGGGGGCCGTCGTGGTCCTGCCCGACGTCATGTTCAACTCCGACGGCCTCACGCTCGACGGCATGGCCACCCACGAGCTTCTGGGCGAGATCGAGTCGCGCGGGGCGCGGGCGGCCCTGGTGGTTTCCACCTCGCCGCGCGAGCAGCTCGCCAGCATCTGCGAGGTGGTCGACGGCCTGCGCGCATAGCCGGTAGATGCTGCGCAGAAGTGGTGCCGACCAGCCCGCAGGGCCACCTGCGGCACGCGCACGTGGTATCCTGTCTTCTGTCTGCGCTTTCGGGCGCACCCGTATGTTCAACGCTTTTGAGAGGACTTTCGTGGCAAAGCCAATTGTTGCTGTGGTGGGTCGCCCCAACGTGGGCAAGTCCACCTTCGTGAACCGCGTTTCCCAGCGCCCCGAGGCCATCGTGCACGAGATCGAGGGCGTCACGCGCGACCGCACCACCCACGACGCCACCTGGAACGGCGTCGACTTCACCCTGGTCGACACGGGCGGCATCGAGACCGCCTCGACCGACGACGTGTTCTCGCCCAAGATCCGCGAGCAGGCGGTCATGGCCATCAACGAGGCCGACGCCGTCGTGTTCATCGTGGACTCCAAGACCGGCATCACCAAGGAGGACGAGGCCGTCGCCCGCATCCTGAGGCGCTCGGAGCGGCCGGTGTTCCTCGCCGTGAACAAGTGCGACTCGGTCCGCCAGGACATAGCCGCCTACGAGTTCTACTCGCTGGGCCTGGGCGACCCGCTGCCCATCTCCGCGACGCAGGGCAACGGCGTGGGCGACCTGCTCGATGACCTGGTGGCGGTCCTGCCGCGCTTCGAGAAGGACGACTCGGACGACTACGTGCGCATCGCCATCGTGGGGCGCCCCAACGCCGGAAAGTCCTCGCTGCTCAACCGCATGAGCGGCTCTCAGCGCTCCATCGTCTCCGACGTGGCGGGCACCACCCGTGACCTGGTGGACACGCTGGTGGAGCACGACGGGGTGACTTACAAGCTCGTCGACACGGCGGGCATGCGCAAGCGCTCGGTCATCAGCGAGGACCTGGAGTACTACAGCTACGTGCGCTCCGAGCGCGCCATCAAGCGCGCCGACGTCGTGCTTCTCGTCATCGACTCCACCGTGGGCGTCACCGACCAGGACCAGCGCCTCGCCGCCATGGCTGACGAGGCCGGCTGCGGCATGGTGGTGCTGCTCAACAAGTGGGACCTGATCGACACGCCCGAGCGCCGCGAAGAGCTGGTCGAGGACCTGCAGGAGAAGTTCTACTTCGTCTCCTACGCGCCCACGCTGCGCATCTCCGCGCTCACGGGCCGCTCGGTCGAGCGCATCTGGGGCCTGCTCACCACGGTGGCCGAGAGCCGCGCGCAGAAGATCCCCACCTCGGCGCTCAACAAGCTGCTCACCGAGATGCGCGAGTTCGGCCACACCATCTCCAGCGGCAAGCGCCAGCTCAAGATGCAGTACGTCACCCAGACCGGCCAGAACCCCCCGATGTTCACGTTCTTCGTGAACGCGCCCGAGATGATCAACGACAACTTCAGGCGCTACCTGGAGAACAGGGTGCGCGACCGCTTCGACCTGACCGGCACGCCCATCAGGTTCAAGTTCAAGAAGAAGTCCTAGGCGCGAGGGGCGTGGAGATGAGTCACGAGGTGCTGACGTATCTGATGTGCGCGCTCTCATGCGTGCTCGCCTATCTGATCTGCGGATTCCCGTCCGCCTACGTGATCGGGGAGAAGCTCGGCCACGTCGACGTGCGCACGGTGGGCTCGGGCAACGTGGGCACGACCAACATCGCGCGCTCGGTCGGCGCCGGCGCCGGGGCGCTCACCTTGGTGCTCGACGTGCTCAAGGCCGTGGTGTCGGTCCTGCTCGGCTACGTGCTCGTGGGCGTGGTCGGCGCCGGCGACGTCGCGGCGGTGCGCCCCGGCGGCGCGCTCGACTGGACGATGGCGCTCGTGTTCGGCTTCTGCCTGCTCGGGCACATCTTCACGCCCTACCTGCACTTCAAGGGCGGCAAGGGCATCGCCGTGGGCCTGGGCGCCTCGCTTGCGCTCATGCCGGCCGTGGGCGCGTCGCTGCTCATCCCGTTTCTGCTGCTGGCGCTCACGACGCGCTACGTGTCCCTGGGCAGCATAGCCGCCGCTGTCTCGCTGCCCTTCTGGGCGTGGCTCTACCTGCGCCCGTCGGCGGCGTTCCTCGTCATCGTCTCGTGCGTGGCGCTGCTGGCCATCTGGGCGCACCGCGGCAACATCCGCAAGCTCCTCGCGGGGACCGAGAGGCGCTTCTCGTTCAAGAAGAAGGACAGGGGGTGAGCGCCATGAGGTGTGCCGTCATCGGCGCCGGGTCCTGGGGCACCGCCGTCGCCCGCCATCTGGGCCGACAGGGCAACGACGTGATGCTCTGGTCGCACGGCGATGTCGCCGCCCGGGGGATCAACGAGACGCATCGCAACCCCCGCTACCTGCCCGACTGCGAGCTGCCCGAGAGCGTGGTGGCCTCCACCGACCTCTCCGCGTGCCTTGAGGGCGCCCAGTCGGTGGTCCTGGTCGTCCCCTCCAAGGCCCTGCGCGAGACCGCCGCGCGCTGCGCCGGCCTGGTGGCGCAGGACACGCCGCTGATCGTGCTCACCAAGGGGATCGAGCGCGGCACCAGCAAGCTCATGACGCAGGTGGTGGCCGAAGAGATGGGCAACCCCGCGCGCGTGGCGTGCCTGTCGGGCCCCAACCACGCCGAGGAGGTCGCCCGCGACATGCCCAGCGCCGCCGTGATCGCCGCCGACGACCCGCAGGTGGCCCGGGGCTTCCAGGGGCTGTTCCACTCGGACCTGTTCAGGACCTACGTGTCGAGCGACGTCGTGGGCGTGGAGACGTGCGCCGCCGCCAAGAACGTCGTGGCCATCGCCTGCGGCATCGCCCGAGGCATGGGCACGGGCGACAACACTGCGGCCATGCTCATGACCCGCGGCCTCGCCGAGATGACGCGCCTGGTCTACGCGACGGGCGGCGACCCGCTCACCTGCATGGGCCTGGCGGGCATGGGCGACCTGGTCGCCACGTGCACCTCGCGCCATTCGCGCAACTTCACCTTCGGCGAGAGCTTCGCGAAGGGGGAGACGCTCGAGGAGTACTGCGCGCGCACGCACATGGTGGTGGAGGGCTACTACGCCTGCGCGAGCGTGCGCGACCTGGCGCTCGCCAGCGACGTGGACGCGCCTCTTGTCGAGGGCGTCTACCAGCTGATGTACGAGGGCCTGCCGCTTAAGGTCGTGGTGGACGCGCTGTACGCGCGCACGCCCAAGGTCGAGTTCTACGGCCTCGACCTCGAGGCGAGGCAGCATGTCGGGCGAGACGCCGATCAGACGGCGTAAGAGGGGATGGTGCAACATGCAAGGTGTCGACGAGCGTCGGGTGCTCATGGCCCCCTCCATTCTGTCGGCCGACTTCCTTGACCTGCGGGCGGACGTGAGCCGCGTCGCGGACGGGGCGGACTTCATCCACGTCGACGTCATCGACGGCCACTTCACGCCCAACCTCACCATCGGGCCCGGCTTCGTCAAGGCGCTCAAGCGCGACTTCGACACCCCCCTCGACGTGCACCTCATGGTGAGCAACCCCGAGTCGACCGTCGACTGGTACCTCGACGCGGGGGCCGACCTGGTGACCGCCCACGTCGAGGCGCTCACGCACGGCCACCGGTTCATGTCGCACGTCCACGAGCGCGGCGCGCGCGTGGGCATCGCCCTGAACCCCGCGACGCCCATCTGCCAGGCGCGCGAGTTCGTCGAGGCGGCGGACCTCATCCTTTTGATGAGCGTTAACCCCGGGTTCGGCGGGCAGAAGTTCATCGGCTCGACCGTCCGTCGGATCGGCGAGCTGCTCGACCTGTGCGACGAGCTAAACGCTCACCCTCTCATCGAGGTTGATGGTGGGATCGGCACCAGCACGGCGGGCCAGGTCGCGGCCGCCGGCGCCACCGTGCTGGTGGCGGGCAGCGCTGTGTTCGGCGCCGAGGACCCGGCCGGTGCCATGGAGCAGATCCGCTCGCAGGCGCAGGCGTCCCTGCGCGCGTCTCGCCGCTAGGGGCGGCGCATGGCCATGCCAAGCGAATCCGCCGCCCGCGGCGGCCGGCGCGTCTATCTGGACAACGCCGCCTCGTGCCTGACCGTCGACGCGTGTCGCGCCGCCTGGGCGGACTTCGACGCACGCCCCTGGGCGGGGGCGAACCCCAACTCCCTGCACCATGACGGGCGCGAGGCGTTCAAGGCCCTGGAGTCCGCACGCGCCGAGCTCGCGCGCGCCCTGGGGGCGCAGCGCCCCTCGGAGGTGACGTTCACCAGCGGGGGCACCGAGTCGAACAACGCTGCCGTGCTCGGGCTCGCCCACGCGGCGCGCGAGCGCTCGCGAGGCGCCCGCACGCGCGTGCTGGTCTCGGCGGTCGAGCACGACTCGGTGCTCGCCCTGCGCCCCCGCCTTGCGGGGGAGGGCCTTTCCCTCGAGACCGTCCCCGTCCTGCCCGACGGCACGCTCGACCTTGCGGTGCTGCGCACGGCGCTGGAGCCGGGCGACGTCGCGCTTGTCAGCGTCATGGCTGCCAACAACGAGGTGGGCGCGATCCAGCCGCTCGCCGAGGTCGTGCGCCTCGCGCACCAGGCGGGGGCGCTCGTGCACACCGACGCCGTGCAGATGTTCGGCCACGCGCCCCTGCGCCTGCACGAGCTGGGCGTGGACGCCGCGAGCGTGACGGCGCACAAGCTGGGCGGGCCGGTGGGCGTGGGCGCCCTCTACCTCAGGGCCCGCACGCAGATGCGCCCCCTGCTCGTGGGCGGGGGCCAGGAGGCGGGGCTTCGCGCCGGCACCGTCGACGTGCGCGGCGCCGTGGCCTTCGCCGCGGTGGCCCGAGATGCCGTCGAGCACCTCGCCGAGCGCCGCGAGCGCGTGCGCGAGGTGGCGCGCGTCATCGTCGAGGGGCTCACCCAGGGGCCGGCCGCCCCCGCACGCCTCGCCGCGGGGCCGCAGGCGGCGGACTCGGCGCGCCTTCCCGGGATCGTCTCGCTCATCGTCGCCGGTCACCAGACCCAGGGGCTCATCCTCGCGCTCGACGACGCGGGCTACTCGGTGGCCGGCGGCTCGGCGTGCTCCTCGGGCTCCCTGGACCCGAGCCACGTGCTGAGCGCCATGGGCGTACCGCGCGAGGAGGCGCTGTGCGCCCTGAGGGTGTCGTTCGACCACCGCGTCACGCCCGATGACGCGCACGGGTTCGTCGAGGCGCTGCGCCGCGTTTGCGGCGTGGCATGAGAGGAGTCGTGGCATGGATAGCGAGGCCACCCGCCCGCAGGCGCTGACCGTGGGCCAGCTCGAGGAGGCGCTGCTCGCGCGGTTCCCGCTGAGCGACGCCGAGCCGTGGGACCGTGTGGGGATCTCCGTGGGAGACCCCTGCGAGGAGGTGCGCGGCGTCGCCTGCGCGCTGGACGTCACGCCCCAGACCATCCGCGCCGCCGCAAAGGCGGGGGCGAACGTGCTGCTCACGCACCATCCGGTGTGCCTGGAGATGTCCGCTCGCATCTGCCCGCAGCGAAGCGGCGCCGCCACGCCCGCCTCGAGCATCTGGGAGGCCGTGGAGAGCCGCGTGAGCCTCATCGCCCTGCACACCAACCTCGACCGCTCGCTGCAGGGCAGCCTCAGGATGCCCGAGCTCTTGGGCCTGCGGGCACGGCCGGGCCTGGAGCGCGGGCGCGGCGAGGGGGCGGGCAGGTACGGCTCGGTCTGCGACCTGGGGGAGCCCACCACCCTCGACGCCCTGGCGCTTCGCTGCAGGGACGCCTTCGGCCGGGTGTCGCAGGTCTTCGGCGACGGCTCGCGGTCGCTTTCGCGCGTGGGCTTCTTCACCGGCAGCATGGGGTCGTCCGGCTGCGAGGACGCCGTGGCGGCGGGGCTTGACTGCGTCGTGTGTGGTGAATGCGGTTACCATCGGGCCCTTGACCTCGACTCCGTCGGCGTGGCGGTTATAATTCTCGGCCACGACGTCTCGGAGCTGCCGCTCGTGTCGTGCCTGCGCGACGCCGCGCTGGGATGCGGCGTCGAGGCAGGTCGCGTTTTTGTCGTGCCCGAGCCCCGACGCTGGCATTGTTGCTGAGCGCCGCCGCGCACTGCCTGTATACTGTGTGACCATGGACGGCGACGCCCCCGTGGGGGAGGGCGTCCCGTCGCGGACACTTGCAACCGTATAGCGCGCCTCCCGGCGCTTCCCTAGACGAAAGAGAGACTTCACCATGGAAGAGGCACGTGCACTTCTGGAACTGCAGCAGGTCGACCTTTCGATCATCCGTGACAGGAGGGCCCTGGAGGATCTGCCCGAGACCAAGCAGATCCAGGACGTCCGCGGCAAGCTCAAGGAGCTGGCCCGCCGCACCACCAAGCTGGTGGGGCAGCTCAAGGACCAGCAGATCGAGCTTGACGACAACGCAGAGAAGCGCGCCGAGGTCTGCGCGCGCGTGGCCGAGGTCACCCGCGACAACGACACGACCACCGACTTCCGCCGCGTCAAGAACAACAACGCCGAGCTCGACCGGCTGGCCAAGCGCCTGGAGAAGATCGACTACACCTCCACCGGCCTCGTCGAGGAGAAGGCGCGCCTGGAGGCCCTGCTCGAGCAGGCCGGGCAGGTCAAGACCAGGCTCGAGGCGCGCGAGGCCGAGCTCGTGGAGTCCCTCAAGGAGCACGCCAGCTCCATACGCGACCACCTGCGCGAGCTCGTGGCCACGCGCGAGAGCCTCGTGGCCTCGGTGTCCGAGGGGATGCTCGAGCGCTACGCGCGCAGCTGCAAGGCGCACGGCATGCTGGGCGTGGCGCAGCTGGAGGAGGGCATGTGCGGCGCCTGCCGCGTGCAGCTCCAGCCCTCGCAGCTCGACGCGCTGCGCGGCGGCCCCGACATCAGCACCTGCCCGGTGTGCGGCAGGATGCTGGTGGTGCGCACCACAGGTGAGCACTAGCTGCGGAGTTTAGTTGGTCTAGGTTGACCGCTGCCGGCACGCTCCCGTACAATGGACGCAAGCATTTGTGTGACAACCTCGTTACGACGAGTTTTGATATTTAGGTTCACTCAAAACTTCAGAGCGCAGACGCGGATCTCACGATGCCGGATGCCCGTGTTCCGGCTAGACCTTGCCGGCCGGACACCCACTTCACTGTCCATGCACTAACTGACACCGCCGGGAGGTCTGACATGCCGATCATAGCTACGGTCGCGATTGCCGTCGCCGCAATCATCGTTGGCGCCCTCCTCGGCCTGCTCTTCGCCAAGACTTCGTCCACTGGAAAGATCAAGCTGGCGAACAACGAGGCTACGCGCGTCCTGGAGGACGCGCACAAGCAGGCCGAGACCGTCAAGAAGGAGGCCCTGCTCGGGGCCAAGGAGGAGATCCTGCGCCAGAAGCAGGCCGCCGAGGAGGATGAGCGCCAGCGCAAGGGCGAGCTTCGCTCGATGGAGAACCGTCTCATGCAGCGCGAGGAGTCGCTCGACCGCCGCAGCGACGCGCTGGACAAGCGCGAGCACCAGCTCTCCAGCGAGGCCGGCACCATCGAGCGCAAGGCGCGCGAGGCCCAGGAGATGCTCGAGCGCCAGTCCGCCGAGCTGGAGCGCATCAGCGGCCTGACCGTCGAGGACGCCCACGCCGAGCTGCTCGAGCGCGTGCGCGGCGACGTCACCAAGCAGGCCGCCAACATCATCCGCGAGAGCGAGCAGCGCGTGCGCATGGAGTGCGACAAGACCGCGCGCGGCATCCTGTCCACTGCCATCCAGCGCCTGGCCTCCGACCACGTGGCCGAGGTCACGCTCACGACGGTCCACATCCCCTCCGACGACCTCAAGGGCCGCATCATCGGCCGCGAGGGCCGCAACATCCGCACCTTCGAGCAGATGACGGGCGTGAACCTGATCATCGACGACACGCCCGAGACGGTGCAGCTCTCCAGCTTCGACCCCGTGCGCCGCGAGATCGCGCGCGTCACCCTGGAGAACCTCATCGCCGACGGGCGCATCCACCCCGCGCGCATAGAGGAGCTGTTCAACAAGGCCACCGACCAGGTGAACGCCAAGGTCCTCGAGGCGGGCGAGCAGACCTGCTTCGACCTTGACATCCACGACCTTCACCCCGAGCTCGTGCGCACCCTGGGGTCGCTGCGCTACCGCACCTCCTACGGCCAGAACGTGCTGAGCCACTCCGTCGAGGTCGCCCAGCTCTGCCAGATCATGGCGGACGAGCTGGGGATCGACCCCATGGCGTCCAAGCGCGCCGGCCTTCTGCATGACATCGGCAAGGCCGTCGACCACCAGGTCGAGGGGCCGCACGCCGTCATCGGCGCCGAGCTCGCCCGCCGCTACGGCGAGTCGCCCGCCATCGTGCACGCCATCGAGGCGCACCATGGCGACGTGGACCCCTCCTCGGTGCTCGACGTGCTGGTGCAGGCCGCCGACGCCGTCTCGGCCGCCCGCCCCGGCGCCCGCCGCGAGTCGGCCGAGAGCTACGTGAAGCGCCTCGAGAAGCTCGAGGAGATCTCCAACGCGCACAAGGGCGTCGAGCGCACCTACGCCATGCAGGCGGGCCGCGAGATCCGCGTCATGGTGAAGCCCGAGGAGATCTCCGACGCCGACTCGGTGGTGCTCGCCCACGACATCGCGACCGAGATCGAGGAGAAGGTCCAGTACCCCGGCCAGGTCAAGGTCGTCGTGATCCGCGAGAGCCGTGCAACCGACATCGCCAAGTAGCATGGGGGCCGACGCGCCGACCACGGGTGGCAAGAGCCTTCTGGACTTCGTCGCGCAGGTCTCCGGCGAGGAGCACCTGCGCGTCGAGGAGCGCCTGGGCGACGGCTACGTGCGCCTGCGCACCTCCGAGGCGGAGCGCAGGCAGGCCAAGCACGACATCCGCTGCGTCGAGGACATCGTCATCGAGCTTCTGCGCAACGCCCGCGACGCGCAGGCGCGCCATATCTACCTCGCCACGGCGCGGGAGGGGCAGACGCGCACCATCACCATGCTCGACGACGGCGTGGGCATCCCCGAGCACATGCGCGAGCTCATCTTCGAGCCGCGCGTCACCTCCAAGCTCGAGACCATGACCATGGATCGCTGGGGCGTGCACGGCAGGGGCATGGCCCTGTACTCCATTCGCCAGAACGTGACCTGCGCGCGCGTGGTGTGCTCCGCGCCGGGGCTGGGGTCCTCGCTGCTCGTCGAGGTTGACTGCTCCCAGCTGCCCGAAAAGGCCGACCAGTCCAGCTGGCCGTCGCTCGAGCGCGGCGAGGACGGGTCGCTCGCGGTCGCGCGCGGCCCGCACAACATCGTGCGCACCCTGCTGGAGTTCGCCCTGGAGAGCCAGGGGTCGGTCGAGGTCTGGCTCGGGACGCCCACCGAGATCGCGGCCACGCTCTTCTCCCAGGACCCCGCGGGCGTCGCCTACCGCGACCTTCTGTTCTGCACCGACGAGCAGGCGTTGCCCGTGTGCTCACGGCTTCGTCTCGCCTCCGGAGCGACCGACCTGGTTGCCCGCGCCCGGGATTTGGGCCTCGCCATCTCCGAGAGGACGGCGCATCGCATCCTGGCCGGCCAGATCGAGCCGCTGCGCCCGGCGCTTGCGGGCCTCCTCTCCCAGCACGCCTCCCATGACCCGGCGCCGATCGACATCTACCGCGACCGCCGCGGCCTGAAGGTGGCCCCCGAGGACATCGAGGAGTTCTCCCGGGGGCTCGAGGCTGCCTTCGCCCCGCTCGCCGAGAGGTACTACCTGAGCCTGAGGGGCGCGCCGCGCGTCCGCGTCACGCGCGACAAGGTGCACGTCACCTTCGAGATCGCCAAGGAGGACTGATACGGGCAGAACGGGGAGAACGTCTGTTCTCTCGACGGCGCACTTCAATATCTAGTAGACCTGTAGTAGTATCATGTACCATATGCACCATGCGGCTGCCGCGTCCTGTGCCGTGGGCCGCCGCGAAGAATAAACGTGACCAAAACGGAGCTTCAATGGACTACCTGAAGGTATCGAGCAAGTCCTCGCCGGCGAGCGTTGCCGGCGCGATTGCCGGGCTCATCAAGGACGGGATGCCCGTCGAGATCCAGTCGGTGGGCGCCGGTGCGGTGAACCAGGCCATCAAGGCCATCGCCATCGCGCGCGGGTTTCTCATCCCGTCCGGCATCGACGTGCTGTGCGCGCCGACGTTCCAAGACATCGAGATCGACGGCGAGTGCCGCACGGCCATCCGCATCTCCGTGTACCCGCACGCCCTTGCCGTGCCGTCCCCCACGCTGTCCGAGGGCCATGCCCCCGACTCCGTCGACCACGCGAGCCACCTGTCGGTCGTCCAGGCCGACCACGCCCCCGCCGCCAGCTGCCATGTGCCTGCCGACGTCGCGTGCGTGGCCGCTGCCATCCGCGCCTAGGGAGGAAGCCTGATGCCGAGCGACACGACGCGCCCGCTGCTTGGAACGACCTACGTGGTCAGGGCGTTCGGGTGCCAGATGAACCTGCACGACGCGGAGCGCGTGCGCGGCATGCTCGAGGAGGCCGGCTCGCTTCCCGTCGAGGCCTACGAGGACGCCGACATCGTCGTGTTCATCACCTGCTGCGTGCGCGAGGCGGCCGACACGCGCCTGTACGGCCAGGTCGCCACCATGCGCACGCTTCCCCTGCGCGAGGGCTCGCCCTGCTCGCGGCGCATCGTCGCCGTGGGCGGGTGCATCGGCCAGCGCGACGGCGACTCGCTGTTCGTCAACCTCCCCAACGTCGACGTCGTGTTCGGCACCCACACGCTCTCGCGCGTGGTCGAGCTGGTCTCGCGCGTCCTCGACGGCGGCGAGGACCACCTGCTCGCCCTGCTCGATGCAGACGCCCCCGGGCAGGCCTCGACCGACCTGCCCACCCATCGCGAGTCGGACTTCCACGCCTGGGTGCCCATCACGTTCGGGTGCAACAACTTCTGCACCTACTGCATCGTGCCCTACGTGCGCGGGCGCGAGCGCAGCCGGCAGTTCGACGAGATTGTCCAGGAGGTGGGGCACCTGGTGGACGCCGGCTGCAAGGAGGTCACGCTCCTCGGCCAGAACGTCAACTCCTACGGGCGCGACCTCTATGGGTCGCCGCGCTTCGCCGAGCTGCTCCGCGCCTGCGGCCAGACCGGCATTCCACGCATCCGCTTCGCGACGAGCCACCCCAAGGACCTGTCCGACGAGACGATCGAGGCCATGGCGCAGACGCCTGCCGTCATGCCCGCGCTGCACCTGCCCGTGCAGTCGGGTTCCACGCGCATCCTCAAGAAGATGAACCGCACCTACACGCGCGAGGGCTACCTCGACCTCGTCGGCCGCATACGCGCCGCGATGCCCGACATCGCGCTGTCCACCGACGTCATCGTCGGCTTCCCGGGCGAGACCCAGCAGGACTTCGAGCAGACGCTCTCGCTGGTCGAGGAGGTGGGCTACGCGCAGACCTTTACGTTCATCTACTCCAAGCGCGAGGGCACCCCTGCGGCGACCATGCCCGACGACACCCCGCGCGAGATCATCCAGCAGCGCTTCGACCGCCTCGTGGAGTCGGTCCAGCGCTGCGCGTTCGATGCCAACCAGCCCGAGCTGGGCAAGACGCTGCCCGTCCTGTTCGAGGGGCTCTCCAAGCGCGACTCCTCCATGCTCACGGGCCGCAGCCCCAAGAACCAGACGGTTCACGCGCCGCTTCCCGCCGGCCGCATCGCCGACGAGCTCATCGGCAGCATCCTGCCGGTGCACGTCGAGGAGGCGCGCACCTGGTATCTGAGGGGGAGCCTTGTCGAGTCCTGACGGGCTGTGGTGTGACGTCATCGCGGTGGTGGGGCCCACCGCCAGCGGCAAGTCTGCGCTTGCCGACGAGCTGGCCGTGCGCCTGGGCACCGAGGTGGTCTCGGCCGACGCCATGCAGGTCTACCGCCGCATGGACATCGGCACGGCCAAGACGCCGCCCGACGAGCGGCGCGTACCGCTTCTGTGCGTCGACGTCGCCGACCCGAGCGAGACGTACTCCGTCGCCTGCTACGAGCGCGAGGCGCACGCCTGCGTCGACCGCCTGGTGGGCGAGGGGCGCGCGGCGATCGTCTGCGGCGGCACGGGCCTGTACGTGCGCGCCGCCCTGGAGGACATGGACTTCCCCTCCGGGGACCAGACGAACAACCCCGTGCGCGAGCGCTACGCGCGCCTGGCCGAGGAACTCGGGCCGCAGAGACTCCACGACCTGCTCGCGGCCCGCGACCCCCAGAGCGCCGCGCTCATCCACCCCAACAACACCCGCCGCGTCGTCAGGGCGTTCGAGCTCCTCGAGCAGGGGCTCTCCTACGCCTGCCAACACGAGGGCCTGCACGTCCGCACGAACCGCCACCCCACGCTCGTCGTGGGCCTCACCATGGACCGGGAGGTCCTTTACGAGCGCATCAACGCGCGCGTGGACCGCATGATGGAGCAGGGACTCGTCGACGAGGTGCGCGGCCTTGCCGACGAGGGCCTCGCCGAGTCGCTCACCTCGCGGCAGGCCATCGGCTACCGGGAGATCCTGGCCGCCCTGGCGGGGGAGTGCACGATGGAGCAGGCCGTGGAGGACATCAAGCGCGCGACGCGGCGATACGCCAAGCGGCAGCTCTCCTGGTTTCGAGGTGACGAGCGCGTGGTGTGGATCGACGCGCTGTCAGGCGACGTGGGGAGTCTGGCCGATCACGTCATGGAGCTCGCCCGCCGCTCCCCGGGGGAGTCCCCGGATGGGGGAAGGGGATAGACTATGCCTGCCGAGAGACCGATTTCCACCTACGTGCCGCCCGAGAAGGCAGTTCTCGTCGGGGTCGACCGCGGGGCGGGCGAGTGGGACATCGAGACGTCCATGGACGAGCTCGAGCGCCTGGCCCTCACCGACGGCGCCGTCACCGTGGGGCGGCTCACCCAGCGCCTCGACCGGCCCGTCCCCAAGACGTTCCTCGGCAGCGGCAAGGTCGCCGAGCTGCGCGAGATGGCCGAGGCCCTGGAGGCCGACGTCATCATCTTCGACGACGAGCTGTCGCCCTCCCAGCAGGCCAACCTGGAGCGCATGCTCGGCATGCGCTACAAGGTCATCGACCGCACGGCGCTCATCCTCGACATCTTTGGCCAGCACGCCACCACCCACGAGGGCAAGCTCCAGGTGCAGATGGCCCAGCTGCAGTACCTCTATCCCAGGCTGAGGGGCATGTGGTCGCACCTCGCCAAGGACAGGACGCGCGGCGGCATCGGGTCGCGCTTCGGCCAGGGAGAGAGCCAGCTCGAGGTGGATCGCCGCCTCATCCGCGACCGCATCTCGACGCTGCGCCGCGAGCTCTCCAAGATATCCGGCAACCGCGAGGTCCAGCGCAAGGAGCGGTGGAGCTCCTCGATGTTTCGCGTGTCGCTGGCCGGCTACACCAACGCCGGCAAGTCTACGCTGCTCAACAGGCTCACCGGCGCCGACGTGTACGTGCAGGACCAGCTCTTCGCCACGCTCGACCCCACGACGCGCGCCCTTGAGCTGCCCGGCGGGCGCCTCGTGACGCTCACCGACACGGTCGGCTTCATCCAGAAGCTGCCGACGACGCTCGTGGAGTCGTTCAAGTCGACGCTCGCCGAGGTGAGCGGCGCGCACCTCATCCTCGAGGTGGCCGACGCCACCGACCCCAACTGCGACAAGCAGCTGCGCGCCGTCGACGACGTCCTGGGGCAGATCGAGGCCGAGGGCGTGCCGATGCTGGTCGTCTACAACAAGACCGACCTGCTTGACGACGAGGCCAAGCAGTCCCTGCGCTCGCGCAGGCCCGACGCCCTGCTCGTCTCCGCCCAGACGGGGGAGGGGATCGACGAGCTCCTGAGGGCCATCGCGCGCGCCGCCAGCGCGCAGGACGAGACGATGCAGGTGCTGGTCCCGTATAGCGAGGGCCTTCTCATCCGCTCATGCCACGAGCAGGGCCACCTCGTCTCGAGCGACTACCGCGAGCAGGGCGTGTCACTCACCGTCATCGCGCCTCCGGTCCTCGCAGCCAGGCTGCGACCCTACGTCGTTGGTCCGCAGCATCCGGCTGGCGAGCAGCAGCGGCTGGCGAGCGACGCCTAGAGCGAGCGAACCAGGGCGACCACTCGCCCGAGGATAACGGGGTTCTTCACGTATATCGGCTCGAGGGTCGGGTTCTCGGGCTGCAGGCGGATCCTGTCCTTCTCCCGATAGAACGTCTTGACCGTCGCGCCGTCATCGATGAGCGCCACGACGATCTGGCCGTTCGTCGCGTCGCTCTGCTCCCTCACGACGACGAAGTCGCCGTCGAAGATGCCGGCCTGGATCATCGAGTCGCCCTTCACGCGCAGCACGAACGAGGCGGAGTCGCCGACCAGAGACGAGGGGAGGGCGATGGTGCCCTCTATGTTCTGTTCGGCGAGGATGGGCTGGCCGGCGGCCACGCGGCCCACCACGGGAAGGCTCACCACGCCCGGCTCGATCTCGACGTCATCCTGCGTGTCGCTGCCGAGGGCGGACGACACGCTCGCCCCGGCGGAGACCTGGCCCGTGATCTCGAGCGCGCGCGGCTTTGAGAGGTCCCTCTTGATGTATCCCTTGTCCTCGAGGACCTGCAGGTGCGTGTGCACGGTCGAGGGGCTGCTCAGGCCGACGCCAAGCGCGATCTCGCGCACGCTCGGCGGATACCCCTTCTCGGACACCTCGGCGCAGATGAAGTCGTAGATCTGCTGCTGGCGTGCGGTGAGCTTCTTCGGATCCATGGCATCTCCCTTCGACGTATGCCGACAGTATACGCGCTTGTGCGAAAAAATACAAACACATGTTCGGTTTTCACTTGAATCGAACAGACGTTCTGCTATCCTATGACCGAACACCTGTTCCATGACGTTTCTGTCCGAGCGGCAACTGATAATGCCTCTCGCAGGCTTGGGCACGTCCGGTAAGGAGCGACAGATATGGCAAAGAACACGTATATGCAGCTGGTCGGTTGTGGCGTCACCATCGCGCCGTATGTGCCGGACGCGCTCGCTCGCAAGCTCGAGGACACCTCGTGCCAGAACCCCGCACGGCGCCCGCAGCTCAGGGTGATTCCTGGCGGCGTGCGTGAGGTCGGGCTTTCGCTCGGTCCCGAGCACGTGTGCTCGGAGCGCGTCCAGAGGGCGACCAAGGCCGTTGCGGATGACCTGCGGGGCAGGTGGGAGGTCCTGCTCGCGCTGCTCGCCCTCGCTCTATGCACCGCCCTGGTCATCTCCTGGGCCCTGTCGGGCCAGGTGGGCGCCGCCGGTGCCGGCGAGGTCGCGCTCGAGGAGCACGTCGTCATGGACGGCGACTCCCTGTGGGACATCTCGGAGGCGCACCCGGTCGAGGGGCTTACGACCAGCGAGGTCATCGACCTCATCCGGGAGGAGAACGACCTGTTCGGAACGGTCATACAGCCCGGCCAGACGATCCTCGTGCCGGCGCAGGCCGGCGTCGCCTAGCGAGGCGCGTGGCCGGGGCGGCGGTTCACATCTGGCGCACATCTGCTGTCTTTTCAAGGCGGCACGGGGGCATGTCCCGCGACACGGGGTATCATAGGGGGTGGAACATGACCGAATCCCTATGCGTATCTTGGAGAGTCGCTATGAGCAGATCCGTGCGTACCGATGAACATGCAGGCCAGGATCAGAGGTTCGTTGGGCGCCGTGACTTCCTCGCGATTTCCGCCGCCGGACTGGTCTCGCTGCTCGGTGGCCTCGACGCCTTTCTCGCGCATGCGGACGAGCCCGGCGCCTCCGCGGAGACGCTTGCCGCCCTCGACAGCGCGCAGGCCGCCTACGAGGATGCGATGGCCCAGCTCGCCTCGCTCAACGAGCAGGTCGAGATGGCGCAGTACGAGCTGAGCCAGACCCAGGCCGCCCTGGATGCCACCAACGCCAGCATAGCCGAGCTCGAGGCCAGCATCGCCCAGACGCAGGCGGAGCTGGAGGGTGCCCAGGACGTTCTGGCGGAGCGCCTGGCCGCCAACTACAAGGTCGGCAAGGTGGACGTGCTGTCCGCCATCTTCGACGCCGAGGACTTCGACGACCTCGTTAACCGCATCTACTACGCGGGCAAGGTGTCGGACGCCGACGCCCAGGCCATCCAGGACGTCAAGGACCTGAAGGCGCAGCTCGAGCAGCAGCAGGCCGACCTCGAGTCCACGAAGGCGGAGCAGGAGCAGCTGCTCGCCCAGCAGCAGGAGGAGACCCAGGCGCTCCAGGACCAGGTCGGCGCGATGCAGAGTTACGCCGACGGCCTGTCGCAGGAGGTCACCGAGCTCATGGCCCAGGCCCAGCGCGAGGCCGAGGCGGCCCGCGAGGCGCAGTACCAGGCCTATCTCGAGCAGCAGCAGGCCGCCCAGCAGCAGGCCGGCGGCGAGTCGGGCGCGGTGTCTGGCGGCGACGCGTCGGGCGGCGCGGGCACAGGCGACGGCGGCGGGTCGCAGGGCGGCGGGGAGTACTACCCGACGGAGGGAGGCTCGGGCGACTGGGGCTCCTCCGGCGGCGGCACGGGCAACCACGCGGGCGACGTGGTCAGCGTCGCCTGGAACTACGTCGGCGTCACCCCCTACGTCTGGGGCGGCACCGACCCCTCGGGCTTCGACTGCTCGGGCCTCGCGCAGTACTGCTACGCCGCATGCGGCTACTCCATCGCTCGCGACACCTACGGGCAGATCGCGCAGATCCAGTCGCTGGGCAACTGGAGGACCGACCTGTCCCAGCTCAGCCCGGGTGACCTGGTGTTTCCGCACTCCGGTCACGTGGGCATCTACTGCGGTGGCGGCATGATGATCCACGCACCCTACGAGGGTCAGCTCGTCACGTACGCCTCGGTCTACGCGTTCATGGGCGGTGGCAGCCCGATCTAGTCGGTCTGTCGTGCCCCCACGCCCCCCGTTCATGGTATCCTGCCTGAAGTCATTCGTTTGAGGAGGATGCATGCGCTGCCCCAAGTGTGGATACACCGAGTCACGCGTGATCGATTCGCGCCCTTCCGAGCTAGGCGACGCGATCAGGCGCCGCCGCGAGTGCCTCAACCCCCAGTGCAAGGAGCGGTTCACGACCTACGAGCGTCGCGAGGAGCTGCCGCTGCAGGTGCGCAAGAAGAACGGGATGCTCGAGGCGTTCGATCGCGAGAAGCTGATGAAGAGCCTCATGACCGCCACGATCAAGCGCAACGTCTCCGTCGAGACGCTCAACGAGCTCATCTCGAGCATCGAGTCCGAGCTCAGGAACGACTTCAAGAGCGAGGTCACGTCCCGCGAGCTCGGCGACATGGTGCTGCGCAGGCTGCTCACCCTCGACAAGGTGGCGTACGTGCGCTTCGCCTCGGTCTACCGCGACTTCCAGGACGTCGAGGGCTTCTACAGCGAGCTCGCCCAAATAGGAGAACAGGACTAGCCACATCATGAGCCAAGACCACATTGCGGGGCCGGAGTCCATCCGGCTCAACGTCAAGCGCCTCGACAAGGGGCTTCCTCTGCCGGCGTACGCCTACACGGGCGACGCGGGCCTCGACCTCTTCAGCGCGGTCGACACGTGGATCCAGCCGCTGACGCGAGAGATGGTCCCCACGGGCCTCGCCATCGCGATACCGGACGGCTTCGCCGGCTTCGTGCAGCCTAGAAGCGGCCTTGCGGCCAAGAAGGGCCTGTCCATCGTGAACACGCCCGGCCTCATCGACGCGCACTATCGCGGCGAGCTCAAGGTCATCCTCATCAACCTCGACAAGACCGAGCCCGTGCACATCGAGCGCGGCGACCGCATCGCGCAGCTCGTGATCCAGCGCGTCCCGGTCGTCGAGCTGTGCGAGGTCGACGAGCTTGACGAGACGGACCGCGGCGCGAGCGGGTTCGGCTCGAGCGGCGTGAGGTAGCCCCGCGCTGCGCGGCCGTGCGGCAACAGGCTCCCCGCGTCGTATCGCGCGTGTCTAACCTAGCGACTCGCTGGGTAAATAATTCCCATTCATGCACGCAAAGCCGCAGGGGCGAGGCCGCATGCCTGCAGGCATGCCCTCCTGCCTGCAAGAAGGAGGAACCATGGCAGAGGCCATGTCACATGACCTGATCGTGATCGGCGCAGGCCCCGCCGGCCTGTCCGCCGGCATATACGGTGCCCGCGCCGGTCTTTCGTGCGCCGTCATCGAGCAGTCGGCGCCCGGTGGGCAGATCGCCATCACCGACGAGATCGACAACTACCCGGGCCTTCCGGGCATCTCCGGCGGCGAGCTGGGAATGAAGCTCGCCGAGCACGCCGAGGCCGTTGGCTGCGAGATGGTCTACGACTCGGTCACGGGCATGGCGGTGAGGGAGGACGGCGCGTTCTCCGTCATGACGTCGGCACCCGGGCCCCTGCGCGCCCCCGCGGTGGTCTACACCGCCGGCGCGACGCCCCGGCCGGCCGGCTTCGAGGGCGAGGAGCAGTTCCGCGGCCGTGGGGTGAGCTACTGCGCCACCTGCGACGGCATGTTCTATCGCGGCAAGGACGTCTACGTCATCGGGGGCGGAACGGCCGCATGCGAGGAGGCGCTCTTCCTGTCCCGCATCGTCAGGAGCGTCACCATGGTCGTGCGCCGCGACGTGCTGCGCACCACGCCGAAGCTTCGCGAGCAGGTCGAGGCATGCGAGAACCTCACGATAAGGTACAACTCAAAGGTTGTCTCAGTCAGCGGCGCGACGATGCTCGAGACCATAACCCTCGAGGACGCCCTTACCCATGAGGCCGAGACCATCCGCCACGACGAGCCGTTCGGCGTGTTCGTGTTCGTCGGCCATGACCCTGCCGTCGACCTCGTGAGGGACTACGTCGACGTCGTGGCGAACGGCATCGTGACCGACGCCTCCATGGCGACGAGGACCCCCGGGCTGTTCGTCGCCGGTGACGTGCGCGACACGGTTCTGCGCCAGGTGGTCACCGCCATATCCGACGGTGCCATCGCCGCGACGAGCGCCCTGAAGTACCTCGAGTCGCGATAAGCCGCGTGGTGCGCTCCTCTAGGAGTCGGCCTCGGTCCTCAGGAGCCTGCACAGGTAGTCGACCAGTTCCCAGATGACCTTGTCGTGCGCCAGCTGGCGCCGTATCGCGACGCTCAGGCGCGAGGCGAACGCGGCGGAGGGCATGTCGAGGACGACGCCGCGCCTCTCGTCGATGCAGCCGAGGTTGTTGTCGCGCATGAAGGCGACGCCCTCGCCGCGGTACACGTGGTCCATCATGAGCTGGGGCGTGCAGTCGTGCGTGACGAACTGGTCGGGCGAGGGCACGAGCACCCCTGCGTCATAGAAGCTCTCGCAGATCTCGTTGATGCTCGCCGTGGAGCCGCGCGGGATGAGGAAGGTCTCGCCCGACAGCTCGGCCATCGAGACGTCCCGCGCCTCCGCGAGGCGATGCGTGCGCCCGACGAACGGCACGAACGCGCGCTCGCTGAGCCGCTTGGTCACGAAGCGCCTCCAGTCGGCCCTTCCGGCGACGACCGCGACGTCAAGCTCGCCGGCCTCGAGCATCTCCTGGCACAGGTCACTCGACGCCTCGATGACCTTGAGACGAAGGTTCACGTGGCGCTTCTCGAAGGACAAGACGTCATCAAGGCGCAAGGTGTACCTCTCGCCGAGGATGACGCTGCACATGCCGAGTCGGATGACGCTTGCTGCCTCGGGCGAGCCCTGCCCGCTCGTCGCGTCCTCGGTGAGCAGCTCCGCGTTGCGCAGGATCACGCGCGCCCGTCCGAAGACGCGCTTGCCTGCCTCGGTTAGCGTGAGGCCGGCCGGTCCGCGCTCGAACAGCGCGGCATGAAGCTCGGACTCGAGGTTAGCCACGCCTTTGGAGACTCCCTGCTGCGTCACGCAAAGCGTTTCGGCGGCCTTGGTGAAGCTGCGGGCCTTGGCGGCCTCGACGAAGTATTCGAGCTGCGTCAGGTTCATGCGACCCCCTTGCCGGGCAGGTGCCGGCATCGCACTTGACACTACGGTATGTTGTGTGTCGACAACCTTACGTTGTGCACAACGACACATCGCTTACTATTTGCCATCTCGTGTCGTATCCTAGCATCAAGGCGTGGCGACCTGTGCGCCACGCGGGGACTTTTATGCCAAAGGGGGCATTTCATGAGCGAAACGACTTCGAGCACCATCTCGCGTCGCGGCTTCGTGGCCGGGGCTGCGGGCGTCGCGGCGGCCGGTGCGGTCGCGACTGCCATCCCCGGCGTCGTGCGTGCCGAGGAGGCTGCCGCGGGCGGCGCTGCCGACGGCACGTACACCTCCAGCGTCGAGGGCCGCAACGGCCTGGTGACCGTCGAGGTCACCATCGCCAACGGCAAGATCTCCGCCGTCGAGGTCACCGACCACCAGGAGACCGAGGTCTTCACCGTCGACGCCATCCCGCAGCTGTGCGAGAACATCGTCGCCGCCAACTCGTTTGGCATCGACGGCATCTCCGGCGCCACCTTCACCAGCGCAGCCATCCTGACCGCCGTGCGCGACTGCATCGAGCAGGCCGGCGGCGACGCCGAGGCCTACAACGTGCCCACGAGCTACGAGCCGGGCACCGACGAGACCTTCGACGCCGACGTCGTGGTCGTGGGCGGCGGCATGTCGGGCATCTTGTGCGCCGCCCGTGCCGCCGAGGCCGGCGCGACGGTGGCCCTCGTCGAGAAGGTCCGCCTGGTGGGCGGCTGCTCCCTCATGTCGTTCTCCTGCGCCTCGTACACCGACGACGTGGTGCGCGATACGATGATCAGCTGGGTCCAGAACCAGATGTACCTCGCCGACTCCACGGTGATCTACGCCTACCTCAAGAACACGATCCCCGCCATCGACTACCTCGCCGGCGCCACGACCAGCGCCAGCATGTTCCCCTCGTGGGGCGACCCTGAGAGCATGTTCCCGGGCATGCTCGTCGACTACATGCAGCGTCCCGTGGTCTATGACGAGCTGCTGAGCAACACCGTGCTCGCAAACGGCGGCGCCGTGTACACCGAGCACACCGTGACCGAGATCCTCACCGACGCCGACGGCGCCGCCTGCGGCATCGTGGCCTCGCGCAAGGACGGCTCCACGCTCACCGTGAACGCCAAGGCCGTCGTCATCGCCACGGGCGGCTACGGCGGCAACACGCAGCTGCTCAAGGAGCTCACCGGCTACGACGTGGTGTGCGGCTGCCTCACGCAGGACGTGGGCGAGGGCATGGAGATGGCCTGGGCCGCCGGCGCCGCCAAGCCCGTGAGCCTGGGCGGCATGATGCTGCACCAGACCCTTGCCACCGCCAAGCTGCGCGGCTACGAGTACTTCCAGCAGCAGATGCCCATGATCCTGGGCTACGTCCCCTCGGTGCTCGACCTCACCACGGCCGGCGTACGCTTCCGCAACGAGGACTGGGTCAACACCGCCGTCGCCGCGGCCAACGGCGGCGCCTTCGCCGGCGGCATCACCTACGCCATGCTTGACCAGGCCATGGTCGACGCCCTCGTGAGCGGTGGCACCGCGGCCATCGGCTTCACCGAGTCCCCGGGCATGCCGCCCGAGTACAAGCCCGAGTTCGAGCCGGACACGCCCTGGGATCAGTTCCAGACGGTCCTCGATGACTGCGTGGCCAACGGCTGGGCCTTCAGCGGCGACTCCATCGAGGCGCTCGCCGAGGCCGCCGGCATGGACGCCTCCGTCCTGCAATCCACGGTCGACACGTACAACGCTTACTGCGAGGCCGGCGCTGATGACTACTTCGGCAAGGACCCGGCTCACCTCGTGGCGCTGACCACCGCCCCGTACTACCTTGTCCAGATCACCTACAACCAGCTGGGCACCGTGGGCGGCATCACCGTCAACGACCAGTTCCAGGCCCTCGACGCCAACCACCTGGCCGTTCCCGGCCTGTACAGCGTGGGTGCCGACGCCTACGGCAGCTGCTGGAACCGCAACTACTACGGCACGGGCGACGGCATCGGTTTCGCCCTGGTCTCCGGCTACCTGGCCGGCCCCATCGTCGCCGCCTACGCGCTGGGGGAGTAGTGCCTGACGCCTCGCCCGCCGTGCGTCTTCGGTGGCCGGCGAGCTAGACATGCTTTAACGCGCGCCATTCGGGCCGCCCTGACTGCGTCTTCGTCAGGGCGGCCCTGGCGTTTCGGCGCGTTTTCAGCCGGCATGTTCGCTTGGTATAATCAGCGTGTATGACGGCATGTGCGAAGGGGGCATGATGACCAGTCGACGCGGTGTCAAGCGAGATGGCGTGAGCGGACCCGACAGCCTGGGAGGCGCCTCGCCCTACGACAGGGGAGACCGGCGCGGCGTGAGCCGACGCACGCTCCTCTGCATCGCCGGCGGCTGCGTGGGCCTGGCTGCGTTGGGAACGGCGGGCGGGCTGCTGCTGGCGGGGATGCGCCGTTCCGTTGCGCTCACGGTCAACGGAGCTGCGTGCGAGGTGCCCGAGGGGTCCACATCAGTCGAGATCATCTCGCGTGGCCTCGCCAGCCCCTCGGCGGGCAACCTCGTCTCGATCTCGACGCAGGACCAGCCTCCCGAGGTCCTTGAGGTCGGTGCGGGCATGCCATATCGCCTTATGGTAAACGGAGCGCAGGTTGATCCGGCTTCTTACCTTGCAACCGAAGGCGACGTGCTGGAGTTCGTCGACGGTGAGGACGTGACGGAGGACGTCGAGGTCCAGACGACCGAGATTCCCTACGGGGCGCTCGTTCCCGAGAGCGGGAAGTTTCTCGTGAAGATCGGGTACGTGGCGCAGTGGGGCAGGCCTGGCATCTCCGAGGTGGCCACCGGCGTCGTGTCGGGCCGTGTGGTGGACAGGGGAGTGACGCAGCAGCCCCAGGACTTCATCATTGCCTGTGCCGAGCATATCACCCCTGCTGACGGCCGGCGCCTCATCGCCCTCACGTTCGACGACGGGCCAGATCTCACCTACACGCCGCAGTATCTCGACATCCTCGCCTCGTATGGTGCGAGGGTCACGTTTTTCAACCTCGGGTCGCAGGTGGACGCTGGTCCAGAGTATGCCGCCTTGTCAAAGCGCTGCGTGGACGAGGGCCACCAGGTTGCCAGCCACACGTACTCGCATCTCAACCTGCTTCTCACATCGGACGACGAGGTCGCCTCGGATCTCTCTCGATCATTTGAGGCCATTGCAAACGCGACCGGTGTGTCGACCAACGTCATGCGCCCTCCCTTTGGCAATTTCTACGGTGACACGTTCCTCGCCTACCTGCGCAACGGGGGCGACATTGCCTATTCGGCATACTGGGGCATTGACTCGCTTGACTGGGATCTCGTTGACAAGACGGGCATATCCGACGGCGCCGCCCAGATCATACAGAATTGCACGCAGGGCATCGAAAAGGATCCTGACGATTACAGCGGGGGCATCGTGTTGATGCATGACTCCGGAGGCAACCGCGATCGCGACGTGGCCGCGCTGCCGGGGCTCATAGAGACCTTCCAGTCATACGGATTCGAACTCGTCACTCTCAACGAGCTCCTCTCTGCGTGCAACGCGTTTCCCGAATGGGTCACCTCCGGCTTTGCCGCTCGGCCGGAGGGCGCCTGCGTGCCTGACGAGTCGGCGGAGATCACGTACTACGATCCGAACACGTTCAACCCGCTTGAGAGCCTGTAAAGCGGCGAGAGAAAAGGGAGAGATGAGAGCCAGCGTCAATGTCGATTCGATCGGGCAAGGTATATGGTGGGTTCTGCCCCTTCTCGCGTTGGCTACTCTGTGCATGCTGCCTGGCTGTGGCCAAGGCGAAACTCAAGTGTCTAGTCAGCAGGCCGTCTTTCCCGTCAACGAGCAAGGGCAGACGTATGGGTCGCTTTCTGATCTTGAGAACCCTGTTTCCGGTGGCGTTGCTGTCGATGAGTGCAACGAGGCGTACGTACCCGATCTCGTTGAGGTGACTGCCGATAACGGTGTCAATGGCTACGTGCTAAGCGAGGACCTCCTGGGCCCGTTGTCAGACCTGTCTGGAGAGGCTACCGAGCTGACTGAGGACGGGGGCTCTACCGTGCGCGAGCTGCCGGTGTATGCCCAAGACGGAAAGACGGTGCTTGGCAGCTTGACGGTGAGTTCGTCGTGGAGGACGTATCAAGAAGTTGGCAACGAGGCATAGCGTGGCATGGGGATCGTATCTGCTTTGCTGCATAATGCGATGTGTGGGCGATGCATCGTGTGGAGGTCTTGCTGATGATGGATGACGAAGTCAACGAACTTGAGCTCGTGGCGGTCGGTAACGGTATCTGGCGCGCGCCTCATGCTCGCATCGTCGACCGTTCGGGGGACAAGATGCTCCCGATTGGGGACGATGGCTTTGAGCGGGCGTCCGGCCGCTCCGTCATCATCGACAAGACCATGCTCGTCGCCGACGTGCTCAGAAGCGGTTACATCGTCACGCTGTTCTGCAGGCCAAGGCGCTTCGGTAAGACGCTTAACATGACGATGATGCGTTCGTTCTTCGAGATTCCGCCGGACGGCAAGTCGCGTGCGCCCCTCTTTGAGGGGACTGCGATATGGGAGGCCGAGAGCGGAAGGTACCGGGAGCATCAAGGCAGGTATCCAGTCATCTATCTAAGTCTGCGTGCTGCCAAATCTGACGCTTGGGATCAGACGTATGATGCGATTAAGAACGCGATAATCAACGAGTACGGGCGCCATGGCTATCTGTGCGACTCGGACGCACTTGACGACGCCGACCGGACGTACTTCCGACGTGTGAGGGATGGAAAGGGGAGCGACGCTGACTACGCTTCCTCGCTGCTCAATCTGGCGCTGCTCCTACGGAAGCACCATGACGAGAACTGCGTCATCCTTATCGACGAGTACGACGCCCCCGTTATGGCTGCCTACTCGGCTCCGGACGGCGGATACTACCGCACTACGATCGGCTTTTTGAGAGGTTGGCTGACCGGGGCGCTGAAGGACGGGGGAGATGCGCTTGCGTTTGCCTGCCTGACCGGCGTGCAGCGCATCACGAAGGAATCCATATTCTCCGATCTAAACAACATCCACGTCTCGACGTCGCTTGATGCCGATTACGACGAGCGATTTGGCTTCACCGATGCCGAGGTCAAGGCCCTTGCGACGTATGTGGGGCATCCAGACTGCATGGCCGAGGCGCGCGCATGGTATGACGGGTATCGTTTCGGTTCCAACAGCGTCTACAACCCATGGAGCGTGCTCAACTATTTTCGGCAGGGCTGTGTGCCCGGCACGTATTGGGCGAACACATCGGGCAATGTCATCATCGGAGACCTGGTGCGCAAGTCTGACGATGACACGATGGCCGAGGTGTATTCTTTGCTCCAGTCAGGGGGAGTGGTCAGTAAGGCGCTTGACCTCGGTGTCGTCTTTCCGGAGCTGGGCGTCACGGGCGATGCCGTCTGGTCCATGCTCTACTTGGCGGGCTACCTCACGACCGACCTTACGATGTCGCCCGAGGACACGGAGCTCGTGCGACCACTGCGTATTCCCAATCTTGAGGTTGCTAGGCTGTATCGCGGTGAGATCGTGGAACGTTTCCGCAGGTTGGCTGGTGGCTCCTCACGCCTGCTGTCATTGCAGATGGCCCTGGTCTCAGGTGACATGCATACGGTTGAGCATGAACTTGCCCGCATCGCTCGTGACTCGGTAGGCGTCTGCGACTTCCTGTCAGAGAACAGCTGTCACATGCTCATGCTTGGACTGTGCTTTGGCCTGCCGGGCTATGAGAACCCACGTTCCAATCAACACGGCGGGTACGGGAGATATGACATCCGTCTCGAGCCTTCCGTGGTTGCCCTTGGGTCGTTGGAGTCCTACAGCGCGCCGGCAAAGAGACCACGAATCACCATAGAGATCAAATTCAAGAAGCATTCCGAGACGGATCCCTTGGATCGAGATGCCATGCTCGGGCTTGCACATGCTGCACTTAACCAGATTTCCGAACGTGCATACGATGCCGATGCGTTGCCTGATTGTGCTGACGGTCGCATACGATGGGGCATCGCTTTCCTCGGTCGGCATATCGCCGTTGCCTGTGAGCGCGTCGGGCGCGATGCTCTGTAGCCGCCTATGCGTTGCATAACGGCGTTGGCTCATGCGTGAAGTCAGCAGTAGCTCCCCCTATATAGTTCCGATAATATATCTTATGTAAAGTAACCTTATTATGCGCCGTGTTTGTCGCTATGCCCGTGAACTGCCAATCGATTCGGAATGCGCAAAGCCCGGGCCTGCGAACTGGCAAGCCCGGGCTTTGCTGCTAGTCGTCTACGCAAAGCTCGGCGTGCATTCCAAGCAGGAGCTCATCGACATGGTGGACGCCGCCAAGATGGACTGACGCGCTACGCCTGCTCGTACCTCACGAAGAAGTCGTGCGCGTTGGTGAAGAACATCCTCTCGGCGATCTCCTCGCCGAAGCGCGCGGCTATCCTCGTGCGGAAGTCGGCGACCTTCTGGCAGCCGTCGAGCCACGCGGGCACGTCGGAGCCGTCGTAGTCGCTGCCCAGGCAGATCGTGCCCTCTCCCCCGAGGTCGAGAAAGTGCTCGACGTGGGCGGCCAGCTCGTCGAAGGTGGCCTCGCCCGTCGCCGAGCAGTCCCGCTCGGTGACGAAGCCGCAGTAGTAGTTGATGCCCACCACGCCACCGGCGTCGCGGATCGCGCGGAACTCGTCGTCGGTGAGGTTGCGCGCAACGTTGCAGACGCTGCGGGCGTTGGAGTGCGAGGCCACGAACGGCCTGCGCGCCACCTGGAGCAGGTCGGAGAAGCCCTCGTCATTGAGGTGCGAGACGTCCACCACGATCCCGGCGTCCTCCATGGCGCGCACGGCATCGCGACCGAAGTCGCTCATGCCGTCATGGGACTCCTTGCCGCTGGCTAGGGGGTTCTTCGCGTTCCAGGTGAGCGTGATCATCTTGACGCCGTCAGCGACCAGCTCGTCGATGATGCCCAGCTCGCCGCCCAGAAGCGAGGCGTTCTCGATCGTGAGCATGGCGGCCGTCCTGCCCGACTCCAGCACGCCCTCGATATCGCGGGCGTCGCGGATCTGCGCGACGCGCTCGGCATGCTCGGCGAGCTGGCCCTTGAACCAGTCGCGCGCCTTGCGGTAGAAGGCGCGGGCGCCGGCGGGGTCGTAGATGTCGGGCACCCACACGGCGAAGCACTGGCACCACCGGTAGGCGGCCATGCGCGCGAGATCCAGCGCGCCGCCGTTCTCAAGCAGCGTCCCGCTCGTGTCGATGCCGCGCTTGGCCTGCTCGGCGATCTCGCTTACGTAGGGCTCGTGGTCACGCATGCACAGCGAGTCTATGGTGTCGCAGTGCAGGTCGAACACGCGTGGGCATGGGGCCGCTCCGTCGCCGCCGTGGCCGGAAAGCTCCCCTTCAAGTTCGGATGCCATGCCTTTAGACCTCCTTCATCTCCAGGACCTCGACGGGCCGCAGCAGCGCGTCGGAGGCGACGCCGACCCCGTCCACGCTCATCTCGCCGCGCTGGTTGTCGAACGGGTCGTCGCGCATGCCGTCAAACGGCGGGCAGAGCGGCTCGAAGACGTCGCCGTTGGCGACCATGCGCCAGGCGTCGAGGTTGCCAAAGTAGTGGGCGCGCTTGCGTGCGTCGGCGGTGCGCCTGCCGGCCGAGCCAAAGGAGCAGTCGGCCCACAGCCAGCCGGCCTCGGGCGAGTAGAACTGCGCCCAGTCATGGCCGCTGGCCTCGTTGGGCTGCACGTACAGGCCGCTTTGCCAGCGTGCCGGGACGCCCACGATGCGGCACAGCGTCACGAACGTGAGCGCGAACACGCCGCAGTCGGCGCGCAGGCCGGTGGCCGTCATCTGCGGGATGCAGTCCAGAAGCGCATAGGGCGGCTGGTAGCGGTAGTCGACGTTGGTCGTGATCCAGTCGTAGATGGCTCGCGCCTTTGCGATGGGCCTGCTCGCGCCGGCCTGCGCCACGATGCGCGCGGCCAGCGAGCGCAGGTATGGCGTGAAGGCGATGTGGGGCTGGCGCTCCCCCAGGTACGCTGCGAGCTCGGGCGCCTCCAGGGCGCGTGCGATCTCGCGCTCGTCGACGGCGGCCTCGCGGCGGGCGAGCTCGTCAATGTCGCGCCAGGGGGCGTCGATGCGGTACTGGTAGGTTATCTCGCACGAGGAGAGCCCCTCGCCCTCCCAGTACGCCGTGCGCGCCAGCGAGGACTCGTCCGCCACGGTCACGCCGGGCGTCGAGGAGAGCACGCAAATGTCGCTCTGCAGCTCGCAGGCGCGGGGCAGCGGTAGCCAGCAGCGCACGTGCGCGCCCGTGAGAGCGTCTTTGAGCTGGGGGTCGTCGGCGGCGAGCGTTGCGCGAAGGGTGATGAGGCGCGAGGCGCGCCCCGTGCGCTCCATCTCGTCGAACATCGCGTCGCGCGCCTCAAGGTTTGCGACCGGGTTGGCGGCAAGGCCGGGAACCTCGTCGTGATAGATGCGGATCGAGTCGACGAAGTCGCTGATCAGCATCTGGCGCCCCTCGATGAAACGCCAGTCGATGCGCCCGCCGTCGATGAGCCTGTCGAGGTCCTCCATCGTGAACTCAGGCCACTCGGCGCGCACGAGCGCCAGCGCCTCCTCGCACGTGTGCGTGTAGACGCGCGGCAGGCGCTCCATGCGATAGCGCTCCACGAGCAGCTTCTCGGCGAGCTCGGGCAGCGTGCCTTTGGCGAGCATGTCGTCGATCAGCTCGATGGCATGCGCAAGGCTCCCCTGCTCCTTGAGGCGGGCGATCTGCGGTGGCAGGCCGTCGTTGAGGTGCTCGAACCACCTGCTGGGGCTGCGCCCCTGCGCCTGCGCGCCTGCGGCCGTGGCCGGACAAGGATATCCCCACTCCATGGCTAGCGGTACCTCCTTCTGTGCTGTAGGACCCGTGCGTTTGGGGTCGAAGACGTACATGGCCGCCTCCCCGTGCGCCATGCGGCCCGGGCTAGGCCTGGGCGAGGTCGCCGATGATCTGCGGCTCCGAGAAGATGGCCGTGGCGCCTCCCGTGTGCCAGAACACGACGCTCGAGCCCTGGGGGACGACGCCGCGCTCGATGTGGTCGATGAGCCCTGCGAAGCCCTTGCCCGAGTAGACGGGGTCGGTCAGGACGCCCTCGGTGCGCGCCAGGCGTCGGATGGCGTCGTTGCCCGCCTTGTTGGGGATCTCGTAGCCGGGCGCGTAGTAGTCGCGATCGACGTGCAGGTCGCCGGCCGAGACGGCGGCCTTTTCGCCTGCGCCGAGAAGCGCCAGCGCGGCGTTGGCGAGGTCGGCCGTCCTGCCTTCGTAGCCCTCGTCCTTGGGGCTGACGGCGACGGAGGTGATGTCGACGTCCCATCCAAGCAGCGCACGCCCGGCGGCAAGGCCCGCCAGCGTGCCGCCCGTGCCGCTCGCGTGGAACACGTGCGAGGGGCAGATGCCCATCTCGGCGCACTGCCGGGCGAGCTCGACCATGCCGTTGACGAAGCCCACCGAGCCGACGGCGCTCGCGCCGCCCATGGGGACGACGTAGGGCACCCTGCCCTCGGCGCGCAGGCGCTGGGCGTGCTCCTCCCCCATGACGTAGGAGCGCGCCTCGGCGTCCTCCTCGACCTCTCCGGGCAAGAACGGCACCACGTGGACCTCGGCGCCGTAGATGTAGTCGAGCAAGAGGTTGGCCCGCAGGGTGTCCTTGTCCGGCTCCACGACGCTCACCAGGTAGAGGATGGGGTGCATCCCGCACTTGCATGCGGCGGCGACCGTCTGCATCGCGTGGTTGGACTGGGTGGCGCCATAGGTGAAGACCGTGTCGGCCCCCTGGGCGCGGGCGTCGCCGAGCAGGTACTCGAGCTTGCGGATCTTGTTCCCCCCGAAGGTGCTCATGCCCGAGAGGTCGTCACGCTTGAGGTATATGTCGACGCCCAGCTCGCGGGAGAGCGTGTCCAGATGGTGCAGGGGCGTGGGGTAGAACCCCAGGCTCACGCGCGGCATGGCGCGCAGAAGCTCCTGCACCCGATCGATCGCGGCAAAGTCGGGTAGGGTCATGGCCATCCTTTCCTCGGGGAGACGTGTGATGCGAGTATATGGCAGCGCCCCCGCACGCGCTGGCGGGCGGGGGCGTCGACGTGTGACCTACACGTAAAAGCATGCGACCTCGTGGCCGGGGGCCGCCTCGACGAGCGGGGGCTGCTCCTTGCGGCAGCGCTCCTGCGCAAACGGGCAGCGCGAGGCGAAGCGGCAGCCCGCGGGCATGTCAAGCGGGCTGGGGATCTCGCCCTTGAGCAGGTCGGGCTTCTCGCTCTTGCCGCGCACCGGGTCCAGGATCGGCACGGCGGACATGAGCGCCTTGGTGTAGGGGTGCAGCGGGTGCTCGTAGACCTCCTCGGAGGTTGAGACCTCCACCAGCGACCCCAGGTACATGACGCCCACCTTCTTGGAGATGTGGCGGACCATGGACAGGTCGTGGGCGATGAAGAGGTAGGTGAGCCCCAGCTGCTGCTGCAGGTCCTCGAGCATGTTGACCACCTGCGCCTGGATCGAGACGTCCAGGGCCGAGATGGGCTCGTCGCAGACGATGAACTCCGGGTCGCTCGCCAGCGCGCGGGCGATGCCGATGCGCTGGCGCTGGCCGCCGGAGAACTCGTGCGGGTAGCGGCTCGCGTGGTCGCGGGCCAGGCCGACGCGCTCGAGCAGCTCGTAGACGCGATCGGCGCGCTCCTTGCCGTGCAGCGTGCCGGCGATGTCGATCGGCTCGGCGATGATGTCCATGACCGTCGAGCGGGGATTGAGGCTCGCGTAGGGATCCTGGAAGATCATCTGCAGCTTGCTGCGATAGGGCTTGAGCTGGGCGCCGGAGAGCGGGGCGAGGTCGGTGCCCCCGTAGAGGATCTGTCCCTCGGTGGGCTTGTAGAGCCGGATGACGGCCAAGCCCGTCGTGGACTTGCCGCAGCCCGACTCGCCGACCAGGCCGAAGGTCTCGCCGCGGTCGATGGAGAAGGAGACGCCGTCGACGGCCTTGATGAACGACTTCTTCTGGCCGAAGAACCCCGAGGACTTCTTGAAGTACATCTTGAGGTCGCGGACTTCCAGCAGAGGGCCCGTGCCCGCGTCGCTGGCTGCCGGGGTGGGGGCGCAAGCCGTTTCCTTTGCGTCAGCCATTCTTGATACCCCCCTTCAGGGCCTCGTAGCGCTCCACGTTGGGCGCGTCCGGGTGACAGAGCCAGCACTTTGCCTGATGCCCCTCCCCTACCTCGAAGTACGGGCTCTCCTGCTGGCTGCATATCTTCATGGCGAAGGGGCAGCGCGGGTAGAACGGGCAGCCGGTCGGCGGGTTGAGCAGGTCGGGCGGCGTGCCCTGGATGGGGACGAGCCGGTGCCGCCCCGCCTCGACCGAGCGACGCGGGATGGAGTTGAGCAGGCCCATCGTGTAGGGATGGCGCGGGCTGTAGAAGACGTCGGTGTCGGCGCCCATCTCCATGAGCTGCCCGCCGTACATCACCAGCACGCGCGAGCATGTGCTCGCCACGCATGCGAGGTCATGGGTGATGAGGATGGTGGACATGCCCATCTCGCGGTTGAGCTGCTTGATGAGCTCGAGCACCTGGGCCTGCACCGTCACGTCCAGGGCCGTGGTGGGCTCGTCGGCGATGAGCAGCCGCGGGTGGCACGAGAGCGCCATGGCGATCATCGCGCGCTGGCGCATGCCGCCCGAGAACTCGTGGGGATAGCTCTTCATCCGCTCCTCGGGGCTGGGGATGCCCACCATCCTGAGCATCTCGACGGCATGCTCTTGGGCTTGCGACTTGGTCAGGCTCTGGTGTTCCTGGATGGTCTCGACGATCTGGTTGCCCACGGTGTAAAGCGGGTTGAGCGAGGTCATGGGATCCTGGAAGATCATGGCGATCTCCTCACCGCGGATGCAGCGCATCTCCTTGGGGCGCTTGGACAGCAGGCTCTCGCCCCTGAAGAGGATGTCTCCCCCCACCACCTTGCCGGGCGACTGCAGAAGGCGCATGATCGACAGGGACGTCACGCTCTTGCCGCTGCCGGACTCGCCCACGATGCCCACGATCTCGCCCTCGGCGACCGAGAAGCTCACGTCGCGGATCGCCTTGACCTCGCCCTGGTGGGTGAAGAACGACGTGCGCAGGTTGCGCACCTCGAGCAGCGGCGCCGTGTTGGCCATGTTGGTTTGGCTCGTCATCGTCGCTCACCTAATCCTTCTGCTTGGGGTCGAGCGCGTCACGAAGCCCGTCACTGAGGAGGTTAAGCGACAGGATGGTGATGGAGATCGCGATCGCGGGGATGAACATCTGGTACGGGTAGACGTACAGGCCTGCAAGGGCGTCGTTGCACAGCGTGCCCCACGAGGCCTGCGGCGCGGAGACGCCCAGGCCGATGAAGCTCAGGAACGCCTCCTCGAATATGGCGCCGGGGATCTGCATGGAGACGGCGACCATGATGGGGCCGATCATGTTGGGGACGAGGTCGCGCACCATGATGCGCAGCTTGCCGGCCCCCATGATGGTGGACGCCTTGACAAACTCCTGGCTCTTGAGCGTGAGCACCTGGCCGCGGACGATGCGCGCCATGCGCAGCCACATGGTGAAGCCGAGCGCGAGGATGATGGGCAGAAGGCCCGATCCCACGATCACCATGATGAGGATGACGTACAGCGTCGTGGGTATGGAGTCGAGCGCGTCCACGATGCGCATCATGACCAGGTCGACCTTGCCGCCAGCCAGGCCGGCGATGCTGCCGTAGGTGACGCCCACCACGAAGTTCAGGACGGCCGCAAGCAGGCCGACGAGCAGCGAGATGCGGCCGCCGTACACCACGCGGATGAACAGGTCGCGCCCCAGGCCGTCGGTGCCGAAGATGTAGGACTTGTTGCGCAGGTGCACCGTGTCGGTGACAGGCTCGCCGTCGTAGGTCAGCGTGACCTTCTGCACGTCGTTTTCCAGGATGCTGTAGGCGCGCTCGAGGCTGACCTGCGTGGTGTCGGGATCGTCGGCGAAGTACTGCTGCAGGTAGGCCGCGTCGGCCACGTTGACCGTGTCGGTGCCGCTCTGCTGGGCCTGCGTCTCCAGGGCCTGGTACTCGGTCAGCGCCGCGCGATAGGCGCCGTATGACAGGGCGAGCACCTTGCCGTCGACCTCGTAGAGGTTCTGCAGGTTGATGGTGTCCCTGCGGCCCGGGTCGAGCATCTGGACGGGGGTGCCGTCGTCAGCCACCTCGATGAGGGAGTACTGCTGCGTCACGTAGTAGTTACGCCCGTCGCCCAGCGTGTAGCAGTCGTAGGTCGGCGGCAGGCTCACCATGTCCAGGTTCTGCTCGTCGTAGCTGTACGGCCAGAAGAACGGGACGAAGATCGCGGTGAGCGCGATGAGGGCGATGACGACCATCGAGAGCATGGCCACCTTGTTGTGACACAGGCGCCGCCATGCATCCTGCCAGAACGTCGTGGTGGGGCGTGCGATGGCCTCGGCGTTCTTCTCCTCGCGCGAGAGGGGTGCCCACAGCGTGGGTTCTAAGGTCTCTGTGTGTTGCATGGCCTACTCCAACTTGATGCGGGGGTCAATCAGCATGTACAGGATGTCGATCACCAGCACGCACAGAACCACCAGGATGGCGAGGAAGACGGTGGTGCCCATGATGAGGGTGTAGTCGCGGTTCAGGACGCTGTTGGTGAACAGACTGCCTATGCCGGGCACGCTGAAGACCTTCTCGACGACGAACGAGCCCGTGATGAGCGCGGCGAACATGGAGCCGATGTAGGTGACCACAGGAAGCAGGGCGTTGCGCATGCCGTGCTTGCCGATGACCTTCCACTCGGGCAGGCCCTTGGCGCGCGCCGTGCGGATGTAGTCCTGCCCCATCACGTCAAGCATCGAGGAGCGCATGAGGCGCACGACGTAGGACAGGGAGAACAGCGCCAGAACGATTGAGGGGCCGATGTAGCCCTTCCAGCTGTTGACGCCGTAGGTGGGCACCCAGCCCAGAAGGTGGCTGAAGACGAACAAAAACAGGGTGGCGAACACGAACGTGGGGATGGTGGCGCCCAGCGTCGAGAGGAACATGAGCACGCGGTCCACTATCCTGTTCTTTCGCAGCGCGGCGACAAGGCCGAAGCTGATGCCGATCACGATGACGATGATCGACGCGTACAGGCCGATCCTCAGCGAGTAGGGGAAGCCCGAGGCGATGATCTCGTTGGTGGTGAGGCCGCGCTGCTGGTAGGAGATGCCAAAGTCGCCCTGGATGTAGTCTCCCAGGGTTTTGATGTACTGGTACCACAGGGGCTTGTCCAGGCCGTACTTCTCATACATCGCCGCGCGCAGCTCCGGGTCGGGGAGCTTCTCCGCGTTGAAGGGGTCGCCGGGGATGGCGTGCATGAGGAAGAACGTAGCCGTCATGACGAACCATATGGTCACGAGCGCGGCCAGTACACGTTTGACGATGTACTTAATCATGGGGTTCCTTCCTGAGCCCCGCCTCAGCAGGCCGGTCGCGGCCTGCTG
>CAWVLT010000050.1:0-11009 GCA_963930185.1 Coriobacteriia bacterium | reverse complement strand
GATATAACGCGAAGCGCGCTCGTACTGTTCCTCGTACTTTGCCCCTTGCAGGAAGTTGCCGTAGCCGCGCACCCACGGGAACGCCTCGCCACCGCAGTGCGGGCAACGCGGGATGAGCCCGGTGGGGATCGACGTGCCCTCGCCCTGAGCCTCGATCATCTCGGCAACGGGGCCGGTAGCGTCCCACACGTCATCAGTGCAGCATCGCGCGCACTGAAAGAACCGATGGTCGCCCTGAAGCTCGGCGACCTTGTCCTGCGGGTAGAGCTTCACGAACTGCGTGTCCTGGTTGGTGGTGATGACAAAGAAGTCCTTGCCGGTCAGTATCGCGTCAAGGTCAAGGTAGGGCTCGCGCACCGGGGCGCTCAGCGTGGTGTTGAGGAAGGTGGCGAGAAACGCCCACTTCTCCTCGGGCGTCTCCCACTGGCGGAAGCTCCCGTCAAATGCGCCCCTGATGCCGTACTTGTCGGCAAACTTGCCAAAGTGCCTGCGAAACGACGGCGTGTCGCCATAATAGAAGTCTCCGCCGCCTGCTGCCGACAGCCCCGAGGCTCCGCCCACCACGACGCACTCCGCATCGCGCACCATGCTCGCGAAACGCCCAACCTGCTCGTCATAGGGTAGCGTCGGGCGTTCGCTCAGCACGTAGGGCGTGCCACCCGAGGCATACACGCCGTAGTAACGCTCATAGTTCATCTGGGTTGTTGTGACCAAATCCTCGTAGAACGTCAAGATGGCCTCACTTTCTTTTCCTGTTGCCCCGTCGCCTTCTCACCCTCATCGGCGGCATCCCCAAAACGCGGCACGTTCCCGCGAATACACGCCGCCCCTCCGCCCGGCATCCGTCAGCGTCGGGATGTCAGCCGCGCCATGACGTCGGCTATGTCACCGGTCACGGTGAGCGAACGGCCCATAAGCTGACGGGGCTCTGAAGCCTTGCCCTTGTTGACGCGCAGGTAGAACGCGTTGGGATTCCTGCGCGTCATGTCCCAGAACGGCAGCTCGATGACGCTCGGCGTCATGCCGCCCACTCCCAGCTCGAGAAAGAGCACGCGCCGCCCGTCATCGAGCGCCTCCGCGACGAAAGACTCGTAACGTCTTCTGCTGCTCTGCCATGCCCCGCCCTCGAGGAAGCCCTCATCGCGCACCCAAGGTGCCATAAGCCAGCCGCAGTGTCGACAGCGCGGAAGCAGGTCGGGGCAAGCAGCGACGCCCTCGGCGCCCATCGACCCCAGGATCTCGCTCATCACAGGCGCAGCGGACACCAGCTCGTCGCAGCAAGGCTGGCTGCACTGCAGGTAGCCAAAGTCGCCCTGGAAGAGCCACGTGCGATCCTATGGAAACGCCCGGCGCACCTGCCCGTCAACGTTGGTGGTAAGCACGAAGTATTCGCGCCCCTCAAGCAGCTCACGAAGCTGCCGATAGGGGGCGCCGACCGGGCAGTCCTCCATATAGGAGACGTACGCCGCGAGAAACCCCCAGCGCTCCTCATTGGTGGCATACAGATGGTAGAACCCGTCCATGAGCGAGGAGAACCCATGCGCGTGCTCGAATCGGGCAAAGCGATCATCGAACTCGGGAATGAGGCGGTAATGGTCATAGCCGCATGCGCTGGACATGCCCAAGCCGATCCCCACGACCACGGCGTCGGCGCGGGCGAACTCGAGGCGTGCCCGCTCAATTGCCTCCGCGTAGGCAGTCCCGTTAACGTCGGGAGTCACCTGCGATGCGCCAAGATGCTGCGCGTAGAGCCCCATGAGCCTACTCATGGCCATCAACCTCCGGATCGCCGCCATCGACCTTCGCCCCCGCGCCGGCAAGCCCGTCGGCAAGGGCGGCCATCGCCTGCCCGAGGTCGCCCGCAATGGCCACGGCACGGTCGCCCATCCCGGAGGGAAGGACGGCCTCATCGCGGTTGAGAACGACGTAGGCGGCGCCCGGAGCCTGCTCGGCATAGTGCATGAGCGGGGCCTTTATCGCCTGGTTGCTCTGACCAACCCCCAGCTCGAGCACAAGAACGCGACGCTCCCGTACCCTCTCGAGAAACGAGCGGAGCCCGGCGAGCTGTTCCTGATATCGCCACGTCGTCGCAAGCGCACCCGTGTCATCCACGGCCACGTCGAGAGAGGCACCGCAATGCGGGCAGCGAGGAAGGACGTCGGGATCGACCGCGAGCCCGTGCGCCCGCTCGAGGACGCGTCGGGCAACGGGAGACGCATCATAGTCGGTGTCGCAGCAGCTGGCGGAGCAGCGCAGCCGCGCATAGCTCCCCTCCGTCTCGAAGATAGCCCGAGGGTCGAAGCCCGCGCGCTCAAAGCGCCCGTTGCAGTTGCAGGTCACCACAAAGCGCGGTATGTCACGAGTAATCAGCTCAAGCGCCCGCATGACCGCAGAGGGCTCGTAGCTGGCATAACCGTAGTCGATGAGACGTGAGAGAAACGCCCAGCGCACCTCCTCGCTCCCCCAACAAGCCATGAGGCCCTGGAGCATGCTCGAGAGGCCATACACCTGATGGAAGTCACCGAACCGGCGAAGGAACTCCTCATCGCAGGCGAACTGGTTGTAGCCGTCCGCGATATCGAAGCCGTTACTTGCCGCGATCACCACGGCATCCGCCTCGCTCAGCAGTGCCAGCGTCCTGTCGATTTCTGGCGTGCCCTGGGGCATTCTCGTCTCCCTCCCCGTTCCCACGGAGCCCTTACGGGGTCACGCTTCACGTTCGGCGCGCCCAAACCCGCAAGTCTTTCGTTGCTGTTACTATTTATCTAACAACAAATACTAACGTCGAGTCTTTTGCGTCGCAAGGCTGTTATACTGTTACCAACAACCAACACACAAACTCACCCCGCGCCCCTGCGGGGCCCGGCGTCCGAGATATATCGGCGCCCGCGAGGGATAGAGGGATAAGGCTAGGCGCAAACCCGGGAGGAGCACACACCATGGCGTATTCGACAAAGCTCAGCGACGCCCTACACGTGCTGGTATTCATCGAGACCGAGCGCGAAGGCAATCTCAGCAGCGACGCCATAGCCCGCAGCCTGAAGTGCAACCCCGCCTCGGTGCGGCAACTCATGGGAAGACTCAGGAGGGCCGGGATCATCTCGTGTGTGACGGGTCATGCCCGGCCGCGCCTGACGCGCGCGCAAGAGGAGATCACGATGCTCGACGTGTACCGCGCGGTTGAGGGGCAAAAGCCGCTGCTGCACCTAGACACCCACGTGAATCCCGAGTGCGGCGTTGGCGTGAACGTGCAATTCGTGATCGGCGAGTGCTTCGATGAGGTGCAGCGGCAGGCCGAGTCCGCCATGCAGGCCATAACCCTTGCGGAGATCGTTAAGCGATTCGGGGAGCGTCTGAGCCGCTGACCACCGAACATGGTATCGACAACCCCATGCCCTCGACACCCTTCCTTGACTCACTGTACCTTGCATATTAATGATAATCGTTATAGTATTATTGACGAGCATTAATAATGGTTCGACATTGCATCAAGACTCACGGCCATCAAGCCCGACTTCGAAAGCGAGGTCACGATGAGTGCGACCACAAGACTCGGCAAGCACACCTCATCGGGCGGGCACGGCTCGCTCGACACGCCCAAAACCCGCAGGGCGCTCCTCACCAAGATCAAGGACTCCTGCCTGCTTGCCCAGGGCCTGTGCTGGGCGGGGTTCTTCTTCGAGTGCATCATGCTTTGCGCCAGTCTCACCGGCTTCATCGGTTTCTTGTCAACCGACGGGGCGGGCAGATCCATGATCGGCGTACCCGGAACGACCTACGCCGTCTCGAAGGATTACGTCCTCACCCTCTATGGGGAGGACGGGGGCGCCGCGACGTTCTATGGCGAGCAGGCAAACGACCTGCGCAGCTCGCAGGCTTACGAGGACGGGCAGACCGTATCCACCGAGAAGCTCTACGAACTCGTCAACCTCCTCCAGCAGAGGGACTTCGATCCAGCGTACGACCATGAGAAGCAGGGGGATATCGCCACGCGCACGCCGCTGGAGATGCTGTACGTCACATACGGAAGAACCCTTCCCATAGAGGCCATCATCGCGAACTTCGTGGCCACCCCCATTCTGCTCGCCATGCTCTGGGTGGGTGCGCGTTTCTTCAGGCGCTCCGCACGAGAGGAGGGGCCGCTGCGACCGGCTCGCGCATTCGAGCTCAAGCTAGTTGCGTTTCTCCTCATCGCATATGCGATACTTCCGGGAGTCATCGGCAACGTGGCGGTCCCCGCCGGCATTCGGGTGCTCGGCGGCTACTCCTCGATGATCGTCTCAACCATCCCGCTGGCGCTGGGCGTCTTCATGCTGGCGTTTGCGCGCGTCTTCAAGTACGGCAGCATGCTGCAGCAGCAGGATGACGAGCTGGTGTAGCCATGATTCGCCTAAGACTCGACCGCATACTCGTAGAGCGAGGCATGACCTCGCGTGAGCTGGCGCAGCGCATCGACCTGTCCGAGGTCAACCTCTCGCGCATCAAGACCGGCAAGATCAGCGCCATCCGCTTCTCCACGCTTGACGCGCTCTGCCGCGAGCTGCGATGCCAGCCGGGGGACCTGCTGGAATACGTGCCAGGCGAGCCTGGGGCCAACGACGCGTGACGATCCCAGCAACGACGTCGGCGGTCATCGGCGCACTCGATGGCATACCCCGAGGAGGGCGAGCGCCTGCGGAGCGCACGGCCTACGACGAGAGCGATGCCCGCCGCGACGAACCCGGCACCGCGATGCAGTCGTAGCGCACTGCCTTGCCCGCCAGCGAATAGCTCGGCTTTACGCCGGCCAGGTGCGGCCCCTTGGGCGGGCGCTTGATGACGACCCTGCGCGGGCCGCTGGCCAGCGCCGCGGCGAGGAGCTCGCGCTCGTCAGCGCAGGGGGCCTCGAGGTAATGGAGCAGCTGGAACTTCTTCTTGACAGCCGCGCTCTTGGTGCGCCCGGGAAACATGGGGTCGAGATACACCACGTCCGGCCGTGCAGTCAGGCTCGGCAGCAGGGCAAGGCTGTCGCCCTCGACCAGGCGCATCCGGCAGACGGCATCCACAAGCTGGGGGACTTCCGAGGAAGCGGCGCGTTCCAGCGCGTCAGCCAACAGGGCGGCGATCACCGGATCGCGCTCGAACAGCGTCACCTCAAACCCCGCGGCGGCCAGAAGAAGCGAGTCCTCGCCAAGGCCTGCCGTTGCGTCGACCGCGATGGGCACCCCCTCGAACCCCTTCAGCCGCGCGGCCCGAACAAGTAGCTCGCGCTGCAGGTTCGCTGGCTTGAGGCGCGGCAGCATGCGCGAGAGGTCAGCACGCAGCACCAGGCCGTCACCCTCCAGAGACAGGCCATCGGCAGCCAGGTGAAGCAGCAGCCAGGAAGGGTCGAGCTCGGATCCCTCTTGCACGACCGGCACGTCAAGGTGCCTGCGAAGGCGAGCAACGAGACGCGCCACCCTGTCCTCGGCAACCTCCGCATCGGCGAGAATGACGAGCTGACGCGACCCGACATTGCGCGGCAAACTCTCAGTCAGCCGTGTGGCTTCGCTTCCGGTTAAACTCTTGCCCCGTTTCACGAGCGTCCTCACCGCAGGTCACCATAGAAGCCTGTTTTACTTATTGATGACCATGTGAGATACATGTCGCGATAATTTTCTTTGATAAAGCGCTGAATAACACTGACATCCCTTTCAGAAAGAGATCCACGATTTTTCAGCACAGAGTCACCGTTGCCCTTGACAAAGAATTTGGCTGATCCACTTTCCGTAAGGCGAGAATCGCTTGCATGAACATGCATGCACTCAATAACACAATGCGCAGTGAAGTAAAGGTAATAGCCGCGCACTTTGAAATCATAGTATTTTGGCATTGCTACGCCGCCAAAAATTCGTGGTTGCGCCTCAAGAGGTCTAAAACGATTCCCAACTCGATGTCATCCATGGTGGTCTCGAGAACCTCACCGTCCTCAGATAGCACGGCGGCACTTGTTGGCCTGTTCAGGTTCAGCACACGAATCCCGATTTCACAAACGGTGAACGTGTATCCGCTCACGATAAAATCTGCCGCATCAGCAATTCTCTTAAGCTCTGTTTCATTCATATTTTATCTCAACCCTTTCAATTCTATTAATAAACTCATCTATATTAATATATAAATTATTCATTATCGGAATCATATCAATATATTCTTCGACAGGATTGGTCACACCGTCGTACTCGGCGTCAACCACAAGATAGCCTGCGTCCCACACCTTAACGTCAAGATAGCGCTTCAAGTTCGAAGACGTTCGAAATCGGATAATATATGGGCCAAACGAAAAACTCGTGTAAGACCCATCATGAGAAAGAAAAGCCGTGAAAGGCGCGGATGATCCGGCCATACCATTCACCCCTTTCCCCAACCGCAGTATGCCGCAAGTATACCGTGAGCGCCGCATGTTTCTTGGCTCATTGCGTTTCCGAACCCTTTGTCCTGACCGGGTGGCGGACGACGGTCTTGAGGTTCTCGGGCTTGGTACGACGCGGGTCGCCGAGGTAGATCTCGTGATGCAGGCGAATGCCGGGCACCCCACCGTCCGCGTCAAGCGCATCGAGGACGCACCCGCCATCGAACGCGCGCGTGGCAGTATGGCCGGCCGGAGACTCCCCGCCCTCGGCGATGTCGGTCACGAAACCCTCGGCCTCGATAAACGCCGAGAGCCCGGCGATAGTGGCAGGTTCGTCGTCGTAGGGCCCCACATGCATGACCTGGGCACAGGGCCCCTCGGCAAAGCGGACGAGACGTAGGGTCCCAGTGGCCAGGGCCTCGGAAAGCGACTCGGCGAGCTCGGGCTTCTTCTTTGCGAGCTGCTCGCAGACGCGCGCAAAGACGTCAGGCGTCACGAAGTCGGGCTGGCGTATGAGCGCAGCCCATGAGAGTGCCGACTTGTCGGCGATGCGGGTGCCGTCGAACGCGCCAGCGCCCGCCCACCACAGGCCCTCGAGCGGGGGCACCACGTAGTCGAAGTACCCCTCGGGCTGCCAGCTGCCCATCTTTGCCATCCTCACCGTGTACGAAAGACCATAGAGCAGCGCGAGGGCCTGCTGGTAGGAACCGCCCTCCTCGTTGGGGTCGCCCGTGCCTGCGAACGCAGCGAACGTCATCGCCGGCACGTCAACGAACGCGGGCTTTAACTTGGGCATGTAGAGGTCGCGGAACTCCTTCTTGAAGTCGTAGGCCATGGGGGCTCACACTCCCGTCGCTGCAATGGAACATCAGGCTCAAGCATACTTCCCGCACATCCCCTTGGCAACTCCGGGTCATAGCGAGCCCCCCAGACCTCCCGCATGCCCTAAGAACTCCTACGAGATGCAATGCGAGACCGAGACGACAGCCCGAGGAGCCGTTTTTGCCATTTTTCTTATGGTATGAATTTCCTAACTTCTAAGTAGGTTTAGCTTTCAACATGTCAATCATAGGCATGGTGTTACGATTTCAGTGATTTGCCAGCGGGAACTTTACTACCCTGTGGCACCGTAACACTATTCTGAAAGAACTACCGGAAACAGCGACCCAGCAAGCTCACTGAGAAGTTCATACCCTCAATTTTTTGGCAAAAAGAGGCGATTCGCCTGTCGCGGCTCCGAATTCCCGTCCATAGGCAGGCGCTTCTCTTACAATAAGGCACCTAGGGCACGGCATCCAAAGTCCACCCAAGGCGAATGCCACCCCATGTCAGCCAAAGGAGCGTGAGGCGCGTGCAGTACGTAATCTCGTTTCTCGAGGGGATCATCACGTTCATCTCCCCCTGCCTGCTGCCGATGCTGCCGATCTACGTCTCTTACTTCGCAGGTGGCACGGAACGCTCAACGGGCAGGACGTTGAGAAACGCCCTTGGGTTCGTCGCAGGGTTCACCCTTGTGTTCGTCATTCTGGGCGCGCTTGCTGGCAGCGTCGGAAGTCTGCTCAAGAGTCACCAGACGCTCGTCAACGTGATCTGTGGGCTGATCGTCATCTTCTTTGGCCTGAACTTCCTCGGCGTGTTCAAGCTCAACCTGTTCAGGGGCGCACGCAAGGCCATCAACACCAAGGACATGGGGTTCCTCTCGTCGCTTCTCTTCGGCATGATCTTCTCCATTGGCTGGACGCCCTGCGTGGGCGCCTTCTTGGGGTCTGCCCTGATGCTCGCCTCGCAGCAGGGCCATGTGGTCGAGGGCGTCATGATGCTGCTCACCTACTCGCTTGGTCTGGGCATCCCCTTCGTCCTCAGCGCCGTTCTGATCGACCGCCTGAAGTCGGCATTCGACATCATCAAGGCGCACTACCGGGTCATCAACATCGTCTGCGGATGCTTCCTGATCCTCGTGGGTATCCTCATGGCAACCGGCACGCTCGGCTGGCTGCTCGGTCTGCTCAGCTAGATCGACTTAGGAGGAGGCACGCGTGAACGAAAAGAAGCGGACGATCGCGATCATCGTGGCGATCGTCGCCGTACTCGCAGGAGCCGGGGCGCTGTATGCGTTCCTGGCCCCGTCGATGGCACCGGATCAGCTCTCCGTGGTCTCGGCGCAGCGCGTTGACGCAGGCAGAGATGCGAGCGAGGCTGCCGATGGCGGTTCCTCCACGGCGTCGGGCGACAGTGCGGATAACTCCGATACCACAGGCGACCCCGACAGCATGGGCAGCGCTGGCACCAGCGCTGCGAGCGAGAGCGAGGCGACTGACGAGCAGTCGCAGCTTTTTGGCGCACCGGACTTCACCGTCTACGACGCGCAGGGCAACGAGGTCCGCCTCGCCGACTACGCCGGCAGGCCGGTCGTCCTGAACTTCTGGGCAAGCTGGTGCAGCTCCTGCAAGCTGGAGATGCCTCACTTTGACGAGAAGCACCGCGAGCTGGGCGATGACGTCCAGTTCCTGATGGTTAACGTGACCGACGGTACGCGCGAAACAATCGAGAGCGCCCTGGCGTATGTCGAGGAGCAGGGGTACTCGTTCCCCGTGCTATTCGATACCGAGATGAGCGCCACCATGGCCTACCAGGCCTACTCGCTGCCCACGACCTACTTCATTGACCCGCAGGGGCATCTCATCGCACGGGCGACCGGCGCCATCGACGCCGACATGCTGCAGCGTGGCATCGACATGATCACGCCCGCCCAGAGCTGAGCAGGAGGGCGCATGCGACAGCGGGACTTCGCGACCGACGGCGGCACAATACGTTACTGGGTCTCAGAGCGAGCCGATGACGCTCCGTGGCTCGTGTTCCTTCCCGGTCTCACCGCCGATCACCGCCTGTTTGTCGGGCAGATCGAACACTTCAGGAGTAGAGCGAAATGCCTTGCGTGGGACCCGCCAGCGCACGGTGCGTCGCGACCGTTCACGCTCGGGTGGAGCATGGATGACCTCGCAAGGATGCTGCGCGGGATTCTCCTGCGCGAGCAGGTCAAACAGCCAGTCCTCGTCGGTCAGTCCATGGGAGGCTACGTTGCGCAGGTGTATCTCGATCTGTTTCCGGGCAAGGCCTCGGGATTCGTCTCTATCGATTCGTGCCCGCTAGGGCGCACCTACTACACGGCGCCTGAGCTCTGGGCGCTCAGGCACATGCTCGGCGTGTACCTGTCGATTCCCTGGGGCCTTTTGCTCCGCATCGGATCGCGGGGATGCTCCACGACCAAGCATGGCCGCGTGCTCATGCGCGAGATGATGTCGTCCTACGAAAAGAGGGAGTACGCAGAGCTCGCCGACTGCGGCTATCGCGCGCTTGCGAGCGCCGTCATGGCCAATCGTCCCTACCGCATCGACTGCCCAGCACTGCTCATCTGCGGTGATAGGGATGCGGCCGGCTCCGCCAGACGATACAACCGAGCGTGGGCGAGGCATACCGGCCTGCCAGTCGAGTGGATCAAGGGGGCCGGCCATAGCTCCAACATTGACGCGCCCCAGCGTGTCAACGAGCTGATCGAGCGCTTTGTCGAGGGGGCCGTGCGCGAGCACATACGCGTCCATGCGTGCCGCGACTCTCTACTTTAAATAGAATGTCGCGCATCGTTCACTTCTATGGAAGAATTCGTAGAAGGATCATCCCAAACGAGGTATTTCCAAGCGCAAGAAGGGCTTTTCTCCTCTCGAAGAAAAGCCCTTTCTCACCTGCGGAAATGTTACTATCTGACAGGAAGCGTTGCGAACCGTTTTATGAGCCGAATTACTCCCACTCGATCGTCGCCGGAGGCTTGCTCGTGATGTCGTAAACCACGCGGTTCACGCCGGGGACCTCGGCCACGATGCGGCCGGAGATGCGGGCGAGCACGTCGTAGGGCAGCTTCGCCCAGTCGGCCGTCATGGCGTCGCTTGACTCCACGGCACGCAGGATCACGGGACGCTGATAGGTGCGCTCGTCGCCCATCACGCCCACGCTCTTGATGTCGGGCAGCACGGCGAAGTACTGCCAGCAGCTATGCTCGGAGTTGCGCTCGCCGGTCTCCTCGAGGAGCTGGGCATTGTAGGCGTCGAGCTCCTCGCGCACGATGGCGTCGGCGTCCTTGAGGATCGCCAGCTTCTCGGGACTCACCGCGCCGATGATGCGGATGGCCAGGCCAGGGCCGGGGAACGGCTGGCGGTAGACGATGTGGTCGGGCAGGCCCAGCGCCGTGCCCAGCGCGCGCACCTCGTCCTTGAAGAAGTGGTCGAGCGGCTCGATCAGGTCGAAGTGCACGCCCTCGGGGAACGGGATGAGGTTGTGGTGGCTCTTGATGGTCGAAGCCTTGCCACCGGTCTTGCGCGCACCGCTCTCGATGATGTCGGGGTAGATGGTGCCCTGCGCCAGGTACTGCACCGGGCGGCCGTCCTCCTCCAGCTGCTGGGCCACCGCGAAGAACTCGTTCCAGAACTGTGTGCCGATGATGCGGCGCTTCTGCTCGGGATCGGTCACGCCGTCGAGCAGCTTGGCGTAGCGGTCCTCGGCATGCACGTGGATGAAGTCGACGTCGAACTGCTTGGTGAAGACCTCCTCGACCTGCTCGGGCTCGCCCTTGCGCAGCAGGCCGTGGTTG
>CAWVLT010000049.1:0-17775 GCA_963930185.1 Coriobacteriia bacterium | reverse complement strand
CGCTGTCCCAGGAGATGCGCTCGTCGGTGACCTCCCCGTTGCTCCAGCTGACCTGCGCGGTGGCGGGTAGCTGCGGGGCGACGCCGGCCACGGTCGAGGTGCCCTCGCCGGCGCTGGCGCCCAGCGCGGTCGCGGGGTTCACGCTCACCTGGACGCTCACCGGCTCGCCCCAGCCGTCGATCGTGCCGCTGACCGTGAACGCGCCGCCCTCGCGCGTGGAGTAGAGCGCGGGGTCTATCTCGTCCCAGATGACGGGCAGGTCCTGCTCGCTGCCGTCGGTCATGCGCACGTGCGCGGTGGCCGGCAGCTGCGGCGCCGTGCCCGACTCGGTGGTGAGCGGCTCGAGGCCGGACATGATCTCGTATATCGTCGGCTCCTCAACCAGGCCAGCCACGGTGACCACGATCGAGGACACGGGCACGCCGTCGCAGTACAGCGCGATGCGGGTCGATCCCTCTGAGAAGGCGGTGAGAAGGCCCGACTGGTCGATCTCGGCGATGGACGGGTCGCTCGACTCCCACGTGAGGTTCATGGTGGGGGCGAGGTCGAACGTGACCATGCTCGCGCGCTGGGTCGACACAACCAGGGTGCTGAACTGGCGCTGCCCGCCGGCGACCAGCGGGGTCTCGTCGCTGATGGCGGGGTTGCTCACCACGTAGGTGTCAAGGAAGCTCGAGGCAAGCACGTTGACCTGCTGCACGCACTGCCCGTCTGCGTGCACGTCCTGCCAGACGCCCTGCGAGGGCGTGGAGGAGAACTCGGCGACGAGCACGATGTTGTCGTTGCCGTCGACGCGGAAGGCGCTCAGGCCCACGTGGGTGTAGTCGGGGTTGGTGAGCGACTGGTAGAAGCCGTTGGCGATGCCGGTCTCGTTGGTCCAGCTCTCCAGCGCCGTGGCCGCGTCGGGTAGGTAGCCGAAGTTCTCGGCGAGCACCTCGACGCCGAACGTGTTGCCCGAGCCCGTGGTGGTGCCCAGGCCGTTGGGGCGTCCCTCGGTGTAGGAGAACAGGGAGGACTCGGCGGCGCGTATCTGCGCGACGTACTCCAGGTCGGTCGACCACTCGAGGGGGGCGACGCCGGCCTCGGCGCGGATCTCGTTGATGCGCGTGAGCAGCGCCTCGGCGCTTGACGTCTCGTAGGAGCCGGGGATGCCGACACTGACCTGCCCGTCGGCCGCCGCGGCCTCCGCGGGGTAGGTCGGCACCGCGTTCACGTCGATCGTGGGCGTGACGACGTCGGTGGGCATCTGGGAGGCCTGGTCCTCGGCGGACGGCACCTCGGTGGACGAGTCTTCGGCGGGGGCGGCCTCCTCGGGCATGGGCGCGCTCTCGGCAGGGGCGGCCGCTTCGGGCGCGGGCGTCGCCTCGCCGGGGTTGGTGACGGTGATCCCGGGCGACTCCTCTGCGAGCGCCGGGGCGGGCTGCGTGCTCAGACCTGCCGCCAACGCGGAGCTGGCGAGCAGCGCTGCGGTCATGCCGGCGACACCGGCACGGCGCACGGGACGAGAACCACTCATCGGTACCTCCTTGTCGACATGCGCCTTCGTGTCGATGGGGCCTGCGGCGGCGCATGATCCAACGAACTCGAGCATCCCTACTAGTGTAAGGCTTCCGGAGGGCGATGTGCGTCAGAGTTGCGTCATGCGTGCCGATTTTTTCGGCGCAGTGCGCCGCCGGGACACCGGCCGGGGAGGGGCCAGCGAAAAAGGGCCCGACCCCGCGACGCAGTTCGACGCGGAATCGGGCCCTCGGCGTTTCGGCGGTGCCTTGTCGGCCTGCCTGCTGCCTTACTGGTAGAACAGGATGTCGTTGTAGGTGGGCACGGGCCAGTAGTCCTTGGCGGTGATGACCTCCATGGCGTCGACGGCCTCGCGCAGCGCGCCCATGGCGGGCAGCACCTCGTCGCGGCATGCCTCGGCGCGCTGCTGCTTGTTTTCGATGGCCACCATGGCCTGCTGCTTCTCGGCCAGCGTGTCGATAGCCTCGCTGATGGCGTCGGCACCCGTGGCCAGCTGGCCGAGCAGCTTGGTCTCGGCCTTGCACGCAACGCCCAGGTCCTGCTTCATCGCCAGCCCCGAGGCCACCTCGGAGGCGTAGGCGTTGACGGCGGGCAGGAACTGGCCGCGCGCCATGTTGAGCATCGTGAGCGCCTCGATGCTGATGAGGTTGGCGTACTGCTCGAGCTTGATCTCGTAGTGGCTCACGCACTCGGCGCGGCACATGACGCCGAACTCCTCGAACAGCGCGATGTTCTTCTCGTCGATGAGGGCAGGCATGGCGTCGGGAAGCGTCGGCAGGTTGAGCAGGCCGCGCCTGGCCGCCTCGGCGGGCCACTCGGCGCTGTAGCCGTCGCCGTTGAAGATGATGCGCTGGTGACGGGTTAGCGAGTCGCGAATGTAGGCCATGGCGTCAGCCTCGAAGTTCTCGGAGCCCTCCAGCGCGTCAGCGAAGTCCTTGAGCTCCTTGGCCACCGCCGTGTTGAGCGCCACGTTGGGGTCGGAGAGGTTCTGGCGCGAGCCGGGCGCGCGGAACTCGAACTTGTTGCCGGTGAAGGCGAAGGGCGAGGTGCGGTTGCGGTCGGTGTTGTCGCGGCTCAGGCTCGGTAGCACCGGGACACCCAGGCTCATGTTCTCCTTGCCGTGCGAGTGGTGGTGCTCGCCGTTGATGATGGCCTCGACCACGCCGCTGAGCTCGTCGCCCAAGAAGATCGAGATGATGGCGGGCGGCGCCTCGTGGGCACCCAGGCGATGGTCGTTGCCGGCGCTGGCCACGCTCACGCGCAGCAGGTCCTGGTGCTCGTCCACGGCGGCGATGATGCACGTCAGGAACACGAGGAACTGCAGGTCCTCGTCGGGCGTGTCGGTGGGATCGAGCAGGTTGTCGTCACCGGCGGCCAGCGACCAGTTGTTGTGCTTGCCCGACCCGTTGATGCCCTCGAAGGGCTTCTCGTGCTCCAGGCACACCAGGCCGTGGTGGGAGGCGATGATCTTCATGAGCTCCATTGTCACCAGGTTGTGGTCGATGGCGACGTTGGCCTCCTCGAACACCGGCGCGAGCTCGTGCTGGGTGGGCGCCACCTCGTTGTGCTTGGTCTTGGCGGGGATGGCCAGCTTCCACAGCTCGTCGTCGAGCTCCTTCATGAAGCGGCTCACCGTGGGGCGGATCGCGCCGAAGTAGTGCTCCTGGAGCTGCTGGCCCTTGGCGGGGGAGGCGCCGAAGAGCGTGCGGCCGGTCAGCACCAGGTCAGGGCGCTTGGCGTAGTCCTCCTCCTTGATGAGGAAGTACTCCTGCTCGGGGCCCACCGTGCTCACGACGCGCGGTACGTCCTTGCCCAGCAGGCGCAGCACACGCGTGGCCTGCTCGGACACGGCGCGCATCGAGCGCAGCAGCGGCGTCTTCTTGTCGAGCGACTCGCCGTGGTAGCTGATGAAGGCCGTGGGGATGCACAGCACGTCGTCCTTGATGAAGGCGGGGCTGGTCGGGTCCCACGCCGTGTAGCCGCGGGCCTCGAAGGTGGAGCGCAGTCCGCCCGAGGGGAAGCTCGACGCGTCGGGCTCGCCCTGGACGAGCTCCTTGCCGGAGAAGCCCATGATGGCGGTACCCGGGGCGTCGGGGTTCAGGAACGAGTCGTGCTTCTCGGAGGTAATGCCCGTCAGGGGCTGGAACCAGTGCGTGTAGTGGGTGGCGCCCTGCTCGATGGCCCACTCCTTCATGGCGTGGGCGACGACGTTGGCCACGTCGATGTCGAGGGGCTCGCCGTCGCGCACGGTCCTGAGCATCTTCTTGTACGTGACGCTGGGGAGGCGCTCCTTCATCACCTTGAGGCTGAAGACCTTGGTGCCGTAGGTGTCGCTTGGTCTAGACATGTGTACGTCTCGCTTTCATCTGCTCGCCGCCCCGCGTCGGCGCGGCTCTGCCTGCCCGCTTGGACCTCCGTCAAACTACACGTGCACTCTAATGGCCCAATGTTTCTATGGCTTTTCCGTCTGTTTACGTTTGAGCGCACGCACAATTGTACGCAATTGGCGCATCTTGGGGCCCATGGGTGGCATACTTCTTCATCAGATGAGTAAGCGAGTCGCAATCAGGTCGCAGGCCCGGCCGGGCGCGAGGACGGCGCCTGCGCTGTCGAGAGGAGCTGCCATGCCCGCAGACGACATCCAGAAGACCGAGCCCACAGGCGCTGGGCACGAGCAGCCCGCGTCGCCCCTGCCGTCGGTGGCCGAGCCGGCCCCGGGGGTCGCGCGGCCCACGATCGCGGTGATCGATGGCAACTCTCTCATGCACCGCGCCTTCCACGCCATCCCGCCCACCATGTCGGCGCCCGACGGCAGGCCCACGGGCGCCCTGTTCGGCTTCGTCTCGATGTTCCTCAAGATGTTCGAGGAGTTTCGCCCCTACGGTGTCATCTGCGTGTTCGACAAGGGCAAGCCGACCCGTCGCATGGAGCTGCTTCCCCAGTACAAGGCGCAGCGCCCGCCGACCGACCCGACCCTCAAGGCCCAGTTCCCCATGATCCGCGAGCTCATGGCCGCCATGTCGGTGCCGGTGGTCGAGCTCGAGGGCTGGGAGGGCGACGACCTGCTCGGCACCCTGGGGCGCCAGGGCGAGGCGGCAGGCTACGACATGCTCCTGGTGACCGGCGATCGCGACGCCTACCAGCTGGTGACCGACCACGTGCGGGTGGTGAGCACCAAGAAGGGCCTGTCGGACGTCGTCGTGTACGACCCCGCGCAGGTGGCCGAGCTCTACGGCGGCGTCACGCCCGCCCAGATCCCCGACTTCTACGGGCTGAAGGGCGACACCTCGGACAACATCCCCGGCGTGCCGGGCGTGGGCCCCAAGAAGGCCTCGGCGCTCATCACGCAGTACGGCTCGCTCGACGAGGTCCTCGCCCACGCCGACGAGGTCAAGGGCAAGCTCGGCGAGAACCTGCGCGCCCATGTGGACGACGCCCTGGTGTCGCGGCGCGTGGCGACGATCGACTGCACGGCGCCCGTCTCCTTCGACGCGCAGGCCGCCGCCTGGCCGAGCTTCGACGCAGCCGAGGTGAGCCGAGCGTTCGGAGAGCTCGGGTTCACGCAGCTCACGCGCCGCGTGCTTGCCTACGCCTCCGACGGCGAGGGGGCTTGCGCCACCTCCGGCGACCAGCGGCCGCTGCTGCCCGAAGGGGTCATTGAGGGGGAGGCGGCATGGGATCGCCTGCGCGCGGCCGTGCGCGAGGGGGCGTGGCTCGGCGTGTTCGTCGACGACGCCGAGTCGGCCGGCACGCTCTTCGACCTGGAGCGCACCGTCTACGTGGCGCTGGGGTCGGGCTGGGAGGTCGAGCTGTCCTCGGGCGGATGCCACCTCACGGCGCAGGGCGCCCCGGCCACCCCTGCGGGCCACGCCTCCCGACGCGAGGCCGAGGTGCTGCGGTTTGCGGGGGACGACGCCGTCGAGGCCCTGCGCGAGGCGTATGTCCTGGGCCGGGTTGCCACGTTCTCGGCGAAGGACGACCTGCACCTGCTCGTCCCGACCGACTCCTCGCAGCCCGCGCTGATCGACGTCGAGGACATCGACACCTCGCGCGTGTTCGACATCTCGGTCGCCGCCTACCTGCTCGACTCCAACCGCTCCGACTACGGCCGCGACGTGCTCGTTGGCGCCTACCTGCCCTTTGAGCTGCCGGTCGCCCAGGCGCAGGACAAGCCGGCCAAGCGCGGGGCCAAGCCGGCCGCGGTCGTCGACGAGGGTCGTCGTGAGCACGCGGCGATCGCCACGGCCGCCGCGGCGCTTGCCCTGCGCGACGTGCTCGACGCCATGATGTGCGCCGACGGCTCGCGCTCGTGCTTCGACGAGATCGAGATGCCCCTGGTCCCCACGCTCGTCGTGCTCGAGCGCGCCGGCATGACGGTGAGCCTGCAGCGCCTGGCCGAGCTGTCCGCGGAGCTGGGCGAGCAGATCGAGCAGATCCGCTCGCGCGTCTTCGAGCTGGCAGGGGAGGAGTTCAACCTCGACTCGCCCATGCAGCTCTCCCGTGTGCTGTTCGACACGCTCGGGCTGCCCACCAAGGGCCTCAAGAAGACGCAGCGCGGCTACTACTCCACCAACGCCAAGGTGCTCGAGGACCTCTCGCAGGACTATCCCGTCGTGGCCGACGTGCTCGAGTACCGCGAGAAGGCCAAGATCAAGTCGACCTATCTCGACGCGCTGCCCGCCCAGGTGGAGGGCGACGGGCGGGTGCACACGCAGTACAACCAGACCGTGACCGCCACCGGGCGCCTCTCCTCGAGCAACCCCAACCTGCAGAACATCCCCGTGCGCAGCGAGCTCGGCCGCATGGTGCGCGCCGCCTTCGTCCCGCAGGACCCGCAGACCTCCTGCATCCTGGGGTGCGACTACTCGCAGATCGAGCTGCGCCTGCTCGCCCACCTCTCAGAGGACCCCGGCCTCATCGCGGCGTTCACGGAAGGGGAGGACTTCCACAGCGAGACCGCGGCGCGCGTGTTCGGCGTGAGCCCTGAGGAGGTGACGCCCGAGATGCGCAGCCGCGCCAAGGCGGTGAACTTCGGCATCGTCTACGGCCAGCAGGCCTATGGCCTGTCCACCTCCCTGGGCATCAGCTTCGCCGAGGCGCAGGAGATGATCGACCGCTACTTCATCCAGTTCCCCAAGGTGCGCTCCTACCTCGACGGCCTGGTGGCCTTCGCGCACGAGCACGGCTGGGTGCAGACCATGTTCGGACGCAAGCGCCACGTGCCCGACGTGTTCTCGCGCGTGCCCAACGTGCGCTCCTTTGGCGAGCGCACCGCCATGAACCACCCGATGCAGGGCTCGGCGGCCGACATCATCAAGATCGCCATGACGCGGGTCCAGCGCCGCATGGACGCCGAGGGCTACCGGGCGCGCATGATCGTGCAGGTGCACGACGAGCTCGACTTTGACTGCCCGCTCGACGAGGTGGAGCGCCTGAGCGCCATGGTGCGCGAGGAGATGTCGGGCGTGGTCGAGCTGCGCGTGCCGCTGGTCGTGTCCTGCGAGACCGGCAAGAGCTGGGCGGAGGCGCACTAGTGGGTGCGTCTCGCGGCGACGTCGCGCCCTCCGGACGCACCGGGCGCGGCCTGGGGCGAGGCGCGCGCCGCTCGTCTCGCCGCCACGCCGGAGGCCATGGCGCCACGATCAGCCGCGAGACGCTTGCGATCGGTCCCTACGAGGTCGAACTCACGCGCAAGGACATCCGGCGCGCCTGGCTGCGCGTGGACACGACGGACGGCCCCCTGCGCGTGAGCGCGCCGGCCGCGATGCCGCTGGGGCGCATCGAGTCGTTCGTCCTGTCGCGCGCCGGCTGGGTCGAGCAGCGCCGCGCGGAGCTTGCCGGCGTCGAGGCGAGCCCGCGCGTGGGCCACGTCATGCCCGACGGGCGCGTGATGCTGTGGGGCGAGCCGCGCGAGCTGGGCGAGGTGGTCGCATGGGCCGTCGAGGCCCGCGGGAGGGCCCTGAGCGCCGAGGACGGGCGCGGCAGCGGCCCGCGCCGTCCCAGGGGCCCGCGCTACGACCCAACGAACCCGCGGGACTGCGAGCGCGTGGCCGCCTCCGCGCTGCGTGCGCTTCTGCTCGAGCGGGGGCGGGAGCGCATCGCGGCGTGGGAGCCCCGCCTGGGCGTGCGCGCCGAGTCCGTCCGCGTGCACGACGCGAAGTCGCGCTGGGGATCGTGCAACGTGAGGACCCGCTCCATCATGTTCGCGCTGTCGCTTGCCCACTACCCGAGCGAGTGCCTCGAGCTCATCTGCGTGCATGAGCTGTGCCACCTCATCGAGCGCGGGCATGGCCCGCGCTTCCGCGCGCTGATGGATCGCCACCTGCCCGACTGGCGCGAACGCGAGGCGCTCCTGCGCAGGCTCTCGCAGGGGCGATGAGCTGGCTGCCCGCGTTACGAGCGGGACCTGAGGGCGTGGTCAATCTGCTGACGGTTTTGCTAGACCCCGAGCTTCCTTTCGAGACCAAGCTCGAAGTGCTGCGAGAGTATAATGTACCTTGACCGCGCGATGGAGATGCTTGGCCTTCCCCGTGAGGAGCGCCACCTGTACGAGGGGCTGTCAAACTGAACGAGGATCACATGGACGTTCGGAGGCGCGCCGTGGGGGATGGCGGGCAAACGCTTTGGTTTTCAGATTCGCAAAGAGGGCCCCTCGATCCTGCGGGATCGAGGGGCCCTCACCATGTGCGATAGATTAGATTCGTCTTTTGGCAGTGTCCGATGCGCCTGCGTTCGATGTGGCCTTACTTCACGATGAGCACGTCGCAGTCGCAGCTGCGGATCAGGAACGTCGAGATCGAGCCGAGGATGGCGTACTTGATGTTCGACAGGCCGCGGGCGCCACAGATGACCAGGTCGGGCTTGATGTCGTCGATGAAGTCATCGAGCAGGGTCTCGCGGATGCGGCCCGCCTTGGCCTCGACGGTGATCGACTTGATCTTCCCGCTCGCCTCGGCCTCCTTGACGGCGTCGGCGATAGAGTCCTTCCAGGCCTTCTCCATGCTGGGGATGAGCGTGGCCGGATAGGTGCCCGCCGCCTGCATGGGCGTGGAGTCGATGACGTGCCCGACGTAGAGCTCGGCCCCCGAATGGCTCGCGATGGTCACGGCGCGGTCGAGGACGTGCTGCTGGGATTCGCTGCCATCGAGGGAGACGAAGATCTTCTTGTAGGTGGTTTCCATGGTGTTCCCCCTAGTCTCTCTTCCCGGCGACAGCTCCTGTGCGCCGCTGGGATCTACCGACACTATATTCCCTGACACCAGGCATATCGTGCGCATCAATCCAGAAGTATCGACACGTCGAAGCTCTGGCTTGCCTATTGTATACCCGATTTGCCTTTCGGCTTGTTAATTTGTCGGAAAGGATGGGTGACGGGGTTCGTGAAGCCGCCCCGCCGGCTCGTTATGACTCATACTAATAGGGTTGTCAGAACTCTCGGAGGTGTCACACCCACATGGACTTCAACTTTATCATCGAGCTGCTCAAGACGGCGTTCCTCGGTCTGGTCGAGGGCATCACCGAATGGCTGCCCGTCTCGTCGACCGGCCACATGATCCTGGTGGACGAGTTCATCCACCTGAACGTCAGCGAGGACTTCTGGAACATGTTCCTCGTGGTGATCCAGCTCGGCGCCATCCTGGCCGTCTGCATGCTGTACTTCACGCGGCTCAACCCCTGGGCACGCAGCAAGAGCGCAGGCGAGCGCCGCCAGACGTGGAACACCTGGGGCAAGATCATCGTGGGCGTGATACCTGCGGCGGCCATCGGCCTTCCGCTCAACGACTTCATGGAGGAGCACCTCTTCAACGCCTGGGTGGTTGCCGCCGCGCTCATCGTCTACGGCATCGCCTTCATCCTCATCGAGAACTGGCGCAAGTCCCGCCTGGTGAGGGCGACGCAGGAGAAGGTGGCGCTCGATGCTCCGGCGGGCCCTGAGGGCGAGAATCCCGACGACCCCGGCCTGCAGTCCATGGAACAGGTGTCGTACGCCCGTGCGTTCGGCATCGGCTGCTTCCAGGTTCTCTCGCTGGTTCCCGGCACATCGCGCAGCGGCTCCACTATCATCGGCGGCCTTCTGCTGGGCTGCTCGCGCACGCTCGCGGCCGAGTACTCCTTCTTCATGGCGATACCCGTCATGTTCGGCGCAAGCGTCCTCAAGCTGGTCAAGTACGTCCTTGCCGGCAATGGCTTCTCGGGCACCGAGATCGCCATCCTGGTCGTCGGCCTGGTCGTGGCGTTCGTGACGTCGGTCCTCTCCATCAAGTTCCTGATGAGGTTCATCAAGACCAACGACTTCAAGCCCTTCGGCGTCTACCGCATTATCCTGGGCGTCGTGGTGATCGCCTACTTCCTGCTCGCACGGTAGGCACCGCCGGCACCGACGCCTCGCGCCGGCCGGCTGTCCCCGTCCCGGCAGGCAGCTTGCTACGGACAAAGACAGGCCGCGCCCCTTCGTGCGTTCCCGGGGGCGCGGCCTGCTTTTTGCCGCTCGTGCTTGCGTCCAACCTTTTGCTCGGACGCCAGCCGTTGATGCCGGCGGGGCGCCGCGAGGCCTGCCCTGCGCGCGATGGCATGCACTGATGCGTCCCGTCTGCTACCCCTCGTCCGGCAGGTCCTGTGCCACCGCGTCGAGCGTGGCCATGACCACGTCCTCGACCTCGGGGGAGAAGGGCAAAAGCGTGGCGGGGTCTACGAAGCGCGTGCGCACGTAGCCGCCGCACTCGTCGCACACGTACAGGCGATGGGCGTCGTCGCCCTCCAGGCTCACGTAGCGCAGGCTCTCCTCCCTGCGGGTGCCGCAACGCGGGCAGCGGATGCGCTCGAACTCCCAGTCGCACCCGCACTGCGAGCAGTGCAGCCGCCGGCCGTTGCCGTCGCTGGCGTCGGTGGGGCCCACGTAGGCCAGGGTCGCCTCGCTCGCGCAGCACGGGCAGCGCAGCGGCTTGCGGTGCAGGATGTACTCACCGGCGACGCGCCTGTGCAGGGCGCTGCCGATCGCCTGCTGCGCGGGCTCGAGCATCGCGCGCAGGGCGAGCGAGAGCACCATTGCGCCCACGGCGGCGACCTCCTCGCCGCGCGAGGCGAGCTCGGCATACGCGGCCTCGAGGAACGCCGCGGGGTCGCTGCCCGCGAGCCCGGCCAAGGTCGCCCCCGCGGTGCCGGCGGCCTTTCCGTCACCTGCACCGGCGAGCAGCGCCTCCCAGTCGACCTGGGCCAGCGCGTCTGTCACCGCGGCGTCGAACGAGCCGCTGCCCGCTATGTACGCGGCGATCTGCCGTGCGGTCTGCGCCATGAGCGGGGCGTCGATGGCGACGGGCGCCTGGGAGAATATCGAGCGCTCCTCGTCCCAGTACCAGCGGTCGAGGTCCTCGATGTCGGGGAGCTGGTACGGGCCGCCCTGCTCGACGAGGTCCTCGGCCTTGGCCTGTATCTCCCAGATGCCGCGGAAGAAGCCGATGCGCGCGAGGTCCGCCTCGTCGAGCCTGCCCGCATACGCCCTGGTCACCGCGTCGATCTGCTGTAGGTTCACGAACGTCCTCCTCATCTACGCCCCGGGCGGGCGTACCTCTGCGTGCCTTTTTGGGCGTCTGCGCGTCACACAGGTCACGCATGCGACGCGTGCCACGGCCCGGGGCCTCCAAAGTGAGACGGGCCCGAGCGGAGCGTCCCACTCGGGCCCGAATCGTCAATCAGAATCCGTGTCGCCGACCCCCATGGCGCGGGGTCGCGCCGCCCGTCCCGAGAGGGAATGGCGCTACTTCTCGGCGGGCTGGGGATCCTCGTTCTTCACGAACACGTTGCGGCCGTCCATGATCTCACGACGCGCGTACTTGCCCCAGTGGTACAGGGCGTCGCTCTCCGAGATCTTGCCGTCGCCCCACATGATGCGGGCGCAGCCCTTGTAGGGCTGGAACAGGCCGCCGCCGATGTAGGCGTGGGCAAGACCGAAGATGATGATCAGGATGAAGAAGATGTCGTGCAGCGCGCGCCACACCATCAGCGCACCGGCCGAGATGGTGAGCACGGTGTCGCCCAGCAAAAGCGCCAGTCCGGAGACTGCCATGAGCAGGGCGCACAGCCACAGCATGCCGTCGGCGAAGCGCTGGCCGGACTTTGTCTCGTCCTGGTCGGGCATGTGCGTCTTCTTGCAGGCCAGCAGGTAGGGGGCGAACTTTGCCAGCCACAGCCAGTCGTCGCGGTTCCACGGGTGGAACAGGTTCCTGAAGATGTGGGCCACGCCCTTGGGCGCGATGAGGGCCGAGAGCAGCGGCACCACGATGAACACGACGCCGATCACGCGGTGCGACATGCGGAAGAAGAACACCGCGTCGGGCCCCACCATGTTGGCGAGCGGGCGGACGAACACGAACAGGCCCGAGATCGCCAGCCACAGGCAGCTCAGCACCACCGTGCCGTGCGTGATGCGCGCCTGCAGCGACTTGCGCTGGATGTAGCGCTCGCCCTGGGGGATCTCCTCCTTGGGGACGTAGCGCTTGGGCTGGGGGTCGTGGTGCTTGCCGTCGGGCGACTCCAGCCACTCAAGAGCCCTATCCTTCACGGACATCGCTACTCACCTCCCTTCGCGTCGTGGGCTTCGTCGCCGTCGCCCTTGTCAAGCGGCATGTAGTACACCGTGTTCACGTCCTTGGCAAGCGTGCGCTGGCTGACCTTGGCCACGTGCTCCTTGCGCATGGAGGCCTTGACCTCCTCGGGGTCGTAGTGGCCCAGCACCTCGCCGGTGTCGGCGTCCACCACGTCGCCGGTCTTGGCGTTGTACTTCATGTTGGCGCGCTTGTAGCCTATGCCGTCGATGAAGGTCAGCGCAAGGCCCGCCACCACCACGGCGGTGCCGATGCCGGTGATGGGCTTGATGATCTGCGTGAGGGGGACGAGCGGGTTCATCTTGGGGTCGGCGACCTCGCCGTGCTTCTCGACGCCGTACTTGAGCACCGAGATGACGTGCAGGCCGCCCATCTCGTCCTCGCCGTACACGCATGCGTCGGCAAAGCCGCGGGCCTGCAGCTCGGCGACGCGCTCGTGCGCCTTGGCGAGCATCTCGTCGCGCGGGCCGAAGTCCAGCGCGCCGGGCTGGCAGGTCGTGACGCAGGCGGGCTTCATGCCGTTCTCCACGCGGTCGAGGCATCCGGTGCACTTGTTGATGATGCCGCCGCGCGGGCCGTAGTACTGCGGCACGTCGTAGGGGCACGCCATGGAGCAGTAGTGGCAGGCGATGCACTTGGAGTCGTCGACGGCGACGAAGCCGGTGGCCTCGTCGTGGTACAGGGCGCCGGTGGGGCACACGTCCACGCAGCCCGCGTCGGTGCAGTGCTTGCACGAGCGGCGGTTGAACGCCCACTGCACGGGCTTGCCCCAGCCCTCGGGCGCGTCGTACTCAAAGAACTCCTGGATCAGGCGGGTGTCGCCGTTGAGGTCCGGCGGGTTCTGGTACGTGCCGGTGAACACGTTCTCGTTGAGCCCGGTGGGGGAGGGCAGGTTGTTCCAGCACTTGCAGGCGACTTGGCAGCCCTTGCAGTTGGTGCACAGGGAGGAGTCGTAGTAGATGGCGTTGTCAGACATGTCCATTCCCTCCCTTACGCCTTCTCGATGTTGACGAGGAACGCCTTGTACTCCGGCGTCTGCGAGTTGGGGTCGCCGACGTTGGGCGTCAGGTCGTTCACCATGCTGTCACTCGTGCCGAACACGCCCGACCAGCCAAAGTGGTGCGTCAGGCCCACCTGGTGCTGCGTGGCGCCGTTGACGGTGAGGGGCTTCAGGCGCTTGGTCACCACGGCGTCAACGACCACCGAGCCGCGGTTGTTCCACACGCGCACCTTGTCGCCGCCGACGATGCCCTTCTCGGCCGCCAGCTCCTCGGAGATCTCGACGAACTGGGCGGGCATGGCCTCGACCAGCGCCGGGCAGGCGCGGGACTGGCCGCCGGTCTGCCAGTGCTCGGTCACCGAGTAGGTGGTGGCGACGATGGGGAACTCGCTGGCGTCGCCGTGCGCCGTCGAGGAGTAGTTCTTGCCCAGGAACACCGGGTTGTTGAGCGACCCGTTGAGGATGTTCTGGGACAGCGGCGTCTCGAACGGCTCGTAGTGCTCGGGCAGCGGCGCGTCGACCATGCCGTAGCTCTCCAGGCGCGCGTTCTGCTCCCACAGCATGAAGAACGCGTTGTTGTTGGGCGGCACCGGCTCGCCGTTGGAGGCGGTGGTGAAGTCGCCCACGTCCACCTGGTTCCACTCGCTGCCGGTCCACTCGACCAGCACCTTGTCGGGGTTCCACGGCTTGCCCTGCGGGTCGGCCGAGGCGCGGTTGTACAGGATGCGGCGGTTGTTGGGCCATGCGTACGCCCAGTTGGAGTACAGCCCCAGGCCGCTCGTATCGGAGTTGTCGCGGCGCGCGATGGGCTGCTGCGAGGGGTCGAGCGGGGCCTCGCTGTTGTTGTAGAAGCCCGAGTAGATCCACATGGCGCACGACGTGGAGCCGTCTGCGGCCATCTCCGAGTAGCCGGCAAGCAGGTCTGCCTGCGGGTTGTCGGAGGTGGTGTCGCAGTTGGTGCCCTCCACGCGGTAGCCGTTGAGCGCCCAGGCAACCGGGCGCGGGTCGATCTTGCCGTCCACGTAGTAGTCCCACTTGGTGTTGAGGATCGGGTCGGGGTTGGCGCCGTCCTCCTGCTCGTAGAGGCTCACGATCTCGCGCCACAGCAAATCGGCGATCTCGTAGTCGGGCTTGGCCTGGTCCCAGGGCTCGACGGCCTGGTAGCGCCACTGCAGCCAGCGGCCGGAGTTCAGGATGGTGCCGGGCTTCTCGTAGATGAGGGCGCACGGCAGGTAGTATACCGTCGTGTCGATCTCGGCGGGGTTCATGTCCGGGGCCTTCCAGAACGTGGCGGCCTCGGTGGGGACCTGGTCCACCACTACGAGCCAGTCGAGGTTGGCCATGGAGCGGCGGGCGAAGCCGGCGTTGGGCGCGGAGTGGCACGGGTTCATGCCCCAGTTGAAGTAGCCCTTGATGACGCCTGAGGTCATGAGCTCGAAGGTGGAGATGTGCGTGTAGTCCTGCGCACCCACCTCGGAGGGAACCTTGGGCAGCCAGTCGTAGCCGTAGTCATTGTCCACCGTGGCGTTGGCGCCGAACCATTCCTTGAGGAAGGAGACCATGAACTTGGGCTTGTTGGTGTAGTAGCCGTCGGAGTAGGTCTCGTTCTCAAGCCAGCTGCGCAGGCTGGAGCGGCCGGTGGTGTTGGGCCACTTGAGGTAGCCGGGCAGCTCGTTGACGAGCATGCCCATGTCCGTGGCGCCCTGGACGTTGGGCTCGCCGCGAAGCGCCGCCACGCCGCCTCCCGCCACGCCCACGTTGCCCAGGAGCAGCTGCAGCACGCTCATGGCGCGGGTGTTCTGCGCGCCGTAGGTGTGCTGGGTCTGGCCCAGGGCGTACAGGATGACGCCCGACTTGTCGGGGGCGCCGGTCGAGGCGTAGGTGGAGTAGACCAGCTCGAGCGTGGCGCGGTCCATGCCGCAGATGGAGCACACGGTGTCCATGTCGTAGCGGGAGTAGTGCTGCTTGAACTGCTGCCACACGCACATGGGGTCCTGCAGCGTCTCGTCGCGCTTGACGACTTCCTTCAGCGGCGGGGTGAACTCGGGCACGCCCTCGGCCACGGCCCACGCGTAGGCGCCGCCCTCGGAGGTGTCCCACTCCTGCTCGGACTCCACCTGGTAGTGCCAGGTGGCCACGTCATAGGTGCCCGTCTCCTCGCTCCAGCCCGAGAACAGGCCGGTCGCGGGGTCGAAGGTGAACCCGGGATCGAGCAGGTAGCTGGCGTTGGTGTAGTTCAGCACGTACTCGTGCTGCCACAGGTCGTTCTCGATGATGTAGTTGTACAGACCGCCGTAGAAGGCGATGTCGGTGCCCGGGCGGATGGGGCAGTAGATGTCGGCCATCTCGGCCGTGCGCGTGTAGCGGGGATCGACGACGATCCACTTCGCGCCGCGATCGTGCGCCTTGTTGAGCCACTTGGCGCTCACGGGGTGGTTCTCAACGCTGTTGGAACCGATGTTCATGATGACGTCCGCGTTCTGGAAGTCGCACCAGTGCGTCGTCATGGAGCCACGACCAAATGAAGCCGCCAGACCGGCGACGGTGGGGCCGTGTCAAACTCGCGCTTGGTTGTCGATGGCCACCACGCCCAGAGAGCGCATGGCCTTGAGGATGAGGTACTCCTCCTCGGAGTTCTCCTGCGAGCCGCCCAGGCTGGCGATCGCGGGGGTGTAGTTCACCGTGAGGCCGTCGTCGTTGGTCTCGATGAACGAGGCGTCGCGGGTGTCCTTGACCTTGCGGGCGATCTCCTTGACGGCGTCGTTCCAGGAGATATCCTCCCACTCGCTGGAACCGGGACGGCGCACCATGGGCTTGGAGACGCGCTCGGGGTTCTTGACGACCTCGCGGGTCTGGGGGTCGACGATGTTGCGGAGCTGGAACATCGTGGCGCCCTTGGGGCACAGGCCGCCCTGGTTGATGGGGTGGTCGGGGTCACCCTCGAGGTTGATGAGCTCCCCGCCGCGCACCGAGCACAGCGAGCCGCATCCGCCTGCGCAGTAGCAGCAGATGTTGGTGTACTCCTTGGTGTTCACCAACTTCCACGGTTTCTGCTCGACCGCCAGCGCCGACGACTTGGACGTCAGCCCGAAAGCCATGCTACTGGCGATCGCCGCGCCGGCAACTTTGAATAGACCACGACGCGTGAGTTCCATGTGCACTTCCTCTCTCTCTTTCATCTACGTGCATACCGATAGGACACATGCCTGGCGCCGCCCAAAGGTGAGTGACGCACTGTATTTTGATCATAGAACATCGATCGACGGCGTTAATAGTCAACATATGGTGGAAAGCGGCATGGCGGGCAAAATGGAGCCCCGAACGGCAGAGAGGCCAAGAGCCTGCGGTGGTTGTAGAGTATGGAATTGCCTAGTTGGATATAATTATAGGAGGCTGAGCATGCACTATTCTGTTAAATATGCCTGCGCCCGAAGCGATACCCTGCTGTATCTCGAGTTTGAGGACGGCAAGAAGGGCGTGTATGACATGTCTCCTGTCATTGGTGAAGGTGTTTTTGCGAGACTCGAGGATCCGGAGATGTTTCGTCAGGCCTCATCGGATGGCTTTACCGTTACGTGGCCGTGTGGCTTGGACATCGCCCCCGAGGAACTCTGCGAGAACTGCGTGAGTGTGTAACGTAAGCGTGCGGCTTGCCCTTGAGGACAGGTTTCCAAAACAAAGGAGAACCCCGAACGGGAGAGACCGCCCGGGGTTCTGAGAGAGACGCAATCGATGCTGGATGTTACCTCGGCGTGAGTTCGATCTTGAGATTGCCGCTTATCTCCAACTCTCCGCCGTTTTCCAGGCGAAGGCCACTGTACTCAGAGATATAGAAGTCCGGGTCATCTGTCCCCATCATCTCATTGATGCCGAGGCTTCCCGAGGCGTCATGCGAGTAAATGTTCCCACTGCCCGAGATCGCGCGTATGTCATAACGGCCCGCGGGGATATCTTCACCGATGTAGTAGACACCGGCACCTAGTTCGATAGATTCGGTTGTTTCGACCGAGGGGGCGTAATCGCTGAGGGACGGAGAGGCGTCGGGGTCGTCTATCGCAATACTCTCTAGGAATGCGAGGGCAAGGTAAAGTATGTCGTCATTTAGGGCTGGGGCAGCGAGTACGCTCTGGAAAACGCCGCCACTTGGAAGATCCACAGTGACTAGCATGGTAAACGGAAAAGCGGTACTTTCTAGCGTTGCTGCGTAGAGGATGATCCCGGCATCGCCGGCCATTGCTTCTGGCCCACCAATAATGGAGAAGTCATAGCTTTCGTCGCCGAGGTAATAAATGCAAAGTGCAGAGAGTGCATCTTCTGCGCTTATATCTACATCCATGATGAGGGAAGTGAGCATGAAGGACATGTCATTCGCGTAAAGCGTGATATGTTCGCTGTCCTGTTCTTCTATCTTGGAGTTACTTGGCAGGGCAAAAGAGAGCCTCCCTACGTGTACACGTGAGTTATCCACATAAATATCGTTTAACTCGTTTGTATTGTTGTTTATTGACGAGACTCCTGATGCTTCGTCCGCCCTGGAGGCATTGCTATCGTCCTCGTGTGCAGTGATCGCGCCCGAACCCGCGGATGCCAGGGCCTCCTCGACGGCCGTGAAGATTGCCTTGGAGGTAACGCTGGCTCCGCTCACGGCGTCGACGC
>CAWVLT010000048.1:0-26049 GCA_963930185.1 Coriobacteriia bacterium | reverse complement strand
CAAGAACGAGGACGTCAACACCCAGTCCAAGAGCGTCACCAAGGCCCTGCAGACCCACAAGGAGGCCTTCTGCATCTACGACTCGCATGGCCTGGAGCAGGTCAAGCAGCAGATGGATGACGGTCTGGGCGGCGGCCTGCAGTGGGGCCAGCTGACCCAGCCCTACGGCGGCGAGTACAACCTCGAGGCCCAGAAGCTCGTTCTCGAGGGTGAGATCGCCGACGGCAAGACCTACACCGCCGACACGCTCGAGGACCTGGCTGCCCAGATGGGCGTGCCCGCCGAGAACCTCATCGCCGCGGTTGACCGCTACAACGAGCTGTGCGACCTGGGCAAGGACCTCGACTTCGGCAAGCGTCCCGAGGTCATGGGCAAGATCGTTGACCCGCCCTTCTACGCCGGCAAGCTCGAGGCCGACCTGCTCACCATGTGCGGTGGCCTGCGCACCGACACCGAGTGCCGCGTGCTCGACGCCGAGGACCAGCCCATCGAGGGCCTCTACGTCTGCGGCTCCACGGCCGGCGAGTTCTTCGGCGCGGGCGACTATCCCACCTACGTCCCCGGCATCGGCCACGGCCGCTGCGTGACCTTCGGTCGCATCGCCGGCATCAACGCCGCCGGCGGCAACGCCGAGGAGGAGATCCCCAGCCTGGAGATCTAGTTTTGGGTTCGAGTGCCTGAACGCCGTCTGCGTCATGAGACGGCGGATGGTCTAGAGAGTTGTCGACAAGCGGTCGCGCTGCACAGGGAACTAGGTGCGCAGCGCGACCGCTCTTTTTGTTCTAACCTTACGAAAACGTGCTAATTACGGCATGGCATACTGACTGTTTTCATGCTAATTTACAAGGAGAATACCTTGTAGTTTCGTGCGTTGCTGCAGGTGGTAGTTAGCATGTTTGAAAGAAGGGCCTACTAGGCTCTTGTTGATCATGTGCGACGCCATAGTGTAAGCAAATAATAGCCCGTTGCTCGCTTTGGCCTTTTGCCTACGCCCCATGCGTGGGATTCTCAGGTTGCTGGCACAAAACCCCGAGGTTGAATGAAATCGCTTCGGATTGATTCTTAGTCATGTTCGGACGGCATGGTTTCATGGTGACCCTGTGGGCCGACTGCCTGCATGTTTGCGAATATGGCAAAGATCAAAATGTCCTAGGGCAGATGATTTGCCTTACTCGCATAGACCCAGATCGTTCAACCTGAGCATTTTATGCCGGCGAAGAGATGTTTACACGCAGTGAAGAGCCCGTTTTCTCGTTGGTGTGACAAGTTATGACGAATAACCTCGCAGACGTGGTTTAGTCTCTTAGACTCTCTAAAGAAAGCGGGCAACCCCAATTCACTCCTGCAGGGCTGCCCGCTTGACTTATGGAACCATCCGGATGATGAAACGCGGACCTTGGCTTAGGCCAGGGCCTCCTTTGCCGCCTCGGTGCCGGCGACGTAGCTCATGGCGGTGATGGTGCTCAGCACACCGATGTACGTATCGTACTGCATCCCGCCTGCAGTTCCGGGGACTGCCCACAAGCCTGCGATGGGGTCATTGCTTACGTCGACGACGCGTCCTGTTGTGTCCACCTTCACGCCACCAAACGAGAAGCTGTAGCCCGGTACGACGGCGAAAGCGTAGAAGGGGGCTTTCTCGATCTTGACCGCGCGCGTCGGGTTCGCCTTGGGAACCTCGAGGTCGGCAGTGGTGCCGGCGTCGACGGCGTCGTTGTACTCCTGGACGCTGCGCAGGAAGTTCGCTTTGACCACACCTTCGGCTGCCAGCATGTCGGCCAGCTCCTCGATGGTGTCGGCCTGATAGAGGGTTCCTCCCCACTTCTCGAGCACGCCAAGCTGGTCGATGCCACCGTCGACTGCGGTCATGCCGGTGTACTCGCTGCGGATGTTGGCGTCGAGAACCTCGTAGGCGCGGGCAAAGGTCTGGCGGGCAATTGCCTGGTTGAGAAGCAAGTCATCCTTGGACTCGTCGAAGAAGCGCTTGCCCTCGAGGTTGACGGCGATGCCATACTGGACGCCGGAATTCTGCGCCACTGTGAAGATGGCGTTGACGCTGCCGACCCACTCGTCATCGACAATATTGGCGTCCCAGTCGGCCCTGTCTTCGGTGATCTCCAGGCCGTAAGGTACCGGATGCCCGTAGAAGGTGCCAAAACCCCTGCTGGGCACGCCTCCGACTTCCTGGGCCATGGCGAGCCCGCACCCGTCATCGTGCGGGTTGCCGCGGCTTACCATGAGGTCGGCGTAGGGCGAGATGTACTCCGCGGCCATGGCCTTGTTGTTCTGGGTGCCGCCGCAGGCAAGGATGACGTTCTTCGCGCCGATGAGCAGCGTGGACCCGTCGGAGGCGATTGCCTTCACGCCCGTCACGCGGCCGGTTTCGTCTGTGAGGAGCTTCTTCGCCTTGGTCTGGTACATGATGTCGGCACCGTTGTCCTTGGCGTAGGACTCAAGGAAGTTGGCGAAGATGATGTTGCCGGCGGGGGCGAGCTCGGCACCAAAGCGATAGATAGGATACGAGCCCGTCTCGGTCTCCCTCTGCTCCTCCGCGAGGGGTGCTCCGATGCTCTCGAGCCAGCCGAGCAGCTGGGGCCAGGCGTCGAGGAACGCTTGGCCGAGCTTGGCGTCGGTCAGCGGCGCGTTGGCGCTCAGCTCCTCCACGGAGTTCGATCCATGCGTGGTCATGAGACCGCTGCACATGAGGGCGGTGCTGCCGGCGCGCGTGGAGACGTCGATCATGATGACCGAGGCGCCCTGGTCAAGTGCTGCGCAGGTGCATGTCAGGCCGCCGAAGCCGGCGCCAATGACAAGGACGTCCGCCTGCTTGTCCCAGGCGGCGCCATCATTCGAACCCGATTCCTCCGCCACTGCATCGGTTGCCCTGGCCGACAGACCGGCTGCGGCTGCGCCGAGCGCCACCGCGCCGGCACTACCAAGAAAGCAACGACGAGTCTGTTCCGTGGACGTGCGTGTCTCCATGATCTGCATCCTTTCTGGCGTATGATGAGTGCCATCGCAAGGCGCGTTGCTGTCGCGCCCTGCGTGAATGACGGTAGCCGTACTTTGGGTGCTTAGCTCTTGACGCGGGTGCTTAAAGTTTTGTCTTCGTTAAGCACATGCTTCTGCCTGCGATTTTGTTACAAAGTGACAGATCACGTATTGGAGAAGGCTGGCAAACCATGACATGGCAAGCGGTTAACAAACTGTTCGACCTCTGTCGCAACCTTCCACATGTCGCCCCATGCTTCTTGGGTTGTTGCCTCATCCGCGCGTGGCTTGGTATCGCGCTGGTTGATGTGCAGTCGTATGAGGCGGTGACTTTCTGGCTGACTATAGATGGGCGCACGATTTTTCGTGTCGGCGAGGTCATCGCCTTCTTGGCGATCCCCATTCTGGTGAGCAGGCGTGCCGATTACCATACGTCTGGATTCGGGCTGCCCGCCTGCCTTGTCCTTGCGGTTGCCGGCGGCTCCACGATTGCCCTCCATGGGATGGCGCCTGTGCCCGATGGTCTTCTTATGGTGGGTATCCTCGCTGGTGGCGCTGCATATGCAGCCATACTTCTTCTGTGGCTTGAGCTGTATGGCTGCATGAGCACGCAATATGCGGTCCTTGCGTGGTCGGGATCGTATCTGGTCAACTTTGCTATCTGGTGCTTGCTGCAGGCGTGCGACGAGGTCGTGAGCACAGCCTGCCTCTTCGTTTTGCCAGTCGCCTCTCTCGTCCTTGCCGTCCTTGGGTTTCGAAAGATTTCTCCTGACCATCTTCCACACCGGCACCTCCGGACGGAGGGAACTCCCTGGTTGCTCATCCTATGGGTGGGAACGTTCGGCTTCTTCTACGGGCTTGGGGACGGACTCACGGGCCTGGCGTTTTCCACGCTTCCCGCTCGCGTGGGCATGGCATTGCCGGCGATCTTGGCGGTTGTCGGCATCATGCTTGGCCTCAAGCGGTTCGACCTGAAGCTTCTGGTCATGATCACCGTGCTTGGCATGATGCTCGGTCTAGTGACGATGCTCGTTCTTCGGGGCAACGTGATTGTCTCGCAGGTGTTTATGAGCTCGGCAAACGAGAGCTATCTGATGCTTGCCTACGCGTTTGCGTGCTCCCTTGCCTATCGCCTTGGCCAGTCTAACATACGAGCATGCGGGCTCATCGGGGGAGCTAACATTTTGTGCATCCAGCTCGGCGCGATCCTCGGCGTCGCGTTTGCGGGGGCTTTCGAGGGATCCGGGGTCCTTGGGGCGGCAATCGGCATCATCTCGATCGTAGTGATCCTGGTCGTGTCGCTCGCCTCGGTCTACAATCGTGACTACCTTGACTCGCTGACGTTGGACGACGGACGCGAGGACGCCATGACCAAGGAACTCCTCTCGTGGGCCTCCGAGCAAGGACTGTCCCCTAAAGAGCTCGCGGTATTCAGACTGCTGATTCGGGGCATGAGCGCGCCGGAGATGGCGGAGGAATTGTTTCTCGCGCCAAGCACGGTTCGCGCCCATACGAGTAATATTTACAGGAAGCTGGACGTGCACACGCGCAGGGAGTTCGACGGACTCATCGCCTCCCGAACGGGCGGCGCGTAGCGCGGGCGCATGGTCACTGGGGCGTGATCGCAGGGCAAGGGGGCGGGCGAAACCATGGACACAAGGCAGCTGGAATACTTCGTCGCAGTCGCACGGACCTCGAGTTTCTCTCGTGCGGCGCAGGAGCAGTTCGTCACGCAGACCACCGTCTCGTACCATATCTCTCTGCTCGAGAAGGAGCTCGGGGTCAAGCTCCTGGAGCGTGACAGCAAGACGGTCTCGCTTACCCCGGCGGGCACGGCCTATCTCGCAAAGGCGCAGGACATCCTGCGCGAGCTCGACCACGCTCGCGACGAGGCCCGCCTCGTCCAGCGTGGCCAGCAGGAAGACCTGCGCATCGGGTACTTTGGTCGCTCGTGCTACGGGATGCTGCCGGGCGTGCTGGAGGAGCTACACAGACAGCATCCTGACATCCACCTGACGGTGCACCAAGGCTGTCAGAGCGAGCTCGTGCACATGCTGCAGGCTAATGAGCTCGACTGCGTCTTCTGTACCGACTATGGCATGTTCTCCCAGCTTACATGGATCGAGAAGATGTGCGTGTTCGCCGACCCCATCCAGCTGCTCGTGCGCAGCGACCATTGGGCGGCCAACCGGGAGTCGGTGCTCAAGGAGGAGCTGGCGGGGGAGCGGCTGGTTCTCTACGTGGAGAAGCAGCTCTGGGAGAAGGGCGATCAGGGCGCCGAGCAGGCACCTGTCGATTGCGCGAGCGTGCAGTACGTCGACTCCCACGATGACCTGGTCTTGATGGTGCGCAGCGGATATGCGGTCTCGATGGGCGCCCGCCGCGCCCTGGCGTGCGAGTTCGACGACCTGCGTCTTGTGCCCATTGCAGACTACCATCAGTTTGACAACAACTATCTCTGCTGGGTGCGTGGCATGCAGAAGGACATTCTGAATGACCTCATTCAAATCTTGCAGCGATCTGACATTCCAGACTAAGGTGATGCCATAAGATATCGCAAGGGGAGGGGTGGGCGCTGTGGCCTGCAGGTAACGTCACCCGATGAGCGGCGGCTCAATTGAAAGAGGCCCTCGCCTCCCGGCGCTTCCTGCTGGCGCGCCCGGGTTGGCTTGAATGATTCGAGCGACATTTTGAATTTCCCTTGCCAGTGGAACGCGAATATGATGGAGGTGCAGCCAGCAGACGCAGCCTGGCGCTTTCATCACGCCTAGGCACCGTCTGCTACCTGGCTTTTGTGATTGTGCCTACAGAAGAAGGGGAAGGCATCATGAGCATGAACACTATGGGTACCGCCAACGTCTCTCGCCGTCAGTTCGTCGCCGGGGCCTCGACAGCCGCGGCCGGCGCCGCCGCCCTGGGCGTCATGGGCACGCAGGCCGCCCATGCCGAAGAGGCGCCCCTGACTGCCGCCTCCGAGACCAAGTGGTCGTTCGAGATCGCGCCCGATCCCATTCCCGCCGACCAGATCGCCGAGACCTTCGAGGCCGACGTCGTGGTGGTTGGCGCCGGCACGGCCGGCCTGTGCACCGCCGTCTCGGCCCAGGAGTCTGGCGCCAGCGTCATCCTCATCTCGGCGAGCTCCATGCCGGTGAGCCGCGGTGGCTCCAACCATGCGTTCGGCAGCCGCCTTATGGACGAGATGGGCGTGGAGCACGAGCCCATCAACCGCTGCCTGCGCAAGGAGCTGCTGGCAAACGCCGGCAACGTCGACGAGCGCAAGTGGTACAACCTGGTCCGTGACAGCCGCGAGTCCATGGACTGGATGCTCGACATCATGGACGCCGAGGGCATTGGCTATGGCCTCGAGGGCACGCCTCACCTCTACGCCGAGGACGACCCCATGTACATGTCGCCCGGCTCGCACTGCTTCACCGATGGGACGTTCCTCGCCGGTCTCGGCCAGCAGCCGGCCGTCGAGGCCCTGGCCCGCCACCTGGAGAGCCTGGGCGGCACCATCTACTACAACACCAAGGGCGAGCAGCTCATTCGCGAAGACGATAACACCGGCCGCGTGAGTGGCATCGTCGCCTCACGCGAGGACGGCACGTACGCCCAGTTTAACGCCGCCAAGGGCGTGGTTCTGGCCACCGGTGACTTCTCGGCCGACAAGGACATGGTCGCCAAGTACTGCCCGAGCATCCTGCCTCTGATCAAGGATGTCGAGGTCGACTACGACCGCGGTCTGTCGTGCAACGGTATCTTCTTCGGTGATGGCCACAAGATGGGCCTGTGGGTCGGCGCGGCCTGGCAGCGCGCGTTCCCCTGCGCTCCCATGATCATCGGCGGCGCCTTCTGCGCGCAGCCCAGCCTCACGCACACGGGCCTGCTACTCAACCACGAGGGCAAGCGCTTCAGCAACGAGCAGTCCATCTTCGCGCTGGGCGCCTACAAGAACCTCCAGCAGACCGACGGCACCGTCTACGGCATCTGGGGCACCAACTACGCCGAGGAGGGCGGCCCTTGGTACAAGGCCAACTCCTGGTGGGAGGACGCGCCCATGACCACCGAGGAGGTCATCGCCTCCTGGGACTCCGCCGCCGAGTCGGGCATGATGAGCAGCGGCGGTGACAGCATGAGCACCTGCGTCAAGGCCGATACCATCGAGGAGGTCATCGAGCTGCTTGGCCTGCCCGCCGAGGCCATCGACGCCGTGAATCGCTACAACGAGCTGTGCGAGTCCGGCGAGGACACCGACTTCTACAAGGATCCTGCGCTCATGGTGCCGATCAAGGAGGGACCGTTCTACGGATGCGGCGGCGCCAAGGCCACGTGCCTCACCATCTGCGGCGGCCTGCGCACCAACGACAAGATGCAGGTGTGCGAGGAGGACGACACTCCCATTGAGGGCCTGTACAACGTCGGCATCATGGTGGGCGACATGTACAACGGCATCTACTCGTTCATGATCCAGGGCCTGAACTACGGCTCGTGCATCACCTTTGGCTATCGCCTGGGGCGTGACCTGGCGCAGGCGTAAGGCGCGCGGGGCATTTGCCCAGGCAACTTGCCTGACGGACGGCTGACAAGACGGGGCCCGGCTCACTTGCGAGCTGGGCCCCGTTCGTGTCATCGAGTATCTTCCTGATCAGATCAACCCACCCATGTGCGCGCACAGGACCAGTGCCACGTCCAGGACAAGGAAGGCTGGCAGGCCCCAGACGAAGTACCACTTCTTGGTCTTGTGGCGGGCAATGCGCATGGCAAGGATCCCGCCTATGGACCCACCGACGAGGCAGAGCCCGAGCAGGCGCGCCTCCGGGGCACGTTTTCTATGGTCGTTGCCGCTCGCCGCCACGTGCTTGTCCCAGGCAAATGCGATGAGGGCTATGACGTTGATCACGGCAAGGTAGATCCCCAGGATCTTGAGCTTGGTCAGATCCCAGCCAGAGAACAGGCCGCCAAGGCTCAGGTCCAGTGACACGAAGCCGAACTTCACGACGCTGACAAGCCCCCACACGATGAGGCAGACGATGGCGAGGAACCACCACGCGATGTTGTCCTTGTTCATGCGGTGCCCACGTCCAAGACCGCCGAGGATAAACAGGGCAATCAACATCCCGACCGCACCGCCCGCGACCGGGAATACGTCGAGGATCAGCGAGTTGGCCGCCGAGTCGTCAATGGCGGGCCTTATCATGCAGAGGGCAAAGTCGACGACGAACGCCAGAAACGTCACCACGTTGATCGCGATCAGGTATACGAGAAGCGGATCCAATGCTGCCCCCTCGAGGTGCGGGTCTTCGTTCGTTGCGGTGTGCCGCTTGTATGGTAGCTGGTAGCGCTAAATGACGCCAGATTCGCCGTGCTATCGATGTCATTGGCCGCCAACGTTGTCGTCGGGCTTCCTTGCGCTGAGGCAACCAAATGGTTGCGGCTCCACCAAAACCGTTGCTTCCCCGTGCGTCGCTGACATGGTTGTATTAGAAGCGTGCGGTGTGGGGGCCGTGCGCTTTGTCGTGTCTCGACAGGCCGGGGCCGCGTGCCGTCACGTCCAACGAGGAGAGGAGAGCTTCACATGAGCGATCACACCAACGTCACCCGCCGCGGGTTCGTCCAGGGCGCTGCAGCCGGCATGGCCGGCCTGGGGCTTGCCAGCATGGCAAGCACGGTTGCCTTTGCCGAGGAAGAGGCCTCCGCCGAGGCCACCGCTACCGACGAGGTGGGCCTGCGCCAGCATTCCGCCCAGCTCAACCCGCAGGGCGCCTTCGCCCCCATCACCAACGCCCAGACGCCCAGCATCTTCACCGAGTGGCAGTTCGGCTCGATGACCCTGCCCAACCGCATCGTGAAGTCGGCCGCAGGCTACATCGGCGTCACCTCGCAGGGCATTGACGCCCCGCTGTTCCTGGACTACCTGGCGGGCCTTGCCAAGGGCGGCGTCTCGCTGCTGTACACCGACGACTTCGTGGAGCTCTACGACCACTTCAAGGCGGGCGAGGAGGTTGGCAAGATCGCCGACTGGACGCCCGAGCAGCTGGCCAACATCGCCGCCACCGTGCACGACAACGGCGGCAAGATCGGCTACCAGCTCGCCACGATGGGCCTGATCTACAGCGGGTTTGAGCCCGATCCTACCGCCATCTTCCAGACGTCGACCTGCATGGACATGACGGCTCAGGAGATCCAGGACCTCATCGCCGACACCATCAAGGCCGCCACCATCCTCAAGGACGCCGGCTTTGACTGCGTCGAGATCAACGCCGCCGGCGAGAACACCGGCCAGACCTTCATGTCGCGCGCTCGCAACCAGCGCGACGACGAGTACGGCCCCCAGACCTTCGAGAGCCGCACCCGCTTCGTCTGCGAGATCGTGAGCGGCATCAAAGAGGCCTGCGGCGCGGACTTCCCCGTGCAGGTGCTCATCAACGGCGTCGAGGAGAACGACAAGAACATCGGCGACAGCGAGCTGTACACCACGGTCGAGGACAACAAGGAGATGTGCAAGCTCATCGAGGCCACCGGCGCCGACGCCCTGCACGTGCGCATCGGGCCGCGCGGCCAGCACGTTGCCGAGTTCGCCGGCGATCTGTTCTTCACCGGTTACGGCATCGAGGGCACCACGTCCTACGGCACGCAGTTCGACTTCAAGCGCCACTGGCAGGGCATGCTCAAGGCCGATCAGTCAGGCATGGGTGTCATGACCAAGGTTGCCGCCGAGCTCAAGAAGTCCGTCTCCATTCCCGTGGGCTGCGTCACCTACATGGATCCGGCTCGTGCCCCCGAGTTCTTTGACGGCCTCATCGCCAACGGCGACATCGACTTCATCCTGATGAATCGCCCGCTGTGCGTCGACCCCGAGTACATCCACAAGCTCCAGGACGGCCGTCTCGACGAGATCCGCCCCTGCACGCGCTGCCTGCACTGCCACTGGGACGCCAACGACGACGGCTCGCTCAAGTTCGGCTGCCGCACCTTCGCCGCGCACCCCAACCGCATCGCCGGTGGCCAGATCACCGGTGGCTACACGCCCGAGCCCGCCGCCGAGCCCAAGAAGGTCATGGTTGCCGGCTCCGGCCCTGCTGGCCTGGAGGCTGCCATCGTCGCCGCCGAGCGTGGTCACGAGGTCACGCTGTACGAGAAGAACGGCTACATCGGCGGCCTGCTGCCCTTCGCGGCGCTCATCAAGGGCCCGCACGAGAACCTGGACTGGCTGCAGACCTACTACGCGCGCCAGCTCGAGCTCAAGGGCGTCACGGTCGTGACAGACACCGAGGTCACCGCTGACCTCATCAACTCCGAGGCCCCTGACGCCGTGGTCTGGGCCGTCGGCGGCACGCGCGACAGCTGGGGCCTGGCTGGCACCGACGCCACCTCGGTCATCAGCATCGATGACGTCGCCGGCGCAGAGATCGCCGACGACGTGGTGATCGCCGGCTCCAACGCCCAGGCGATCGACCTGGCCATGTACCTGCTCGCCCAGGGCAAGCATGTCCAGATCGTCACGCCCAGCGCCGGTTCGCTCACCGGTCGCGGCCACTCGTTCTGGGTGAAGTCGTACACCCTGCCCATGATCAAGGCCCTGGGCGTGCGTATCTGGAGCGAGTCCACGGTGAGCGAGGTGGGCGATGGCGCGGTGACTGTCGCCACCAGCTCGGGCACCACGGCCCAGATTGCCTGCGGCACCCTCATCGAGGCGCTCGACGAGCTGCCCACGCCGTTCGAGGGCGAGGTCTCCGCGCAGGTCATCGCCGTGGGTGACGCCAACGCGCCCTACAACATCTCCGAGGCCATCGCCGCCGGCAACCAGGCTGCCAGGACGATCTAAGGTAGACGATCGCCCGTTCGTCTGAACGAGGGACGGTTTTGTATGAAAAAGCGGCGTGTCGGGAGCTGTTTCCCGCACGCCGCTTTCCTTGATGTTGAACACTAAAGATTGGCGGTTACCACAGAGGCCCAGGCGCTTCGTGTTTCACGTGAGAACAGAAACGCACGTCTCGGGTTTCTTTAGGAGCTCAACTCGTTCAACGCCGACCTGGCTGCGATTGCGCCAGTGTAGCAGCTGGTGCCTACGCCAGTGCCCGAGCAGGGGTATGCCTGACTGAAGGCATTGCCAAACATGACCTCGCCTGCGGCATAGAGACCGGCGATCGGTTGATCTGTATCGCCCAGAACATGGCAGTCGGCATCAACCTTGACGCCGGGGATCGACCCGATAAATAGGGGCCGACGTACCATGCAGTAGAACGGGGCTTCCTGAATTCCGTTCTCTTGCGCAGTTTGTACAAGCGCCTCGGCATCAATCCCCTGGTCGGAGGCAAGGGCTTCTAGGGTGTCGTATTTGCCAGCAAAGCCAGCTTCGACTGCCTGATCAAGGCGATCGACGTTCTCGTTTGTTGCGTCGGAGATCCCGTAACCACAGGCTCCCGTCTGGGACAGCAAAAGGGCAAGAGTATCACCGTAGAACGTGCCTTTCATGCCAAAGTCAACGCCCTCGGCATTAACGGTGAGCTGTGCGAGACCGGGCGCGCTTCCCATGGGCCCATAGTAACCAAGATTCGGATTGAGGCCGGAAAGCCCCATCATTCCCGTCCCGACAATAGTGGCGCCCAGCTTGGTTGCCATTTGGATTCCGTCACCGGTGCTGCCGCTGCCCGTGAAGGCAAAGGCGTCGGTGTAGTCTGGTGCGTACTGGGCAATAAGATCTTGATTGCGTGTAAAGCCACCGCTGGCGAGGATGACATGATCCGAGTGGATCGAGTAAGAGCTCGTACGGTCTTCTACGGCAATTCCAACCACGCACCCATCTTCTACCAAGATCTCGGTCGCCTTGCAGTTCGTGCGAATCTCAACCCCCTGATTCCGGGCAAGGACTTCAAGGAAGTCAACAAGTCCGTTGTTGCCCGTTTCCCAGTCAGTGGTTTGCTGACAAGCGGTTGCGTTAAAGACGGGCACCTGGGCGTCTGGGTTTCCAAAGCCCCAGTTGGCGATGCTGACAGGGAAGCCCCAGCTATAGAGATAGTCGAACATTTCACCCGAAATGTCGTGTATGTTCTTCAGCAGGTCGGCATTGATCTCATCGGGCTGGCTACGCGCCTGCATGAACGAGAGGTAGTCTTCGAAAGAGCAGTCCTGGCCTATCGTTTCGTTGACTCCGGCCCCAACGGCCCAAATGCCACCACCGCACACGCGGGTGCTGCCGCCGGTGTATGCCTGCTTCTCGATGACAATGACGTCAGCTTCCTCGTTTGTTTTCTTGACATACAGGGCAGCGGAAAGACCAGCCATGCCACTGCCCACGATCACGATGTCATGCTGCTCGTCGGTACCGGATTCTTTCTTGGGGGCATCGCTGCCTTTTTTGAAGGCGGAAGTATCGACTCCGCCGTTGGTCAAGGCATCAAGCGCTCCCTGGAGGATGGCCGTGCTTGTGACGGTGGCACCAGCGGTTGCGTCGACCTCGAGGTTTTGCTGTTCGATGACTCTAGCGGATACGTCTTTGATGGCTGCATCACGTATAACAGGGGTATCGACCTCGTCTAGCACCGAGAGGCCTACGATCTCGTCCCCATCCATTGTCACGAAAACGGTTATGTCGCCTTTCATGCTCGGCGCAACTGCCGCATATGTCGTCTGGGAAGAGGACTTGTTTGTCTCGTCGGCATTTGCGATTGAAGCGAGGGGCGAAACCCCGGCAACAGCCATTGCCCCCGCGGCACCGGCAACGAGCGTTCGGCGACTCATCCTTTTCTCGTGCAAAGACATAGCAACCTCCTTGTGACTAGAACTGCCCGATCCCCGTATCGAACAAACAGGGTCCGAAGGCCCCATACCCGTTTGTTAGGTGTTGGGGCCCTCAAAAGCCGTTAGTGATTATCCCCAGGGGAGATGCGCTGTAAAACGTTTTCTGCTTTAGGACCCGCAGAGATTCTTGGTCTGATGGCCGATGCTGACGAGACCGGCTGTTTGGGTGCGATGGGCGTGATCTAAGTAGCGGTCTACAGCCCCAACACGCCATCTACCAGCCACATGCCGCCATATCCCAGAATCGCACCGACCACGGCCGCGATGAGGGCGATTCCTACGACGCGCACGACCTTCTGCATCCCGCCCAGGGCGCGGACCTTGCGGCTCGCGGGATTGTCTCGGTCGACGGGCCTTCCCTCCGAGAACGCCAGGATCTCCTGATAGGTCACCAGGTCGTGTTCGCGCTTGATGCGCTCCAGGCTGCTTGCGGCAGCCATGGCGCCCGCCCACAGGACGAAGCCGAGTACCCCGGTGGGTACCGTGTGCCACCCCCATCCGTTGAGGTACTGCCACCCCGCCCAGATGAACGTCGCGAGGGTCAGAACCAGCAGCCCGAGCATCGCTGCTGACAGCCTGTTCATTTTCTTCGCGTCCTGCTCGATCGTATTCGCCATGGTTTCCACGTCTCCTTGTATGAGGGAGTCCACGGTCGCGTCAAAGACCTCGCTCAGAAGCAGCAGGCTCTGCACGTCGGGATAGGTCTTGCCCGTCTCCCAGCTCGAAATGGTCTGGCGTGACACGTAGATCCTCATGGCAAGGTCGTCCTGCGAAAGTCCCAGTCGCGTGCGGTGGTCCTTGATGTGCGTTCCGATCTGCATGTGTCGTGCGCCTTCCCTTTTCTTCGCGTGCGTGGCCCCGCTCCGGGCGTTGCGTCCTTGGCCTTGCGACCCTTACGACTCCAAGCGTGCCATGGCAGGTGAAACCTTACCATCAAAGGTGCTTGTCAGGGGCCGCAGGGTGGCGCATGCGTATGTCAAATGTGGTTGACAGGCATTGTGGCCTGGGTATTAAAGGGATTCAAAGACAAGCGGATGGCTAATCTGTGATGTTGCCACCCGGTCAACGGCGGTGTATGCAAACGACCCCTGCATCTGTGCTGAGACAGATGCAGGGGTCGATCTAACCGGTGACTTTCAGTGAGCCTGACTGTGCGCCCAAAAGGTTGGGGCTATTTGACTCGACGCCTCCTTTCCGCTCCAGCCTCCCGACTCTTCGGCTGGTGCATAGATCTCTGTTTGGTTAGCAAAGGTGCGTAGCGCCCGCCCGCCAGCGGACATGTAGCCCGCCTGCAGGGTGCTCATGACCAATGAATCGCCGGTACAGTGTAGATAGCACTGACCACAACTTTGGCAGTTCTCGGGAAACGCCATAACTGACTTGTTGGCGGTCTCATCAAAATAGAACACGTCCATCGGGCAGAGGTTCACGCAGTTCCTGCAGCCTACGCACTTGTTTAGATCAAGACGAGCGACGCTCATCGACGGCTCCTTTCACATGTTTTTACAGTCGGCACGTTTCGCTGTGCCTAGGCACCCCTGTTCTTAGGCTTTGTGCTCCCACTTACCTGAGCTCTCGACCTGTTCCTCAGCAAGTCCGAGGGCTTCGGCCTCTCCCGGGAAACGGCCGGGATAGCGTTCGGCGTAATCCAGAGAAAGGTCTCCCTTCCAACTGTCGGGCACGTCGATCTTTTCGATAGCCATCGATCCATCGCTGCCCTTGAAGGCGCCAAGGTGACACAAGAAGTTGGCGTCATCGCGATAGGGGAAGTCCGAGCGGTAATGAGTCCCTCGGCTTTCCTCGCGCGCCAAGCTTGCGCGAAGCTTCATCTCGGCAGAGAAAACCTTGTGCTTGGCCTCCAGTACCATGCGCAGGTCATGGCCGCAGTATCCCATCATCTTGGGGACAACGTTGTCTCGTAGATACTCGACCTGGTTCAAGGCGCTGCTCAGCCCGGTAGCATCCTTTGCGAGCTGGACCTCGGGCGCGCTCATGATGCCCACGAGACGGTCAACCACGTAGTTGGGATCAAATCCTTTGGTAAGCGTACGTGGTGCAAAGATCTCATCGTTTGCGGCCTGGAGCTGGTCGGCGGGCATTTCGGCAAGCTCGACTGTGTCGGCATAGGCGGCTGCGGCGGCGCCGGCCTGGTTGCCTTGTGCCGAGCAGTTTGTGGAAGTGGACCCCACGAAAGGATAGATAACGCCTTCAGCCATGTCACCATACTCACCGTCGCCTGCGACAAATAGGCCTGGCACTGGCGTGGCACCCTGGCGTTCGTCCCATCCGCAGTACACGCCCGATGCCATGTGCAGTGGCATCCCGGGTGCGGCGCCGTATGCATCCTGCGTGCGGTTTTTACCCTGATCGCCAAAGCTCAGGCAATAGGCACAGCGGGGATCGTCGGGATTTGCCGACCCGTTGGTGGTGCGACTCGAGACGGCGGTTCCGTCCTGCGCGGCAAGTCCTTCAAGTGCCTGCCTGGCGCGGTTGCCCGACATGAAGTTGAGCTTCCCGGCAGCGTACTCGGCAATCTCGGCGTCATCGCCGGAAAGCGTGTAGGTGTCGTAGGGGGTGTAGGGCTCCACGTAGTCCCAGGTGTTGCCAAAGTGATAGTCGCCAGGCGCTGCGGAGTTTGTTTGATGGAAGTCCTCGAACTCCATTCCCACGATAGTGCAGCCAAGTTGATAGGCCATGTACTGGCCGTCGAAAGTGTCTCCACCTAGGACGAAGCCGCTTGCCTTGTATGTTCCAGACCCGGCGCAAAGCACAACGGCCTTGGCGTGGAAGGTAACGGCTGTCCCGCTTTGGAAGTGCAGACCAACAGCGCCGCAGATGCTCCCGTCGTTTGTGGTGACGAGAGAGGTCACCATTACGTGATCAGCCACGGTGACGCCTTCGTTGGAGAGTACCTCCATCCACTTGTGGTGGCGCTCGTTGGCAAGGTTGGCCTGGAAATACTCCTTATCTTGGTCGAACTCGGTATAGCCGGCAGCGGGGGCGTACTGATACCCGCCAGTGAAGCCAAATTCGTAGTTCTCTTCATAAGCCTGCTTTGATATTTCCAAAGCATGTCGAAACGCATCAACGTTGGCCAGATAATCCGAAGTCACCGACAGGGCTTTGAGCGTGCCCTCGAGATTGTCGTAGTCTGAGTCATAATATGTGCACCCTTGGGAGAACGGAGAGAGGCCTGAGTATCCGGGACGCCCCTTGTCTGCCACAACGACATTCTTCCCAGCTCGCGCGGCGGTAATGGCGGCATGCAGGCCCGCCCAGCCGCAACCAACCACAAGTACATCACACTCGTATGACGCGTAACCGCCGGGGCGGGGGCATCGCCGGGGAAGGGCAGCTCCTCTACGATGGGAGTACCTTCGGACGTTCCAAGTGCGTCTGCGGTGACGCCCCCGACATGAGCGACTTCGGCAAGGGCAGTGCTGGCCCCAATGCCCAGTGCCGCCGCTCCGCCCATCGTGGCGCTTTTGAGAAAGTTCCTGCGATCGAGCTCCATTTTCCACTCTCCTGTTCTCTTCTGCCTACGCGTCAGTTGTGCAGGCAATCTGAGTTCAGGCTAGGCGAACGCTCGCGTGCCGGAATCCCAAGAAACCCCGACTGCTTCTGTACGTATTGGTTCTGTGTCATCCTAAAAAACTTAGGATGCGATCTGAGCTGCGCTTTTCTGGTCGATGAGTGCAATCAATTCTTGCTTTGATGACACGCCAAGCTTGCGATAGATATGCGTAATATGGGAGACCACGGTCGACTCGGAGATGCCGAGCTTCTCACCGGCATGCCGCGCGCTATATCCGCGGCAGATGAGATCAAGGACATCTGCTTCGCGTGCTGACAAGGCGGCAGTGGCGACGAGGCTTGCAAGATCGGCGGCACGTTGTTTATCGACGTTCTGCCCATCTGTCTTTTCGGAAAAGGCGCGAGGCCTTTGACGGGTCGTGCGTATGTTGAAGATAACGATTGTGCTCGCCATGATGAACAGGATAATGCAAATCGCGGGCATGATAATCCCTGGCGACAGAAGCATAGAAAGCCTCTCGTCGCTCATGTTTGCAAATACGAGGGCGGCAAGTCTTGATACGGGGAGAGCAAGCACGAAGAAGATGTAAGTACTGCACGCGCATACCACATCTGTTTTGCCAAGTTTGACCGCACAGGTTAGGAGGATCCATAGCACTACGCGGAAACTACTGCCGGCCGCGACCAGGAGCCGCTCGCTCACGGGCGCGCCTTCACTGGTGATTAATACTGTGGCGAGTAAGCTTGCCATGTAAGCCAGAAGTAGTCCGGCGGACAGCACGAGGATGCCCGTCTTTGCTTGTTCCACGGTGTCGTGCGTGGGTTCGCGTCGGGCCATCTCCGCGCTGCCAAATGTGTGACGCGCAAGGTATATGGAGGCCGCTGACCAAATAATTAGGCCTGCGGCAAGCGTTATCGTGAGATTATCACGCGGCCAGTCGCTATAGCGTTGAAAGAGCAGGCTTGTGAGCACCTGCTCGAAGTAGATGAGGATAACGGTGGGAACAATAAGTTTCCATGGTAGGTGCCCAAAGGCACTTGGCGTTGGAATCATGCTTACGTTGCTGGGGCTGGCGAGCCCTCGGGCTCGCAAGGCGGGGCATGAAAAGGCGGCAGAGAAAATTGGGCATATCACGAGATACGCGAGCAGCGCTCTTCCCATCACGAGGTCTCCGACGAGCTGAACAAGATAGCTCAATGCATTGGATGCCGTGATGGCACAGAGCGCTTGACCGATGGGGAGCTCTGTGAGCACTGATTGCCAGATGAGAATATGGCCAACGATAAAGGTGATGCTTAGTGAAAACCCAAGGAGCGCTAAGAGCGTCGCCGCTGTGACCGATCCTCGCATCATGGAATTCGTGACAAGAAGCACGTGGCCAACAATGCCAGCTGCCCCAAGCGTGAGGGTTGCCGCACGTAGGTTAGCTAGGGCGAGAGCCTGACAGATCCTCCTTCGGGCTCCTAGGCAAAGAGTGATCGCCAATAGATAGATGAGTCCCATGGCAACAGCATGCCATTCGGTCGTGATGAGGCTGATTGAGCCTACCGCAGCATGGCGGAAATGCATCGTGGCTGAACTTCCTAGGCAGGGCCAAAGGAATGAAAGCCCAGTGATGATCCACCCAAGCTGGCCTATGTTGGTGAAGCGCATACGTTACCTCGTCATGCCTAGCCCTTACGTGACCGTTCTTGCAGGCGTGATCAGCGCGGGGCTGCACGCGGACTCCTGCCTGCTTGCTGGTACTTGTCTGGCTGTACCGATTGGATTATAGGTTCCCTCGCGAGGGCATTTGGTCGACCGATTTCAAAATGACCCCATTCCTATATGCGAGCACCAGGTGGTTTATGTCGAGATGCAAGGTTCGTGGAACCTCCCAATCTCGCACTTTTCGATAGTCGACTGGTGGTGCGACGTGGCGCTGCGCCTTGACCTAAAACAGGTCTTGCAATTTAGAACACATGTTCGTATACTATTAGCAAATAATCCTAGAATCGAATATCACTCTCCGCGGACTCTAATGCCCGGCCGACTGCAGGCGGTCGAGAAGTCAGTGGATAGGGCAGCCCAATCTAGATAGGAGGATCACGCATGACCGATGACGCCGTGAGGATCGTAAGTGAAATAGACAAGCGTTGGGAGAAGCTCACCATCGCGAATGACTTTGTATTCTGCAAGACCATGCTCAATGCTGACCTGTGTCGCGATGTACTCGAGGCAATCCTTGGTGTTCCAATAGATCATGTTGAGCATATCAGCAGGCAGGAGCAGATCGATGCTTCTCCGGATGCCAAGGGAATTCGGCTTGACGTCTATGTCCGCGACGAGGAAGGAACGGTCTACAACGTCGAGATGCAGGCAACAGATACGTTTGAGCTTCCTCAGAGGTCGCGCTATTACCATGCACTCATGGCGCTCGATCAGCTGGGCAAGGGGCGTCCCTACAAGGATCTCAAGAACTCGTATGTCATCTTTATCTGTAGCTTCGATCCATTTGATCTCGGCCGGCGGGTATACTGTTTTGAGAACAGATGCCAAGGTGCGGAGCACCTGACGCTTGGGGATGGAACCAGGACCCTGTTTCTCTCCGCAACTGCCCCCAAGCAGGAGCAGGGCTCCAATCGCCTCGACGAGTTTCTCGATTACGTTGCAAGAGGCGAAGTGTCGGGCGAGCTTTCCGCCAGGCTCGCGGCTGAGGTTGCCAGCGTGCTCGACAATCAGAAATGGAGGTTGGAGTTCATGATGCTTGAGGTCAGGGATCAGCTGAACTACGACCGTGGGGTTCTTGTCGGCCGCAGGGAAGGACTCGCCGAAGGCCTTGAGCAGGGCAAAGCCGAGGGGCTTACTCAGGGCGAGTCGCGGTTTGCCCTTCTGCTCAAGGCTCTGCTTGCAGACGGCAGGGGCGACGACGTTGAACGCATCGCGACCGACCCTGCCCTGCGCAGCGAGCTGTACCGCAGCTATGGAATTGCATAGACGTTCTTGGGTGCTCCGTCTCGTTTAATCCCGAGGAGCTGCTTTTCGCTCCGGATTCCGCCCCGTTCGTTCTTGAGGGGTGTCTCGGCGTGCGAACTTTCGTATCATCATGGATACCAAGTCACCGAGAGAAGGGTTGACAGGCGATGAGCGATCAGGAAAAGAAGGCCAAGATGGACCCGATGAGCGATGAAAGCCTCGACAAGGTGGTGGGCGGCACGGAGATCGAGTTCGACCCCGAACCTATTTGGTTTCCTCCCATCAGCACGGCCTGTCCCAAGTGCGGTTACATCATGATGGTGCCGACGGACAAGGACGCGCATAACATCTGCCCCCGCTGCGGCCACGGGTTTGACAGCAAGGGCTACATGCGCTGATGCGCCCTGCGCTTGCGGCTTAGAGAATCATGACAGCGGGGCCCTCGTCGTGCGCTTGCGTGGCGAGGGCCCCGCTGTAAGCGCCCCGCCTCGCATCTCGCGCATGTCTCGCTATCTTGTTGTTTTGCTACCTCGCGTGCACGGAACCCAGCGCCTCCGCCTGCTCGAAACGCTCCTGCATCGAGGGGTTCTCGAACGATTCCCTGGCAAGCGCTTCTTTCTGCGCCTCGGTGTCTATACGCGCGGGGTTGCGCACGATGGTCTCGAACTCTGCCGAGTGCTGCACGTACAGGTCGAAGTCTACGGCGTTCGCGTAGGCAAACCCGTCGATGCGGCTATGCGCCCCGGCCCCAAGGCCCAGCACGTCGGCGCCGTTGCGGGCGTGTTTGTCAAACCTGTCACGCCCGTGCGGGGCAGACGTGCTCACGAACGAGTCGACCGCGTACTGCTCGTAGCCGCGCGAGGTGAGGGTGGTGCAGGCGAGCTCGTACCACGAGCGTCGATCCTCGATGGAGGGAAGGGATGCCGCTCGGTTTTGCTCGCTCGTGACTTCGGCATTGGTGGTGTTGGCATTGGCGACTTCGGCATTGGCGGCCCCGCCCGTGTGCCGATCAACGAGCGGCGTAACGCGGATGTGCGGATACCCCAGATCCGCCACGGTGAGCAAGGTGTGTTCCCAGCTGGCACGCGTCTGGCGCGGCAGGCCGTACATGAGCTCGATGCTCACGCGGGACATGTGGAACTTTCCCAGGAACAACAGGGCGTTCTGCAGCTGCTCCCGTGTGTGGGCGGCCCCCATCGCCCGCAGCTCGTCATCGTGGACGCTTACGGCGGCGAGATTCACGCGGTTGATGCCGCAGCTCGTCCAGTCCGTGAGGCTGGGGGTGCACACGGTGATGGGCTCCACGTCTATGGAGATCTCGGCATGGGGCTCGAGCGTGAGCGCCTTTCGTATGCTGCGCACCAGATGGCACACGCTGTCGGCGTTCATGATGCTGGCGCCGCCGCTCAGGCGCACGGCGGCGACGGGCCGCGCCCGAAGCTCCTCGTCAAGCGACGCCAGCTCCGTCTCGACGGCCTTCACGTAGGCGATCTTCGCAGCATGGTCGGCGATGTAGGGGCGGCTCGGCCCAAAGGGCGGCGTGGCGAGGGTGAAGGGAAACGCCACGTTCACGATCATGTCGTCGGCGCCCTCACCCCGGCCTTCCTGGGTGTTGTCATGCTCGCAGGCCGTCTCGGGCCCTTTCGGTTCCATGTCGAGAATGTCCTCACCCATCGGGTCCCCCGTTCGTGTCCCATTGTGCTTTGCCCATGCCCTCGTGACGTCAACTGCTACCCGGAGAGCCTCCGGAAAAGCCGCCCGCACATCGGCGCGTTGCGGATGTGCGGGCGGCGGTTGGTTCAGGGCATCAGCAAGCATGCCAGCAAGCCGGTGCCTTGTCTAGCCCCGGGCTGTCGTACCTTACAGCTTGCCCACGGTATGGCCGGCCACCCAGCCGTGCGTCATGGCCATGCCCACCGAGTTGCCGGCGAACGGCGTGCTGTACCCCAGGCCGTAGCGCCCGCCCAGGCAGTTGCCGGCGGCATACAGGCCCTTGATGGGCGTCCAGTCGGTCTTCAGGACGTTCTGGGTGCCGTCGGTGACAAGACCGCTCAGCGTGACCATGGCGGGGCTGGAGGTGTGGCCCAGGCTACCGGTGCCGCCGTAGAATGGCGGGGTGTCGATCGGCACCATGAAGGCCTTGTCCTTGCCGTAGTCGGTGTCGCCATCCTCGGAGGCGCACAGCTCGTTGTAGTGGGCGATGCTGTCGAGGAAGTTCTGCTTGGCGTCGCCCTCGTAGCCCAGCATGTCGGCCAGCTCGTCGAGGGTCTCGGCGGCGTACACCGTGCCGCCCATCATCTTGCGCTCGGCCAGGTTGGCGCCGATGACGAAGGTACCCTCGGGGTTGCCCACCTCGACGGCGTTCATGCCGGCCTCGAGCTGAACCATGTAGTCGTCCATGCCGAAGTTCGGCGCGCCGTGGTCCAGGGGCGCGGAGCCCACGGTCTGCTTCCAGTTGGCGTCGGACACCCACGCGGTCTTGCCGGCGGGCTGACGCAGGCCCACGGGAGTGAGCTGCGGGATGGCCCCCTCGTTGCAGAAGCGCTTGCCTTCAGCGTTGCAGGCGTACAGCGGGCAGGTGCCCCAGGGGCCGTTGGCGACGCCGCCCAGGCCCATCCAACCGCGAGGGGTCGGTTCGATCATGCCGCCGGCCCAGACGCCCATCTTGTGGCCGGCGCCGTTGCGGGCGGCAGCGCTCGTCCAGTCCTCGGCGGTGGAGCCGCTGCGCTCGGCCCACTCCATGCCCTCGTTGAGCAGGGCCCAGCACATCTTGGGGTCGCCGATGTAGTCGCCGGCGCACAGGATGACGCCCTTGGCGGCGTTGAACTTGACGTAGTTGCCCTCGGCGTCGGTGGCGATTAGGCCGGTCACGTCGCCGTTCTCGTTCTGGGTCAGCACCACGCCGGTGTGCTCGAAGTACCACGTAGCGCCGTTCTCCTGCGTGTACTGCACGATGTACTTGTGGACGAACTCGATGTCGTTGCCGTGATAGCCGTAGAACTGGGCGTTGCAGGGCCAAGTCTTGTAGCCGCCGCACTCGATGGGGTACTCGACGTTCGCACCCGACCAAGCGGCCTGCGTGTTGCACAGCGGGTACTCAAACATGTTGGACATGTCGAAGTTGCCCTCGTCAGCGACGGGCTCGCCGTCGATGACGACCATGGTGCCGCTCAGGAAGACGTTGGAGTCGTTCTCCTGGCGCTCGGCCTCGTAGGAGTCGTAGACCTCCTTGTAGCGGTCGAACATGGCGCCGGAGTTTTGGACGAACGCCTTGATGATGTCGGGATTCACGCGGCCGGCGGCGCGCTTGCAGAACTCGCTCGTGATCTCGCCGGTGTTGTAGGGGCCAAAGCCGCGGTCGATGAGGAACTGGGAGTTGACGTGGCCGATGTCCTCGCCGTACCAGCCGCCCATGTTGGCACCGGTGCCGTCGAGGTCGACGAAGGCGCTCCACGGCTGCTGCTCGACGGTGGCCACCGTGCAGCCCTCGTCCACGGCGCCCAGCGTGGCCATGAGGCCGGCGTGGCCGCCGCCCAGCACTACGACGTCGACGTCATAGGTCTGGGTGATCTGGTTGTCGGAGATCTCGGGCTTGGCGCCCAGCCAGTCGCCGGGGCCACAGTACCCCTTCACGCGGCCGTCAGCGGTGGTCTCCGCCGTGGCGTACGTGACCTCGGAGGCGCCGCCGGGGCCACCGGGACCGCCGGGGCCTCCGGGACCGCCGGGGCCTCCGGGACCGCCGGGGCCACCCTTTCCGCCCTCCTCGGCGATGGCGGTGGAGGTGAGCGCGCCGACCGCGGCGATTCCCGCCGTGGCCGTTGCCGCCGACGCGAGGAACGCGCGCCGGCTCATGCCGGTAGTGCTGCTCATGGTGCCCATCCTTTCCTTGTTGTTGCATGGACGGTTGGCTGCGACTCATGGCGAGACCCCGCCAGGGGCCTCGCGGCTGATGACGACACGGCTGGCGAGCGTATTCGCGATGCCTGCCCACGTCGACATCCACCCCAAGGGTACGGCTACCCCGTGCGCCTTCCAATCCATCAAAACGTTGAGTTGGCGTTTATATGGCGTTTAGCGCGGTAAAATGTCTGGTAGGTTGGCATGTCAAGTGGTCGGGGAATCTTTTTTGCCCTAGCCACTTTAGCGCTTGGCAGCCACGATGCCGGAGGTCGGCCCCGCTGGTGCGGCGGCCGTGGGACACGTGGCCACGTCACGGCAATCCGTGACATCGGCGGCACGAGGGAGGCTTTTTGATGGGGCATAAGCTTGCGACGACGGGCATGGGCACCCGAGACGTCCTCGTGGCGGTCGGGTTCGGGTGCCTGCTCGGCACGCTGCTCATCTACTCGGCCGCTGCCATGCCCTTCCAGCGGTTCGAGTCGCTGCCCCAGTTCGTGGGGTCGCTCGGCTCTGCGCTGCGGGTCACGTGGATGGCCGCCGTGGCCGCCGTGGCCTTCTCGGTCGTGCCTCGGTTGCGTGGCCTGCTGGCGTCTACGGGCGTGTCGGTTGTCGGCAGCCTTCTCTACATGGCGGGAAACGCGATGTTCTGCGCCATGGCTACGGGCCTCTGCCCGCCTGACACGCTCGGCAGCATTCCAGGCATCTGCATAGGTTCGGGCTGCGCGCTCCAGTGCCTGCCGTGGGGCCGGCTGCTGTCTGCCTACGATCTGCGTCGCGCCCTGGCCGTCACCGCCATCGCTGCCGTGGTCGCCTCGCTCGTGGGCCTCGGTCAGCTCTTGCTGCCCGAGGTCGGGGCGGTCTGCCTGTTCATGGCGTGTACGATCGTGTGCGTGGTGCTGCCCTACGCGCTGCGCGCTCCCCATGCCGTCCGTGCGGATCGGGTTCACGAGGCCCCAGACGCCATGCCTTCTGACGCACCCTGCGCCCCCGCGCCCGCCGGCCCCTCTCTGGTTCGCACGTTTCTCGACATCGCCCTCATCCCCTCGATAGGCCTCGTCCTCTTCGCCATGCTCATGGGCATGAGGGGCGAACTCTTCTTCGAGGACTACCCCCACTACGTGGTGATACAGCTGTCCGTGGCGGCCATCCTATTCGCCTGCGCGTTGCTCCCACGGCGCTGGCCCTTGCTGCGCGCCATCTACCGAGGCCTGATCCCCGCGCTGGCCGCTGTTGTCCTGGCCGCTAACTACATGGTCCGCTCTGTCACGGGAGGCTCCTCCGTCGAGACGGTTCTCGTCATCCTGCTCTATACGGTCGCGGCGCTGCTGGCGCTCTCGACGCTGATTGGCATGGCGCATGCCGCCGAGTTCTCCGCCGACCTCATTGTTGCCATGACGCTGCTCGTGTTCTCCCTTGCGACCAGGCTCACCCAGCGCATCGGCTCGGCGGTGGACCTCGACGCTGACGGGGCGCGGCTGGTGATCGTGGTGACGTGCGGCTTCTACGCCGCCGGCATGATCGTGTTCACCATCTGGCGCGGCCTGCGCGCGGGCGAGGCCGAGCTGCGTGCCGGGGGTGACCGCCTCTTTGGGGAGGCTGGCGTGGACGTCACCCATGGCGGGAAGCTCCGGCGAGCCGGTGCCGGGCCTGATGCCAGCTCTCTCGTGGCGCTCGGGCCGTCCCTGGGGGAGCGCTGTGACGAGCTTGCCGCCACCTACTCACTCACCGGCCGTGAGCGGGAGATCCTCGGCTATTTGGCGCTCGGGCACTCCGGCGCATACATTAGCGAGGAGCTGCTCATCTCGCCAAACACGGTGCGCACGCACATCCACAACATCTATCGCAAGGTGGGCGTCGCCTCGCGCGAGGACATCGTGCGTCTGGTGTGGGGCTAGGGCCGCGGGCGTGGTTGCCCTGTGGGACGGGCCATTGACGATGATGCAGTGATGCGGTGGCCGGCTGGGTAAACTAAAGTACAACGAGTTCTTCTAGTCGCCTCCGGGCATGTGAAAGGTTGTTGGAGGGCGGAATGGCTTATGGCGGAGAGACACGGATTATCCCCTGCCCGGCTTGATGTGGACAGGCTCGTGGCGTCTGTTCTTGCCGTTACCCCGGCGGATCAGATCATTTTGTTCGGGTCGTATGCTAGGGGCCAGCAGACCCCGGAGAGCGACGTGGACATAATGGTCGTTGCCGACGACTCCTCAGCGCGCACTCTTGGGGATATCAGATTTGCCCTATCTTGGCTTCCGATGCACGTTGACGTTCTGACTGAGACGAGGGCCCGGCTTTCTTCTGCAAGGGACAAGATCGGAAGCATCGAGCATGAAATAGCGAAGGAGGGGATAGTGCTTTATGGTAGATCTTGAGAGGGAGGACAGCTACATCGAAGCTGCCAAGGCTGATGTGGAACTTGTGACCCATCTGTTGCCAGATATCGGTCGTTTTCCGGAGGCGGTCTGCTTCCACTGCGAGCAGGCGGCGGAGAAGATGCTCAAGCAGATGTGGGTTGACCAAGGCTTTATGCCGAGACGAAGCCACGACATATCTGATCTGCTGGGCATGGCAATCGAGAATCGATGGCTTACCGCTACCAGTGATGACGTGAGAGCTGCGCAGTTTCTTGGGCAATACGGTACGAAGTTCAAATACATCCGGATGAGGGAGTCCGAGCGCGGCGAGGCGTCCGAGGCGGTCGTTTGTTGTAATCAGATAGCTAGTCTTTTGAGATCGTCAGGCTTTCAGAGCGCGCTTATCGAAACCGGGACACACTATCTGCATGGGGAGGCGGACGGCGTCGAATCGTAAGGTAGCGCTTGCCATGCGGATCTCGCCCATGCCTGCCCAAAAAGGGGGCCGCCGCACAT
>CAWVLT010000047.1:0-69409 GCA_963930185.1 Coriobacteriia bacterium | reverse complement strand
CTGCAAGAGGGCCTCCTCGTTCGAGGCCGCCTTCCAGATCCGCTGCCTTACACTTTGGCTACACATCTTGTGACGACACGCCCTAGCACGACGATACTCTACACTGCCGTTGTTGCCTTCGTTCTTCTCATGGTTTCTCTTGTGTATCTGCTCAAACCGGATGTCCGCATATGTAGGCATCCCATCGTTGCTTTTGGTATCGCACTCGTATGCGCAGCATCAGGCATGCTCACCTTCAAGGCATTTCCAGTCGAGTTTCCGTATCCTTTTCTCGTAACATGCGAGATTGTCTCTCAGCTCGGCGGCAACCTGCTTCTGCTGCTCTGGGGTGAGGCCTTGTTGCCATATGGGCTCAAGCGTTTGGTTCTCATATTCAGCTTCGCGTGTAGCATCTCAGCCGCAAGCACGCTTGTCTTTGGATCAATCAGATTGGAGATGGAAGGAGGCGTTCTAACAACACTCCCCGTCATATCGACAATATGCTTGTATTTCTTCACAGAATTTAACACATCGCGAAATGGGTTTTCGACTGGCAATCACGGACCAATCAACCCTATCTTAAGCGACCTGTCTGGCATTACCATTCGAATAAATCGAGGCACACTAACAACTTTTCTCCTGTTTCTAATCCTCGTCCGTCTGTGTCTCGGCCACGCAACAACGAATTGGATTCTCGTTTCTGAAGAAAGTGGGGCGAATCTATCTTCGCAAATATGCTCTTCAGTGGGCATGCTGCTCGCCGGAGCCATCGTGCTACTGGTCGCACTATCCCTTGGGGCCGATAGCGGGGTTCGTCTGTACCCGACTGTCATCGTCTTCGTATTGGTGGGAGCGCTCCTCGCAGTTTTCGCGCTTGACAAAATGATGCCTTGGATCTCGATAGTACTTGTTGTTGCCGAGCAGCTCCTATTGATACTCCCTGCATTCGTGATCCCCTATTTGGTCGATGTCAAGAGTGGCCAGCCCTCCATTTTTGCCGAGGTTCTTGTTCTCGCGGCATGCTCAACCGGTAGTTCGATCGGAGCAGCCCTACAGGCATACGCTGACAGACAAGCCCTTGCAGTTACCCTCGTCTGCACGAGCATGGCTCTCTTCGTCATCTCCCTCTTTTTCTGCAAAAATTTATCGAGCAGCGTCGACAAGACAGCCTCCTTCGGAGCCACCAGTGAAAATGACGTAAAAGACACAAGCATCTTTGATGACACCTTTATCGGAAGCAGCGATGATATTATGAATACATGTAAAACTATATCCGAATATTATCATCTAACAAAAAGAGAGAATGACATTCTTACGCTGCTCGTAATGCGCTATACCAATGAAGAAATATCAAAAACTCTGATGATCAGTATGGCAACCGTGCGAACGCATATCCGAAATATCTATGCTAAGCTTGATATTCACTCAGTAAAGGACCTGCGAAACTTGTACAACAAGATCAGCTTAAACAGAAAGGGCGACCGGTCCGCATCATGACCGGTCGCCCCATAAGAACACTTTGCTAGCTAACAAACAGAAGCCTACGCCTTGTTGGTCGCAAGGTTTGCACCGGCAATACGGCCGAAGCACAGAGCAAATCCGACGTAGCTGCCACAGCCCGGATAGTGATCCGCTGCGCCGAAGATGTTGGATCCCACGTCACATCCACCGGCGTACAGGTTGGGAATGACCTCACCAAACACGTTCAGCACCTGAGCGTCCGTGTTGATCACCACGCCACCGTGAGTCTCGGCGATGATGGGAGCCTCGGCAACCAGCTTGTTGGGATCCTCGGGATCGGCGAGCCACATGGGGAACACGCCCTCCCACTCCTCGTTAAAGGTGGCCTCGTAGAAGGCACCTTCGCCAAAGAGGTAGCTCTGGCATGTGTTGGCCAGATCGGCACCGACCGCCATGGCAGCGCGCACGCCGTCACCCGTGCACATCGGGCTCATGTACGAAGTCCTGCCATACGTGTCGTAGCAGAAGTTCTTGCGCATCTCCATGTTGTTGGGGAAGCCGCCAGTCGCCAGCATCACGCCATTGAGAGCCTTGACCCTCTTCTCAGTGCCGTTCTCGTCAATTACGGCGCCGATCACCGCCCCGGTAGCATCGGTGACGAGTGAAACAAGCGCCGTCTGATAGCGAACCTCGATGTTCTCGTTCGCATTCACGGCAAGCAGTAGCGGGTAGAAGAGCTCGGGGCCGGCATTGGTTGCAGTGCTCCCCTCCTTCATGACTGCCCAGTGGGAGCGAGGGGTGACGTCCGACTCCTCAAGGCCGAAGGCCGTATACTGGACGCCGCGGCGGTTGATGCCGATGCGGAAGTCGTCGGTTGTCTCCTCCCCGACAAACAGAGGCGCGTCGTTGAACTCAATGGAGAGGTCGTTGAGCCAGTCAATGTTCGCCGCGGAGTTGTCCGCATACACGCGGGCTATATCCTCAGGGCACAGACCGTCGGTCGTGAGCATGATCCAGTCGAAGAATTCGTCAGGGCTATCTTCGATACCAGCCTCCTTCTGCATGGAAGTGCCGGCGCCGGCCATGCCTCCACCACAGCGGCTCATCGAACCGCCAGGGAGCACGTCCTTCTCGATAAGAAGAACCTTTGCACCGCCATCAGCAGCCTCAAGAGCGCAGGCAGAGCCCGCACCGCCAAAGCCACAGACGAGGACGTCGGTTTCCTCGTCCCATGCCTGCTCGCCTTCGCCCTCGTCTGCATGCGCGCCGTTCGCAAGCCCACCGAAAATGCCAGCCCCCGCGACGCCGGCAAGAGCAGCGGCCCCCTGCATGAAGCTCTTCCTCGTGATGCTTTCGTCCATGATGATGCCTCCTTAGCTTTATGAACCCTATGCGCGAAAACACCTCGCGCAACCTCGATGCATTCTCTATGTCACAAGCAGTGTTACGCATCGCGCATGACCTGACTTATTTGCAAAATGTGTCACTGAGGATAGATTAACCACCTGATTAATCACCAGGCCGAATACGATACAATGGCATGTGCATCTTGGCGTCACGACATGGAGGGGTGATCCAAACGCTGCCGGACAACGACCTCAACGCGCGACTCGCCACCTTGACGCCGGCGATGCTCGCCTCGGCAATGACCGCCGGCCTGCTTCGTGTGTATCTCTCCGTCAACGTGGAGGTTGCCGCTAGCCTTCAAACCTTAAATGCACGCGAGAGCCTTTCCGCCATCCTGCACTCCTTTGCCATCACCGCGTTTCTCGCGCTCTTCGCCCTAGTTCCGATCAAGATCCCCGTCGGCTCCGCCCGGAAAAAGCTCGTGGCACTCGTCTGCGCAGTCGCGACTATGGTCTATTCGCTTGGCTGCATTCCCGATCTTCCGGCCGTGCTCTCTTTGGCATGCACTCTGCTTACAGATCTATACATTGCGTTTATATTCAGGCTATGGGGAGAAGACTGCACCCCTAGGCGAATTGAAGGCATTGTCGCTGTTGTGGGACTCTCCTTTCTCGTTCAGTACATTGTGTACTCATGTCTCATCGTATTGCCTGTCGAAATGCGCACGATACTCACCGCTCTGCTTCCCGTCCTAATGGGGTTCTCACTTGTTGGCGAGAGCGCCGAAACGGCGCACACCACGCCGCCTGAATCACACGACAAGAAAGGCGTTGGCACGCTGGCCATCGCGCTTACCGCCATGACCATCTTCCTTTGCTGCGCCGCCCACGCGTTGCTATTCTGCCTACCTGGCGACAACACGACGATATGGACGCTTGGACCGTTGGTCATGTTTCTGCTCGCGACGGTTTGCCGGCACTTCTTTAGGCATACGCCCCTGTTCAAAGTCTTGGTCTGCATCACTTTGCTTTTGCAGTTTGCCATGGTGATTCCCTCCATCGCTTCGGGCTTTGGCCCCGCATTCACGTCGTTCTCCAGAACGCTCAGCTACTCGGCAACGATGTTTCTCACTATGGTCATAGGCTGCCGATACGGGCTTCTCGGCGACAAGGGCGCAGGCAAGGCGGTTTGCGGCTGGCTCGCCCTGTACATGGCGGCGTTCTACTCCGTAACGCACCTCGCCCAAGCATGGCCACTCGAGCCGCTTCTGCTCTGCGTTATCGTCATGTCCTGTCTGCTCGTCGCTATGGTCCTCGTCGTCGTGGGAGAGTGGGCGGACCCCGGCATCGAGCGAGATGCGTTCGTCGCCTCACGCCAGGAGCCGCCATCAAAGGAGATGCCGAGCGAGTCTCAGCATGACATCGCATCTGCATGTGCAGCCCTTGCCAGTCAGCACGAGCTTACGCAGCGAGAGACAGAGGTGCTTCAGCTCATCGTATCCGGCCTGTCAGCGGGAGAGACGGCACAAAGACTCTTCGTCTCCCAGAATACAGTCCGCGCTCAGATACAGTCCGTGTACAGGAAGCTGGGCACCCACAGTCGCCAAGAGCTCGCCCGGCTGGTCGCACAGCACGAGTCCGAGGAATAGCCATTCCATCTCGATGGCCCAGCGCAATCCAAAGGGCATTGCGACATCCCGCCAAATCGTCTTGCCGTAATCGCCCCGTTTCTGTCCGGCCCCCTTGCTATCTTGTTGGCAACGTCAACCAAGCCCTTCGGTTGCGGCCGCGCCTAGGTGCTCAGACATGAGCGCCGCGAACGCGAGCCACCGAAGGCGCCGCCGGCAGAAAGGGGATCTCGTGTACGAGCCGTCGCGTCTCATCACTTCGTTCTACGTCGCAGGTTTCAAGCATTGGGATGGGGCCATGGTGCTCACCGAGCTCAAGCCCGGCGAGAGGCTAACCCTTGTTCCCGAGCCCGATAACCCGCACGACCCCAACGCCCTCGCGATCTATCGCGGCTCCGTCAAGCTCGGCTTTGTTCCACGCACCGACAACGAGCTTCCGGCCCTTCTGGCGTTCTACGGACATGCCGACGTCTTCGAGCTGCGCGTTCAGCAGGTCGACCCTTCGGCCGCCCCCTACAATCAGGTGCGCGTGGGCATGTACGTCACGGACGCACGAAAGAGCGACATCTAGATGCCGACGGCGGCATCGCTTCCTAGTCGGACCTTTTAGATCAGTCCACGTCGGCATTCATTGAGATACGCCTCGAACGACCCCCAAGCCTGCACGACGGCCCCCAGGAACGCGTCGAGATACTCCTCCCGAGCGCAAAACAGCGAGCGCGCCACCTCAAGGCGTTGCGGGGATATGCCCCGCCTCGCCAGGGCGCGAAGATCGGCGGCGTTCACCTCGGCGTTTGCGACGTTCGTGGCAAGGTAGCCGGCAAGCGCATCCTCATGGGAGACGCCCAGCGCACGCTGCGCGCAAAAGCACACCACGCCGGTGCGGTCTTTGCCCGACGTGCAGCACACGAGCGTGGGGCGCGTGGCAACAAGCAGCGAACGGATGACCGGCACGAGCATGCTCGCGTTCTCACCAAGGTTACGGTAGATCACACTCATGCGCTCGCCAGGAAGGCCGCGCCCGACGTCACCCCGCCCAATCTGCTCAGCAAGAACATCCCCGGCCCGTCCGGGAGTGCCAGGGATGTCAGGCACGTCCGCGCCGTGCACGCTGTCGGGGTTGGGGGGATACAGACGGCCCGGCATCACATGGACGCATGTGCCGGGTGACGGCGAAACCGGGGCGCGCAGGCGCTCATCATCGGTGCGCAGATCCCACACGTCGGCAAGATCGAGCTCCGCGAGCATGTGCAGGTCGTCGGCAGACGCATCCGCGAGAACGCGCGAGCGCCAGATCGGGGTGCCATGCGCGCTTCTGCAGGCAAGCCGAAGGCCAAAGCGCCGGTAGAGCGCATCGAGAACAGATGGGCCTAAGAGAGCCCCAGCGCTGTCATCACCCGGCGTCATCATGCAAACCCCCGAACGTTGCCCGCTATCTAGAACATACGCCGCTATTCTATCAGGCTGACCAGTAAGCTGGCTGTTCCTCGACGTCGACACGTTCTATCATGCTGGGGGATTCCTAGAATCACTCCGTTACAAAACGCCGCGCGAAACAACGCTTCATCTCTCAGAGATCAGCGATGCCGTCCTTGCGCTCGATGACAAGATCGACCTGCGCCTTCGACCCGGGAGTCACGCTCGACCATGGAAAGCACGTCGTTTGCACGCCGGCTATCCCCAAAGCCTGCTTGCTAAGAGAGATATTTACCGATATCTGGAAACCCCAGAACGTGCATTGTGTCATAAACACATTGCGCCTAAGAACGGCACCCATACCTGAGCCGGCGCCGCAGGGGCCATTCGAACCACCCTGCACCGCCGGCCGCATCGTCCGCCCTTGACAATCCGCAGGATTCAGGCAGCCCGAAGGCCGCCCTCCTCTCCCAGTGCCGCCTACGCCTCGGCCATCTGGCGCTTGAGCTCCACGATCTTCTCGCGGTACTCAGGCAGGCTCGTTCCCAGGATCTGGCAGGCCAGGATGGCGGCGTTCTTGGCACCGTTGATCGCCACGGTGGCCACCGGCACGCCGCTGGGCATCTGCACCATGGAGAGCAGCGAGTCCAGACCGCCCAGGTCGCTGGTCTTCATGGGGACGGCGATCACGGGCAGCGGGGTGAAGGCGGCCACCACACCACCGAGGTGCGCGGCCTTGCCGGCGGCAGCGATGATGACCTTGATGCCGCGATCGGCCGCGGTCTCGGCCCACTCATGCACCACATTGGGCTTGCGGTGTGCGCTGGCGATGACCAGCTCGTAGGGAACGCCCAGTTCCTCGAGCTCCTTGGTGCATCCCTCCATGGTGGGCATGTCGCTCTGCGAGCCCATGATGATGCCGACGACTGGCTGCTGATCCATTGGTGGCTCCTTATTTATCGCGTCCGTACTCTTCACGCACAATAGTAACGCGCAAGCAAGCGCACCAGAGGCAGGATTACCGGTCAATCGGATCCTACGCCAATCCCGCATCGCCCCATGCAACAACCTTGCTAGAGTCTCATGTCTCCCGCCTTTTCACCGGAAGGCAGTGACGAAAATAGGAATGCGCATCCTCGGCCCGATGATGCGCTTGCCGCAAAGAGCGGCTCCGGTCGCTCCGACAAGTCGATCGTGCCCGGAAAGGAAGCCGGACACATAGAAAGGGGATTCATCATGGCAGAGCTCACTCGCAGGAACATGATTGCCGGCAGCGCCCTTGCAGTCGCTGGCCTGGCTGCGGCCGGCATAGCGGCCAAGCCCGCCCTTGCCGCCAGCGAGCGCGTCGGTGAGCCCGGCTTCAACGCCGGCTGGGGCGACACCGAGGTCGATCAGGAGGTGCTCGACACCCCATTCGGCGAGCTTGTTGACAGCTGTTTCAACTATAGCTGGAGCTACATCGCCGAGTTCGAGACGCAGTCCGAGCGTGACCACGTGCTGGTCATCACCTCCTCCGCGGCGATCGGCGGCAACGGCGACCACATCGCCCAGACCGTCGTTGACGAGATCGGTATGCCGCCGACATCGAAGTCATTCACCTGCGCGACTACTCGATCACCCCGCTCATGACGCTGAACGGCACCCTGCCCGTTGACCAGGTTGACGGTCAGAAAGATGGTATGGTGCCGATCCTGGAGGCACTGCACCGCGCCAACGTCGTCATCGGCATCGCCCCGACCTACTACAACAACATCGACTCTCGCATGATGCTCATGCTCACCCGTCTGTGGGCCATGGCATGGAAGAACCCCGACTACGTGTGGGGCCCCGCCAAGCGCACCGCCGTCATGCTGACCTGCACTGGCACCAACCCCAACTATCTCAAAAAATGGACGACCGCCTAACCCGACAGTCGGGCTAGGCGGTCATTTTTGTGCGCGAAAAGTTCTGCAATTTGGAGTAACCCGAAGCCGCCGAAATGAACGCAGTCACCATCCAGGCCGGCGTACTCACCACCCCGCCGTCCCTGCCTCCGCGCAACGCATCGCTTGCACAAACGTGATATTGGCCCGCAGCGCTATACTGTCGCCTGAAAGCATCGGACGCCCGCCCGGCTGCTCATACTGCCCAGAAAGGAAGCCCGCCATGCCCCTCGTCCCCGCAAAGTGCACCCAGTGCGGTGCGACACTTACCATCGACCCCTCCCAAGACGCGGCGGTCTGCCCATTTTGCAACACGCCGTTCGTGGTGGAGAAGGCCATCAACAACTACAACGTCACCAACAACACCACCATCGGCAAGGTCGAGCACGTGGAGCACTTGCATGTCGATGACTCGCGCTCGGTGGAGTCTCGCCTTAAGAGCGCCGAGGCCCAGCTGAGCACACTGGACCTCAAGGACGAGGCATACCGTTCCTTCAAGGCCCTCGCCCACGACCGGGCCGACGAGTGGCGGGCATGGTGGGGCATGGCGCGAGCGAAGTCCAACGAATTCAAAAACGCCATGAACCTGCACCAGCCCGACCTCGGCGAAGTGGAGGAGTGCGCCGAGCACGCCATCCAGCTTGCCCCGACCGACGAGAGGCCGCGCCTGCAGAAGACGCTTGACACGTTTAAGAAAGAGCTCGCCAAAGTCAGGCATGATGAGCTGCACGAGGTCATCGGTGACGACTGGCAACGCATTAGCAGGCTGTCGAGCAGAGAACTCATCGTCCGATATGAAAAGATCAAAAAGGAACAAAAGAACCTTGAGCTCCAAGAGTCGACAGCCGTTGGGATCGAGCGCTCCCGGAGCATCTTTTTCATCGTCGTTGCCGGCGTGCTGTTCGTCTGCTCGATCATTTTCAGCGTCATCAATGGCGCGACCCCAGGCATCTTTACCCTCATCACGGGTGCCGCCCTCGCACTGAGCGTGCTGATGCTGCTTGTCGAGCAGGCCAAAATCGGCAAAATCCGCGCAAAGCTCTCGTCGAATAAGGCCGAGCTCTCCACAGTGGAGCGCGATCTGATCGCGAAGCGGCGCTGGGCGGAACATGAAGAGAAGTGGCAGGACAAGCGCACGATAAGTTTCGAGCAGCAGCGCGATATAAGCGATATTCTCTTCTATGAGAATATGCCCCTCTTTTGGTGGAAGACCAAGATCTAGCGAGCCGCAGTTGCCGACTCTCCTGACTTGAACTCGGCAGACCCTAAAACCGCGCCCAAACCACGTCCCCGCGCGCACACGAGAAAGGCCGACCATGGGTATCTTCAGAAACGCCAACGAATCCGCGTTCGTGGGTGGACGCAAGCACCTCACCGACGTCATCAAGAACTCGGGGACAGGTGATCTGCTCGTGTGGCGCCAGCCCGAGGAGGACTTCAACACGAATTCCACGCTGGTCGTGATGCCCGGCGAGCAGGCGGTCTTCATCAACGGCGGCATTGTCGAGGGGGTCTTCGACAGCGGCACCTACAAGCTCTCGACGCAGAACTACCCCTTCGTCAGCCGGTTACACAACATGATGTCCGGCGGTGTGAGCACCTTCAACTGCGTGGTCTGTTTCGTGCGCACCACCACCACGGTGGAAATTCGCTGGGGCACCGACACTCCGCTGCAGGTGCGCGACAAGCTGCTCGGCATCGCCACCGAGGTGCGGGCGCACGGCTCGTACCGCGTGCGCGTGACCGACCCGGCAAAGTTCCTGCAGTCGTGCGTGGGCAACAATGTCACCGCAGTGAGGCCCGACGACATGACGCGCACGTTTGCCATGCAGTTCCAGAGCACCGTGAAGTCACTGCTCACCGCACGTCTAAACGCACTTGACGCCGAGCTGATCGGCATAGAGGCGCGTCTGGAAGAGTTCTCCGACCAGGTCGCCCCCTCCATCGCCGAGGCGCTCAAGGAGTATGGCCTGGGCTTGGTTGCCTTCAGCATCGCGGCGCTCAACATCGCCGATGACGAGCAACGCCGCCGCTACGACCAGATCGGCATGGACAACATCGAGAAGATCCGCGGTGCACAGGGTGACAAGGCCGTACTCGGAATCCTAGGCGACGACTGGGAGCGCGTCACCTCGGCCGACATCATGAAGGCGATGGCATCCAACCCTGGTGCGGGCGGCGGGGCAGCCGACCTGGCAGGAATCGCGCTCGGCATGGCGGCGGCAGAGCCGTTCGCGGCTATGACGCGACAGGCGATGGCAGGTGATTCCGCAGACAACACGGCCGACGACCCCGTGGCAACGCTCTCCCAGCTCAAGAAGATGCTCGACCTGGGTCTCATCGAGCCCGCTGACTACGACGCCAAGAAGGCCGAGGTGCTCGGGCGGATGTAGGGGACATGGAAGCGAATAAAGGGTCGTGCGCCACCTCGCACCCCACTCGCGCCCGAAGGATCCCGCCCGTCCCCCGTCTCTCGTTTACTCGCCCCACGCGATGAAAGCCCAGCGCACCTCGCGGCGCCTGTCGGACTCAAAGGCGCGGCTGGGGTCGGCCTCCGGATTCACCCGGTAGTGCTCGTCGAGAAAGGCATGGAGGCGCCCCTTCTCGTCAGCCGTCAGGTCGCCCCCCAGCATGGCAGAAAGCTTCTCGAACGCGTCATCATGGCTGGCAAACCCCGGCAGGCCATGCGTCACGATATAGGACACGTCGGGGAACACCCCGTGCGCGAGCAGGATGTTGATCACGTACGCCGCGTCGGCCACCGGCGTGCGGGGACGCCCCACCGCCTCGAAGGCCCGCTCGTCCTTCATGGGAGAGCGCCCGGCCGCGATCGTCGCGCAGACGCGCCGGCGCGCGGTCGTGTCGAGCTTCACCAAGGCGTCGGTGAGGTTGTACGTCGCAAGCGAGCGCGAGGCGATGGCCACGTCGACCGAGTCGGGCCCCACGCCGGCCCCGCGCCAGTCGTCGTCCCAGGCAAGCTTGCGGATCTCGATCCTGTCGAGCACGCCGGCCGCCTCGGCGCGCTCGCGCAGGCGGCCCAGCATGCCCTCGGAGAAGTCGGCGCACACCACATGGCAGCCCATCTTGGCAAGCGGCACGGCGAGAATGCCCACGCCACAGCCCATGTCGAGCACGCTCTCCCCCGGCTCGATGCCCGAGCGCTCAATGAACGCACGCTCGTACTCCCCCACGTCGTGCCGCTCGTCTGCGGCGGCGCGGCCCGCATGCTTGCCATAGGTGACGGAGCGCCTGTCCCAGTGGGAGGCGTCGTTGGGAGCCGTGCGCGCATCCTGATACGCATGCCACGCCCGTTCCCAGTCGACCCCGCAGATGTCAATGCCCGCACCGGAGCCCATGGACCTCACGCGCGCACCTCCCCCTTGGAAGCCCCTCCGACAGAGGCGTTCATTCCACTGTCCCGTCCGGCCCTGACCTTGCGCCGAGGCAACGCGGCGCCCGAAGACCCATCATGTGGCGCATCGGCACGCGACGCGGTGGCACGCGGCACATCCTCCCCTGCGACCGGCACGCCCGCAACCGGGCCGTCGGGCGCAGGGTCGCCCCCGGCACCCGCGCGCGGCCTGCACGCCACGCCCTCTTCGCCCACAGGCTCGACGAACACCTCGCCAAACTCATCGTCGTCCAGGACCTCCCCGCCATGTTGCTGCACGTACGCGCGCGGCGTGAGTCCAAACGTCTCCTTGAACACCCGGTAGAAGTTGCTCGGGTTCTCGTAGCCGCACAGGCGGGCGACCTGCGCCACGGGAATCACGCGCGCATCGAGCAGGCTGATGGCCCGCTGCATGCGGATCTCGCGCAGAATCTCACCGAACGACTTGCCCGTCTCACGCTTGATCAGGCCCGACACCGTGTTGGGGTGGAAGCTGAAGTGGGCGGCAACGCTCGAGAGCGTGGCGTCCGCGCAGTGCTGCGACATGAATGCGAGCACCTGCTCGAGACGCTCGGAGGCGTTCTCGGGAATGCTGATGCGCACCGTGCTGACGAGATAGATGTCCTTCAATCGCCCCTCACCGGCCTTACTCCACCCAGAAGTCAACGCGCGCGGGAATGGGGCTCGCCACCCCGTCCTCGTTGACCGAACGAATGAGCAGCTGATACATACCCGGCTCCTGGGGCGTGTACTCAAACTTCCAGTAGAGGTTCTTGTCCGCGACCGTGTCGGGGGTGTCGTAGGACGTCCACGTCTCCCCGTCATCGAGCGAGAACTGCACCGCCCGGATGCGCTTGTCGTAGTCGTTCGCATAGCCCTCGAACGTCAGGGGACGTCCCACCTCGCCACGCACGCCGCCTATCATGGAGACGCTTCACCTCCCGTCTTCCACACCGCAGGACCATCGACACACCCATGCCACCGAAGGCCATTCCCCGCCGGCAGGCCTCGCAATCCGCGAGACCCCATGCAGATACGCCTCTCAGCACGATGCCCGGGGCCCTCCCGCCAGGGCGTCAGCGCCATCACATGGGGATAAGCATACATCTAAAACGACCGTTCGCGCCACGTGGACGTCGTTCGCTCCCGAAAGCATACGACGCCGCACCGGTTGGTATGATTGGGCTGCATAGCACGTCCGCGCCACATTGGCCCTCTGCCATCAAGGCGAAGGAGACACCATCCGTTTAAGGAGGACGACCATGAGTAGCAGCTCCACACACCGGCCGCTCACACATCTCGAACGCACGCTCGCCTGCGCGGGACTGGGGATCGCGCTTTCGGCAGGGCTGATATCGGCAGTGCCCGCAACCTCGACAGCCCTCGCGGCCGAGTCGTCGGCGGCCGACACGTCCGCCGCGGCCTCCGCGTCCGGCGAGGCCGCGGAGCAGCCGACCCTCTTCATCGGCCGGGACGGGGCCGAAGTCGAGGTTTCCTGCCAGGCCGAGACGACCCCCGCCGACCTCGTCGCGGCGCTTGCGGAGCAGACCGGCTGGAACCTCGCGCTGGCAGGCGACATAGTCCTCGACGACGACACCCAGTCGGTCATCGTGCCCCTGGGGGAGGACAACGTCGTCTTTACGGGCGATGTCAGCGGCGTTGACGCCGCCTACTCGGGCGAAAACCGCGAGGACCTCGTCTACACCGTGCTCAACAGCATCGCGATGACAATCCTGCACAACACTCCCTGCGCCACCGTGCACTTCTCCGCACCCGACGGCGGGCCCATCGAGATCGAGGACGGTGACTTCTCGTTCTATCTGTCCAATTACTGCGACTGGTACGAGCCCAACGTCATGACGACCAACGAGCCCCTGCCCGAGGACGTGATCGGCAGCTACTGGCCCACCCCCATCGGCCCCAACATGGCCGGCTGGCCGAACCTAAGCATCGTCTTTGCGCGCGAGGGCGTCCAACCCGGCGAGGGCGTCATCACCGTCACGGACTCCGAGGGCTTCGTGATCGACGAGATCGACGTGACCGATCCCGAGCGTGTCTTCGTCTCCGAGGCGGCCGAGGAGGTCATCGGGGCGTACAACCTCAAGTCGGGGACGTTTCTCACCGTGCTGCTCAGCGAGCCGCTCGCACCCGGCGAGACCTACGGCGTATGCTTCGACAAGGGCACCTTCGTCTTTGGCGATCTGACCACGTCGAGCGACATGACCGAGGGCATGTGGCAGATCGAGACCTACGGCTATGGACTGGGGGAGGTCAGCGACCCCGACGGCCACGTCACAGTCGGCGAGACGTTCACCGAGGAATTCCTGCTCGATGACAACGTCGAGAAGGTCGTCATCTCTCCCTCCGACCCCGAGATCTGCGAGATCTCGACAACCGAGCTGACCGAGAGCGGCACGGTGACCTACACGCCGCTGGAGGCGGGCGAGGCGCACTTCTTCATCACGTTCCACCTGACCGACGGAACGGCCTATCCCCTTACGAACTCCTACTTTATCGAAGAGGATTAGTCGCTTTTCGTCTCTGCTTCAATCAGAAGTTCAATAAACATGGCTAGATCGTCGATCCCGACCTCACGTTTTGTTATTTGGCATGAAAAACACATTAGGCGGGGTCGGTGCGGGCGACGCCAATGCCAAAAGGAGTACCATTCGTCTGCACGTTTTGAACTCGCCGCCTCCTCCCGGACACCAACGGGAGGAGGCGCAGACGAAGGAGCAGGAAAGGTAGACCATGGCCGAGCCAGCACCAATGACAACCACAGCAGCGCCCGCCTCGGGCGATAGCCAGCCCGCCAAGAACGGCGGGCACGGATCGACCGCCTCGGTGTTCGCCGCAATCGCCGCGAACATCCTGGTGGGCATCGTCAAGTTCATCGCCGCGGGCATCTCCGGATCGGCGGCCATGATCTCCGAGGGCATCCACTCCATCGTGGACTCGGGCAACGGCATGCTGGTGCTGTGGGGCCTGCGCTCCTCCAAGAAGAAGCCCACCATCGAGCACCCCTTTGGCTTTGGCAAGGAGCTTTACTTCTGGACGCTCGTGGTGTCCGTCTCGGTGTTCGCGCTGGGCGGCGGCGTCTCGCTCATGAAGGGCATCCAGGCGGTGCGCGACGCGGCGGCCGGCACCGTCGAGCTGGGCGACCCCACCATGAGCTACATCGTGCTCATCGCCGCCATGATCATCGAGGGCACCTCGCTGGCCGTGGCCGTGAAGCAGTTCAACGCCGCGCGCGGCGAGAAGAGCCCCATGCAGTTCATCAAGGACTGCAAGGACCCCAGCCTCTACACCGTGCTGCTCGAGGACAGCGCCGCCGAGCTCGGCCTGGTGTTCGCCCTGCTCGGCCTGTTCCTGGGGCATCTCACGGGCAACCCCTACCTCGACGGCATCGCCTCGATCCTCATCGGCCTTCTGCTGATGTGCGTGGCCGTGGTGATGCTGCGCGAGTCCAAGGGCCTGCTCGTGGGCGAGGGCATGACGCGCGCCGAGCTTGTGGAGGCCCGCGGCATCGTCGAGGCCGAGGATGCGGTTGCCGAGACCGGACGGGTGCTCACGATGTACTTCGGCCCGGAGAGCATGCTCATGACCGTGGACGCCAAGTTCAAGCCGGGCCTCTCCGGCGACGAGGTGCTCGCAGCCGTCGACCGCATCGAGGCGGCGCTTTCAGCACGCTTCCCCCAGACCACACGCATCTTCATCGAGGCCGAGGACCTCGCCCACGTGGAGCGCCAGCGCAAGCTGCAGCGCGAGATGCCCGAGGAGTAGCAGCGCCGTCACCCGCTTGGCGTGATGATCGTCTCGATGACAGTCCGTGCGTGACCCGCGTCGGCCGTTGCCTGGTCTGCCTGATCAGGTGACGGCTGACCTGCTATCGCCCCCTGCTGCGCGCCGACATCCGCGCCGTCCTGCGAGGGGGCGTGCAGGTCCACCGACATCCCCGACACGCAGCTGTTGAGTGTCCCGAGCACCAGCAGGATGCCGAGGCACCAGGCGATCAGGCGGCGGCGTGTCCCCGGTCTGGCGGCGGCCCTTCCACCGGACGAGGGCATGCCCGTCGCACGGGCCGGGCCCGACGAGGTACCTGCGGCGCGGGTACTTCCGCGAGAGCCCGCCCCGCCACGCGCACCAGCGCGACTCGCCTTCGTTGCCGTGGCGGCGACGTACCTGCCCATCGCCTTCGCCCTGCGCGCCTCCAGGTCACACCATGGGCATGTGGCGGCCGAGCTGGGGTAGCGATGTCCCCGCGGGCAGCTCGAAAGGCCGCCCGCCGCCATGCGCTCCAGCGCCTGGCACCACTCGCGCGCCGTCGGGCGCTCGTGCGGCTTTCCAAGGAAGGCACGGGCGAACAGCCGACGAACGTCCTTGGGCAGATAACCGTACTCGGGGGCATGCAGCGGGGCGGCGAGCCCGCGCACAGGGCGCTCGTACACGAAGACGCCCTGCCTGATGGCCTCCTCCGTGCTGGGACGTTTGGCCGACCGATCCACGAGCCGGGTGTCGAACGGGTGGCAGCCCGCCATCAGGAGCTTGAAGACGTGCACGGCAAGCGCGAACCTGTCGCCCTCGATGCTGTGGCCAAAGTCTCTCGCCCCGCCCGCCGCCGCGGCATGCACCTCGGGCGCGGAAAACTCGGGCGTCCACCCCAGGCACGGGTAGGAGCAGCCGCCCGCGTCGGCAAAGGCAAACGAGTCGTTGTCGATGACGGCGAGGTCAAGGCCCCGCGCCTCCAGGAATACCAACACGTTGCGGGGGTTGAAGTCGCCGATGCACACGCCACGCGCATGCAGGCACGCGGTGATGTCGCTCAGCATGCCGGCGACTCCCAGCTGCTTGCCAAAGTCAAACCCATGGGCGCGGGCGTCGGCGGGTTCGTAGAGCATGCCCAGCTCGATCCCGTTGGCCGCGCAGCGCCTCATGACAAATCCCGCAAACGCGCCGTCCGGGCGATACAGCGCGTCGAGCGGCCAAGCAAGGTGGGCCTGCATGTCCTTGTCAGGCACCGAGCGCACCATGGCCTCGACCTTGCGCCTGCGCGCGCCGAGCGGCTTGAAGTACACCTTGGCGACGAGGTCGGGCCTGCCGCGCACGTCAAGCACCTCGGCCTCCGCACCGCTGTTGAAGGGCTTCGCCGCAAGCTCGTACGAACGCCCGCTCGCACCCCTGTATCTCACGAACCCGCTCGTTGCGGACATGGCGCCTCCAGACCATATGGCTCAACGCGTGGCCTTCCTCATATCGCCCCCACGCGCCGGGCATCCGCATGGCAGGCCGGCCGGCGCGCGACGGGGCCAACCTGCCATGCAGCCTAGACGTGGCGGTGGCACTCGTCACGCGGCGCTTTGCGCACAGCGCCCTTTTACGCGAACACTCGCCCGCGCCTACCATCCGTGTCGTACCAAGCACGCAAGGACGCCGGCGGGCAAGGCCCCGCGGCACGACGCGAAAGGAAGCGCACCATGAGCAACGCCTACGATTCCTACGAAGTCACCCCCATCTACGAGGACGCCTATCCCGAGGGGATCTCGCCGCGCACCGCAGGCCTGGCGCTGCCGCCCGTGAGCCCCACCGAGACGCACTTCGCCATCCTTCTGCTCGTCGACGTGTCCTCGTCGGTCTCGGCTCACATCGACGACATCAACGTCGCCGTCGGCGAGTTCATCGACGCGGTCAAATCCGACCAGTACGCCCGCCGGCGCGCCGATCTGGCCATCGTGACCTTCGGCGGCTCCGACGAGGTCAAGACCGTGCAGGACTTCCGCCCCGTGTGCCAGTCCGAGGCGCCGCGTCTGCAGGCCAGCGGCTGCACGCCCATGGGGGCGGGCGTGAAGAAGGCCGTGACCATGACGATCGAGCGCGGGCACATGTACGACGACATGGGCACGCCCAAGCACACGCCCTGGGTCGTCGTCATCTCCGACGGCGCCCCCACCGACGAGTACAAGGAGGCGTTCGCCCTGGCGCACCAGCGCGAGGCGGACGGCCGTCTTGCCACGTGGTTCATCGGCACGCCCGGCTTCTCCGAGACGGTCGCCCTCGACCTGACCCCGCGCGTGCTCAGGCTCGCCAACCACGACTACTCGGAGTTCTTCAAGTGGCTGGCGCAGAACACCAAGGTCATCAGCGTCACGCACACCGGCACCACGCCGCAGGTCGCCCCGCTGCCCGAGGCGCTCGAGGTCGTGGAGCGCCCCATCCCCAATGCCTGGTACGCCAACCTCTAGGGAGTCACGATGATCCACACGTATTGTCGTAGCGTCCGAGGAACCCTGCATGCCGTGAACGGGACGGAATGCCAGGACTGGAGCGGCACCGAGGGGATTGACGAGCGCTGGTACCTCGCCGTGGTCAGCGACGGCGTGGGCAGCGCCCCCAACTCGGCGGCAGGGTCGCGCATCGCCGGGTCGGCCGCGCTGGGCTTCTGCAGGGAGCACCTGCCCCACGAGCGCAGGCCCGTCGCGCTGTGCTCGCTCATCATGCTCGCGTTCGAGCACGCGCTGGGGGCCGTTGCCCGCGAGGCGCGGCACAGCGGGGAGCCCCTCGAGACGTACGACACCACGCTGACGCTCGGCCTCTACGACGCGCAGGAGCGGCGCCTGTACTACGGTCACGCCGGTGACTCCGGCATCGTTGGCATCACGGCCGACGGCGCGACGATCCCCGTGACGGTCGCGCACCACGGCGAGGATGGGACCTCGGTCATCCCTCTGCGCTTTGGCTGCGACACCTGGGAAATCGGCGTGTGCAAGACGCCCCTGGTAGGCGTGCTGCTCGCGACCGACGGCGTGCTCGCCGCTCTCAGGCCCTACCTGCTGCGCTGCGGGGATCCCCTCCCCGACGAGAGCGAGACCGTCTACACACCGCTGGCCCTGTGGCTCGCCGACCCGGCAGCGTTCACCGAGGATGACGCGAGGGGCGCGGTGGCGCTGCTCGACAGCCCCGCCACCTTCTCGCCCGATGCGTTCTGGTCGCGCCTGCGCCGCGTGTACGAGCAACGCCTTGGGGCGGGCCCCCTCGCCGACGAGCTGCTCGACGGCGTCATCCGCAACGGCTGGGCCTACAGCCTGCTGCGCGACGTGTACGACGACCGCTCCGTGGCCGCCATCGTCAACGCCGACGCGGCTCTCGCCGCGCCGCGGGCGTGGACGCTGGCCGAGCCGGACTGGGGTCGCCTCAAGCGCAAGTGGGACGCTAGGGCCTACCCATCCATGGTGCAGGAGCCAGGCGAGCAGGGCGAGGAGGCCCCCGCGACCGATGGGTGCGCCGACGCAGGCGAAAGCGACGGCACGGCCAGCGCACCTGGGGACGCCACGCCCCGCCCGACGACCTCAGATGAAGGAGCGTCCGTACTTCGTGCTCCAGAACCGGGGTTTCTCGAGCGAGGCGGCGGCGCCGGTGAACATGCCCAGGCTGCTCTTGAGCCGCCCGACGTCCCAGCGTTCGAGGTCGGAGACGACGGAGCGGGGCAGCCTCAGACAGCCGGCGAACATGTGGTCGGCGCACTCCAGGGAGGACGTGTCCCAGGCGTCGAGCCCCGCGAGCTCGCTCAGGGCGCCGCACCCGGAGAACATGCGCGTTGCGTCGTACACGCGCGAGAAGTCCAGGCGTGACAGGTCCATCGACTCGCAGCCGTCCATGTTCGCAAACCAGCCCCGCGTGCTCGTGGGCGCAACCGGAGCCTCGCAGACCACTCGGCGCACCCCGTGGGCGTGCGAGCCCCACGGCACGGCAGCCGGGTCGGCCTCGAGCGCGGAGAGGTCCCACGCCCTCTCGAGCGTCGCGCCGTCACGGCAGGAGGCAAGGTCGGCGCCACCCAGCACGAGCGTCCCGTCCGAGTACAGGGCGGCGCCGGCCTGCGCCATCGGTACGCGCCGCCCCTCGTCCCGCGAGTCGGGAGCAGGCGTAGCGGGTGCGGTGGCCAGCGACTCGGGCGAGGTGGGGCGCGGATGGCGCGCCTCGACATACCCCATGAGCTCGCGCGCCCCCATGCGCCGGCGAGGATCAACGCTCAGGCACGTCGTCAGGGCCTCGGCCAGCAGGGCGCGCGCCGCCGGCTCGTCACCTTTCGCCTCGCCCAGGCGCAGCCTCGTGTGGGCGATGTAGGGCCGCCTGGTCCTGAGATAGTAGACGAGAGACGCCAGCGCCCACACGTTGGCGCGGGGGTCCTTGTGGTACGCCTCGTGGTACTCGCTTTCTGGATCGAGTATCTCCGGGGCGGTGAACGCGGCCGCCCCATGCACGCTCGGCACGCCCGTGCGCGTCGTGAGCAGCCCCGCGCCCCGCGCCGCCCCCAGGTCCACGAGTCCGACCCAGACGGGCTGCGCGGCGCCGTCGGGGCCCTCGGCCAGCTCGACGAAGACGTTTCCCAGGTTCAAGTCGCCGTGGACGATGCCCACGCGTTCGAGAACCGCCAGCGGGCGCAGGGCGCAGCGCAGCAGCGCGAGCAGCGCCTGGGCGGTGGGCACGCCGCCGATGGCCCCTGACAGCTCGTCGACGCACCCCGACAGGGCGCGGCCGCGCATCCTGCTCATCATGAACGCCGGCATCCCCGCCGCGTCGCCCGAGACCACCACGCCCGTCGAGTGGAGCTGGGGGAAGTGTGCGGCGTCGGCGGCCCCGATGGCCTGCTCCCGCAGGGGCATGAGCTTGCGCACCTCGTTGTCGCGCAGGGCGCGCGCGTCGCCCTGCGCGGCCACGGGCAACAGGCCGGCAGGCGCGCCGACGAATAGCTTGACCACGTAGGGCTCGCCCGTCCCGACGACCTCGAACGTCCTTCCACAGCTGCCCTCGCCGACGGGCCGCCCCAGCTCATAGCGCCCGCCCGGCCGCGCCTCGGCGCACTCGGCCGATTCGACGATGTACGTCCCCTGCATGGCACTCCCTCCCCGGCACGCCGGCCTGCCGCGCCCTCCCATCGACATGCGCCGCGCCCGTGCGAGGCGCACGCGCCGCACGTGACAGTTTAGCGCGCCACGAACCTCAGGGCGAACTCCAGACCGGTCGGGATGAAGCGAACCTCCCGCGTCTCGACGCGCGGCCCGAACACAATGACGTCGCCCGATTGGAGCGGAAGCGACCGCACGGCCCCATCCCCCGGCCCCGAGAAGCGCTCCCCCACCGGCAGCGCCTCGCAGGGCGAGCCATCCAGCGAGCCGAGGTTTCTGAGGATGAGCGTGCCGCCGCTGGAAACGTCGTCCAGCACGCACGCCACGCCCCCGCCCGGGGCGGAACCGCTCGCGATCCGGGCATGGCGCTTGCTCACCCAGGCGTTGCTCGTCACGATGTTGGCGACCCCACCCTCGCCGTACACCTCGACGTCGCGCCCCACCCACACGCAGTCGCCGGCGGCGTACCCATACGACATGCCCTCGGTCGAGTACCCGCAGACGCCCCGGTCGAAGTGCACGACCTCGAGTGACCAGCGGCCCGCAGGCGCTGCGTCCGCATCCGCCCGTGCCCCCGAGAGAGGGCAGGCCGCGTCTGCCGAGGGGGCGCGCGTGCGCAGCGCTGCCAGCGCGTCGCCGGCGCGGCCGCACGCCCGGGACGCCGAGACGAGCTCGGTGCGGTATGCATCGGGCCCGCACAGGCAGCTCAGCAGCAGGTGCGCCACCATGTCGCCCGCGATCTCCCGCCAGCGCCGGCTGTCGCGCACCACCTGGTCCCACATGCTCTCCCACGTCTTGCCAGACGCGGCGGGCGCGCCCCCAAGCACGCGGGCGCGTTCCCGGCACCACGCGTCGATCTCAACCGCGGCCTTCGCGCGCAGGTCGGTCGCACTTGCCTTGAACGACTCCACCCGCACCTTGGCGTCCCCCTGGGCGAGAAACGCGTCGGCCATCTCCTCGATGAGCTCGGAGGTGACCAGCTGGCAGGCCCACGGGTCGCCCCTCCGGTCAAGCCCGTTGCAGCTCGCCCAGAACGTGGGCGGGGCGGCGGAGAGAACGATCTCGTACACGACGCGCGCGATGCGCATGGGCGAGGGGCTCTCCCAGTCGTTGAGCCCCTGCTGGCGGGCGAACTCCACGCACAAGCGGCTGCGGTCGTGAGGATAGTTGCGATAGAGCTGCGCTGGATGGCGGCCACGGCCGCTCAGCTCGGGAAACATCGCGGCGAACAGCGCTCCCGAGGTCACTCGCAGCGGATCGTCGCCCACGTCCCACGCCTCGACCGGCTGGTAGTTCAGCGTGCCGTTCCTGCTGCCGCCCGCAAGCGCCCTGACAAGCCGCTCGAGCGTCTCGTACATCGCATCGCCCCCGTTCGCGCCCCCTGCGCCGCCCCTCGCCCCGCTTGCGCGAGCCTACTGCCGCGCGCCGGCGGGACAGCCGTCAGCGCTGGGACACTCCCCGAAGATCAACGCGTGCTCGTCGCCCGGAAGCGCGGCGCGGGCCTGGTCGCGCACGCTGTTCACGCCGATGAAGAACTGCCGCATCATGACCACCATGAGGTAGCGGCCGCGCGGCGTGAGGGTCAGCATCTCGTCATCGTCGCGGTCGAAGGCGCCGTTCACCTTCATGAACGCGTACTCCACGGGCAGGCCGGCCGCGACCGAGCAGCCAAAGCGCTCCTTCCAGGCGCGCTTGTCGATGGACAGGCCAAACAGGTCCATCATGAAGCGGTAGCGCATCACGTCGCGCTTGGGGAACACCGTGCGCGCCATGGCGCTGGTGTGGCCCTCGTCGATGCGCCGCGCGTAGTCGCGCAGGCTGAAGCTGTTGATGTAGAGTGTGCCGTCCAGGTAGCTGATGCCGCCCGACCCGATGGCCGGGTACTCCTCGTAGTTCACGACGTACTCATCGATCATCTGGCCTTCCTCGCGGCTGAACGTGTAGCAGCTGCTCGGCCGGAACTCGGGGTTGTCGCCCCCGCAGAAGCCGTCATAGATCTGGTGATAGAAGCGCTCCTCGTTTTTGTAGTCAACCTTGCCCACGGTCTTCTCGATGCTGGCGCGGCTGGCCGGGGAGACCATGAGCGGGTAGAACGTGGTCTGGTTGGCACCGCTCGCCTTGACGCAGGCGATGTCGTGCTCGATCATCTCGGGCGTCTGGCCGGGGAAGTTGAAGATCATGTCCACGTTGAGCGACTTAAAGAGCTTTGCCTGCGCCACCGACTGAATGCGCTCCATGATCTGCTCGGCGCTGCCGTACTTGTTGTAGCGCGCCATCTTCTTGAGCAGGCCGTTGTCGAAGCTCTGCACGCCCACCGACAGGCGCTGCACCAGGCTCGAGAGATCCTCGAGATAGCCAGGCACCAGGTGGTTGGGGTTGGTCTCGCTTGACACGTCACCGATCATGGGAAAGAGCTCGCGGGCCAGGCCGATGGTCTTGGCAAGCTCGTCCATCATGACCGTGGGGGTGCCGCCGCCCACGTAGACCTCGTGGAACTCGTAGCCCATGTCGGCCAGCATGCGCATCTCCTCGCGCATGTGCTCGAAGTAGGGCACGGCGCGCTCGGAGCTGAAGGGGAAGCGGTTGAACGAGCAGTACGGGCACAGCACCTCGCAGAACGGCACGTGCATGTAGAGCATGTACTTGTGGCCGGGCTGGGGGCCGGGGATGCGCGCGTCGGCGGTCGGCTCGAGCTTGAAGTACTTGTTGCCGAGCAGCTGCACCACGGTGGAAAGCATGCGCTGTGCGATCATGGGGCCTCGAATCCTCTTCCTCTCGGCGTCCCCAAGCGGGGCGGCAGCCAGTCGAGCACCCGCCCGCGCGCGGCACGACGAGACGCGCGGCGCACGAACGGGCACGCGCACGATGATAGCAAGACGCAGGCCCAGCGGTTCGCGCGGGACGCGAGGCGCGAGAGAACTCCGCGAAAGCACTCGGATTTGGGACGACGAGGGCGGTCACCGCCCCGACGCGCCTCACAAGCAGTGCGCCATGTAAAGCGGCAGATATCGGCGCGATCCTTCCACCCTGAGCTGCTTGGGATGGAGAACGACCTCGTCTCCGACACGTCTGAAAAAACGCCTTCCGAAGTCATCAAGCGACACGGTCCGGTAGCTCTTGGAGGACTTCACCTCGATTGGGCAAATCCTCAATTTCCCCGCCGCACCCGAGAAGCCCCTCGTAATCAGGAAGTCGATCTCTCGTGGACGTGGCCGGGCACCGGGCGACTCTCCGTCCTCATTCCACGAGTGGTAGAACAGAGAATGGCCTGTGGCCTTTAGCTGCTGAGCAACGACGTTTTCGACCAGCATACCCCTGTTCACGGACACCCTGCCAAACTGGATGTCGCGATGCACCTCCATTGCCCGGGGCCCATCGGCGAACGCATGAGAAACCAACAGCCCGGTGTCGGCCATGTAGCATTTCAGTGAGCTGACCTCTTCGCCGAGGCGTAGTCCCACGTTTGGATCCGTGCATAGTCGGCACACGTTTGCCATGTGCGCATCTTCGAGCCAGTCAAGGGCCGTCTTGTTATCCTCAAAGCGTTCGGCCGCCTCAAGAGCAGAGAACTTGAATCTCTTGGATACGGCCGAGAGCTGACCTGGAATCGCCTGAAAGATAGCACGCGCGCGGCGCGCCTCGCTCCCGCCGAATTTGACCATGTCGTCAAGATATAGGTTGAGAATCCTCCGCTTCGCCCTGTCGCATGCGACAAAGTCTTTCGTCTCGATGAACGCCTCAACCGATTGGGGCATTCCCCCCACAAGCATGTACTCGTCGAACAGGCGCATGACCTTTGCATGCACGCCATCAGGCAAGGGCATCAGATCCTCGTATGCCTGGCGTATGGCATCGGCATACACATCCTGCCCGCACGCCCAGAGGTATTCCTCGAAGTCCATCGGATTAAGGGGGAGACGGTCCTCCTCAGATGGAATCACGATGTCCTCAACATTCTTCCTGATCGATATGAGCGACCCCGTTTCGATGTAGTCGAACCGGCCATCGGCAACGAGATGCTTCACGTACTCGCGGGCAAGGGGGAAGCGCTGCACCTCGTCGAAGATGACGACGCTGTTGCGCTCCTCAAGCCGTTTCCCATACGCAAGCTGAAGCATGCGCAGGAATGTGTCTATGTCTTCCCTTTGGCTGCGGAACAGCTCGAGGGTGTCGTTTCCAACCATGGAGAAGTCTATATAAAGGAAGTCGGCGTATTCGTTCTTCGCGAACTCGCGCACGAGCGTGGTCTTGCCCACACGACGAGCACCCTCTATGAGCATGGCGCTCGTTCCATGAGAGAGACGTTTCCACTCGAGCAATCTGTCATAGCACTTACGTCTAAACATACGCCCACCGTACCCATAATTTGCGAATCTTCTAAAACTATTACTATAACCAGCAAGTTTGTCCAAAATCCGCGATATCTAACAAGCAGTATAGGTACAAAATTTGTGATATTCAATAGGCGAAATAGGTGCAGAATCCGCGATATCATCCAAACAAAAAACCGTGCCCTTCCGGACGAGGTGCTGCCGCTCACCTCAGGCATCCGAAAGGGCACGGCCCTTAAAAAGTGCAAGCAAGGGCGAGCACGAAGCCGCACCTACCGCACGTCGCACCTGGCCAGAGCACGCCCGGTTAGATCACAACCGGCCAGCCAAGTCATACCAGAAGGACGCATCTCCGGAGGTCGACGGCGTGCTCGCGTTCTTCTCCTCCTCCTGGAAGGAGTTCCACGTGTACCCGCACGCCATGCAGCGCTTGAGCCACGAGCCGTTGGGGTCGCCGCTGAACAGCAGCGGCTGCCCGCACTGGGGGCACTTCTCGCTCCCGCCCTGGGAAATTCCACCAGAAACTGCACCGAGATCGTCATCATGCAGCATAAAGGCCTCCTCTTCGTATGCCTGAACGTCACTGTGCGTCCTGTTGCCCTTTGTCTTGCCAAACATGGCACACTTCCTTTCACGCAGGCGGTGCGTTCGCAGCGCAACCCTTCGGTGCAAGCATAGCGCACGGTGCATACGAAAAGGACCGTCCGACGCAAACGGCACGCCTGACGGCCCAAACAGCGAGCGATTCCGAGCGACGGGTATCCCCGACTGGCGAGCGGCTACTCGCCCTCCACCTCGACGAGCTCGATGTTGAAGTTGAGCGCCTTGCCGGCGAGCTCGTGGTTGGCGTCGAGGGTGACCTCGCCGCCCTCGGCCTTGGTGATGGTCACCGGCACAGGGCGATTGCCCATGAACACGTAGAGCTTCTGGCCCACCTTGGCGTTGAGCATCATGGCGGGGTTGGGCTCGCCGTAGGCGTCCTTGGGCTCCAGGTGCACGTCGCGCACCTCGCCGACCTGCATCTCGTCCACCGCTCGGTCGAAGCCGGGGATCATCTGCCCAGCCCCACAGGTGAACTCGATCGGCTTGCCACGGTCGCGGGAGCTGTCGAACTTGGTGCCGTCGTCGAGCGTGCCAGTGTAGTGGACCTTGACCTTCTTGCCCTTGTTGCTCACGATGCGTCCTTTCGTCGCGAATACGCTGATAGGGTCTGGCGCCAGCGCGCCTGTCGTGCGTCGGCGCACAAGTGTAGCGCTCTTCGGCAGGTTTTGGCGAGGCGGCGCGCGAAATGGCGATGCGAAGGCGCGTGCCTCCTCCGCAGGCCCGCCGCCCACCGGGCCTACTGCGTCTGCTCTCCCTGCACCGCGGCGAGCATCTCCGCACGTTCGTCCTCGATCGTCTGGACGATCTCCTCCCGGTACGACTCGCGGTTGCGCCACTCGTCGAACTTGAGCATGCCGTAATCGACCCCCACCCCGATGGCGGTTCCCGCGACGGCGCCCACGGCTGTCCCGAGTGGGCCGGCGATCGTCCCCACGGCGCCGCCCACGGCCGTCCCCGCCGCGCGGCCGCCCACAATGCCCGCCACCTTTGAGACGAACTTCTTAAAGAACTCCTTCTCGACAGCCTTGGATTCGAGACGCTCGCTAACGGCACTCGCGAAGCGATTGGTAACGGTGCCTGTGAGGTGCTTGGTCGCAACGCCCGCAGCGGCACCGGCGCCTGCGCTGATGCCAAAGCGCTCGCCCGTGCTCAGGATGCGCTCGCTCGGCTCGAGGGTCGTGGTCATGAAGTCCGCATCGAGCGGGGCCTGCTCGGTGAGAAGCCATTCGGGAACGCCCGTTATCTCGAGCTGGGCGAGGCGCTGCGTCACGTCCTCCTTGAGTGCGGCGGCCTGCTCGACATAGCCCTGGAGCGCACTCTCGAGCGCCGTGTCGTCAACGCCCTTCTCGATGTTCGCGACGAACTGGTCGGCCATGTAGTCCTCGACCGTGCCGGTGATCATGGTGAGAAGCCGCTCGTAGTCGGCGAAAAGGCTGTAGTACCAGTCCAGATACCCGTCCACGTTGGCCAGGCGGGCGTCAAAGGACGCGTTGATAAGCGGGGCGAGCGTCGCGGTGGCCTCCTCGGCGAGGGCCGCCGACTCCTCCTGCGCCTCGGCGAGCAGGGCCTCGGCCGCCGCCTGGTCGTAGTATTTGCCGTCGAGGACGAACACGGCCAGGCCCACCTGGTCGCGCACGAAGCGCTCGGCGACAGTGTACTCCTCGGCCTGCTCGAGCCTGGCGGCAGTGGCGTCCGCGACCAGAAATGACGCGGCCAGCACGACGGGCAGCGCGACGACAAGGGCCACGCTGCCCTTCAGGAGGGCGCGGCCGGCGCCGGCGGTACCCACATCGGCGCGCACGTCCCCATCGGCGCCCGCACCAGTGTCCGCGCCCGCACCCGCGTCAGCGCGCTCGCCCGCGTCAACACGCTCGCCCGCGTCAACGCCCGCCGCCTGCGCCGACAGCCCCTCGCCATCGTCCACGCCCGACTCAAGCGGAAGGAATACGCGCCTGAGCTCGGGCCACCCAAGGGCGCACACGCCCAGCAGACTCGCGACACCGAAAAACGCGGAGGCGCCCAGCGCGACCCTCAGCACGACATACAGCGCGCCCGACGTCTCGGCGGCCTTCGAGATGCCAAAGGCCACGAGGCCGTCGCCGAACGCCGTAAGCAGGTCGGCCTCGCGCATGAGCGCCGACGGGGAGCCCTCAAAGGGCCGCGCGACCGAGTCGAAGGCCTCCGCCGCGCTGTCGAACTCCCCCGCTGGCTGGGTGAGACAGGTCGCCAGATAGGCGGCGCAGAGAAGGGCCCCCACGACTAGGGTGCTCCACCACACCGCCTTCGAGGCGCGAAACGCCGGCCGATACTCGCCCCTCAGGAGCCGACGGGCGAGCAGGAACACGAGCGGGTACGCCAGCGCACCCGCACCGGTGATGCCCCATTCGAGCGCGCCCCATTTCGGGACTTCGAGCATAAGACTCGCGACGAAGACCGCCGAGACGAGAAACGCCACGATGAGGCACACCGAGCGGCCGTTGTTGAGCTTCGAGAGGCGGCCGTCAGCCTCGTAGGCGTACTGCTTGAGCGTCTTTCTCACCACGTGGTGGTAGGCCATGCCCAGCATCGAGGCGGCGCTCAGCACGGCCCATGCCACGGCGATGACGGCCGGCGGCAGCGTGCCGGCATAATGCCCCAGGGCATATAAGACCCCAACCAGAAGGGCGGCCTTCGCGGCATACAGGGCCCAGCGCGCGGCCGCACCCCTGGCCTTCCTAAGGCGCCTAGTGATGATCTCGGCCATGCTGTCGACCTCCCGTCATGCCCTCACGCCGCGTGGCGCCCGCCTGTCTGGCTGATCGCCAAGTGACTCGCCGCCCCAGTCAGGCAGCCCACCAGCTCGCCCTTCTACTCCTCCACCTCGAGAAGCTCGATGTTGAAGTTCAGCGCCTTGCCGGCAAGGCGACGGTTCACGTCGAAGTCGACCTTGCCGTTCTTGGCGGCGATCACCGGCACCTCGGCCTTGCCGTGCGTGCGGGCGATGATCTTGTGGACCTCCCCCACCGCGACGTCGATCACGCGCCCGGGGTCCTTGGTGCCGATGAAATGCGCCTTGCCGTGCTCGGCCGTCTTGAGGGTCATGGAGATGGGCTTGTCGTTCTCGTCGTAGAAGTAGAGGTACTCGCCCGTGTCCACGCGCACGGTCTTCTTGGGGTCGCGCTCGCCGTAGGCGTCCTTGGGCTCCAGGTGGATGTCGCGGACCTCGCCAACCTGCATCTCCTCGACCGCGCGGTCGAAGCCGGGGATCATCTGCCGCGCCATGCAGGTGAACTCGATGGGCTCGCCGCGATCGCGGGAGCTGTCGAACTGGGTGCCGTCGTCGAGCGTGCCGACGTAGTGGACCTTGACCCTCTTGCCCTTGTTGCTCATGGGAGCTCCTATCCTCGCTTGTAGATGACCAGGCGCGCGCCCGCGCCGCAAGATGCAGTGTACCCGTTGCGGGCAGGACGTGTCACGCAAACCGCCCCGTCCCGACGGCCCCGGCATGGCGCCCGGCGGCGCGGCGGCCCAGCACGGCGACCAACAAGACAGCGGCTCGCAGCGCGACTCTCACAACGTGGCGCATTCGTGTTTTCGGAGCTTTGCGCGCAACGAGCGACCGCGCGAAACACTTGCAGCCTAGGATGGCACGGTGTGCTCACTGTTCCAGCGTCTCGGGCGCAACTCGCAAGCCGCACGGCCCACCTTGGGCCATGCCCCGGCCAAAGCACCGTCCGAACGCACGACTAAGGAGAGAGATCATGAGCGATTCGGCCGAAAACACCCGCGAGACCTGCGATCGCCCCGCGGTCATCCTGTACGAACGCCCCGAGCACTACATCCCCCGCGTCGCCGCCGTGCACGACATGTGCGGGTATGGCAAGTGCTCACTCACCGTTGCCATCCCGGTCCTGTCGGCCGGAGGATGCGACGTGTGCCCTGTCCCCACGTCGCTCTTTTCGTCGCACACGCTCTACCCCACCTTCACGATGCACGACACCACCGACATCCTGGCCGGCTACCTCGACGCCTGGAAAGCCATCGGCGTGGAGCTTGACGCCGTGTACTCGGGATTCCTCGGCTCGGCCGAGCAGGTCGCCATCATCCAGCGGCTGTACGCCGAGTACCCCGGCGCCCTGCGCGTGGTTGATCCCGTGATGGGCGACGCCGGCAAGATCTACCCCACCTACACCCCCGAGCTCTGCCAGGCCATGGGCGGGCTCACCGACGGCGCCGACGTGCTTACGCCCAACATCACCGAGGCGAGCATCCTTACCGGCACCGAGTACCCCGGCCAGGGCATCGACGATGACACCGTGCGCGCCATCGTCGACAGGCTGCTTGCCATGGGCGCCAAGAACGTGGTGCTCAAGGGCATCGATCGCGGCGACGGCAAGCTGCGCAACTACGTGGCCGGCGCCAATCTGGACATGACCTGCGTGGCCCACGACAAGCTGCCCTACATGCTGCACGGGACGGGCGACCTGTACGCCTCGGGCCTCACGGCCGCCATCATGGCGGGCAAGGACCTGGTCGAGGCCGTGCGCTTCGCCGGCGAGTTCGTGCGCCACGCCATGGAGATCACCCGCTACCAGCCCGACTACCAGATGCGCGGCGTGTCGTTCGAGCCGGTGCTGGGCGAGGTGGCCGCGCTGCTGTAGGGCACGGCATGCAGATCGGGCGTCAAAGCTCCCGTTGTCTTCGGGAAGCTTTGACGCCCGACCCCCTATGTTCCCGGCATAAACAGGTAGGCCCTCCGCCCGGTTGCAGAGCTACCAGAACAGCATGCAATAACGCAACCAAGGGTAGTGCTCAACCCTGTTGTCACATATCGACGGGAAAATCTGCCTGGGTACCTGGACCGGTGCTGTGATCATCTGGATTTTGATGAACCAAACGGGATGTCAACCCCCACGAGCGCCTTCAACTCGTCGCGTGAATGAACACCCGTTTTTGTATAGATATGCCGGACATGGGTTTTAGCTGTGCTGTTCGAAATAGACAGCTCCTCCTCTATTCGCGGGATGCTCCATCCCATAATCAGGTAGTTGAGTATCTCGCATTCCCGCGCGGTCAGCAGATACTCGTCACCTATTTGCCTGCACCGCAGCGCAATCTGGGCGAGCATCGTATCTACAACACCTGAGTCTGGCAACCCGCCCTGAGCATTGCCCTGACCTTTTGCTCCAGTTTCTCGTTGCCTGAGCCCGTCACCCCCTGGACATGAATCGTCACATTCGGCCAGAGTGGATCTTTTGCACGCATCCGTCTTTGCCAACAGAACGTTCATGTCAGGCGAAAGATCTTTTGCCCAGACGACTGCGGAGATGGCAATGGCCACCAGCGTCACCGCATACATCATGGTGCTCTCTTGGAAAACAGGGATGGGGAGCATCACGCCGATGCTCTCCAGATTCATTCCCAAGAACGAGCCGAGTGAGCTACAGGCCTTTACGACCCCCGCAGAGCACAGAACGGGTATGCCAAATCTGTAGGACCTGTCTGTTGCCAGAGCAAGGAACAGAACGCTCGAGAGACCAAATCCGATGCTGGGGAGTATCGAGAAGAGGGATGGGGCTTCTATCTCCAGCGGCATGCACGCCATCATGCCTATTCCAACTACCAGAAAGCCGATATTGAGAATTCTGTGCACGCTCATACGGCGTCTCAACGCAAAGCAGCAGACCAGCAGGATCAGGCCTGAAAGGCCGTAGGCGACGACGTTTATCCACCGCCCCCCGATATTTACCTGGTTCAAACCATAAATGAACGAGAACAACGTCGCCGTTGCAAGAAAACGCCAACGCTGCTTAACCTCGGAACGCAAGCAGAAGTTCGCCTTGGGTGAGGCCACCACGTCAGGAGCTCGATTCAAAGACATGCAGAGCATGAGGGACGATATCAACGGCAAAAGCAGCGCGAGGCCCGCATAGTATTGGGTGGGGATCAGTTTGATCCCCATATCAAGCAGCATGCTTATCAACTGGACAAAGGCCAGAATAACGATGGCGCGGCGAAGGGGAAATCTGCGGTAGACATCACACCATAAGAGGAGCAGAGTCGCCGAACAAACCGGGCGCAACGAGCTCCCTATCCATTCAGAAAGAGATCCGTCCACATACTCCCCCATCAGTATGACAGCGAAAAAGCCAACCATTGCCGAAGCGACGGACATGCCCTTGATTCCCCGCTCGCTGATACGTCGCCACAGCAGCGCTATGACAAGAGGCGTTATGGCAGACCAGAGCGACTTCGTATGAGGGCCCATGGCCAACGAGCCAGCCAATGCGACCCATGGGTGCAAAAGGGCTGCACCGAAATAGCAGCAATGAATCCACGTTATACCGCCAAAGTCGGGCTTGGACATCCCCATCCCCCTATCCCCACCCTCGCCGCACACAGCCTACTTGGTCGTTCTGATTTACGAGCCACCGCCGGCGCGAGCAACCGGGTAGGCAGACAAGCCCACGGCAGCATGATAGCACATATGATTTGACGACGTTAAAAGCAAAACGGCACAGGCTTCGCTTCGAACCCCACCGGAAGAGCCCGCCTTAGAAGGGGCCACCGCGGTTGACCTTCATGCCGGTTTCCCCGGGCCGATGCGAAAGCAGGCCAAATCACCCTCAACGGCCGATTCGCGGAGCGCCGCTCGGCCCCATCGTGCGATGCGCGTCAAACCAGGGCGATTCTATTTTGGTGAATAGCGTTCGCTGCCAACGGCAACGGCCGCAGCCAGTAAAGGTGGCTTGCCCCGCGTTCCCTTTCAATCGCGCGGCATCCAAATCGCTGACCTGGCATTTTCCACATCAACCCTGGAGGAAGACATGAAGACTGACACTATCAGCAGAAGAAGTTTTGTTATCGGAGCAGCCTGCGCCGGTGCTCTGGCGGCCTCTTCCGTCACTGCCAACGCCGAAGAGACAGGTACGAACCAGTCATCCACCTACCCTCAGTATGACATACCCGGACGCCTGTCACTGTCTGAGTTCGAAGCGTCCGCTGCCGTGCCCGAGCCCATTACTGAGTGGGATAGCGAAGAGTCGTATGACATCGTGGTCGTAGGCGCCGGCACGGCAGGCGTCCCCGCCGCTGTCAGGGCCCACGAGCTTGGAGTAAGCGTCTGCCTTCTCCAGAAGGAGCCGACCCCTATCAGCCAAGGCAACGGCGGTTGCAGCTTCAACAGCGAGGGCACTACCGATCCTGCAGGCAAGGCACACCTAATGCACTTGCTGTGGGAGGTGTGCTCGCACAGGTCCGATGTCGACCTCAACATGACCTGGGTGAACAAGAGCGAAGAAGCCATGACGTGGTTCGTTGAGAAAGCCGTCGAGTCCGGCATGGTTGAAGGTGAGGACTTCAACACCGAGGGCACGAATGACTTCGAGTTCCCCGAGGGCGTCGTCCAGACACGCATGTATAGCTTTGAGAACGGCATGTATACCCCCATCAATGTCATCGCCGGACATTTTGCCGACCAGTTCACCATTCACTACAGCTGCCCCGGCGTCCAACTCATCAAGGAGAATGACAGGGTTGTCGGCGTCTTTGCCAAGGCGGAGGACGGCTCCGTCCTCCGCGTCAACGCGAACAAGGGCGTCATCCTTGCGACGGGCGACTACGAGAACAACGATGCCATGGTGGAGAAGTATCTGCCTGACGCCCTTCCCTTCGTCAAGAAGCAGTTCAACAAGACGGGTGACGGGCACCTTATGGGTATGATGATCGGTGCCAAGATGCAGAGCATCGGTCACACCAAGATGATTCACCGTGGCTCGGAAAAAAGCAAGAAGTTCTATCAGAACACGCCCTTCCTCGCGGTAAACCTCAACGGCGAGCGCTTCACCGCTGAGGACATCGACTTCAACATCCGAAACAACGCCGTTGTGAGGCAGCCCGAAAACGTTTGGATCAGCATCTTTGATGCCGATTGCGAGTCCCAGGCAACCGAGATGGGGGACAAGCCAACGTCGATCGAGGATCTCGATACCGTGGGCGATGGCGAGGGCCTGTTCAAGGCCGATACGATCACCGACCTGGCAGATGCCATGGGTGTCCCGGCGGACACCCTAGAGGCCACCGTCAACCGCTATAACGAGCTATGCTTGATGGGATACGACGAGGACTTCGGCAAGCCCTCGAACTTCCTGTTCCCCATCGAGAAGCCGCCGTTCTACGCCATTCAGCGTAGGTATCAGGTCTCCGCAATCACTTCGGGTCTGATGATCAACCCCAAGGCTCAGGTGCTCGACAACGATCTCAACCCCATTCCCGGTCTTTACGCAGCCGGCAACTGCTCTGGTCCCTTCTTCGGAGGCGTTGACTACCCGATGGACATCGCGGGACTGTCCGTCTCGCGTGCCATTACCTTTGGGTATATTGCCGCCGAAAACGCATGTGCCGAGTAACAAGTTCCTTATAGCGGCGCAACGCCGTTGAGGCCACGCCCATGGGGTCCTCCCCTCGTCAAGACGAGGGGAGGACCCCATGCGAGTTACAAAGGAGACTCGGTAGGAACCCCGCAGATCTTTTGAAAGTGCGCGCCTACAGTACATGCTGCACGCCCTCCCCATGACCATGCGATACGATGCCCCTACATGCGCATCCGCGTCATCGCGAGGGAGAACTTCTTGTCTGCAGTGTCTGGCACAGCCGATATCGCCGCGCCAACGAGGGCCGCTACCAAGGCAACAAGATATCCGCGCCGGCACCCCGCCTGCGCCGTGCTCGCCTACGTCCTCGGCGTCCCCACGCTGCTGATCATGGCGCTGCGCTTCCTGCCGGCACCGCTGGACCACGTGATCCCCATCCCCGCGCTGGTATCGGCCATACCCTGGCTCGTCATCCCGGCCCTGCTCGCCCTGGTGCTCGCCCTGGTAGGCCGGCGCTGGGTCGTGGCCCTGCTCATGGCGGCGTGCCTGGTGCTCCAGGCCGCCTGGCAGGCCCCCTTCTACCTGGACACGAGTCATCGCCTGCCGCAGGCCGCCGTCGAGCAGGGCGAGCGGGGCGGCTCGACCCTGCGCGTCATGACCCTCAACGCCTACTTCGGGCAGGCCGACGTCGAGCAGATCGTGCGGCTGGTCGAGCAGCAGGGCGTCGACGTGCTCGCGTTGGAGGAGGTCACCGCCGAGATGACCGCGCGCCTCGACGCGTCGGCGCTGCCGGGGCTGCTCCCCTACCGCGTGGGCGGGAGCACCGGCCAGCAGATCTGGTCGAGCCTGCCGCTCTACGACGAGGCGGCCGACGAGGTGGGCTTCAGGGTCTCGCCCATGTGCGCGGCCACGGTGCGCGTGGGCGACGAGGAGCTGCGCTTCGTGGCGGTGCACACCACGGCGCCCGTGCGCACCTGGGGCGCCCAGTGGGCCAGCAGCATCGAGCTCGTCGGTACGCTCGCCGACGAGCCCTACCGGCAGGGCGAGCCGCGCTACGTGCTCATGGGCGACTTCAACGCCACCTACGACCACCGGGTGTTCCGCGAGATGCTCGGGGACAGGTTCTCCGACGCCGCGCGCAGCTCGGGGGCGGGGATTGACTTCACCTGGCCGGCGAGCCTAGGCGGCGTGAGCGTGCCGCAGCTCATCTCAATCGACCACGTGATCCTGGACGAGGGGGTGCTCGCGGCCCAGATGCAGACCGTCACCGTTGAGGGTACCGACCACCAGGCGCTTCTGTGCACGATCGGGGTTGAGTAAGAGCTCGCGGCAGGTTTTGCATGTTGTCGTTAAAGCAATCGAGATGCCAGATGACTGCCTTAACAGTCGGAGCGCCTTTGCGTTGTACAATGTCAACAAACACCGGCCGGAGGTGAAAATCGCGATGGGCAGGTTTCTCAACCCAGGTAACTACTTGTTCCAGATCAGTCTCAACTCTGAGATCTATGTCGACAAAAGCGGGCTCATCGACTGCACGAACAAGGTAGTGAGTACAGGTGACCGCTACGTCTGCGTGAGCCGGCCGAGGCGCTTTGGCAAGTCGACCACCGCCGACATGCTGGTTGCATACTATGACCGGTCATGTGATTCGTCCATCCAGTTCGCCGGTCTTGAGATCGCCCAATCGCCAAGCTACAGAAGCCATCTCAATCGCTACGATGTCATCCATCTCAACATCCAGGACTTTCTCTCGCAAAGCACAAGCACAAAAGACATGGTCGCGTTCATCGAGGAATCGGTGGAAGCAGAGCTCGCGGCCGCATACCCCGAAGTTCCCCTTCCGGGCAGAGGCGGACTAAGCGAGCACCTCTCAAGCGTCTTCTCCCTGCATAGGAGTCCTTTCGTCTTCGTCATTGATGAATGGGACTGCATTTTCCGTGTTCACAAGAACGACCACGATGCCCAGGTCACCTACCTCGACTGGCTGCGTCTGCTACTCAAGGACAAGGCTTACGTGGGACTGGCGTATATGACCGGCATCCTTCCCATCAAGAAGTACGGTCAGCACTCTGCCCTCAATATGTTCACCGAGGTCTCTATGATCGACCCGCGTGACTATGCGCCGTACACGGGATTCACGCAGGCCGAAGTGCGCGGTCTCTGCGAACGGTATGATATGCCCTACGACCAGGTTAGCTACTGGTACGACGGATACGCCCTCGGCGCGATTCGGGCATTTAACCCCCAGTCCGTTGTCAGGGCCATGACAGGCCGCAGGCTTCGTAGCTACTGGGCCCAGACGGAGACCTTCGAGGCCCTGCGCGGCTACATAAACATGGGCATAGACGGGTTGCGCGAAAAAGTCACCTGCCTGATAGCTGGCGAGCGCGTTGCGGTGAACACCGAGAAGTTCCAGAACGACATGACCACGTTTGGCAGTTCGGATGACGTGCTGACTTTGCTGGTGCACATGGGATATCTGACATATTCTGACGGAGAGATACCGGGAAAAGGCTGGGTCTGGATCCCCAACAGCGAGGTGACACAGGAGTTCGTCAACTGCATCGAAGACGGCGGCTGGGAACCCGTCGCCCGGTCCATTGAAGAGTCAGAGGCACTTGTCGCGGCCCTGCTTGCAAACGACGAGCAGACCGTGGCTTCCCTCGTGGAGCAAGCACATCAAGGCGCCGCATCAATTCTCACCTATAACGACGAAAATTCCCTGTCATGCGCCTTGTCGCTCGCATTGTATGCCGCACGACGCACGTACAGCCTACATCGCGAGATGCCAGCCGGCAAGGGATTTGCCGATCTCGTTCTCGTGCCGCGGGCGGGAAAGTCGGAGCCGGCGATTGTCATCGAGCTCAAGTATGGCGGAAGCGCGCGACAGGCCATGGACCAAATTCGAGAGCGAGACTATGCCCACGCGCTGCGAGAAGACTATGGCGCAGTGCTGCTGGTCGGCATTGCCTATAACCCCAAGACGAAAAAGCACACGTGCCTGATCGAGAGGGATACGGGCAACTGAGACCGCGCTCTGTTGACTGTGCCATGCGCCAGCTGCAACCACGCACCCCATCATGATCCGCCGGCCCTACCCGTCCATGTTCGCGGGGCTGAACTGCGCCAGCAGGTCACTGAGCTCCTGCTTTGAGTGGACGCCGAGCTTGGTGTAGATGCGCTTGGCATGCGTGCGCACCGTGTTCTCAGAAATATCCAGATCCCCCGCGATCCTAGGCACCGTGTCCCCGCGCACGATGCGCTCCATAACCTCGGCCTCGCGGCTCGAGAGGCGATAGTGCAGGCGCAGGGACTCGCACTGCTTCGAGATACGGTCGAGCACGTGGCGTGCCCCGCCCACCGACGCGTCCTCCCCCGCCCCGCGCGCCTGACTCGCCAGCGCGGCGGTGGCGCGGGGGTCGGGCGAGAGGGATATGAACTCGATCGAGTCGGCGGGAACGGGATGGCCGGTCCCCTTGCGCTGGCACAGGTAGTACGCGATCCCGAGCGCCCACATGCACAGGATGGCGGTCAGTGCCGTCTCGAGCCTGCCGATCCCCTGGCCTGCGCTCTGGACCGCCCCCGTCTCCCATCCGCAGATGAGTCCCAGGCACTGCATCACGGTGGCGATGCCCCCGCACAGGCCAAACACGATGACGGGGTCCGCGCCGCGGTCACGCGAGGCCTGCGCACACTGCACGATGAGGATCATCTGGGCAAACGCAAAGAGCATGTGAACGAACCCAGCAAAGACGTCGAGATAGGACAGCGTCAGAAACGGCAGGAGCCCCATCGCGCAGATCAGGAGGGGAAAGATCGCCCCGAACGCGCGCGTGGGGCTGAACCGAAACGACGTCATGCGCCAGAGGATGACGAGAATGGCCGACGAGACGAGGGCCCCGAACATCGAGGTGACGTTCACCACGTTTCCGACCTCCTCGCTACCTAGGGCGATGGCGCGTATGACGCCGGCCACGAAGCCCAGAGCGCCCACGGCAAGGGCGCTGCGCCAGTAGTCCCTGATGACGCCCGCGTAGACCCGACGCTGCCCCGCCGGATCATCCTCGACCTCCCCGGCCGTCTGGCCGCCAGGCCCGCTGGACCGCGCGCCCATCCCATCCGACAATTCCGCCCGCAGGGCAAGTGCCAGCGACGTGCCGCACAGCGGCAGAAAGACGAGGGGGACAAGAAAGGCCGTCACGGACAGGGGGCACAGGCACAGCACGAAATACATGACGGCCGACAGGCCCGTCCCCGCGATGACGAGCATTGTGCCGTGGTCTGCATCCCTGTGCGCAATCACCCGTTGCCACAGCAGCATCGCGCACGTGCTTCCCACACCCAGCAGCACACCTGAGACAACCACGAACGCAAGTGAGGCGACGTCCACGTACATGGCGGCAATGAGCGCGCAAGACCCCGCGAGCATGCAGGGCACGCCAAGCCAGGGCATCACCCTCCGCACGACACCCGGGGCAAGAAACGAGCAGACAACGACCAGGGCGAAGCTCAGGGCGCTGGCAATGGTCTGGGCGACAAAGAACGACACCGTGACGCCCATAGTCTGGAATTCCGCGGGCAAAAACGGAAAGACGCCGCCCCACACCGAGGTCGCGTTCACGACGAGGAACAGCGCAAAGCCGCAGAGCGCCGAGAAGGGCTGCGCCAGCTGCGAGAGTCCCATCGACAAGCCTCCTCGAACCCCTCAGAGCGGCAGATACATGCAGTAGAACTGGAACCTGACGAGAAACGTGGCACCATACATCAAGATGACGGCGGCCACCGCCGGCGCCCAGAGGCGCAGCGCCGCGCGCGGCCCAAAACCCACCGGCGTCTCCACGAGTCGGCCGGAGGTGCGCCAGGCCAGCGTGATCGCCGCCGCGAGGCAGGCCGCATAGACGGCGATCACAAGCGGATACCGGGGCACGAGATCGACCGCATGCCCGTAGGAGTTTGCCATGCCGTGCAGCTGTGCCCACTGCACGACCATGACGGCGCACGTCACGGCCGTGCAGATCCCTGCGAGCACCAGAGGCAGCCTTCCCAATGCCCGCGCAGACCTCGGGGCAACGCCGTCCCGCTCGCCATCTGCGACCGGCTGCCCATCGGCGGGGACCACGGCCCGGCCGCCATCTACGCCCGCGCCCACAGCAGGCCGCCCGTCACGGGAGGCGGTCATCCGCTCGCCCGCCCCAAGGAGCAGCTGGCCCATGACCGAGCCGCCGGCAAAGGCCAGGATGACGAGCAGCGCCTGCGACGCCGGCATGCTCCAGGTGGGGATCGTGGGCATGCAGTACGTCCTTGACGTCAAGACCAGGTAGACCCCCGCAAGCGCGATGCACGCGATCAGCCACGCGCGCCTCACGGCAAAGGGAAGGTTCGCGAGCAGGCTCGCGACCCACAGCAAGCCCGACGCCCCGAGAAACAGCGCCGTCGCGAGGACCTCGTTCGACAGGCCCGAGGAGCCCACGCGCGTGAATACGTAGAGCGCGTTGCCCGGATTGCCCAAATGCGTGGCGGACACCACGAACCCCACGGTCACGATTGCCAGGGGAACCATGAGAAGCGACGTGTAGGCGCGCAGCAGCGAAGCGGGCAGGCGCTCGAACGCGCAGCGCGCCGCCACGAGCGAGAAGGCGACCGCAGCCGGCGGCGCCAGCGCCGTGAAGACGACGAGCTCTATGACCGACCAGGCAAAGGCCGCGCCTCCCATTGCCAGCCACACCCCCAGTTAACCTCGCACAACGCCTCACGTGAAACCGCAAGCTCGACAACGCACCTATTCTACTTGCGCATGCAGGCAGGGTCTAGAATGACTCCAAGGTAGGATCCTCCATCGGGGTGGTCGCGATCTCGCGCAGGTAGTGCACCGCCTCGACCACCGCGGGGACGCACAGCAGAAGTTCGGTAAGCAGTCCCTCGATAAGCAGATAGCTCATATCATAGACAATGCATGAGACCAGATTTGCGAGGATCCCCTCTGCATCGGGCGGATAGAAAAGCAAGGCGGAGGTCACATAGCACGCGCCCATCAAAAGCAGGCCGACCAGGTACCCCGCCCGCAGCCCAAACGCATCACGAGGCACGCCGTCCTCCCCGACACCCACGCGCCTATCGCACAGCAACCCGCCCAGCGCGAACACACCGCACGCAATCGGATATTCCAGGATGATAGCCCCAGGGGCGTAGTTAACCCACTCCCCCGTCACCCCAATCACCGCCAGTCTCACGAATCCATATACAAAGCCGGCAGCCAGGCCATGGCGAGGTCCGTAAAAGAAAGTCACGAGCCACAAGGGCAGCAGGCTCAAAAACGTGACGGCTCCCCCTTGGCTCAACGTGACAAAGCGAACGGCCGAGAGCAGGGCCGCGATGACGAGAAGCAGCGCCGTCCAGGCCATCCGGTTGCCCCATATCCAATCCCAGCGCCCTCGACGGTACTGCCGGCGTTTCCCCCTCGTTGTCACGCCCCCTCACCTCCCGCCCGTGTCGTTATGGTGTGGCCGATAGCGTCTCCAATAATTGGCAACCACCACGACGACGATGAGCGCGATCCCGCCGAACAGTCCACGATACGTGGCGCCCGTCGCATAGGCGGCCTCTATCCCCAAGAAGGAGTATAGTCTCATGAGCAGATCCGTGAACACGGGCTCAAGCTGGATTGCAGCAAGGATGACAGCCACAACGTTGATGACCATACCCGTGCGACCCTCGGCGATAGCGCTCTTTACCGAGACCAGATGTTCGAGGAATCCCTGATGCTCGCTGTATATTTCTGACAGCTCCTTGTTGAGGAACGCCTCACGAACATAGGTGCCCTCTATCTGCGTCGACAAGTATTTGAAGTTCTGCACCTCCCAGAAGCGAATGGTCTGCCCATACTCCCGATCGATCGCGAGCTTCGCCTTGGGCGAGATGTCGCGATTTGTCTCGAGTACATCTGTGACGCGCATGTTCACCTTGGCAAGCGCCGTGTTCTGGAAGAGGACGAGCATGACCACGAACAGATAGTTCGCAAAATCAAAGATGCGATCCTCCATCTCGTCGGAGTATTCCTTGGCGACGTAGACGATCGCCCTGCTCGAAAGATACACCTCATAATAGTCATATACGGCGCGGTTCTGCGTAGCCGCCAGCGCGAGCTCGGGGCTTGCCATGCGGTATTCGCGCCCGTAGTTGTCATATGACTCGGCGGCGAGCATGTCCTGCAGCTCGCGCTCATCGTGAGGCTTGCCGGCAAGGTAAAGCAGGCACTTCGCCGGCCCGCAGCGATGCAGGCCGTATGTCTTCAGCAAATAACTGTAGAACGGGATGAACGAGCCACTCTGCGGGTCCCTGATCTTGAGGTAGTCATAGGAGACCTGATCCTCCATCTGGGTGGTGGAGTGAGGGTAGGAAGGCAGCACGAGTGCGACCACAAACATGTGCGTTCGTCGATGCGCAACGAGTATGGCGTGGCCGTGCGGCAGACCCATCACCACCTCATTTCCCGAGTGCCGCCCCTCGTACTCGTCAGTAGTATGGAGAAAATCGTAGCTCCCCAGGTACGCGAACTCGAGGTCGCGCACGACCTCGTTGCTGCACTCGTAGGCAAAGCATTCGCGCAGAGCGTCGATTACGCGGCGTGCGACCGAGCGACCAACCTCGTCGTGACGCCCGAACCCGGCAGGCTCGCCAGAAGGATCGCCCTCAGGCGCGACCGGTGGGCGACACCTCGCCCCGGGCCCGCCTTCCCAATCCTTCCCATCGAGATCAGAGAAGAGGTTGGCTATGCGCAGATTCGCCTTGTGCTCCGCGAGCGGCAGGAGTATCCACAGGTCATCTTGATACGTCTTGAAGTACAGGTCGTTGGCAAGGAGCTTGTCGAGGCGTGAGCCATCGCAGACATAGACCGTGTTCCCGTCATCCAGCTCACGATGCCTGCGAAAGAGGAGATTTCCCATGGCCTTGCGCCCATGGGCCGAGACCGCCGTCCCCATGATGTCCGTAATGGGATAGCCTTGCGCGCGTAACCTGCCAAGATAGTCGATGAACCCATTGGTCAGCAGCCTGACGGCCTCGCCGCCTTGGTAGTCAGGATGTATCGCCATCGAGATGATAAACAGATGGTTTTCGTCAGTTCGGTAGTCAGCGACCTCGTCGGGCGTGATGTCATCGTCGCGGATGACGGGGCTGCGAGACAGGTTGTCTAGATATAGGCCACGTTCACAGGGGAAAAAGTTAAGGTAGCCGGCCAGGCGATCGCTTCCGGCGTCGAGCACGAAGACAAACGATCGTCTGTTCTTGAGATAGCGGGCCTGTGTGTTGCGCGGATCACCCCAGTACTCGGGCTCGTAGCATGCGTGGTCAACCTCGACCAGCCTGTCGAGGAAGGAGACATCGACGTCGTCGCCGAAGAGAAGCTGAAGCGCCATAGACGAACGACCTCCTTGAAGAGGGGCTCCGGTCATCTCGGCCCCAATCGGGAACACGGACCTCCACCAAGAGTATACCGAGCCAGAGTGCAACGCGGCGAGCAGAAAAATCGAGCATGTCGGTGAGCAGGCATTTCGTCGCATGTCACATACCGCATGTGACAAGGGGGTGCCGCGCGAGAGTTTCAATGGAACATGACGACACGGGTTAGGGCCACGGCCATGCGTGGTATCAAGTAGCCGCACGCCCCTCATCCCGTGCCGAAGGATCGTTCGAGGAGCTTTGGACGAGAGGAGAGGGGAATGCCAATGACCGACGAGAAGCTACCCCAGAGGACAGACGCCACGATGAGCCGTCGCACGTTTCTCGAGTGGGCCGCCGTCATGGGCGGCACCGCTGCCCTGACGGGCGTCGTGTCGACAAGCGCACTGGCAAGTGACGCCAGCGCTGGCGCCGATGCTGCGGACGCCCCGCAGCCGCCGGCCGCCGAGCCGTTCGAGTATGACAGCATGGCCTGGGGTGGCTGCCACGTGAACTGCGGAAGCCGCTGCCCGCTCAAGATGTACGTGAAGGACGACACCGTCGTGCGCGTGGGTGTCGACGATGATGGGGGCGACATCTTCGGGCCGGGCGAGATCTACCAGATGCGCTCCTGCGTGCGCGGCCGCACCAACCGCCAGCGCCTCTACAACGACTCGCGCATCCAGACCCCGCTGCGCCGCGTGCCCGGAACCAAGCGTGGCGAGGGCAAGTTCGAGGCCATCACCTGGGACGAGGCCATCGACGAGATCGCCAGCGCCATGATCTCGATCAAGGAGAAGTACGGCAACGACGCGTTCTACATCCAGTACGGCACCGGCCAGCTGGGCGGTACCGTGAGTAAGTCCTGGGCACCGGACAACACCATGTTCGCCCGCCTGCTCAACTGCTTCGGCGGATACCTGCGCCACTACTGCGACTACTCCACCGGCCAGATCAACTGGGAGCTACCGCTGTTCAACGGCGACGCCTACAGCAACAACGAGGTCACCGACCTGGTCAACTCCAAGAACATCGTCCTGTGGGGCAACAACCCCGCCAACACCCGCATGAGCGGCTCGGCGATGCAGTATCTCATCACCCAGGTGCGCCTGCAGAACCCCGATGCCAAGATCGTGGTCATCGATCCCATCCTGTCCGACACCGCGGTGGGCGTGGCCAACCAGTGGATCCCCGTGAGGCCGGGCACCGACATGGCGCTGGTCGCCGGCATGGTCCACTATCTCATGACCAACGACAAGCTCGACCGCGACTTCATCGAGGAGAACTTCATCGGCTTCTACAGCGACACCTTCCTCGAGCAGGTCAAGCAGGGCGAGCCGCCGGATAACACGTTCTTTGGCTTTGACAAGACCGGCACCCTCACCGTCGAGGAGGACATGTCCTACGAGGCCTACCTCATGGGCACCGGCGCCTTCGAGGGCACGGGCGAGAAGACCCCCGAGTGGGCCGCCTCCATCACCGGCGTGCCCGCCGCCACCATCGTGGAGCTGGCCGAGCTGTACCTGGACGGCCCCACCGCCACGATCCAGGGCTGGGGCCCGCAGCGCCACATGGCCGGCGGCTACAGCGCCCGCGCCATCGGCATGATCGCGGCGCTCACCAAAAACGTCGGCATCTCCGGCGGCGGCACCGGCGCGCGCGAGGCAACCGGCGGCGTGGGGTATCCCATCCCCTCATCCATCCCCAACCTGGTGGAGAAGAACACCGTCACCACCTGCGTGAGCTTCTTTGACTGGTACCACGCCATCGAGGACTACAAGTCCATGAACGACGCCACGTGGGGCGTGCGCAACATCGACAACACCGGTACCATAACCTACGCCGAGGAGCCGGGGACCGTCGCGCTCAAGGCCCCCATCAAGTTCGTCTGGAACTACGCCTCCAACGTCATGATGGGCCAGCACGGCGACATCAACGAGATGCTGCGTCTCTACAACCTGCCCGACGAGGACGACTCGGGCCTCACCATGATCGTGACCGACGACGTGTACATGACGCCCACCGCCATGATCAGTGACATCATCCTGCCGGGCACCACCAGCTTCGAGGAGCTGGACGTCTGCACCGGCGGCAGCGCCTGGACGGGGTTCGTGCTGTGCGAGTCCCCGGCAGTCGCCCCGCTGTTCGAGAGCAAGCCCGTCTACGAGATCTGCTGCCTGCTCGCCGAGAAGCTCGGCGTCTATGACGAGTTCACCGAGGGCCGCACGCAGGAGGGCTGGGTCGAGTGGCTCTACGACCAGGCCATCGAGGCCGGCGCCGACCTGCCCGCCACCTTCGAGGAGTTCAAGGCCCAGGGGCTCTTCAAGCAGACCGACGACCACACGCCCGCCGTCTACGAGAAGCCCGAGAAACTGGCGACCCCCTCGGGCAAGTGGGAGGTCTTCTCCAAGCAGGCGTACAACATCTCCAAACAGTGGGACGTCACCGGTGGCGGCTACCTGCCCGACGACGGCATGGGCGAGATCTACGCGCTGCCCCAGTACTACGTCGCGCCCGAGGGCGTGGGCGACGAGACCGACGCCGACAAGTACCCGTTCCAGCTCATCGGCCAGCACCAGAAGACGCGCGTCCACTCTAGCTACGGCAACGTGGACTGGATGAAGCAGGTTGCCCCGCAGCAGCTGTGGATCAACACGCAGGACGCCGAGGCGCTGGGCATCGCCAACGGCGACATGGTCGAGGTCTACAACGCACGCGGCCGCGTGCAGATCACCGCGAAGGTCACCCCGCGCATCATGCCCGGCGTGCTGAGCCTGCCGCAGGGCGCCTGGTACGAGCCCGAGAGCACCGACGCCGAGATGGTGGGCAGCTACGACAACGTCGACCACGGCGGATGCGTCTCGGTCCTCACGTCGGTGCGCCCCACGCCCATCAGCAAGGGCAACGGCGTGCACACCAACCACGTGGCCGTGACCAAGCTCTAGCGGCCCGGACGACAGGAGAGGAGGACCTGAGATGTCCCAGTACGGATTCTACGTGAACACCGAGATCTGCACCGGCTGCAAGGCCTGCATGACGGCGTGCATGGACCGCAACAACCTGGAGGACGACGAGAAGATCCGCAAGGTCTACGAGTTCGCCGGCGGCAGCTACACGACCGACGAGAACGGGGCCTTTTCCAGCACGGCGTTTGCCTACTACGTCTCGCTGACCTGCCAGCAGTGCGACAACCCGGCCTGCGTGGCCAACTGCCCCACCGGCGCCATGCAGAAGTATGCCGACGGCATCGTCCGCTCCGACCACGAGGTGTGCATCGGGTGCGGCGCCTGCGCGCTGGCCTGCCCCTACGGCCACCCGTTCGTGAGCAAGACGATCAACAAGTCGATCAAATGCACGCTGTGCACCGACGAGGCAAGTGAGGACGGCGTGCCCCACCCCGCCTGCGCCACCGCATGCCCCGTGCGCGCCCTTGAGTTCGGGCCGATCGACGAGCTACGCGAGCGCTACGGCGACACGTGCACCATCGCGCTGTTCGGTGATGAGACCAAGCCCAACGTCGTGATCAACCCGCATCGCGACTCCGACAAGGGCGGGGAGATCATGAACCTGGCCGAGATAGGCCAGGCCACGCTCGAGCACCGTTAGTCCACCCGGGCCGCGCGTCGCAGAAAGCCTCGCGGCGCGCGGCCCATTTCTCAGAAAGGTTGCGCCAGCCATGATGAGCACCGCCATGCACGACAGCGCACGCAAAACCCTGAGCGCAGAGCAGCTACGCGCCATCTCGATCGTCTTTGGGGTCGTGGGGAGGCTGTTCTGGGAGGACCCCGAGGCGGGCGTCGTGGACGACCTGGCGCGCATGCGCGACCTGCTGGCCGAGAAGCCCTTCGCCTCCGCCTGCCCCGGCGCGGGAGAGCTCAGGGACGTGCTTGACGGATATGCGACCGCGGCCGACCCCCAGGCGGCGACGTCGCGGTTCAGGCAGGACCGCGCGTTTCTCTTCTATCAGGTGAGCTTTAGCAGAACCTCCCCCTACGAGTCGGTGTACCGCACCGACGACCGCACGCTGTTTGGCCCCACCACTCTGCAGGTGAAGCGCGACTACGAGCGTCACGGCCTGTCGCTGGCAACCGGCCGCAACGAGCCGTGCGACCACTTTGGCCTGGAGTGCCTGTACGTCTCAAAGGTCGCCGAGGCAGGGGCTGCGGCAAGCGAGCAAGGGCAGGAGACGGCCGAACCAAGCAACGGCGATGGCAGCGACTCCGATAAGCCCAGCGGCGACGTCATCCGCCAGGGCGCCACCGCAGAGCTGCGGGCGTTTCTCTCCGAACACCTGCTGGTGTTTGCCCCCATCTACCTGGGCAACGTCAAGCGCCAGGCAAAGAGCGGGCTCTACCGGGCGGCGGCGCAGGTCGCGCGCGAAGCCCTCTCATGGGCCGCAGACCTTGTTGACACCTCGGCAGTCGAGACGCTCGACCCAGCGGACTTTCCCGTGAAGAAGGAGCCTCGGCAGGAACGCTAGCCCTGCGCCTCGTCCCCCAGCGCGCTCGCAGAGGCCGCGGCCACCGGGTCATAGCCCGTCATCGTCATGGTGAACGAGGTGGGGTCGGCGTCGCTGCGCGTCCAGGTGAACGTCACGGCCTCGCCCATGGGATCGGAGGCCTTGCCAGTGAATGAGCCGTCCTCCGCAGAGACGTGCCCCGTCACGTGCACGATCACCGTGCGCACGGCCTCGTCCTCGAAGGCGCTCATGGCCAGGGTCATGGCCCTGCCCTGGAAGGCGGAGAGCAGCTGCTCGACGGAACGCGAGGAGTCGTCTGCCATCGTGACCTCGAGCGTTCCCGTCGCCGCGTCGAACGAGTTCACCTCGGAGTCGGCGGGGAAGCCCACGATCTCCCCTCCCCACAGGATGCCGCTCGACAGAGCGGAGCCCACGCTCTCCTGCGTGATGCCCTCGCCCAGGTCGGTCACCATGGACAGGCGGATGTTCTTGCAGGCAACCTGGGCAAGGAGAATGCCAGCGACCAGGATGGCCACGACGGTGATACCCACGCGCAGCACGACGCGCTCAACCGAGGTGCCGGTCGGGTCGTCCAGGGCTATGGGGTCGAGCACGTCACCCGACATACTCTTCTCGTGCACGCGCTCAAGCTCCTCATCGGCCAGCGTGTACCCGTGCGGACGCTCGTCGTGCATGGACGACTCCTCCGTCCGGGAGCTGTCTTTGCCCTCCATGAAGCCTGCCCTCTCTCCTGCGCAGAACAGTACATGCATCCTTGCAAGGATACACCAGTATTGAGGACTATACGCAATTGCTTTCAACTGGACAACCATGGCGGGCAGAAAAGGGCCGCTGGTCGGCGGATTCGCCGCTTTGTGCCCAAAGCGCCCACAAAACGCGGGCCGCTCGCCTAGTCCTCGATGATCCCCTGGAACTGCATGCGGTAATACCGAGCGTAGATGCCGTCCTTGGCGAGCAGCTCCTCGTGCGTGCCGCTCTCGGCCACGCGGCCGTCCTGCATGGCCACGATGCGCGTGGCGCTGCGGATGGTCGACAGCCGATGCGCGATCACCAGCGTGGTGCGTCCCTGCGAGAGCTTGGCGAGCGAGGCCTGCACTGCCCGCTCGCTCTCGTTATCCAGGGCGCTCGTCGCCTCGTCGAGGATGATGATGGGCGGGTTCTTGAGGAACACGCGCGCCATGGAGATACGCTGCTTCTGCCCGCCCGAGAGTCGCGCCCCGCGCTCGCCCACCAGCGTGTCGTACCCCAGGGGCAGCGTCATCACGAAGTCGTGGATGTTGGCCGACTTCGCGGCCTCGACAATCTCGTCGAGCGTAGCGTCGGGCCGGCCGTAGGCGATGTTCTCACCGATGGTGCCGTCGAACAGGTAGATGTCCTGCTGCACCAGGCCGATGCTGCGCCGCAGGCTGTCCTGGGTGACGTCGCGCACGTCGACGCCGTCGATGCGTACCGAGCCGCTGCGCACGTCGTAGAAGCGCGGCACCATCGAGCACGTCGTGGTCTTGCCGCCGCCCGAGGGGCCCACCAGCGCCACGGTCTGCCCCGGCTCCACGTGCAGGTCGAGGTGGTCGAGCACGTCGACCGTGCCGTCGTAGGAGAAGCACACGTCGTCGAAGTCGATGCGTCCCTGGGTCACGCGGATATCGGGCGCGTCGGGCCTGTCGACGATGTCGGGCTTGGTGTCCAGGATCTCGCAGAAGCGCTTGAAGCCCGCCGCTGCCTTCTGGAACACCTCGGTGAAGTTCACGAGCGTCTCGATGGGGGTGCTCAGGATGCCGATATACAGGGCGAAGATGGCGAGGTCGGACGCCGCGAGCTGCCCCGCCGCCACCAGGTAGCCGCCCAGCACGATGACCACCGTGTAGAGCATGCCCGAGATCGTGGAGCTCACGGCGCTGAACACGCCCATGTTGCGGTAGGTGTTCTCCTTGGAGGCCAGGTATGCCTCGTTGGCCGTGCGGAACTTGGCGCGCTCGTAGTCCTCGGCCGCAAACGACTTGACCACGCGGATGCCCGACAGCGAGTCCTCGAGCTGGGAGTTGATGCCCGAGATCTTGATGCGGTTGTCGCGGAAGGTGGCCTGCAGCGTCTTGTTGCGCCGGATGAGGTAGACGACCGCGATGGCGGTCACCAGCGTGAGGGCCAGCGCGAGCTGCCAGTTGATGATGGACATGATGACGAGCATGCCCACGATCTCGATGCTGCTGATGACGATGTTCTCCGGGCCGTGGTGTGCCGCCTCGGAGATGTCAAACAGATCGCTCACCACGCGGCTCATCATGTCGCCGGTCTTGACGCGATCGTACCACGAGAACGAGAAGCGCTCGTACTGGTCGAACAGGTCGGCGCGCATGCGGTTCTCCATGCGCGCACCCATGATGTGGCCCCAGGCCGCCACGAAGTAGCGGCAGGCGAAGCGCACCGCGTACATGACCACCAAGCCCACGAGCAGAAGCACCAGGGCCGAGTAGATCTCGCCCGCCGGCCCCTGGAAGAGGCCATTGGTCAGATTGCGCAAGATCTGCGGAAAGGCCAGGTCGATGGCGGCCACGAGTAGGGCGCACGCCATGTCGATCCAGAAGAGCTTCTTCTGCGGCCCGTAGTAGGAGAGGAAGCGACGAAACGGCCCCATGTGGCGCCGTTCGCCCGCCTGCGGGGCGCGTCCGGACTTCGCCTGTTCCCCAGAGCTGCCCGAGGTGGCGGCAGAACGTGCGCCGGAACGTGCGTCGGACGTAGAGTTCTTAGGCTTTGCTTCGCTCATGCTTCCCCTTTCGGGCCAAAAACCTAACACGGGGCAGGACTTTGTCCCACCCCGTGCAGAAGAGCCACCGTGCGTGTGTCTCGGTCGGTCTGTCAGCGCCCGTCGGGCGCGTATGCACCGGGTGCGCCGCCCGTCAGGCGCGCCCCCTGATTCTACTCCATCCTTCGCGAGATCGCATCGCACAAAAGGACGGCCGCGACGGTCTTGGAGTCAACGATCCGCCCGTCGAGCACGCGATCCACCATCTCCCCCAGATCGACCAGGTCGACGTGGATGAATTCGTCCTCGTCGGGCGAGGCGCCGGCAAAGTGCAGGCCCATGGCCATGTAGAGGTGCAAGATCTCGTCGGAGTACCCCACCGCGGGAGCTATGTCGCCGAGAAACGCCATGCGGTCGGCGACGTAGCCAGTCTCCTCCTCCAGCTCGCGGCGGGCGGCGTGTTCGGGATCCTCGCCCACGTCCAGCTTGCCGGCGGGGATCTCGAGGGTCACGCACTCAAGGGCGGTGCGATACTGGTGGACAAGCACGATCTTGCCGTCGTCGGTCAGCGCGATGACGGCAACGGCGCCGGGATGGCGGATCACGTCGCGCGTGGCACGTCGGCCGTCGGGCAGGCGCACCGTCACCTCCTCGGCCGTGAGGAACGACCCGCTCCACTGCGCAACGCTGCTCTCGATGACCTCGCTCAGCCCATCGTCGGACACGCGCTCGTCCACCTCGCCCATGGCCCTATGCCTCCCAGGCCTCGCGGCCGCTCAGGGCACGCAGGCCGATGTCCATGCGCATCTGCTTGCCGTCGAAGGAGATGAGCTCGGCGGCCTCGTAGGCGCGCTCACGAGCCTCGGCGAAGGTGGCCCCCAGAGCGGTGACGTCCAGGACGCGCCCGCCGGAGGTGCGCAGGGTGCCCTCGGCGTCCAGGGCCGTGCCCGCGTGGTAGATCGTCACCCCGGGCAACTTCTCGGCCGCCTCCACGTCGGTAATGGCAAAGCCCTTCTTGTAGCTCATGGGATAGCCCTGCGAGGCCAGCACCACGGTCACCGCCCACTCGGGGCGCCACGAAAGCTCGAGCTCGCCCAGGCGGCACTCGGCGCACGCCATCATGACGTCGACCAGGTCGGTACGCAGGCGCGGCAGGATGACCTGGGTCTCGGGGTCACCGAAGCGCGCGTTGAACTCGAGGACCTGCGGCCCCTCGGGCGTCAGCATGAAGCCGCCGTAGAGCACGCCGCGGTAGTCGATGCCGTCGGCCGCCATGCCGTCGACCGCCTTCTGCATGATGGCGGTCATCTGCTCCATCTCCTCGTCGGTGACGATGGGCACCGGAGAGTAGCACCCCATGCCGCCCGTGTTGGGCCCGCGGTCGCCCTCGTAGGCGCGCTTGTGGTCCTGGGCGGTGGCCATGGGGCGCATGACCTTGCCGTCGGTGAAGATCAGATACGAGCACTCCGGGCCGGTCAGACCCTCCTCGATGACCACGGTGGAGCCGGCCTGGCCAAACTGCCCGGCAAAGCAGGCCTCGACGGCCGAGATGGCCTCGGGCTCGTCCTTGGCGACCACCACGCCCTTGCCCGCCGCCAGACCGTCGGCCTTCACCACGAGCACGCCGCAGCCCGAGGCGAAGCGCTCGCGCACGTAGTCGCACGCCGGCTCGACGGCGTTAAACGCGCGGTAGGGCGCCGTGGGGATGCCATGACGGGTCATGAACTCCTTGGAGAAGTGCTTGCTGCCCTCCAGGCGGGCGCCCTGCGCGCCCGGGCCGAAGCAGGCGATGCCCGCCTCGCGCACCGCGTCGGCCACGCCGGCCACCAGCGGGGCCTCGGGCCCGATCACGACCAGGCCCACGTTATGCTCGCGCGCAAACGCCACGACGGCGGCGCCGTCTTCGATGTCCAGTGCGACGTTGGTGGCGATGGACGCCGTCCCGCCGTTGCCGGGTGCCACGTACAGCTTTCCGCACGAAGAAGAGCGCTTGAGGGACACGGCGATCGCATGCTCGCGGCCGCCGCTACCGAGCAGCAGGATATCCATGTGTGACTCCCCCTACCTTACCAGTGACGCATGATGGTCTGCTCGCGCGACGGGCCCACCGCGATGATGGACACCTTCACGCCAGAAAGGTCCTCGATGTAGTCGATGTAGTCCTTGGCCGCGCGCGGCAGCTCGTAGAAGCTGCGGCACATGGAGATGTCCTCGCGCCAGCCGGGAAGCTCCTCGTAGATTGGCTTGGCGTGATGGAACAGCGTCTGGTGCTGGGGCACCGTGCGATACACCTGGCCGTCGCACTCGTAGGCCGTGCACACCTTGATGGTGTCGAGCGACGAGAGCACGTCGAGCTTGGTGATGGCCAGGTCGGTGAGACCGTTGACCTGGGCGGAGTACTTGGCGATGACGGCGTCGAACCAGCCGCAGCGGCGGCGGCGACCCGTGGTCACGCCGAACTCGCTGCCCACCTGGCACAGGGTCTCGCCCGCAGGGTCGCTCTCGGGGATCTCCGTGGGGAACGGGCCCGAGCCCACGCGCGTGATGTAGGCCTTGGCGATGCCCAGGATGCGGTCGATGCTCTTGATCCCCACGCCCGAGCCGGTGATGGCGCCGCCGGCCGAGCAGCTCGAGGAGGTCACGAACGGGTAGGTGCCGAAGTCGATGTCGAGCAGCGTGCCCTGGGCGCCTTCGAACAGCACGTTCTTGTCCTGCTCGATGGCGTCGTGCAGCAGGCTCGTCGTCTCGGTGATGTAGGGGGCCAGGCGGTCGGCATAGGCGAAGAACTCCTCGCAAATCTGCTCAACCGTGTAGGTGGGCAGGCCGTACACCTTCTCGAGGATGTCGTTCTTCTCCTGCAGGGCCGCGGCCACCTTCTCGCGGAAGATGTCCTTGTCCAGCATGTCCTGCATGCGCAGGCCCATGCGGCTGGCCTTGTCCTGGTAGGCCGGGCCGATGCCGCGGCGCGTGGTGCCGATGAGGTTGTTGCCCAGGCGGCGCTCGCTCGCGCCGTCGAGGTCACGATGGTAGGGCATGATGATGTGGGCGTTACCCGAGATCTTCAGGCGCTCGCACGAGATGCCCTCGCCCTCGAGGATGTCCATCTCCTCGAGCAGCACCTTGGGATCGATGACGCACCCGTTGCCGATGACCGGCGTGATGGTGGGGTACATGACGCCCGAGGGAATGAGGTGCAGGGCGAGCTTGTGCTTGGGGGTGATAACCGTGTGGCCGGCGTTGTTACCGCCCTGATAGCGCACGACAAAGTCGTACTTGTCAGAGATGAGGTCGGTAATCTTGCCCTTGCCTTCGTCGCCCCACTGTGCGCCGACAAGTATCGTAGCGGGCATGTTGCGCTCTTCTCTCTCGCATGAGGCGAGATGCTGCGCGACCCGCCCCAAGTGACAGTTACTCTCACAGTATACCCGGACGCCTCGGGGCACGGGGCGGCGCCCGGCGTTTGCATCGCTCGCAACAAAATAAGCGGAGGAACCCAGAGGGGCACCCATGCTCGTCCCGCGCGAGCATGTGACATCCATACATCGTCCGGCTTTAGAATTTGAAGTAGTCTTCTCCCAGTCGTTTCACCAGTGCGCGGGCGTCTTTCATTGGCAGCACCATGCGCAGGGGATTATCTTTGAGCGGGCGAAACTCATGACGCGCATACCAAGACGCAAGTCCTGATGGCTCTGGGAGTTTTCACACATAGCGAGCCTAAAGCATGTCCGAGAGAACGGAGAAGTCCTCATCGCTCACGATGATGCGTGGCGCCACAGAAAAGTGTGGAACATGGTGCTGCCGGGCAATGGCGGCGTCACCGGCCATAAGACCTGCATAGTATACTTGGATGTCTTCCAAGGGGATTGTGGCAGAGACTATCCCCGACTCTCCATTGTATGCATGAGCCCAAGGATCTTCACTATGGGAGAGCTGGGCGAGCTCGTCACCGCTCAGAACCGCATATGACTCGAGGACAGCGTCTACGAGCACCTCATCCTCGGCAGCCAGGGCCTGGGGATCGCCGTCAATGTCAGCTGCCACCACCGACCTGCGCCCACGATGTGCGCGCGCAACCTCGAACACGACAGGCCCGTGGTCCCATGCGCGAATCTCCTCCGGGAACAAAGGGCGGTCCTGCGTAACCAGACACCATGCTTGGCAATAATAGAGAAGCTTCTGCAGCTGATAGCCGCCGAACCTGCCCCGTTCGTTCAATATGTATGACGCAACATCGACTGCGCGAGGCATGAAGCACCTCCTACGATCGAACAAATGTACGATACTGGGGATATCATATCACATTCCCGTATCGTTTTGATACCCCCACGTCGTGGACGCAAGCAGTCTGACAGAGAAAGCCCTACCCCTCGCTGCGCGACATGTTGCGGAAGGCCGTGCGGTCGGCCAGGAACACCAGCGGCACGTCCACGCCCGAGCGGCCCGCACGGTTCTTGGCCACGATGATGTTGGCCGTGCCCAGCGGGGGGCGGTCGTGCTTCTCGTCGTTGGCCTCGTCCTCGGTGAGGGAGCGGTCAATGAACATGACGGTGTCGGCGTCCTGCTCGATGGAGCCCGACTCACGCAGGTCAGCCAGCACGGGGCGCTTGTCAGGGCGGCGGTCGACCTCGCGGGAGAGCTGCGACAGGGCGATGACCGGCACGCCCAGATCTTTGGCCAAGACCTTCAGGGCGCGCGACATCTCGCCGACCTCGTTGGTGCGGTTCTTCTCACGGCCGGTGCTCACCGGGTTGATGAGCTGCAGGTAGTCCACGATGATGAGGCCGCCGGTCTTACCATGCAGAAGGCGGCGTGCCTTGGTGCGGATCTCGATGACGTTGGTGCCTGCGGTGTCGTCCACCGTGAAGTCCAGAGACGCCAGTGTGTCGCTCGCCTCGATGAGCGCGGGCCACATCTCTGGCATGATGTTGCCCGAACGCACGTCCTCGCTCGAGATGCCCGCCTCGCCGCACAGAAGGCGCGTCGCGATCTCCGAACCCGACATCTCCAGGGAGAAGAAGACCACCGGCGAGCCGGCCTTGGCCACGTTGAGCGCAAGCGAGAGGGCAAACGCCGTCTTGCCCACGCCGGGTCGGGCACCGATGATGTGCATGGTGCCGGGGCGCAGGCCCAGCAAGATCTTGTCGAGCTCGGTGAAGCCGGTTGCGATGCCGGCGATGTGGGCCCCGCCCTTGGCGATGGACTCGATCTCGTTGAACGCCTCCATCACGAAGTCGCCCAGCGGGCGCGAGGCGCTCTCCACCTCTTTGTCGGTGACCGACAAAAGCATGGCCTCGGAGCGCTCCACGATGCTCTCGATGTCGTCGGGCGGTGCGTCAAAGGCTAGGGCGGTGATGCCCGTCGAGGCTGCAATGATGGCACGCAGCGTGGAGCAGCGCTTGACGATGCGTGCGTGCTGGCGCCAGTTCACCAGGGCAAACGAGTTGTTGGCGAGGTCGATGATGAACCCCTTGCCGCCCACGAGCTGGATCTCGCCGGAGCGCTCCAGGTAGTCAGCCAGAGACAGCTGGTCGATGGGGATGTCGCGGCGGAACAGCTCGACGATGGCCGCGTAGACCGTGCGATGCGCCGGCCGGTAGAAGTCATCGGGCACGAGCATGGAGGCGATCTCGGGTACGACCTCCGAGGAGAGGATGGCCGCGGCGAGCACCGCCGCCTCGGCGTCGGTGTTCTGGGGCAGCGGGTTGCCGCCCGTGAGGCGAGGATCCGGCTCGTTCATGTCCATGTGCGGCCTTCCTTTCGTGACGTGCTCGTTGCCCCGCCATTCTATCGCCTATGCCTGACAAAATCAGGGTCATCGGACACCTGTCGGCTTTCTGACAGACAATCGCAGAAACCGAAGCACGAGGCGGGCCATGACACAAAAAGGGCCCGGGATTGCTCCCGGGCCCTCGATCACAGCCTCGATCACGACGTGCGTCGGATCTTGCGCCTACTCGGCGTCCTCCTCGGCAGCGGCCTCCTCGGTAGCAGGCGCCTCCTCGGCGGCCTCCTCCTCGGCAGGAGCGCTGGCGGCGTCGATGGCGGCGAAGCCAGCGGCGTCATTGACCTCGACCACGACGTTGGCCACGATGTCGCGGTACAGCGACACGGGCACGATGTGGGCGCCCACCGTCTTGATGGGCTGGTTGAGGACGACGCGCTTGCGATCGATCTCGACGTTCAGCTGGGCCATGACGGCATCGGCGACCATGACGCTGGTGACGGAGCCGAAGAGCTGGCCCTCGTCGCCCACCTTGGACTCGATGCGCACGGACTTGCCGTCGATCTGCTCCTTGAGGGCGTTGGCGTTGGCCAGACGCACCTCCTCGCGCTTCTGAATGCTGCGACGGCGCTGCTCAAGCTGCTTGAGGTTGCCCTCCGTCGCGCGAATGGCGATCTTCTGAGGGAAGAGCCAGTTGTTGGCAAAGCCGTCGGCGACCTCGATGACGTCGCCTTCGCCGCCCTTCCCCCTCAGCTCGTCCAAGAGAATGACCTTCATTGTTGACACTCCTCACTTGGAGATCATGGCCGAGTCTCCCCGACCGACATCGTCTACTGCTTCGACTCCCCGTCGTCGATGGCCGTTGCCTGCACCACCTTGGTATGCCTTGGAAGCCTCCGGAAGTTCGCGAAGACGTCCACGGCGCCGATCACGCACACCACGTACAGCGCGCTTTCGAGCATGAGCAGCAGCACGATGATGAGAATCCGCGCGACGGGTCCGAACCCATGCGCGTCCATCAGGCTCATCGCCACTGCGAGGCCCTGCAGAAAGTACAGCACCCGCAGGCACATGAACAGGCAGGTGGCGGCGCTCATAAGAGCGGCCGACCACGAGGGGAGGTACTGCGCCGCCGCCCAACAAGCCGCGCACGCCACGATGAGAACCATGCCCCACAGGGGCATGTCGTAGCGCACGAACGCCTCGTAGAGACGACGCGGCGACTCGCGCCGTGCGATGGCCAGCGCAACGAGCCCCGCGATGACCGTCACCGCCGCCTGACCTAGGTAGATCAGCGGCCAGATGGTCCTCATGAGCTCGATGCTCTGCTCCATGGCGGCCGAGAGGACGACTCCCCCCGGCTGCCCGGCCACCAGCGACATCTGCTGGCCCATCTCGTCGAACACGCTCATCACGTAGTCCAGCAAGTTGGACCCCCACGCGGCGAGCAGCGCCGCGTCGATGCCCATCGTCATGGCGCATGTCCCCACGATGCAAGCGCACACCGTGCTGATGCCGACATGCCCTGGCAGGAACAGCCCCATGACCACGGCGCAGATGACGGGGGGCAGTGCCAGCGAGCCGAGGTTGACCCAAGACACGATGGACAGGATCGCGCAGGGGATGACGCATCCCAGCGCCCCGAGCCACGCCTTGTTCTCCTCGGGCCTACCCAGCAGGTAGATGCCGGCAACCATCAGCGCAGTTCCAAGCGGCCCTATGAAGGCCGAAAGGAGCGAGCCTATGACACACAGGGCGACTTCGAGCGCCGGGCGTGCCGGCCAGGCCGGCTTGCGCCCCTCGCCACGAAGCAGTTCGATGTCTGTCGAGTCCTCGCTCATGGTCCTTCGTTAGCCTCGACGCTCGCGGCTGCCGCTCACGACGGTCACCGTGTAGGGAACCAGAGCCATCTCGCGAGCGCGCTTGATGGCCATGGCCATCTCGTGCTGGTGCTGGCGGCAGGCGCCGGTCACGCGACGCGGCTTGATCTTGCCGCGATCAGTCATGTACTTGCGCAGCAGCTGCACGTCCTTGTAGTCGATGAACTCGACGTGGTCCTTGCAGAGCTGGCAGGCCTTCTTGTGAGGCTGACGTACGTACTCTGTAGCCATGATGTGCAAACCTCCTTCCGCATGTTTGCGGGACTGGGTGTTCGACGCGACTCCTAGAAGGGAATCTCGTCGTCATAAGTCTGATCGATGGGCGGCTGCTGCACGGGCGCAGCGCCGTACGAGGGCGCCGCAGGCTGCGGGGCGTAGCCTCCCTGCATGGGAGCGCCACCCTGGTCGCCATACCCGTAGCCGCCACCCTGGGCCGTGCCCTGCGGGCGCGAGGGCAATTCGACCTCGTCAACGATGACCTCGATCTTGCTGCGCTTCTGCCCGTTGCTCTCCCAGCTCGACCAGCGAAGACGACCCTCGATGCACACGAGCATCCCCTTGGTGAGGATGTGGGACAGGGACTCTGCCCTGTTCCCGAACATGGTGCAGTCGATGTAGTTGGTGTAGTCCTCCCACTGGCCGGTCTGCTGGTTGCGACGGCGCTCGTTCACGGCGACGCCAAGGCCCATGACCGTGGTGCCGCCAGCCGTCGCGCGCACCTCGGGGTCGCGCGTAAGACGTCCGCTTATGATGACTCGGTTGATGTTGCTCATTCGTCCCACAGCTCCTTACGCCATTGCCGCGCACAAGGCGCGGCGTGCTTTACGCCGCGTCCTTGTCGTCGCGACGAACGATCATGTGACGGATCACGTCGTCGGAAATGCGCAGGATGCGGTCCAGCTCGGCGATGGAAGTCGGCTCGGTGTGGAAGTTGATCAGGGTGTAGTCGCCCTCGGTGAGCTTGTCGATCGGGAAAGCAAGCTTGCGCTTGCCCCAGGAATCGACGTCATCGATGACGCCACCGTTCTCGGTAATGGCGGTGTCGATCCTCTTCATAACGCCAGCGCGAGCCTCGTCGGTGATGGACGGGTTCACAAAGAACAGCAGTTCGTAAGCCTTCATGATGTCACCTCCTCTGGGCTAAAGTGGCTCCGGGTCTCATGAAGGCATACGCCCGGAGCAGGGAATGACCGATTAACTCTACCCTGCCCCTTGCGTGGAAACAAGCACGTTTTTGTGTGCCACGACGTTTCCACACCTAGTGCCCCGCCCCGGCGCGCCTCTCCCTTGACGCACGTCCGCACGGTCAGGCTACGCCATCCGGGCGCCCTATGTCTGCCTCGACCCTGACGACGGCCCGACCACGACCTCGTCAGACGGCAAACAGGCTGCTCAGCACCGTCGATTTGAAAACGCGCCAAGCTCAAGGTCACGCGATGCCCACAACGGCGCGAAAACGCACAACCCCGACCGCCCGGCATTCGGGCGATCGGGGTCTGTCGGTGCGCCGCTCGGGCGCGACGGGGCGGTCGGGAGCGCCGGGGATCCCCCCCTAGCGCGCTGCTCGCCTAGAGCTCGACGACGTTGCCCTCGGCGTCCTTCTCCACCTTCATGCCGGCCACCGGGATGTAGCCAAGCTGCTCCACGAGCTCGTCCTGCACCTGGTTGGAGAGCATGTACTCGATGAAGTCGTTGGTGCACTGGTCAGCGTCGGCGCTGGTGTACATGTGCTCGTAGGCCCAGATCTTCCAGTCGTTGGTCTCGACGTTCTCCGCGGTGGGCTCCACGCCGTCGACCTTCAGGGCGCACATCGTGTCGTCGTAGTACGAGAACGCCAGGTAGCTGATAGCGCCGGGCGTCTCGGCGACCATGGTGGCGACGGTGCCCGAGGAGTCCTGCTCCTGCGAGGGCATGGCGGCCTCGCCGTCAAGGACGGCGGACTCGAAGGTGGCGCGGGTACCCGAACCGGAGGCGCGGTTGATCACCACGATGTCCTCGTCGGCACCGCCCAGGTCGCTCCACTTGGTGATGTTGCCCAGGAAGATGGCCTTGAGGTCCTCCATGGTGATGTCGGTCACGCCACAGTCGGGGTTGACGACCGGGCCCATGCCCACGACGCACACCTTGTTGTCGACGAGGTTGGAGGGGTCGATGTCCTTCTCCTCGGCGAACAGGTCGGAGTTGCCGATCTGGACGGCACCCTGGGAGACCTGCGAGAGACCCTGGCCCGAACCGCCGCCCTGAACGCTGATCTGCACGTTGCCGTACTGCTCCATGTACTGCTCGGCAGCAGCCTCGACCAGGGGCTGCAGGGCAGTGGAGCCAACCGCGACGATGCTGCCCTCGGCAACCTCGGTCTTCGTCCACTCGGGCGCGGAGGCCTCGGTGTCGCTGGCGGAGGAGGCGTCCTTGGCGGAGGAGGCAGCGGCCTCGCCGTCCTCGGCGAGCGCACGGGTGCTCATGACACCCAGGCCGGCAACGGCCACGCCGGCGGCGGCCAGGCCGAGGAAGGAGCGACGCGAGACGGACTCAGACATAACCTGCATGGTAAACGTCCCTTTCTTTCGAGTGACTTCACATAAGGTCGTCAATGCGCGTAAATTCGTGCGAGCCTCCCGCGACGCTTTTTCGGGCCCCGCGGCATGCTCACTGCGAAGAATAGTCGCTCAAGCGCCCGAGCGGATGCTCGTGGCCCGAACGTTACGCTGCGCTAATCAGCGCTTACACTCCGCTTGCGCTTGCCTGCGCCCAGCGTTACGAGCCGGGGCGTCTCACCCCATCTACCTGCTGCTTTTCCATCCGCGCCTGATCTGGCCATGCATGCAGCTTACGTTTTGTGCGCATCAGCGACACAAGTCGACGCAGGTGCCGCAGCGTTCTCGTCCATCGATCTGGCCCATCGCCAGCCATGTCATCGCAAGCCAACCACACCCGAACCTGCGCACCAAACGCCTGGCCCTGGCATAAAACCCCCAGGTTGTACGATTTCACACCGATTCTTGCGCAGGCACGTTGTCGCTGATGACTCTTCTTGTTCCCCACGCCCCTGATTACCTGCTATTTTCCGCAGATCGTCAACAAGGTTGCCAACAGGGCACGCCGCCTGTGCGCCTCCGATCGTACAACCTCGGCTTCTTTTGCCAAATTTGACTCGGATCCACGCAATGGTGCCCCGCGCAGAGGCCCATGGCACTGGCTCTCCCTACCTCGCTCGCGGTGCGGCCTCATATGCGCCAGCAGACGATGCCCGCGCACCAGCAAAAACGCCGGTAGCCCGCTGCCGCAAGGGCATGGCAGGCTACCGGCGTGCCGAAACGCGGCGTCGACGTATTTCGCAGGGCCGTGAACTATCCCGGTCGCTAGTCCGCCGCGGTGAGCTTGCGGGAGGCCGCGCGGCCGATGAAGCGCGCGCCCAGGTTGAAGGCCAGCACGCAGACCATGAGCACGGCCGCGGTTCCGTTGGAGACCGCGTCCAGGTCGGGCACGACGCCCTCGCTGTTGATCTTCCAGATGTGCACGGCCAGCGTCTCAGCCGGGCGCATGAGGTTCCAGGGGCACGACGGGCTGGACAGGTCGAAGTTCGTGAAGTCCAGCGACGGCGCCGACTGGCCCGCGGTGTAGATGAGCGCCGCCGCCTCGCCGAACACGCGGCCCGCCGACAGGATCACGCCCGTGATGATGCCAGGCAGGGCGGCCGGCAGCACGATGCGGATGGTGGTCTCCCACCGCGACAGGCCCAGGGCAAGCCCCGCCTCGCGCTGCGCGTCGGGGACCGCCTCCAGGGACTGCTGCATAACGCGCACCAGGATGGGCAGGTTGAACATCGTGAGCGCCACCACGCCCGACAGGATGGAGAAGCTCCACCCGAAGTAGATGACGAACAGCAGGAAGCCGAACAGGCCCACGACGATGGACGGCAGCGAGGACAGGGCCTCGATCAGCGTCTTCACCACATGGGTCACTTTGTTGTCGGGGGCGTACTCCGACAGGTAGATCGCGGCGCCCAGAGACACCGGAACGCTGATGAGCAAGGTGAGCACCAGCATGTAGAACGAGTTGAAGATCTCCGGGCCGATGCCGCCACCCTCCTTGAACTGCTCGGGGTCGCTCGTCAGGAAGCTCCAGCTCAGGTGCGGGATGCCCTGCACTAGGATGCTGCCCACGAGCACGATGACGACCAGGCACACCGCGGCGACCACCACGGCGAAGATCGCAGTGGCGATCTTGTCCGAGCGAATCTGCGACGCGGTCTCGGCCATGAGCTGACGGGCGGACTCGGAGAGACGTCTTTCCGCGCCGCCGGTTGCACCGGGGCCCGCGTCGCCGTTCATGCCAGGGTTCTTGTCAGGATTGTTCTTAGCCATGGTTACGCCTTCACCGTGCCCTTGCGGCTGATGAGATGGATGATTGCGATGAACACCAGCGACATGATCATGAGCAGCAGGGCGAGCGACCACAGCGCATCGCTCTGCACCGTGCCGGACACCTCGTTGCCCATGCCCATCGTAAGCACGCTCGTGAGCGTGGAAGCCGGCGTGAACAGACCCTTGGGCATGACCGCCGCGTTGCCGATGACCATCTGCACGGCCAACGCCTCGCCAAAGGCGCGCGTGAGGCCTAGGATCACCGCCGTGGCGAGCGAGGGCAGGGCGCTGCGCAGCACCACTCGGTAGATCGTCTGCCAGCGCGTGGACCCCAGACCATAGGCGCCCTCGCGATACTCCTGGGGAACCGCGGCCAGCGCATCGATGGACAGCGAGGTTATGGTGGGCATGATCATGATGGCGAGGACCAGCGAGCCGGAGAAGATGCCGTATCCCGTGCCTCCCGCCCAGCTGCGCGTGAACGAGACGATCACCGTGAGGCCGATGAGGCCGTAGACGACCGAGGGAATGCCCACGAGCAGCTCAATGAAGGGCTGGAACACCTTGCGCCCGAAGTTGGGGGCGATCTCGGCCACGAAGATGGCGCAGCACAGCGAGATGGGCAGCGCGATCGCCGTGGCGAGCAGCGAAACGGAGAACGAGCCCACGATCATGGGCAGGGCACCCAGATACCACGCGCCGCTGTCGTCCTGCACGTGCGGCTGCCATCGCGTCCCCGCGAGGAACGACCCGAGGGAGACGCCGTCGGTCAAAAACGTGGCCAGGCCGCGCTGGGCCACCATGAAGATGAGCGAGAGCACCAAGATGACCATGAGGGCGATGCAGATGCCGGTGACGGTCTTGCCGATCGCCTCCAGGCGGCGCTTCGGCATGATCCTCTTGACTTCGTACTCGCCTTGATAGAGTGGCGCATCACCGCCCGGGTGACGCGAGGGGCCGCCGCCCCCGACCCCTGCCACTTCCAGGGTCGCGTTTGAGTTGCCTGCCGTCATTCGTCCCATCCCGCTTGATGTCGGCCCCGGCCTCCATGCCGGGGGAAGTCTCCGTCGGGGACTTCGTTGCACAGCATAGATAGGCTCGGGGCTGACAGAAAGACCGCCGGGGCAGGCATTACCTTACGGTGACCATGCCTTACGCGACGCTGACATGGCGCTGTTCTCGGCGTTACCGCCTTCACGCAGGCGACACAGTCCCCTCGCCGTCGGGCTGGTCGTCTGCGGACGGGGCGCTCGGGCAGGACTGCCCGGCCGCGTCGGCCTCATCGGCGTCCGTCGCGGCGGGCGCGGCCTCTTCGGCGTCCTCGTCCTGGGCCGACTCCTCGGTCTCCAGGGCGGCCAGGCCGCTCACGATGGGCTTGGTGCCCGCCGGGTAGAGCTGCGCCTGGGCGCCCGCGTACGCATAGCTGGGCTCGAAGGTGTACGCGTCGGCGTCCTGGATGTAGAGCATGGCGAGAATGTCCGCCCTTGCGGCCCCGCGGCAGGCCACCTCCACCACGATGGCGTCGCGCGTTCCCTCGTCAGTCTCGACGTAGCCGTCGTAGCACAGGGCGTACCCCTCGGGCATGTCCTGAGCAAGCAGCATCTTCACCGACTCGCGAATGTCGTCGGGCGTCTCGCCGGAGTGCTCGTTGAGCTCGAGACCCTCGTCAACCACCGTCACGGTGAAGGGCATGAAGCCGCCGTTGGTGCTCAGCAGGCGCTGGGCCTCGTCAAAGGCGTAGTCCATGGCACGGCGCACGTTGTCGGTTATCTCCAGGGTCTTCTCTTCCATCATCTGCTCCAATCGGACGGTTGGCAAACATCGCACATGATACCCACTGCAAAGCAAAGGCACCCGCTCGAAGTCGTCGAACGGGTGCCTTTTGAATGTCTATCTGGCGGAGGAGGAGGGATTCGAACCCTCGTAGCCGGGGTTACCGGCTAAACGGTTTTCGAGACCGCCGCATTCAACCACTCTGCCACCCCTCCGTAGGGTGAAAGCGGCATGCTCATCGCATGCCGCTGGAATGCACTGGCGGAGAGTCAGGGATTTGAACCCTGGAGACGGTTTTGCCGCCTACACGATTTCCAATCGTGCTCCTTCGGCCACTCGGACAACTCTCCAAAGCAAGTAGCAGGAGTAGTATAGCGAAAAATCGCCCAATGGCAAAAAGAATTTGGAAACCTACGAGGCGTGCATATTACAATCGCATTCTCGAGGCTAAGATCATCCTCGACGTCCGTACCCTCGACCGAAAGGCACCGATGGATCCGCTCACTCTCTGCATGTCCGCCGTCGCCGACGGTTCGGGGAGCTTCATATCGGCGGTGATAGACACCATAACCACCACGGTCGATCCGCACGTGTCGACCATCACCATGCCCGGCGTGCTCGAGTACGCCGCCGTGGTCTCGGGCGCGCTCTCGGGCGCAATGATCGCCTGCGAGCGCAAGCTCGACATTCTGGGCGTCGTCGTGCTCGCCATCGTCACCGGCCTGGGCGGCGGCCTGCTGCGCGACATGATCCTGCCAACCGACAGCGTCTACATGATCGACAACCCCATGACGATGGTGGTCGCGGCGTTGGCGGCAACGCTGGTGTTCTTCTTCCGCTCGGCAATCGGGCGCTTCAAGGCGCTCATCTTCATCTTCGACATCCTGTCGGTGGCCCTGTTCACCTTCAGCGGCGCCGACAAGGCCCTGCGCCTCGACATGGACTACGGCTTTCTGAGCTGCGTGCTCATGGGCGTGATCACCGCGGTTGGCGGAGGCATGCTGCGCGACATCTGCCTCGGCGAGGTCCCCTCGATCTTCCGGGCGGGAAACTTCTACGCGATCGCCTCGCTCGCCGGCGCCGTGGTGTACATGGGCCTGGTCGACGTGCACGTGATAAAGCCCATCGCCGCCGTGCTGTGCGTCGTCGTCACCATGGCGCTGCGCATCGTGTCCGTGCGCTACAACCTGCGCACGACCGTCCCGGTAGACCTAACGCCCAAGGTGACCAAGCCGCTCAAAAAGGCATGGAGGGTCATCCGGCGCGACTCGCAGGAAGGCGCCGTGGTCCGCGAGATCCGCATCGACGGGAGCGGCGTCAACGTCACCACGCTCCCCACAAAGCCAGGCGTCCCCCTCCAGCAGCGCGACACGCAGAAAGACGAACCCGAGCCTGACGCGGATGCCTCGCGGCAGGCGAGAGGGCAGGGGACCGAGACGAAGTAGGCAGAGACGAACGCCGGACTGACTGCGAGCGCCGAGCAAACGGCGAGCGCCGGCCAAGCTGCGGGCACCGGGCGAGCGGCGGGTGTCGGCCCGCGCGGCGCACGGCCCTACTCCAGCCCGGAGTTCTCCGCCGCGGGCAGGCCGTCGTCCACCACGCTTCCTATCGTGCTGGGAGACGGTACCGTCTGGTCGTCCGATTGGGACGGCTCGGTGACGATGGCGTCCACCGCGTCCTCGGCGTTCTCGACGGCGTCGTCGATCTGCGAGTCCTCCTCGATGGGAACCACCTGCGTGGCAAGGCCGATCTCCTCGGGCGGCACCTGGGTTGCGTCCTCGTCGAACACGGCGAGCGCAGCGGTCGCCTCCAGGTTGGAGACGTACGTCTCGAACATCTGGTTCGAGAGGCTGTCTTTCATCGACGTCTGGATGATCTCCATGAGGTCGGAGGGGATGGTTGACAGGTCAATCGAGCCGTCCTCGAGGTAGGTCGGCTCGTACTTCTCGGTGCACAGGATGATGTGATACCCGAACTGGCTCTTCACGATAGGTGACATCTCGCCGGGCTCGAGCTTGTCCAGCGCCTCTTGGTACTCGCTCGTCAGGGCAACCTGGCTGTCCCAGCCCATGTCCCCGCCGTTCGCCCCCGTACCGTCGATGGAATACTCGCGGGCCATCTCGGCAAAGTCCTCGCCATCGAGAAGGCGCTGGTACACCTCGGTCGCCGTGGCGTAGTCGTCCTTGGAGAAGAGGATGTGTGACGAGCGCCGGCCTGCCAGCGTCGGGGCCACGAGCACCGCGTACTGCTGGATCTGCTCGTCGGTAAGCTTTGGCTCGGGGATCATCTTGTCCTGCAACTGGCGGGACACCACGTCCACGAGCACGGAGGTGTAGTAGCTCTCCTCGGTGTACCCGCTTGCAGATAGGGCCCGCAGCCAGGCCTCGTGCGAGGGGTAGCGGGACTCGAGCTGGTCGATGCGGCTGCGCACCGTGTCGTCGTCGACCGCTATCCCCTGCGCCTGCGCGTCCTTGAGGATGAGCACCGAGCGGATCACCTGCCGCATGACGCTCTTGCGGACATCCCATTCGGTCAGTCCCGACCCCTCGAGGTACGCCTGGTAGTCGGCTTCATCAGACAGGCCGTTCGTGGCCCTGAGCTGCATCACGAACTCATCGACCTGATCCTGGGTAAAGACGGTCCCCTCGACGACGATGGCCACGTCCTCCCGAGCGACGCCGGCGTTGCTCGCCGCGTCCGCAACGATGTCGACATTCGAGGATGTCGAGCCGTCGCCAGACAGGTCGCAGCCACCCGCCCCGGCGACGCAGACAACCCCGAGCGCCATACAGATGAGCCCATGCGCCAGCTTAGGAGCTATTCGCATACGTCTCCCCTCCACAGGCCCCATCACATCATGCACGTGCATCGCAAACCATCACATCGGCCGGCCCGCCCGCATTCCCCCGAAGCGGCGGGCGGCCGATGACACATTCATCAGAATATGCGTAACGGTATCCAAGCCATGCGGCCATGTGGTGCAGGAGTTGTGATTCGAATCTCCTGCCAGCCAAAATCCAGATTGTGGGCCGCCCTAGCGGTCACCGTCCTGACCCCGGCCGTCCCGTGTCGGCACGGGAGCGTCGCCTTGCGCCTGGGACACGCCCTGCTCGCGCTCACGGGCGAGCACCCTGCGTATCTGCCGTGCGAAGGGATCGGCCGCCTTGGAGGAACCGTGTCCCTCCCCCATCTTGCCGAGCAGCTCGCTGGCATGGCGAACGGAGGCGAGGCGTTCCTGCGCATACCGCACGCCATGCTGGCGCAGGCTCGAGATCTCCTTGTCGCCCAGCTGCTTGATGTGCTCCCACGCGGCGTCGCCCTCGCTCTTCATCTTCTCCCAACGACGCTGGCGCTCGTCGATCGCGCGCTCCCACGCGATCGGGTCGGCCTGGGCCCCCATGACGGTCTGGTGCAGCTCCTCGGAGCGCAGCTCGTTGAGCAGCTCGGCACGACGACGCGCGAAGTCGGCGAGCACGCCTTCGGAGGCATCGGGGTCCGGCAGGAACATCTCGTCGCTCTTCTTGCGCACCGCGCGATAGCGCTCGCGCGCGTCGCGGCGGGCGGCGCGGTACATCGCCAGCACCTCGTCGCGCCTGTCGGGGAACGCCACCAGGTCCTGCACGGTGGCCACCGGGTGGGCGTCGACGACCGTGCGCGTGAGCGACGCAAGCACCGGGATGATGAGCACGGTCAGCGCGCCGGCCGTGATGAGCGTGCTCGACACCTCGGGCAGCATGAAGCCGCCGTCGACGGCGATCGAGCACACGGCGACGATGAGGGGCAGCGCCATGGTGCTGTACAGCGTGACCTCCAGGCGCTGCATGACGCCGAAGTCCCTGGTCTGCTTGCTCACGAACGTCGAGACGAACACCGGCACGCCGCGCGCCACAAGGATCGCGGCGACGGCGCCCAGAAGCAGCAGCGGGTCACCGGCGACGGCGGCCAAGTCGATGCCCGCCCCCGACACCACGAAGAAGACCGGGATGAACAGGCCGAACCCCATCGACTCTATCTTGTGCTCCAGGGCATGGTCCCCCTCGGGGATGATGTAGTGCAGCACCACGCCGGCGACGAACGCCCCGAGGACCACGTCGAGGTCGAATATCGCCGACAGGGCAACCAGCGCGAGCAGCAGCACCATCGTGAAGCGCACCATGGTCTGGGCGTTGGTCTCGCGCAGGCTCTCGATGGCGCGATAGATCCCCGCGCCCATCTTGCGCGCACGTGCCGGGACGAATGCCAGGACGGCCGCGATGGCAAAGAACAGAAGGACGATGAGCACCGCCTCCCAGCGGGCGCGCGTGGAGAGCAGAATGGCGATGGCGAGTACCGGGAACAGCTCGCCCACCACGCCATGGGCGACCACAGCCTTGCCCACCGGCGTTCCCATAATGCCGCGCTCCTTGAGGATCGGGGCGAGCGTGCCATAGGCCGTGGTGGTGAGCACGATGGCCAGCGCGAGGTCATGCAGGCTGCCCGGCATCTCCCCGAAGAGCAGGGCGACCAGCCCCAGCGCGACGCCAAAGCACACGACCCAGGTTCCCGCCGCCGTCTTTCCCATGTTGCCCGCAAGCTCGCGCGGGTTTATCTCATAGCCGGCGATGAGGAAGAGAAACGCGACGCCGAGCTCGCTCACCGTCTCGACGCCTTCCGTCAGCGTGAAGGCACCCGCCATGTTGGGACCGAGCAGCGCACCCAGAAAGATGAGGAATACCACCTCGGGGATGGGCTTGTGCGGGATCACGCCGGCGATCAGCGGGCCGGCGAGGGCGATGAGCAGTATCACCAGAAGGGAGACGAACGTAGCGGTCATGAGAATCCTTAGCAACGGGGAACACACGGCTCGAAAATGGCCCCTGTGCCGGAGGCAGACGGCATTCAGGGCGAAGGCAGAAGGGTGAGCCGAGAAACGAAACGGGCCGGGAAGCAAGCCGGCCTGTCGGCGTCAAGGCGCTCGGACATGCAAATCCCGGGGCCGATCTTGGCCCCGGGATCTTGGTATCGCAGCATGTCACGGCCGCATGCCCGACAGGGCGGCGCTTTAGAACTCGAGCTTCTCGAGGCGGTCGAACACCACGTCGACACGCGTCAGGAAGTCCCAGGGATCGAAGATCTCGTCGAGCTTCTCGGCGCTCACCTTGCAGTCGGGATCGTCCTCGAGACGCTCGCGCAGGGTCTTGCCGGGACGCGCCTGCTGGATGTCGTCCCACACCTCCATGGAGTTGCGCTGCACGATCTTGTAGGCCTCCTCGCGCGTGATGCCCGTGTCGACCAGCGCCAGCAGCACCTTGCTGGAGAAGATGAGACCGCGCGTGCGGTTGAGGTTGGCAAGCATGTTCGCAGGGTAGAGCACCATGCCATCGAGGATCCACTCGAGCTTGGACAGCATGTAGTCGAGCGCGATAAAGCTGTCGGCCTGGGCGACGCGCTCGGCGCTGGAGTGGGAGATGTCGCGCTCGTGCCACAGGGCAACGTCATCAAAAGCAACCTGGGCGTTGGCCTTTACGAGGCGTGCCATGCCGCAGATTCGCTCCGCGGTGATGGGGTTGCGCTTGTGGGGCATGGCGCTCGAACCCTTCTGGCCCTTCTTGAACGGCTCCTCAGCCTCGAGAGTGTCGGTCTTCTGGTGAGCGCGAACCTCCATGGCGATACGCTCGCACGTCGCAGCCGTCGTGGCAAGCACGCCCGCAAGATAGGCGTGGTGGTCACGGCTGATGACCTGCGTGGACAGAGGGTCATGGACAAGGCCGAGGTGCTCGCAGACATACTCCTCGACGAACGGCTCGATGCTCGAGTAGCTGCCCACGGCACCCGAGATGGCACCGAACGCGACGTTGGCGCGGGCGTCCTTGAGGCGGTCATAGGCTCGCTTGAGCTCCCACGCCCAGCTGCCGAACTTCATGCCAAACGTCATGGGCTCGGCATGGATGCCATGGGTGCGGCCCACGCACAGGGTGTTGCGCTCCTCGAAGGCGCGGCGCTTGCAGATCTCCCCGCAGCGACGAACGTCCTCGATAAGGATGTCGCATGCCTGCGTGAGCTGGTAGCACAGGGCGGTGTCACCAAGGTCGGAGCTCGTCATGCCATAGTGCACCCAGCGGCTCGGCTTAGGCTGTCCCTCAGGCACGTCCGCGTCGATGTAGCTGCCCATGTTGGTGAGAAACGCAATGACATCGTGATTGGTCACGGCCTCGATCTCGTCGACCTCGGCCTTGTTGAAGGCAGCGTGGTCGCGAATCCATGCCGCTTCCTCCCGGGTGATGCCGATCTTGCCGAGCTCAGCCTGCGCCTCGCAGGCCAGAACCTCGATCTCCTGCCATACGGCATACTTGTTCTCCAGCGAGAAGATGTGACCCATCTCGGGTCGGGTATAGCGCTCGATCATGTCCTGACCTTTCGCACGCGTGCCGAATCCAAATCAATCAAAGCGATAATAGCGCGTATTTTAGAATTGTTTGGCATCGTCATAGTGAAGAGAAAGGCAAGAGAGACAAATTACGGCGATTCTGCCAAGACAGAGAGGCTGCAGAAATCAATACACACGCTGATCAGCGCTTTCGCTGCTAGGATCCGAAGATGAAAGTTTTCAATACGAAGAGGGGCCCCTCCCATACGGGAGAGGCCCCCAAGCGCCCCTCGCGGGCCGGCGGCGCCCTGCCCTCCCGCGGGGTCGCCCCCGCAGTACT
>CAWVLT010000046.1:0-4526 GCA_963930185.1 Coriobacteriia bacterium | reverse complement strand
GAAGTGTGGGCCCTGTACGCCTACGGCGCGTCCAACGTCCTGCAGGAGATCCTCACCGTCAAGTCCGACGACACCAACGGCCGCGTCCGTGCCTACGAGTCCATCGTCAAGGGCGACAACATCCCGCTCAAGGGCGTGCCCGAGTCGTTCAAGGTCCTCGTCAAGGAGATCCGCTCGCTGGCCCTGGACATCCAGCCGGTCATCGAGAAGCGCGAGACCAAGGTGGTCGAGGAGCAGCAGCAGACCGACGAGGTCAGCTTCGAGGACCTGATGGCCGACGCCGACGTGCTCGCCTCCACGCCCGTCGACTCCGACGAGGCCCTGGCTTCCGACATTGACGACGATGCCTTCGGCGTAACCGAGAAGGAGTAGCAGCTGTGGCTGATTTTGACAACAACGACTTCACCGGCATCAAGATTAGCCTGGCCTCCGCTGATGAGATCCGCGGCTGGTCGCACGGCGAGGTCAAGAAGCCGGAGACGATCAACTACCGTACGCTCAAGCCCGAGCGCGACGGCCTGTTCTGCGAGAAGATCTTCGGCCCGCAGAAGGACTGGGAGTGCTCCTGCGGCAAGTACAAGGGCATCCGCTTCAAGGGCATCGTCTGCGAGCGCTGCGGCGTCGAAGTGACGAGCGCCAAGGTGCGTCGCGAGCGCATGGGCCACATCGAGCTGGCCGCGCCGGTGTCGCACATCTGGTACTTCAAGGGCTCGGCCTCCAGCCCCATGGCGACGCTGCTCGACATCAAGAACAAGGACCTGGAGAAGGTCCTGTACTTCGCCGCGAACATCGTGACGTGGGTCGACGTCGACGCCCGCGAGGCCGACGCCGCCGATCTCGAGGAGGAGATGGAGGCCGACATCGAGGAGCTCGATGCCGAGTTCGCCCGTCAGTCAGAGAAGATCCGCGCCCGCGTGGAGCTCGACCCCGAGGATCTCGGCGGCGAGGAGCCCCTCACCGAGGAGGAGGCCGCCCTCGAGATCGAGGACCTCAAGGAGGAGATCGAGGACGAGAAGTGGCTGCGCAAGAAGGCCCACACCGAGTTCATGAGCCTGCAGGTCCGCAGCCTCGTCTCCGACGAGGAGCTCTTCCGCGAGATGCGCAAGTACTACAAGATGTACTTCGAGGGCGGCATGGGCGCCGGCGCGGTGCGCGACCTGCTCAAGCGCATGGACCTGCCCAAGATCGCCGAGGAGCTGCGCACCGTCGTCGAGGAGGGCAAGGGCCAGAAGCGCGCCAAGGCCATCAAGCGCCTCGAGGTCGTCGACGCCTTCCTGAAGGGCCACAACGACCCGGCGAACATGATCCTGGACGTCGTCCCGGTCATCCCGCCGGACCTGCGCCCCATGGTGCAGCTCGACGGTGGCCGCTTCGCCGCATCGGACCTCAACGACCTGTACCGTCGCGTCATCAACCGCAACAACCGACTCAAGCGACTGCTCGACCTGGACGCCCCCGCCATCATCGTGAACAACGAGAAGCGAATGCTCCAGGAGGCGGTCGACGCCCTGTTCGACAACGGCCGTCGCGGCCGTCCCGTCACCGGGCGCGGCGGTCGCCCGCTCAAGTCGCTGGCCGAGTCGCTCAAGGGCAAGCAGGGCCGCTTCCGCCAGAACCTGCTGGGCAAGCGCGTCGACTACTCCGGCCGCTCGGTCATCGTCACCGACCCCAAGCTCAAGCTGCACCAGTGCGGCCTGCCCAAGACCATGGCGCTGGAGCTGTTCAAGCCTTTCGTCATGAAGCGCCTCGTCGAGACCGGCAAGGCCGACAACATCAAGGGCGCCAAGCGCGCCATCGACCGCAGCTACGCGTTCGTGTGGGACGTGCTCGAGGAGGTCATCACCGACCGCCTCGTGCTGCTCAACCGCGCGCCTACGCTGCACCGCCTGTCCATCCAGGCCTTCGAGCCGGTGCTGATCGAGGGCAAGGCCATCCACCTGCACCCGCTGGTGTGCGCCCCCTTCAACGCCGACTTCGACGGCGACCAGATGTCGGTGCATGTGCCGCTGTCCGCCGAGGCCCAGGCCGAGGCGCGCGTGCTCATGCTGTCGGCAAACAACCTGCGTTCGCCGGCGTCGGGCAAGGTGCTCACCGTGCCCTCGCAGGACATGATCATCGGCATGTACTACGTGACCACGATGGACGAGCTGCCCGAGGGTGGCCACCCCCGCGTGTTCATGGACTTCACCGACGCCGAGAACGCCTACCAGGCGCGTGCCGAGCTCGACCTGCACGACCCCATCGAGGTGCGCCTGGACCACGACTGCTTGGTGTGGGACCGCTTCGGCCACGTCGACCAGCCCGAGATGCACAAGGCGGGGGAGCGCATCCTCACCACGGTGGGACGCGTCATCCTCAACCAGGTGCTGCCCCAGGACTATCCCTTCGTCAACTTCCAGATGAAGAAGAAGGACGTGGGCGCGCTGGTCAACGACTGCTGCGACCGCTACCCGCTGTCCCTGGTCGAGACGATCCTCGACGGCCTCAAGTCGGTGGGCTTCCACTATGCCACCCGCGCCGGCCTCACCGTGTCGGTGTGGGACGCCGTGATCCCCGAGGAGGCCAAGGCCGAGATCCTGGCCAAGGCCGACGCGACCGTCGCCGAGATCGACGAGCAGGCCGAGGAGGGCCTCGTCACTATCGATGAGCGCCGTCGCCAGGTCATCGACGTCTGGAACACGGCCGCGCAGGACGTCGCCAAGGAGATGGAGAAGGGCTTCGACCGCGACAACCCCATCTTCATGATGGCCGACTCCGGCGCCCGAGGCTCCATCACCCAGCTGCGTCAGCTCGCCGGCATGCGTGGCCTCATGGCGGACGTGAACACCAAGAAGGTGCTCAACACCAAGAAGCCCCTGTCGCCCGACACCGACCCGCGCGACCTGCGCGTCATTGGCCCGGACGCCATCGAGCTGCCCATTAAGTCCAACTTCCGCGAGGGCCTCTCCACGCTGGAGTACTTCATCTCGACCTACGGCGCCCGCAAAGGCCTGGTCGACACGGCCTCGCACACCTCCGACTCCGGTTACCTGACGCGTCGTCTGATCGATGTCGCCCAGGATGTCATCGTGCGCGAGGAGGACTGCGGCACCACCGAGGGCATCGACTACCGCCTGCACGACGAGGCCGGCAACCTCAACACCGACCTGGTCGGCCGCTGCGTGTTCGTCGACGTGGTTGATCCCGCCACTGGCGAGATCATCGCGGAGAAGGACTCCTACATCGCAAGCATCGACGACGTGGAGGACACCTCCTCCACCCGCCCGAGCCTGCGCTGCCTGGAGCGCGCCGGCGTCGAGACCATCTGCCTGCGCTCCGCGGTCTCCTGCCGCTGCAAGCACGGCGTGTGCCAGAAGTGCTACGGCTGGGATCTCTCCAGCCGCCGCCCGGTCAACATCGGCACGGCCGTCGGCGCCATCGCGGCCCAGTCGATCGGTGAGCCCGGCACCCAGCTCACCATGCGTACCATTCACTCGGGCGGCGTCGCCGGCGAGGAGGACATCACGCAGGGCCTGCCGTTCGTGTCCCGCGCGTTCAACATCGTCTCGGTCAAGAACTCCAAGATCGTGGGCGGCCGCGAGGCCATCCTCTCCACGACCTCCGGCCTTCTGCGCCTGACGCACGAGAACAGCGAGGTCGCGATCACGGTCTACAACCCCGAGACCGGCGAGACGTTCGACACCCGCGTCAGCGAGCGCGACGTCATGGACTCGCTCGTCGACGGCCAGGCCGTCAAGGCCGGCGACCAGCTCACGAAGGGCTTCATCGACTTCAAGCAGCTGCGTTCGCTGACCGACACCGCCACCACGATGCACCGCTTCGTCAAGACGGTCAAGGACGTCTACACCGGCCAGGGCGTCGAGCTCAACGAGAAGCACATCGAGGTCATCGCGCGCCAGATGCTGCGCCGCGTGCGCGTCGTCGACACCGGTGACTCGCACTACCTGCTCAACCAGCACGTCGACCGTCACGAGTTCGAGGAGGAGGTCACGCGCCTGTCCCTGGAGGGCAAGACGCCGCCGCGCGCCCAGCCCGTCATCCTGGGCATCGTGCGCGCCGCCATGGCGACCGACTCCTGGCTGGCGAGCGCGTCCTTCGAGCGCACGGCCGAGGTCCTCACCAAGGCCGCGATCGAGGGCAAGGAGGACCACCTCAACGACCTGAAGGCCAACGTCATCATCGGCAAGCGCATCCCCGCCGGTACCGGCCTGGCCGCCTACCGCAACGTGCCGCTGACCTACAACGGCAAGCGCATCGGCGAGACGAACCGCAACGCAGACACCCTGCCGGAGTGGGCGCCCGTCGAGCTGCGCGAGATCGAGGAGCGCCTCCCGCGCCAGCCCGAGTGGGTCGGCGGCGAGAACGGGTTTGGCTACGACGGCGGGTACTTCTCGCACAACGGCCACACCCTGTCCCCTGAGGACGCCAAGCTCTACCTGTTCGACGACCTGGGCGTCTCGCAGCGCTGGACCAACAAGTTCAGCGAGGTGGGCATCGAGACGGTGGGCGACCTCATCGGCAAGACC
>CAWVLT010000045.1:0-40934 GCA_963930185.1 Coriobacteriia bacterium | reverse complement strand
CGCCAAGGCGCTTGCGGAGTACCTGTTCGACAGCGAGAAGGCGATGGTGCGCATCGACATGTCCGAGTACATGGAGAAGTTCTCGGTCCAGCGCCTTATCGGCGCGCCTCCGGGGTACATCGGCTACGACGAGGGCGGCCAGCTCACCGAGGCCGTGCGTCGGCACCCCTACACGGTGGTTCTGCTCGACGAGCTGGAGAAGGCGCACCCCGACGTGTTCAACGTGCTGCTCCAGGTGCTCGACGACGGCCGCCTGACCGACGGCCAGGGCCGCGTGGTGAGCTTCAAGAACGCCATCATCATCATGACGAGCAACGTGGGGTCGCAGTTCATCCTCGAGGCCGCCAAGACCGGCGACCGGGCCACCGTGAAGGACGCGGTGGACAAGGCGCTGCACGCCTCGTTCAAGCCCGAGTTCCTCAACCGTATCGACGACATCGTGATGTTCAACTCGCTGTCGCTCGACGACATCGAGCGCATCGTGGACATCCAGCTCGACGAGGTGCGGGCGCGCCTGCTGCGCGAGCGTATCACGATGAAGGTGACGCCTTCGGCCATGGGGTCGCTGGCGCTGGGCGGCCTGGACCCGGTGTTCGGTGCCCGTCCGCTGCGCCGCCTGATCCAGACCAAGGTGGTGGACGGCATAGCCAACCTCATCATCGACGGCAAGCTCGGCGAAAACGACGTGGTGCTGGTCGACACCGACGACCAGGGCGAGATCGCGGTGAGCCGCGACGACGCTGCTTCGGCCGCCGCACGCGCCCGCAGCGCCGCCGGGGCCGACGGCGCGGAGGAGATCGCCGTGGAGCCCGACTCGGTGGAGTAGGCTAGCCTAACGCGGCTGGCGTCCTGCGCGCCGCCGCATGCCTGCGCGAGCTGCATGCGGCGGCGCCGGGGCGCAGGGACGCGGGGCGCAAAGGCGCAGGGCGCAGGGGCGTTAATCGGGCCGAGTGCATCAATCCGGACAGAATTCCGGCAAAATTGCCGGTAAAACGTCCGGATTGATACACTCGGCTGCGTTGGCTACGCTGCGGGGATCTCTGCGCTGCGCACGCGCATGGCCGTGCGCTGACGCCGCCTCGGCCTGCTGGCGCGAGTTTGGCTGCCGACAGAATGGGCAAAACTGCCCAGTGGTTTTATATCAGGCAAACCACGTTGGATTGCTGGTAAAGATGGCCTTCGAGTGGGGTCTGTTGGTGAGTAGAGAGAAAAGGTGGCGCAAGATGAGCATGGCAGGCCGGCAGAACACCCCTTTAGACGAAGAGGCGGGCTCCATGCATGCCGGTGCTTCTCCGGCGGCCGGCGCGGGGAGCACCCGCGTCGACACGTCCTCGATGACGCCTGCCCAGCGCGTGGCGGGCCTGACGGCGCTTGCCGGCGATGCCGATCCCCGCGTGCGCAAGAGCGTCGCCATCGCGCTTGGCCAGCTGGATGATCGCGCGGCGACCGGGCCTTTGTGCGACATGCTGGGCGATGCGGACGAGGGCGTGCGCGTGCTGGTGTGCCAGGCCCTGGGGCGCCTCGCCGACCCCGCCTCGCTGCCCGCGCTCTCCGCGAGCGTGCACGACCCCTCGGCCGAGGTGCGTGCCGGCGTTCTCTTTGCCATGGCCAGCCTTGCCGCCCACGGCGGGCTTGCCGACGAGCAGCGCCGCAGCATGTTCACGCCCATGGTGGTGATGGCCTTCGACCCCGATGACGGCGTGCGCGCCGACGCGGCCGCCACGCTGGGCACGCTGCACGACGAGCGCGCCTGCGAACCGCTCGCCATCATGGCGGGCGATAGCGTGGCCCGCGTGCGGGCGAACGCCTGCGCGTCGCTTGGCCTGCTCGACGACGAGACTGGCCTGGACATCCTGCTTGAGCGTGCGCTGGACGAGGGGGAGGACCTGCTCGTGCGTGCCTCGGCGCTCGACGGGCTGGCCCGCAGGGCAGAGCGCGGCACCCTTGTCATCGACATGCCCCAGGCGGCTCGAGCGACGGAGCTGGCGTGCTCGCTTGCCGAGCGCCTGCGTGGCCTGGCGGGGGATCCCGATGCGAGCGATGCGAACGATAGCGTTGAGTCGGCCAACGATGCCGACGCTGACTCAAGCGCCGCTGGCACTGGTGGGGCCAACGTCGTGACCGAGACAGACCTCGCGTCGCTTGCGGTGTGGGCGCTGGGCCTGCTGCCTCTCGGCGAGGCCCGCCCCCGTGCGCAGGCGGCCCTCGAGGCGGCCCTGCGGTGTGCGGACGGCTGGGCGCAGCGTTATGCGATCGAGGCCCTCGCTCGCATCGGGGATGACGAGGCGCGCTCGGCGCTCGCCTGTCTGGCGGACGCGCGCGGCGCGGGCGAGGCGTCCCTCATGCCCGAGGTTTCCGCGGTGCTCGACCAGGCGCTGGTCATGACGAAGGGCGAGGTGGGCGATGGCGAGTGAAGCGCAGACGAACAGACAGGACGACCCGTCCGAGGGCGAGCAACCTGAAGGTCGTGAGGGTCGCGCCACCCGGCGCAGGGGCACCCGCCTTGGTGCGGCGCCGGCGCAGGAGACCTCGAGCTACTCGGCCCACCACCTCGTCGCGCGCTACCTTGTCCTCGCCTTGGGCGTGCTCATCAACTCGTTCGGGATCGCGCTCATCACCAAGGGCGCGCTGGGCACCTCGCCCATCTCGGGCACGCCCTATGTGCTGAGCCTGCAGTTTCCTGCGCTGAGCTTTGGCGCTACGACGTTCATCGTGAACCTGGTGTTCATCGCCATCCAGATCGCCCTGCTGCGGCGCGACTTCCAGCCGGTCCAGCTGCTGCAGCTCGTCGTCAACGTAGTGTTCAGCGAGTTCATCGACGTGAGCACCCGCTTGCTCGGCTTCTTCGAACCCACCTGGCTGCCTGTTCAGCTTCTGTGCGTGGTGCTGGGGTGCGCCGTGCTGGCGCTGGGCATCAGCATCGAGGTCGCGCCCAACGTCATTCTCGTGCCGGGGGAGGGGGCGGTGCGTGCCATCGCCTCGGTGTGCACGGCGCGCTTCGGCACGGTCAAGGTCTGCTTCGACCTGACGCTGGTGGCGATCGCGCTGATACTGACCTTCGCGTTCTTCGGCGAGGTGCGCGGGCTGGGCCTAGGCACGGTCATCTCGGCGCTGGTCGTGGGCAGGCTCGTGAACCTTTGCAACACGCATCTGCCGTTCCTTGAGAGCATCCGCAGGCTTTCCCGCTAGGCGGATGATCCTTTCTGACAACGTGCCTGACGCTAAAGCGCGGCGCCGCCGACCCTCCCCGGGCTTGGCGGCGCCGCGCTCTTTTGGCTTGCTATTCTGGCCTCTCGTTGCGCCGCAGCTGCACGGCGCTGTCGGGGGCTTACGCCTGGCGCGCCTGCGCGATGCACGCGTCGAGCAGCTGGGCGTACTCGTCGGGCGTGATGCCCGCCTCGACGCTGGCCGAGACGTTGGTGAGCAGTCCGCCTTCGATGGTGATGGTCATCGAGTTGGAGCCCAGGCTGCCGTTGGCGCTGCTCGTATACGTGCCGTCAACAAGAGGCAGCGACGTGGTGGCCTGCGACTGGTCGGCTCCGGTCGATATGCTCGAGGACACGCCGGCTTGCGCCGCGGCCTGACCGCCCGCCTGCGTGCTGATCGCCTCGATCGCTCCCGCCGCGGGGACGCTCGCGGTGCTCAGCGCAAAGGAGTAGTTGCCGTACGCATCCCCCTGCTGCTCGACCGCTAGGTAGTACGAGCCGGCGGCAAGCTCTATGTCCTCACTGGTCGTGGCGCGTGCGGTGGTCTCGTTCCAGTCGCCGTCGTTGCTGTGCTTCCAGATTTCGTTGCCGCTGGCGTCGTAGATGAACATGGTGTCCTGGTAGGTATGCCACGTAGACTCGAGGTCAAGATGCACGATGTCGGCGGCAGCCAGCGTGAAGGCGTAGAAGTCGACGCCGTCGTTGAGGGCGACCTGGCCGTTGTAGACGGCGCCCAGCTCGACGGGGGAGGCCTGCGCCAGCGAGTTGTTCACGCCGCCGCCGGCCTCCGGGAAGCTCTCGGCCGCGGAGGCAAACGCGATGGAGAAGGCATAGGTGCCCCAGTCGGGGCTGTCATCGGAGGTCTGCTCCACCACGAAGTAATACGTCCCGGCGGCCAGCGCGAGCTCGCTTGAGCTCACCGCCTGCCCTGTCGTGTCGTTGAAGTCGTCGGCGATGTACTTCTCCCACAGCGTCTCGCCCGCGTCGTTGTAGAGGTAGTATTTTGCGTCGAAGCGCGGCTCGAAGAACGTCGTCGCGCCGAGCGTGATGCTCCCGGATTCGGTGAGGGTGAAGCGATAGAAGTCGGTGCGGTCGTTGATGGCGATCTGTCCCGTGTACTGCTGGTTCAGCTGGATGTCGCTGGCCGCGGCCAACGCGTTGTTCGAGCCGCCCTGGGTCTCGGGCATGCTTTCCCGCGCCGGGGTGAACGCGGTCGTGAACGTGTAGGCGCCCGTCTCGCCCTCGTGCCAGTTGGCGTGGCGTACTTCGAGGTAGTACGTGCCGCTGGTGAGGTCGATGTCGTAGGAGGACACCGCCTGGGCGGTGGTCTCGTTCCAGTCGGGGTCGGTCTGCATGGCCCACAGGGCGGTGCCGGTGGCGTCGTAGAGCGTGTACGCCGCGTCCCAGTCGTGCCACTGGGCCGTGACGTCAAGGGCGACGCAGCCCGACTGGTCGAGCGTGAAGGTGTAGAACTTGCTCTGCGTCGTCTCCTGGATCACCGTGTCGCTCACCTGCTGGCCCATGCTGATGGAGGCCGCCGTGGAGAGGTCGACGTTGCCGGCCGAGCTCAGATCGACGGGCTCGGGGGCGGCGGGCGTCGCGGTGGCGTTGGCTGTGGACGCCGGGTCGGCTGCGGCTTCGGGCTGGGCGCCTGCGTCGGGGGCGACGCTCACCTCCTCGGCGGTTGGCGTGGCGTCGCTGGCGGCTTCGGCGGCCGGCTCTGCTGCCGGGACGTTCGCTGTCTCCGGGGTGCCTTGCGACGCGCCTGCACCGGGGTCGCCCTCGGGCGTGGCCGGCTGCGCGGTCTGGGCGCCGCCGCCGATCGTGGCGAGCGCCGAGCCGATGGACGACATGTCAAAGGCAAGGGCTGGCGTGGCGATGCCGCAGGCGAGCAGCGCCGTGGTTGCCGTGGTGACAAGCAGACGTCTGGGGTTCATGGGGGTCCTTTCTCGCGGGCAAGCTGGGCTGGGTGCGCATCGTGCGCATGTGCCGTTTTGCGCTATTGTATGCCGTTGCACGTGTGCCCCGGGCTTCAAATTTGCTTTTCTGGTTCGCGCGCTTCGCCGCTTCTGCGCGGATAGGCCGTCCTGGTGCTAAAAAAACTCGAGTTAGGATGATCTAGTGAGTCGCCGCGCGGTTTTGGTGACGCCCGGGGTGGCAGGGGACGACTCTCATTCTGAGGCGCACCACCGATTACCTGCGTTTTTCCATGTTGTGTCCAGAGCTGCTCGATTGGCTTGCTAAGTTATGTTCTGTCCCTTTCTACTTTGGTCATCCTAACTTGCCTATTTTTAGCAAAAACGGCTGTGTCACGCGCAGTCTGGCCGCGTCTTGCGCAACCGCGCGGCCCCACCGTGGCACCTCGGTGCCGCCTTCGTGAACACCTCGTGGCATCTTGACGTGCCAGCGCCGAATCGCTGGCATGGTATCGGGACGCGTGCTATCATTCACCAGCTTGTGAGTTCGTAGTTCTTGGTCGGAAACCAAGACATGCCACCCCTAAGAAGGAGCAGTATCCATGAAGCAGGGCATCCACCCCGAGTACGTCGAGTGCACCGTGCGCTGCACGTGCGGCAACACCTTCAAGACCCGTTCCACCAAGCCCGAGATCACCGTCGAGCTTTGCAACGAGTGCCACCCGTTCTACACGGGTCAGCAGAAGTTCGTTGACACCGGCGGACGCGTCCAGCGCTTCGCCGACAAGTTCGGTGGCGCCGCCCAGGCCGCCCTCGAGCGCGAGAAGGCCGCCAAGGCCGCCAAGGCCGCTAAGGCCGCCGAGGCCGCCGAGGCCGCCAAGATCGAGCGCGAGAAGAAGGCTGCCGAGAAGGCCAAGCGCGCTGCCGAGTTTGCCGCCAAGGCCGCCAGCGAGCCCGCTCCCGCTGCTGAGGAGACTCCCGCCGAGGCTCCCGCAGCTGAGGAGACCCCCGCTGCCGAGTAGGCACATCCCAACCCTCACAAGCGCACGGTAGACGAGCGGCTCCCCGGGCAAGCGCCTGGGGAGCCGCTCTTGTTGCGCGGGGAGGTGAAACGCAAACCCATGCTCACGCTCGGCCTGGGCTTGCGCGCGATCACTCGCGCGCCCGGGGCGGATTGCGCCTCGCTTATGCCTCTTTGGCGCTGCCCGCCTTGTTCGTCGAGAACAGCTTGTCGAGCCCCGCGATCGCCTCGTCCATGATGCGGGGAGCCTGCTGCGGATCGACGTCAAGGCCCTCGGCTGCGACAAGGCGCACGTTGGGAATCTGGCACTCCATCTGGGCAAACGTCCTGACCGAATCGAACCCGAAGTTACGGTCTTCCAGCTTGTAGCCGCTCGTCGTCACGTAGTACAGGTCGGTCGCATGGCAGAAGCTCTCGATTGTGCCGTCGGGGCGAAACTTGTACGCGATGCCGATGACGTCGATGGCCTCGAGGTATGCCTTGAACTTGGCAGGATAGGTAAACAGCCAGTACGGCACCGCGAACACCACCACGTCGGCGTCGCGGAACTGGCGGGCAAAGGTGAAGTCGTCCGCGTCGGTCTGCCCGGACGCGATGAGGTCGTAACGGTGGTTGAGCAGCTCCGAGTCAAGGGGAGCGATGTCCAGGTCCTCGAGGATGACCTCCTCGGCCTCCAGGTCGGGCGACTGGACGAGGAGCCTGTCGAGCAGCTCGCGCGCGAGCCTCTCGGTGCGCGAGGTCTGGCGGTTGACGTTGGCGTCGACAAAGAGCAGCTTTCTCATCGGTTCCTCCTGATCTCATGCGGATGGGGCGATCATATCCCACGTTCGCTGGGCATAATCCATCAGAACAGTCTTGACCGTATCTACGCAGCCGGCCCGCAGGCATGATCGCCGCAGGCGTGTCCGGCGCGACGGATGAAGGGGGCTCCATGGGCGTGGTGCATGGAATCGGGCGGCTTGTCGGAAAGGGTGCGCAGCTTGTGGCGCCTGCCGTGGCAAGCCAGGTGGGCAAGGTCATCCGCACGGTGGGGCCCTCGCCGCAGGAGCTGGTGGGAGCCGCGGAGAAGGCTGCCGACAAGCTGAGGAGCTCCCATCCCGAGTTGATGGCCAAGGTTTCCTCGGCCGCCACGACGGTTGCCGACAAGGCGGGGGAGTACCTGCCCGGCGTGGTGGAGCGCGCCCGCTCGATGGTCGACGCCGCACATGGGCAGCAGACCCAGGTCACGCAGCCAAAGACCGCTGCGCCTGCCAGGGAGGCCGGCGCGAGCAACCATGCGCATGGCTCTACCGAGGCACACCCGTAAGTTCTCGTACGACGCTGACGCTTAGGTTTGTTCCTGAGACGCTAGACGGTGAGCACGACGATAGGGAAGTTCGCGTATCTGCTCATGCGATTGAAGGCGATGAGCAGATACATGAGCAGATAACCGCCCAGAGCGGGGAAAATGAGCAGATACATGAGCAGATAACCGTCCAGAGCGACAAAGACGGGCGAATGTCCGGACGGCAGCAAGAACTGCTGGGGATACTTAAATATGTAAGCGCTCGATTTGCCTGTCTGGCAAAAGCCTGATGTACGCCACCCGCACGTGCCAAGATGAGGTAGGATGTGCATGCATCATTCCGAGCGTTGTCATTGCGCACAGCTACCGTGACGAAAGGCATGCATCCCATGGGAAAGTCTAACAACCACGACCACGCTGACGAGCTGTTCCAGTCCCACATCGGCGGCGCCGCCATGCTCGAAGGCGTCATGATGCGCGGGCGCTACAGCTGGGCGGTTGCGGTGCGCGAGCCGGGCGGCGGCATCTACGTGGAGGAGCATGACGTGCCCGGCTACGGCAAGCGTCAGCCGTGGCGGCGCTGGCCGCTCGTGCGCGGGTGCGTGTCTCTGGTCGAGTCGCTCGTCCTGCAGTACAAGGCCATGGGCATCGTCGCCGCTCACGCCTACAACTTTGACGAGGTGGACGAGTCGGGCGAGGGCGACGAGCAAAAACTGACCGAGGGTGACGAGCAAAAGCCGGCCGAGGAGGCTGCACCGGCCGCCGCGACTGATGGCGCTTCGGCCGAGGCCCCTCGTGACCGCGCGGTTGAGGAGGCCCGCATCGCGACCGAGGAGGCCGAGGACAAGGGCATCGCCCCCTGGATGGCCGTCTCCATGGCGATTGGCGTGGTGCTTGGCGTGGCGCTATTCATCTTCGTGCCGGCGCTCGTGACCAATCTCGTGGTGGGCGACTACAGCGGCCAGAACATGGTGCTGTGGAACGTGATCGACGGCATCCTGCGCGCGGGCATTTTCGTCCTGTATATGTGGCTCATCGGCCTCATGCCCGACATCAAGCGCATGTTCTGCTACCACGGCGCCGAGCACAAGACCATCCACTGCCTGGAGCATGGCCTGGCGCTCACGCCCGAGAACTGCCGACGCTTCTCGCGCCAGCACGTGCGCTGTGGCACGGCGTTCATCATCATGACGCTCATCGTCTCGATCATCGTGTTCACGGTGTTCCCCACCGACCTGGTGGCAAGCGCGCTGGGCTTTGACGGTGGCATCGGTCGCTTTCTGGTGGTGCTGCTCTCGCGCATCATCCTCGTGCCGCTCGTGGCGGGCGTCTCCTATGAGATCACCGTGCGCTGGGCGGGGTCGCATCCCGACAACCCCCTGGTCAAGATCGTGCTGGCTCCCGGCATGGCCATGCAGCTCATCACCACGCACGAGCCCGATGACTCCATGCTCGAGTGCGCCATCGCCTCGATGAAGGCCGTCATAGCGCGCGAGGCCGCCGAGGAGGGCCGCGAGCTCGACGCCGACGGTCTGCCGACCGACCGCTCCGCGCTTGAGGGCTGCCCCCTGGCGACCGATGTGCCTGCACCATCTGCTGGCGTTACGACAAAAGCGACACGTGACTAAGCCGGGGCAAGGTTCCAAATAGGCGAGATGGCTTCACCAGTCACGACCCCAGTCACGACCCCAGTTGTGTACCGGGGCGACGATACATTCGAGGCCGTTGTCGAGAAGATTCTCGCTTGGTGTGTGGAGCCCAAGGGAATACGCGAGATTGCAGAATACCTAGGCTTGAGAGAGAAAAAGAGCGTGCGAAGATACCTGAGGCCCTTGCTTGATCAAGGGAGACTGGCCATGACGATTCCCGAATCGCCAAGCAGTCGTTTCCAGAAGTACGTTACAGTCCAATAGCTTGGGTGGCCTGATTGAAAATCCAATTGACTGATGCGTAAAGGGGCGTGACTATGCTCGGCAACATTCTTGCAGTCGCGGGCGGCGGGGCCATCGGCGCCACGCTGCGCTATCTGGCATCGTCGAGCGTAACGTCGCTGCTCGGTGGCGCGAGCTGGGCCGCGGCGCTGCCGCTGGGCACGCTTGCGGTGAACTTTGCGGGATGCTTCGTCATCGGGGCGCTCTCACCTGCGCTCGGTGCGCTTGTGCCCGCGCGCCCTCAGCTCTCGCTGTTTCTTATCACGGGCGTTCTGGGCGGCTTTACCACGATGAGTTCGTTTGGCAACGAGACGGTGAGCCTGTGGGAGGGTGGCCAACACGCGCTGGCGGCAGGCTATGCGATTGGCACGCTCGTGCTGTGCCTTGTTGCCGTGCTGCTCGGCCGTATGGTGGGGCAGATGGTCGCCCGGGGGTAGAGCACGAGGAGCATGAACTCGCTCTTTTTGACACGCTATGTAGGGCTGCGCCCTGGAAGTGCCTGATTCTCACTTCCAGGGCGCACCGAGAAATCACTTTTCGTTGGGATCCGGTCAGGTCCTACGGATGTATGTTTCCCAAGGCGTTACAGCGCGCGTGCCGTCAGGTTGCCTGAGCGAATTGCCAGGGCAATGTTCCACGGGGAGGCACAGTCGCCTATTGCGTGGGTCTCATAGCTGCCGGCAAGCTCATCGGCAAGCGAGGTGTTCGGCACCATGTCATAGCATTCGATGACGCTGTCGCAGGGAATGACCTTCTCGACGCCGCTTGCCATGGTAATCGAAACACCTTCGTCGCTGATCCCGTCCACCGAGCAGGAGTTCCAGATCTTGACGCCCTGCGAGGTGAGCTGAGGGATGACGTAGGTGCGGACCCACATCGACTGCTCCTTTGCGACCTCGGTCTGCGGCTGGTCGTGAACGATCTGAATCTTCTTGCCCTGAGCGAGCAGGTAGAGGGCGCAGTCGATGGCCTGGGCACCTGCTCCGCAAATCACGACGCGCTCGCCCAGATCTGCCGTGGGGATGTCATCGAAGCCGATCACGGGGATCTGCGCCGATCCCTCGAGGCGGCTTTCGCGCTGGCCACCTACGGCTACGATGACGGCGTCGGGGGCATCGGAGGCCACGGTCTCCGCCGTTGCCTCGACTCCCGTCACAACGTTGACGCCGGTCACCTCAAGCTGATGGGCAAGATAGTCGACAAGGTCACCCAGGCGCTCATGGTCGCCCTTGTATCCGCGGGCTACGGGAAGCAGTCCGCCAAGGCTGTCGTTCTTCTCGTACAGAGTAACTTCGTGCCCACGCTTGGCGGCGATGCGTGCCGCTTCCATGCCGGCGGGGCCGCCGCCGATCACGACGACCTTCTTGGGCGTCTCAATCGGAGGAAGCTCGTAACCCTCCGGCATTTGATCGGTATAGGCGAGCTGGGTGGTTGCGTTCACGCGGCAGAACTCGGCGCCGTTGTCGCGCGTGTACTGAGCACTACCGCCTTTGCAGTGACAATGCATGCAGTGGCAGCAAGGGGCGACCTCGTCACGCAGGCCCTGCTGGAGCTTATTGGGCAGCTCGGGATCGACCGTGAGGGGACGTGTCATCATGAGGTAGTCAACCTCGCCGTTTGCCACGGCGTTGGTGATGAGATCGGGTGCAAGGCGAGGATCCATGCAGCCGGCGCAGGAGACGGGCTTCGTTACATGCTTCTTGAACTCGGCGGCGCACTTGAGCAGCGCGGCGGTGCCGGAGTACTCGGAGAGGACCATGCCCCCGAAGTGCTGGGAGAAGTCGAACCGCGTGCCGAAGCCCGTGATTCCCTCCGACTTGTATCCCGAGAACATGAGGTCCGGAGCGAACTGGGCAACGTGCTTTCCGGGGACAGAGAGGCGCAGATAGAACGTGTCAGCACCGGCAGCCTCAAAGGCAAGCGCGTTCTGGATGCTGTCCTCGATGGTAATGTACATGTCGTTGTCGCCAATGAGGGAATCGTTATCTTCAACAGCATCCATGAGGATCTGGATGGGGAAATCCTCGCCACAGGCTTCCTTGATCGCTCGAATCGCCTCGCACGTGAAGCGGGTGCGGTTCTCGACAGACTGGGCGCCGTACTCGTCCTCGCGGGTATTGAAGCGGCCGGAGAGCATGTTCTTCATGAACTGGGTTGCCGAGGCATGAAGCTCGATGATGTCGAAGCCCGCCTCCTTGTAGCCCAGGGCAATCTGCGCCATGGTCTCCTGCAGCCACTTGAGATCCTCCACGGTCGCGGTCGCGACATCGGCTGAGCCCGCAGCGAGCTGGATGCCCGCGTATGCGCCCTGCTGGTGGATTCGCTCGGTGAGCGGGGCGAGCTTGGTGCCGATGGTGCTCATGTCCTCAAGCAGCCAGCCGGTGGCGGAGCGCCCCTCCTCGGTGATCGACACGGAGATCATCCTGCTGATCGCCGACTCCATGAAGACCAGCGCTGCGCCGCCCTTGGCGAAGTTCTCATAGTAGGTAAGGAAGTTCTCGTTGAGCTCGTCGGTCTCCTCGGCGTAGTCAAGGTCGAGCGTGTCGGAGCCCGCCGGGCTTTTCACATAACGGTTGCGCAGGGTGAGCTTGCCGATCTGGAGGGGCTCATAGAGCGGAGCGAAGTCGGTCGTATACTCGAGATGGGCATCACTTTGGGGGTTCAGCTCGCTGCTGGGTGCGGGCGCCTGACCCTCGTCCGCCGCGGCTGTCGATGCGTTTGCGAGTGCGGCCTGGGCCGCAACTCCAAGGCCGAGCGCTGTCGTGCCTGCGACGAATCCTCGCCTCGAGACGGTAGCACTTTGCATGGTGGTCCTCCCTCATACGTGCGTGTGCTGGACTATGTCAAATCACGTGGGGTGCGCACCCTCAACATCCACAAAATGTAGCAAGGACTCGTCGTTTGCGTATCACATCTTTTGTGTATAGGTGGGAAATGCCGGGGATGTCGGCCACATCTTTTATGCATGGGCGGAGCGAGTGACTGAAGGCTGAAAAAGAGATCGCGAAAGAACGCGGCTGGTTCTCCACAAAGAGGCTCGGATCCCTGGTTGTGATGCTAGAATTTAACGAATAAGCAGGAGTCTACAAGCGGACGTCCGAAGAGCGTCTGGGTCAAGCGGGGAGGCGAGAGTGGGGCCGTGCAAGAGGCTGTGTCAGCAAGAGAGAACATGGTATCGCGTAGCCCTCATGTGTGGCTCTGTTTGTCCGTTGCCTTTGGCATCCTGACGTTTCGACTGAGCGCATGGGGTATCTTTGGCAACGCGTTCGCGGGTAGTGCCGCAGATGCTTTTACCTGTTCGCGTCTCGTGCAGCTTGCTACGATCGCCCTCATCGTGATCGTCACGGCAACCAGGCCTTTTTCAAAGAAGGCCTGGCGGTGGGCGATCCTTCTCGCGATTGCATCTATGCTGGCTGGGTGTGTGGGTGCGCTGAGCATGGTTAGCGCGGACGGATCTCTTTTCATTGTCGGCCGCATGGTCAATGGGTTTGGATCTGCGATCATGTTGCTCGGTTGGGGTACCTGCACGGTTTTGATCGGTCCGAAGCTGGCGGCTTTGTCTGTCACGGGAGCCTTTGCGCTATACGGTATCGTGACAACGGTTCTTTCTGATGTCTCGGGTCTAACCCTGGGAATAATCGCGACGGTGTCTCCGGTTCTGAGCGGCGCTCTTCTGCTTTACCTGCAAGGGAGGCTACAGCCATCTGATATCAAGAGGACTGGGCTCAACTTGAGACGGTGGGCTTGTCCCCCCGAAGGCATTTTGTTTCTGCTCGCGCTCTGCAGCCTAATTTGCATGGTGGCAGAAATCACGATTTCCCCTTTTCAGGAGGCGTCCCGCGTGTTCAGGGCGAACGATCTGAGATTGCCGGTGTTCTTGGCTGTGTTTGCCTTCACGGTCGTCTGGGTTTTTGTGCTCAGACGTGACAATCCGGATCAGGTCTGGGGCTTTTACTCCTGCCTCGTTTTCTGTGGCTTGCTCGGCTACTCGTCGTTTTGCTTCATCGATCAGGCGATGTCGATCAGCTTCCTAAACGCCACGCAGGACTGCCTGATGATATTTGCCTGGACCTATGTCTGTGGCCTTGCCTATCGGAGGGGTCTTCCGGCAACGGCCACATTTGGAATCGGCGCGATTCTGTATATGCAGACCAGCCTACCGGCGGGGATTCTTCGTCTGCTCGCCCCTGAGATCGAGTACGTGGTGAGCCAGCCGTTCTCCGCGGCGTTTGCGTTCTGTGCGGCTTTCCTGCTGATAGGATATACGTTCCTTCTTGTTTCCGGGCGGTCACGGGTGATAGCCGATCCAAACGGGGGCACCGCTGATCGAGCCGATACGACGAGGGAGACGACTGACGATCTCAGTTGGCTGGCAGATACGTATTGCCTCTCGGACCGGGAGACCGAAGTCGTCAGGCTGCTTCGTCGTGGATACACGCTGTCACAGATCGGCTCAAAGCTTGCTGTTTCCCTCAATACCGTGCGGTCTCATACCAAGAGTATCTATGCAAAACTCGGCATCCACAGTAAGAGTGAACTAATCGAGCTGGTCGAGGGCGATCTTCAGAAGTGAGGGCACGTAGTCGAATGAGTTCGTTAGACGTCACGTTGCTGGCATGCCAGTCGGATACGTGACGGAGAGGATGAATACAATGCGCCCCGGCGCCCGGGATCTCGATGATCCTCGGACGGCCGGGGCGCTTCTCGTCGGAACGTCCTGCCTATAAGTGCGCTACGCTAGGCGGGTGGACGTGCGCTCAAAACTTACTCGGCACTGACGCCCAGGTACTTGGCGGCTTCCTGAGCGATGATGCGGCCGGAGTTGTTGGCCCAGGAGGCCTGCGAGCCGGGGGCGAGGCTCACGTCGTAGGAGTCGCCGTAGAGGCAGCCGGCATCGGAGCCGCCGACGTACAGGCCGGGGATGACGGTGTGGTCCTCGCGCATGGCCTCGCAGTTCTCGTTGATCATGACGCCGCCGACGGTGGTGTAGTAACCGTCACCGGTCTGGCCGATGTAGTACGGGCCCTCGATCTTGCGCAGGTGCTCGGGTGCCTTGCCGAAGTCCAGGTCCTCGCCGGTCTCGCAGTAGCCGTTGTAGGTGTCGATGCAGGCCTGCAGCGCCTCGGGATCCAGACCCTCAGCCTCGGCCATCTCTTCGACGGTCTCGCACTTGAAGACGTTGCCGTCCTCAACCAGGGCATCGATCTGCTCGCGGACGCCCACCATGGGGTTGCCGGGCGAGGTGAAGGAGAAGACCATGCCGTACGGGCCCTCCTCCTCCCAGGTGGTGAGGTCGTTCTCGGTGAAGATGATGTAGGTCTTGTCCTGGTTGCGCTGGGCAAGGCCGACGCCGGCGAAGTCGCTGATCCAGCGGTCCTCGTTGATCCAGCGCTCGCACCTGTCGTTGATCCACAGGGTGGGCTGGACGGAAGCGCAGTAGTCCATGTGCGTCCACACGGCGCCCTTCATGCACGGGCCGCACCACATGACGGTGCCCAGGCCCTCGGCCATGTAGGCGCCGGCGTCGCGGGCCATCTTGATGCCGTCGGCGTCGTTGCCGGGCACGCCCTGCGGGAGGATGAGCTCGTTGCGGGTCTCGGAGACGGCATACAGGAAATCCTGGTTCTGCGGGTAGCCGCCGGTGGCGATGGCAACGGCCTTGGCGTTGACCTGAACCCAGGTGCCGTCGGCGCGCTGGGCGATGACGCCGGTTACGGCGCCGTCATCGCCAACGAGGATCTTCTTGACGGGGGTCTCGAGCTCGATCTGGACGCCGAGGTTCTCGGCGGCGGCGCGCATGGAGTCCTGGAACGTGGCGCCCGGGCCCTTCTCCAGGTCGCGCTCATAGACGTGCCAGCACTTGGGGCCGTTGCCGATGGCGATGGCGCCCTGGAAGGCGACGCCCAGGTCCTGCAGCCACTGCACGGTCTCGGCGGTCATGTTGAAGAAGCGCTGGTAGAGCTTGTGGTTGGGGATGAAGTGATGGTATTCCATCGTGTTGGTGATGGCCTCGAACGGGGTCATGTCGCAGCCGCTCTCCTCGGTGAAGGGCGTCTGCAGGGCAAACAGGCCCTCGGTGCCGACGAACGAGCCGCCGGTGACCTCGCGCTTCTCGAGGACGATGGGGTTCAGGCCGAGCTGCTTGGCCTGGCAGGCGCACGCCATGCCGGTTCCGCCGGCGCCGATGATGGCGAGGTCGCACTCCAGGGTCTCGGTGGGCTCGCCGACCTCCTCGAGATCCCAGACGGGCGAGGTCTCGGCGATGACCTTTGCCTGGGCGGGCTGAGCGGTCAGGGCGGAGGCGCTGGCCACGGCGGCACCCGCGACGGCGGCACCGGCGACGAAGGAACGACGAGACATGGTGCAATCAGACATACAAAAGCCCCCTTCGGTAGGATTGCCTGACGTACAACGCGTCTGTATCTTGGCACCGGCGCCCCGGTGGCTTCAAGCGATTTGCTGTAACCAACGATTTCATGGTACAACGGCTAGTTAAAAGTGCGGGTCAACGGCCCGGCCAAGACCCGTGCCCGGCCATGCGATCCGCTATAATGCGCCAGGTTGCCCATGGGGACGGCGACGTGGCTTGCGGGCGCGGGGCGCCTTGCGCGCGGGCGCCTCGGGGCACGGCGCATGGCGAGCGGGGCTCGGCGACCGGGGACGTGCGGGAAACGGGGGCATGCATGAACAGCGAACAGCTGCACTACTTTGAGCTGGCGTACAAGGAGCGCAACTTCTCGGCCGCCGCGCGGCTCGTGCCGTGCTCGCCCCAGGGCATGGCCAAGTCCATCCACGCCTTGGAAAAGGAGCTGGGCGTGCCCCTGTTCGGCTCGGACGAGGTGACGGGGCTGCCCGTCCCCACCGAGTACGCCCACGAGCTCTTTGAGTTCGCCGCTGTCTACGACAGCAACCTGCGCCTGCTGCGCGAGTCGTTCGACCGCATCTCCGGCTCGCGCCGCAGCAAGATAGACCTTGCCTGCTCGTTGGGCGTGATGGGGGTGCTCGGCCCCGAGTTCCTTGCCAGCTTCTCGCAGTGCCATCCCGACATCGAGGTGGCCTACTGGGAGGCGGCCGACGGCCTGTGCGAGGACAGCCTGCGCCGCGAGACGAGCGACCTGGGGCTGATCGTGAGCCCTGCGGCGCCGGGCATGTCGGTGCGCGAGCTGTACCGCTGCCCCATCTACTTCTGGATCGACCGGGCAAGCCCCTTGGCCGGCAAGGACGCCCTGGACATCGAGGACCTGGCGGGGCAGGACATCGCGATACCGGGAGAGGGCTTCAAGTGCCTCGAGCGGCTGCGTGCCGCCGCCGAACGCCATGGGGTCACGCTGGGCCGCATCTTCGAGATGAGCGAGATATTCCAGCTCTATGAGTTCGCCGCGTCTGGCCGTGGCCTGGGCTTCACGGTGCGCCATCTCGTGCAGCTGCCCACGTTCTCGCGCCTCGACTCGGTGGTGGCCGTGCCTATACGTGCCGTGAGGTGGGGCTTTGGGATCGAGTGCGTGGCGACGCACGCCCTGGGAGAGAGCGAGCGCACGTTCTGGGACTGGTGCGTCTCCTACGCGCGCCGGCTGCCGAGCGACTCGCTCGAGGGCCCGTTCGAGCCGTGCGAATGACCTCATGTCACGAGGCTTGCGATGAGATACGTCACCTGCGCAGTCGACGCCGACCATGACGGGCGTCCCCTGTGGGGCGTGCTGGAGGATCAGCTCCATGTGTCACGCGCGCTCATCAGGAGGGCGAAGGGGCGCTGCGGGGGACTGCTCGTCGACGGGACGGCTGCTCGCTCGACGCAGCCGGTCCGTGCGGGCCAGCTGGTGGCGATCGACGTGGCAGACACCCCGCTCGTCCCCGGCGAGGAGCTGCCGGTCGAGCCACAGGCGGGGCCGCTCGAGATCCTCTACGAGGACGAGGACCTGATCGCCGTCAACAAGCCGGCGGACCAGGTTGTCCACCCGTGTCCCGGCCACCGCTCGGGCACGCTGGGCAACTTCGTGATGGGCCACCTGTACGCGCAGGGCAGCGGCTGCGCGAGGCTCTACCCCGTGCATCGCCTCGACCTGGGGACGAGCGGCCTTCTGCTCTACGCGAAGAACGCCTACGCCCACCAGCGCGCCCAGGCGTCGCTGCACGCGCAGACGATTGCACCGGACGGCGTGCGGGGGCATGCGGTGCCCGACGGCGCGGCGGGGCATGCGGCGGGTCCGACGAGGGAGGGCGGGCACACGACGCGAGGACGTGGCGAGGCCGGCGGTGCCGCCAGGGCCACAGCTTGCGGGCGGCTGTACCTCGCGGTGTGCGAGGGGAGGCCCGATCGCCCGTACGGCGTGGTCGACGCACCCATCATGCGCGAGAGCGACCTCACCATCCGACGCGTGGTGGACGAGCGCGGCAAGCGCGCCGTCACGCACTACCGCGTGCTCGCCGAGCTTGCGGGCGAGGACGGGCCGCGTGGTGCCGATGGTCGTGACGACGGGTGCCATGCCGGTGAGCCCTGCGGTGCGGGGGAGGGACTGAGCCTGATTCTCGTGCGCCTGGAGACGGGCCGCACCCACCAGATCCGCGTCCACATGGCGCACATCGGGCACCCGCTTGCCGGTGATATCCTGTACGGCGGCTCACCGGGGCGCATCGGCCGGCCGGCGCTCCATTCGTGGCGCATGTGGCTTACGCATCCCGTGACGGGGAGGTGCCTTGCGCTCGAGGCGCCGCTGGCGCAGGACATCGAGGCGCTGGTGGGGCCGGTGGATCCGGACGCGCTTGCCGCACAGGCTGGCTGGCTTGTCGGCAAGGCGCGCGTGCGGGGTGGGGCCGCGAGGGAGGACGCGCGGGCGCGGGCCTGACGACGGGGCGGCGGTGATGCGGGCGATGGGGGAGATGCATATGACGAGGCGATGCGGATGACGGACGGGGCGGGACGGCGACAGGCGTGCGGGTCGGGACGGGCCGGACGGGAGGCGCTGGCCTGCGGGATGCGCCTGCCCATGGAGCTGCTGGCGCCTGCCGGCGGGCGCGAGCAGCTGGAGTACGCTGTGCGGTTCGGGGCCGACGCCGTCTATTTGGCGACGGATCGGTTCGGCATGCGCCGACGCGCATCGAACTTCAGGGCTGACGAGCTGGCCGACGTCGTTGCCTGGGCGCACGAGCGGGGCGTTGCCGTGCACGTTGCCTGCAACATCGTCATGAGGCAGGGCTACCTGACCGAGCTCGCCGACTATCTGGAGCTCGTCGGGCGCAGCGGGGCCGACGCGCTCATCGTCTCCGACCTGGGCGCCATGCGGCTCGCCCGCCGCCATGCCCCCGGCGTTGCGCTGCACGTGAGCACGCAGGCAAGCGTCGCCAACGCCGAGGCGGCGCTGGCCTGGTACGAGCTGGGGGCGCGCCGGATCGTCTGCGCGCGCGAGATGTCGCTGGCCGACATCGCCGCGATGCGCGCCCAGATCCCCGGCGACCTGGAGCTCGAGGTCTTTGCCCACGGCTCGATGTGCATGGCGTACTCGGGGCGCTGCCTCATCAGCGACTACCTCACGGGCCGCTCCGCCAACGAAGGGGACTGCACGCAGCCCTGCCGGTGGGCGTGGGAGCTGTGCGAGCCCTCGCGGCCCGACCAGGCGTTCGCCGTGGAGGAGGACCTCCCGATGCGGGGCGCGGGCGTCCCCGCCCCTGGCGACGGTGCCACAGGCGACGAAGCTGCGGGTGACGACGGCGTCGCGGGCCGCGAGGACATCGCAGGCCGCGCGGGCGTCGAGTGCGGTGACGGTGCCACCTACCTGTTCAACTCGCGCGACCTCAACATGATCGCCCACCTGGGCAAGCTGGCCGCGGCGGGCGTGAACTCCATCAAGATAGAGGGGCGCGGGCGCAAGGCGTTCTTCACGGCCACGGTGGTGGGCGCCTATCGTCGCGCGCTGGACGGGGCGGACCCGGGCGAGGTCGCCGCCGAGCTGGAGAAGGTCTCGCACCGGCCGTACTCCACCGGGTTCTTCTTCGGCCCGGCCCACCAGGCTCCGGCAAGCGCCGCCTCCGACTCCGAGTGGCTGTGGGCAGCCGAGGTCGTCGAGGCGCGCGAGGCGTCTGCTGCCTGCGAGGCGCTTGTCGTGGCGCGCAACCGGTTTGACTGCACAAGCGAGCTTGAAGTGCTCTCGCCGGGCGAGCCCGCGCGGCCGCTGCGCATCGCCGATCTGCGCTGGGTGCATGCCGCCGACATCGACGCCGACCGCGCGGGCACCAACTGCACGGGCGCCGACTGCGCGAGCGCCGAGGTCGCGGAACCGGTGGCCTGCGCGAATCGCCAGATGGATCGCTATCTCTTCTCGTGCGACGTCATGCTCAGGCCCCACGACATCATCCGGGCGCGCAAGACACGGTGAGGCGGGCGCCGCTGCGCATTGCGTCGCCGGAATCCCCGCGGCGCGGGGGCGAAGATGACGCCGACCGGGCGCCTCGCGTCACGTCGGCGATAGGTTGCCGCGCCGCCGGCCCCGCCTCCCCTGGATGGGCTATAGTTCGTCTCGATGGCATCCCGGCGCGCCGAATGCCGGCCGCCCGGGACGATGACCGTTCGCGCCCCTGACGCTTGGGAGGTTTCGCAATGCCGATCTCCGCTTCTGACAGCACCATCCTCAACGACGCCCTGCGCTCGCTGCCCCGGCGCCCCGAGCACTTCGTGAGCGACATCCACGGCGAGGCGCCCGCCTTCGAGTACCTGGTCCGCTCGTGCTCCGGCGAGCTGCGCCCCTACGTGCGCATGGCGTGCGGAGGTGCGCCCCTTTCGGATGACGAGGACCTGCCCGAGCCCGGCTGCGGCTGCGACCACGACCATGCCGGCGAGTGCGACTGCGCGGGAGGTGACGCCCGGGGCGAGGGCTGTGGCTGTGGGGGCGATTCTGACCTGCGGGAAGGCTGCCTCGACCTCGTGTTCGAGGAATACGTGGACGAGGTCTGCCGGCTCGTCTACTACCCCGAGGAGTACGTCGCCCGCGCCTGTGGAGAGGAGCTCGAAGATCCCCAGTGGTGGGTCGATCGCTTCTGCGAGATCGCACGCGTCATAGCGGCCCTGCGGGCGGACAACCCATCCTGCGACGCGACCGGGACGCCCCTTGCCTGGTCGTGGGCGAAGGGCGGGTTCGGCGTGCCCGTTGCCTCTGGCGGTGCCGGCGGGGCCTGCGCTGCCAACGCACCCGGCGTGGCCGACGCGTCCGGTGACGACGACGCTCCCGTGTCCGACGCCGTGCTGCTGCAGCTGCTCGACTGGGAGTCGATCGGCGCCTGGGAGGCCGTCGACGCGGCGTTCGAGCGGATCGTGGAGCTTGGCGACGGCGCCTACGTGCTGGCTCGCGTGGCCGGCTGGGCGCGCCGCCTGTGCACGGGCGCCTTCCACATGGTGGGTGACGTGTGGGATCGCGGCCCGCATGGCGACGACGTCATGGACGTCCTCATGGCCTGCCCCGAGGTCGACGTGCAGTGGGGCAACCACGACGTGTGCTGGATGGGCGCCGCCGCGGGCGACCCCTGCTGCATCGCCACGTGCGTGCGCAACAACGTGAAGTACGGCAACATCGAGCAGTTCGAGGTGGGCTACGGCATCAGCCTGCAGCCGCTGTTCGACTTCGCCCGGGCTACCTATGCCGACGAGGGTCCCGACGCGCCGCTGTCACAGGTGATGAAAGCCATCTCGTCCATCCTGTTCAAGTGCGAGGGCCAGGCGGTGCTGCGCCATCGCGAGTGGCACATGGAGGACCGGCTGCTCTTCGGCAAGATGGACCTCGAGCGCGGCGTCGTGCCCGTTGGCGGGGTGGAATACCCGCTGCGCACGACGGACTTCCCCACGTTCGACCCCGAACGCCCCTTCGAGCTCACTGCCGGGGAGGCCGCCGTCGTGGATGGCCTGGTGCATGCCTTCCGCGGCAGCGAGCGGCTGCGCCGCCAGGTCCAGTGGCTTTACGACCACGGATCGGTGTACAAGGTGGCGGGTGACGCCCTGCTCTTCCACGGGTGCGTTCCGATGGGCGAGGACGGCTCGCTCGCTTCGGTGGACTGCGGCGATCGCGTGCGCTCGGGCCGCGAGCTGCTCGACTGGACCGACGAGGTGTGCCGCCGCGCCTGGGTGGGGCGCGACCAGGCTGACCTGGACTGGATGGGCTTTCTGTGGGCCGGTTGGCAGTCGACCTTCGCTGGCCGGGTGGTCAAGACCTTCGAGCGCACCTACATCGAGGACCAGACAACCTGGAAGGAGCCGCAGGACCCCTACTACGCCCTGACGCGCGACGACCCCGCGCCTTGCGCGACGGTGCTCGCCGAGTTCGGTGTGGATCCCGAGCGCGGGTTCATCGTGAACGGCCACACGCCGGTCAAGCTGCCCAAGGGCGAGCTGCCCGTGCGCGGCGCCGGCCTTCGCCTGGTGATCGACGGCGGTTTCTGCAGGGCGTACCGCAAGACCACGGGCATCGCCGGCTACACGCTGGTGCGCGATGCCTGGGGCCTGCGCCTGGTGACGCACGGGGAGTTCAGCAGCCTGGACGCGGTGATGGGGGAGGATGGCATGGTCGCGGGCGATGCTTCCGCTGTGGGCGATGCTGCCGAGGCGCCTGCCGCGCCTGCCGCGCCTGCCGGCATTGGCGAGCTCGACGCCTCCCGCGAGGTCGAGGTGCTGCGTGCATATGACGAGGTGGCCACCGTCGGTGAGGCGGGGGCGTAGGCTATCCGGAAACGAATGGGCTGATGGACCGGGGGCGTTGGCGCCGATGGCGATGGCTGGCGGTGAAAGCCGGGGGATGGGTGGTCAGGATCAGGAGTTCTGTGCCGCGATGGTCAGGATCTTGAGTTCTGTGTGACCCTACTGAAATGGTAGGAAAATCGTCGAGGCCACTGCCTGCGGTGATACGAACGGTGCATACGGTAGCATCGAAAAACAGGCCGAAAATGCCCGTTTTGGCGCACAGAACTCGCCATCCTGACCAGGTGGGCAGGCGCCGGCGACACAGAACTCGCCTTCTTGACCAGCGCCCGCACAGAACTCGCCATACTGACCAGAAGGCCCCGGCCGCCACGCCGCGCTGCCCAAGCCCGCCGGCGCTCTGCCTGCGTTACTTCTGCCTCTTGGCCATCCGCCGGCCGCGCAGCTCCTGCCACAGGTGGCGCATGGCGTCCACGAACATCCCGCGGAACATCGCGCGCGGGCCTGCGTAGGCCATGGCCTTCTGCTGCCAGGCACGCTCCTGCGGTTTGTAGCAGTGCACGTCACAGGCGTGGCAGCTGGGCTTGGGGTCCTTGGGGCACAGGGCGCGCCGGGCCTCGCCGTACTCCAGGTGCGCCGCACACTCGGGGCACAGGCGGGGGAGCTTGCCGGGCTTGTAGACGCCCGCGCGGGCGCCCAGTCCCTCGTAGGGCGTGCGCAGGGCGTCGTCGTGATGGTCGGCGCACCAGACCTGCGTCATGCCGCCCAATGTGCGGCAGTCACGGGCGATGACAGGATCCTGCAGTCGTTCATGCAGGCTCCGGGACCGTGCGTCGGCGGGGGACGCGCCGGTGGCAGATACGTCGACGGCGGGCGCATTGGCGGCGGGCGCCTGCGTGGCGGACGTCCCTGCGGCGGAGGCGCTGACGTCAGGTGCGTCGGCTATGGAGGGCTGCTCGGCCATGGCGCGTCCTTTCTCGGGTTAGGCGGCGGACGGCGTTTCTAGCAGCGCATGTCCTCGGCGCAGGTCTTGCCGATCATGATGTTGAGGATCTCCACGTCGGTGGCGTGCATGCCAACGCGCCCCACGTAGCCCATCGACATGATGGTGGTCTCCACGTCGTCGGCCACCAGGCCGTCGCCGGCGCAGAAGTCCTCGTCGAGCATCGCCATGGTGTGCCCCAACATCGCGGCGTCCACCGAGCTGGCTATCTTGGCGGCGCAGCTGCCCTTGGCGCCGTCGCACATGATGCCGCCCACGTTTGCCAGCGTGTTCACCACGGTGGAGCCGATCTGCGCCACCGTGCCGCCGGCCAGATAGGTCACCGCCGCACCGGCGCCGGCCGCGGCGCACACCACGCCGCAGAAAGCCGACAGGCTACCGATGTAGTGCTTGAGGTGCATCGCCATGAGGTTGCTCACGCACAGGGCGCGCAGCAGCCGGTCGTGAGCGGCGTGGATCGACTCGGCGTACTCGATGACCGGCAGCGACACCGTCATGCCCTGGTTGCCCGAGCCCGAGTTGATGACCACGGGCAGCGAGCAGCCGCCCATGCGCGCGTCGGAGCCTGCGGCGGCGCGGGCGCGCATGCGGGTCACCACGTCGATGGGGCGCGACGACATGAGCGTGCGGCCGATCTCGCTGCCCCAGTGGCCGGTGAGCCCCTCCTGGGAGATGGCGGTGTTGCAGGCGATCTGCCGCTCGAGCACCTCACGCACGTCATCGAGGTTCACCGTGTCGGCGAACTCGCAGATCGAGGCCACGGACAGGCACGAGGTGTCCGGACCCTTTGCCGAGGCGTCTTGGCAGCCGCAGTCGCGCTCGTCGACCATGTTGGGGAACAACGCGCGCAGCTCGTCACAGGTGAGCTCGACCCCGTCGCGCTGCACCGAGCGTACGTTGGTGTGCCGGTCCACGATGGTCACGGTGGCGGTGTGCTGCTGCCCCCGCGCCTCAGTGATGATGTAGAGGTTGGGCACGTCCTCGAGCAGCTCGACCGAGCAGAAGCCCTCGGCGATGAGGGCGCAGGAGCGCTCAACGCAGTCGTGGGTCACCGACTCGAGCACCTCCAGGCAGGCGTCGGGGTCACCGCCGAGCAGGCCGAGCACCGAGGCAACCTCGACGCCCTTGTGCCCCTCGGCGTTGGGCACCGCCACGCTCTTCACGTTCTTGATGATGTTGCCGCTGCAGCGCACGCTCAGGTGCTCGCAGGGCTCGCCCAGCACGCGGCCCGCCAGCGCGGAGGCGTAGGCAAGGGCGATGGGCTCGGTGCAGCCCAGGGCGCAGACCAGCTCCTTCTCGAGTAGGCCGACGTAGGTGGCGTAGGTGGTGGTGTCCAGTGACATGGTCGTCTCCTCTAGGTTCGTGACGCGCAGCGCGTGGCGTGCGGCGGCTATGGCGCGTCCTGCCCCGTGCGCCGCGGGCCGCGTGTCGCATGTTGCTCCGCCGGGTCTCTGCTAGATCTCTATCTCCAATTGTACCGGGCAGTGGTCGCTTCCGTAAATGCCGTTCAGGATGGTGGCGCTGCGCACCTGCGGGGTCAGCGCGTCGCTCACCAGGAAGTAGTCGATGCGCCAGCCCGCGTTGTTCTTGCGCGCGTTGAAGCGATAGCTCCACCAGCTGTACGCCCCGGTCGCCTCGGGGTGCAGATGGCGGAACGTGTCGGTGAACCCGGCTGCCAGAAGGTCGCCGAACTTGGCGCGTTCCTCGTCGGAGAAGCCGGCGTTGCCGCGGTTGGGCCCGGGGTTCTTCAGGTCGATCTCGTTGTGGGCCACGTTGAAGTCGCCGCAGGTGATGACTGGCTTGCTTGCCCCCAGGTCGCACAGGAAGGCACGGTAGGCGTCGTCCCATGCCATGCGGTAGGGAAGGCGCGCCAGCCCGTCCTGCGCGTTGGGCGTGTACACGTCGACGAACCAGAAGCGGGGGAACTCCAGGGCGCAGATGCGGCCTTCGTTGTCGGGATTCTCGGGAAAGCCGTAGCGCACGCCCATGGGCTCCTCGCGCGAGAACACCGCGGTGCCCGAGTAGCCCTTCTTCTCGGCGTAGTTCCAGGTCTGGGAGTAGCCGGGCAGCTCCAGGCCGAGCTTGGCGCGGTCCGCCTCCTGCAGCTTGGTCTCCTGCAGGGCGAAGATGTCGGCGTCGAGCGCCTCGAACACGTCGAGGAAGCCCTTCTTCATGAGGGCGCGCAGGCCATTGACGTTCCACGACACCATGCGCAGCGCCCCCTGGCGCCTGGGTTCGATCTCGCAGCGGATCAGGTCGCTGGTCGCGGGTGCCTCGGCGCTCTGGGCGGCCGCCTGGCCGCTGCCTGGGCTCTGCTCTTCTGCCACGGGCGTGCTCCTTGTCTCGTCGTGGCGGCGCCACGCACGGGCGTCGCTCGGGTGTTGCGTGCTGTTCGTCGTGCGCCGCACCCGGTGCCGCCACGTGTCCGTGGCCGGCCGTCGCGGCGCTACCCTACGATGGAATGATAGACGAGCGCGATGATCATGGTGATGAGACCGGCAACCCCAATGGCAATACCACTCATCGCCCCCTCCAGCTCGCTGATCTCCAGGGCCTTGGTGGTGCCGACCGCATGGCTGCACGTGCCGATGGCCACGCCGGCGGCGATGGGACTCTTTACGCGGAAGATGCGGGTGAGGGTCGGTGCTAGGATGGATCCCATGATGCCGGTGGCGATGACCACGGCCACCGTGATGGAGGTGATTCCGCCCAGCTCCTGGCTCACGCTCATGGCGATGGGGGTGGTCACCGACTTGGGTATGGTGGAGATGGCGACGGCCTTGTCCATGCCGAACAGCACGCACAGCCCGTAGGCGGACAGCATCGAGGTGATCGAGCCCGCCAGGCAGCCTGCCATGATGGGGATGAAGTGGCGCCTGAGCACGGCGATCTGCCGGTAGATCGAGTAGGCGAGCACGGCGGTTGCCGGCCCCAGGAAGTACGAGATGACCTGGGCGCCCGCCTGGTAGTCCGACAGGGGTATGCGCAGCACGCTCAGCACGATGATGATGAAGGTGACGGCGACGAGCAGCGGGTTGAGCAGCGGCGTGCGGATCCGCTTGTTGAGCCAGACCGCGCCCTCGAAGGCCACGATCGACAGCACGATGCCAAACGAGACGTGCACCACGGTGGGGAACATGCCCTTATGCCTCCTTCGCGTCGGCGCCCGGTACCTGGGCCCTGCGCGCCTCGCGGCGGGCCATCAGGTTCATGGTGGTGGACACGGTGAACGAGGTCACGAAGAACACGAGCACCGTGGTGATGAGGCAGATCGCCACGAGTTTGGCGATGTTGCCGGCCAGAAGGTCGAAGCTGCCCATGATGGCCACGGCGGCGGGGATGAAGAAGATCGACATGTGGTCGAGCAGAAAGTCCGCGCCGTCGGAGATGGAGTCCATCTTGAGCACGCCGCTTGCGAGGAACACGAGCAGCACGAGCATCGAGCAGATGTTGCTGGGCATGTCGAAGGGCAGCATATCGGCCACTTTCTCGCCGGCCAGGCATATGGTGACGATGAGGGAGAGCTGCAGGAACACCCGCACTGCCTTGCGCAGCCTGCCGCGCGCGACGCGCAGCCGTGCCCTCTGGGCACGCCGGCGCGCGGGGCTGGCCTGCTCGGAGAGGGGGCCGGGCAGGGGAAGGCCCAGCAGGTCGTGGTGGTTTGCGCGCAGGGGGGATTGGAGCTTGGGGGCGGACTTGCGCTCCAGGACGCGCTCGCGCTCGATCTCCTCCCTGACGATCTGTTCGTCGACGTCGGGCGCAGGCTCGGGCTCGGGGGCCTGGGTCTGCGACGTGTCGGGCTCGTGCTCCATCAACGGTGTGTTCCCTTCCGCATGCCCGGCGGCATGCCTCGCGTCTCCTGTGTCTGTGTCGGGGAGGGTTTCCCGGCTGGCTCTGCGCCCCACGCGGTCGCGCGGGCGCGATGCAAAGGATAGGAGCCGCGCGACCGCCCATGCGCATGAGTGGCGCGGATTCACGGCTCCATCGCGCTTTGGCCACAGCACGTCCACGTTTGGCGGCCCGTCTCCCTGCCGGGGCGCGACGCTGCTACAATGCCGGGGCGCGACGCCTCGGAAGACACCCCCCGGTGGCGGCGGGACGTCGCGGCCAGACAAGGTAAATCCGGCGGAGGGGGTCAGGTGGATCGCGAGAAGATCGAGGCCGGCGTTCGGCTCATCCTGGAAGGCATGGGCGAGGACCCGTCACGCGAGGGGCTCATCGACACGCCTGCGCGCGTCGCACGGGCCTGCGAGGAGCTGTGCTGCGGCATCGGGCAGGACCCGGCCGAGCTCTTCAGGGTGTCGTTCGGCGCCGACTGCCAGGAGATCGTCCTGGTGAAGGACATCCCCTTCTACTCGCTGTGCGAGCATCACCTGCTGCCGTTCTTCGGGGTCGCGCACGTGGCGTACATCCCCGGCGCCGACGGGCGGGTGTGCGGCATCTCCAAGCTCGCCCGCGTGGTGGACCTCTACGCCCGCAGGCTGCAGCTGCAGGAGCGGCTGACCGCCCAGGTGGCTGATGCCGTTGTCGCCAACCTGCGCCCCCAGGGCGTCATGGTGGTGGTCGAGGCGGAGCACCTGTGCATGACGATGCGCGGCGTGAAGAAGCCCGGATCGCGCACCACCACGAGCGCCGTGCGCGGCGTGTTCAAGGACGCCACCACCCGCGCGGAGGCCATGTCGCTCATGCTCGGGGGCCGCTCGTGACGGCCGGTGCGTGCCTGGCGAGTGGGCTCGCCATGCAGGTGCCCTGCGAGTGCGCGACCGAGTGGCGCTGCGCGGGCCGCGTGATCGACCTTGCGCGCACCCGCGTCATGGGCGTCGTCAACGTGACGCCCGACTCGTTCTCGGACGGCGGGGCCCACGACACGACCGAGGCCGCCGTGGCGTGGGGCGCGCGGCTGCTCGACGAGGGGGCGGACATCCTGGACGTGGGCGGCGAGTCCACCCGGCCGGGATTTGCCCCCGTCGACGATGACGAGGAGTGCCGTCGCGTGCTGCCGGTGATCGAGCGCCTGGCGGCGATGGGCGCCGTGGTGTCGGTCGACACGCGCCACGCGGGGGTGGCCCGCCGTGCCCTGGAGGCCGGCGCCGCCATCGTCAACGACGTGTCGGGCTTCACCGATCCCGCCATGGTCGAGGTCGCAGCCAGCAGCGACTGCGGGTGCGTGTGCATGCACGCGGGTGACCACCTGGCCGGCGGGGCGGCGGGCGCGCCGGCGCCGGGCTCCCCGGCGGGCGGGCGCGACGTCGTGCGCGAGGTGACGGAGTTTCTGCTCGAGCGGGCCCGGGCCCTCGAGGCCGCGGGAGTGGACCGCGCGCGCATCTGCCTGGATCCCGGCCCGGGCTTTGCCAAGACGGCCGACGAGGACGTGGCGCTGCAGCGGGCCACCTGGGAGCTCGTGCGCCTGGGCTACCCGCTCATGTGCGCCCCGTCGCGCAAGCGCTTCGTGGGAGCGCTTTCGGGGGTGGGCCGCCCCCGCGAGCGCGACGCCGCGACCTGCGGCGTGGTCCTGGCGGCCATGGCGCAGGGGGCCCAGATTGTGCGCGTGCACGACGTGGCCGGCACGAGCCAGGCGCTGCGCTGCGCCGAGGCGATCCTGCGCGCGCCGCGTCGCCAGGCCCTGGTTGCGCTGGGGGCCAACATGGGTGATCGGCTCGCCACGCTGCGCCAGGCGGTCGCCGACATAGCCGCGCTGCCGCTGACCCAGGTGGAGGCGGTGAGCCATGCCTACCAGAGCGCGCCGGCCTACGTGGAGGACCAGCCGGTCTTTGCCAACGCGGTGGTGCGCCTGGTCACCGAGCTGCACCCGCTGTCGCTGCTGGCGGCGCTTCTGGGCATCGAGGACGCCCACGGCAGGGTGCGCGCGATGGCCAACGGCCCGCGCAGCCTCGACCTGGACCTGCTGTGGATGGAGGGGGAGCGCCACGCGGGAACGCGCCTGTGCCTGCCGCACCCGCTCATGGGCGAGCGCGACTTCGTGCTGCGGCCCATGGCCGACGTCCTGCCCAGCGTGGAGAGGTTCTGCGCGCGCGAGGGAATTCCGCTCGCCGACGCGCGCGAGCGCGTGGGCGTGGTCACCGACGACCTGGGCGCGCTGGACGGCACGGGCCGAGAGGCGCTCTGACACGGCTTCGCGGACGCGCACTTCCGAGCAGGGACGTGCGCGCAACATCAAGGTGAAGAAATAGGGTAAAGTAGAGGGTTAGGCTATTTGACGAGGGAGGCGCAGATGGGCGATCTGAGCCAGCTGGACGCGGCCGGCGTCCCCGGCGAGATCAGGGTCGTGGACATCACCGCGTCCACGCTCGACGACGTGCGCGAGCTTGCTCGCGCTGGCGCCGCGGCGGGCACCGCGGTCGCGGCGCGCGTGCAGAGCCAGGGCAGGGGGCGCCGCGGCCACGCGTGGCGATCGCCCGCCGGCGGCCTGTACCTGTCGGTGCTGCTGCGCCCCCAGGTGCCGGTGCCCTACTTCGTGGGCCTGCCGGCCGTGTGCGCGCTGGGCTGCCTGCGCGCGCTGCGCGAGGCGAGCGGCCTTGGGCGCATCGGCATAAAGTGGCCTAACGACCTGGTGATAGACAACCGCAAGCTCGCCGGCCTGCTCGTGGAGGCGGGCTCGGGCGAGACAGGCGCGTTCGCCGTGCTGGGCGTGGGCGTGAACCTGGAGCCGCCGACGGACGACGCCCCGGAAGGGGTGGCCGCCTGCGACCGGGGCGGCGTCGACGCCGGGGCGGGCGAGACGGATGACGCCGCCGTGGCGGGCGCACGCCCCCTGGAGCCGACCTGGCTCGCACGGGAGGCCTCCGAGGTGCTGCCCGCGTTCGAGGAGCTCGCGACCCTGGTGCGTGACCGGGTGATGGACGCCTGCGACCAGTGGGAGGGCCAGGTGCGCGCAGGCCGGGCGCAGGCCGGGCCGCTGGCGCCGGTGCTCGACGAGTACTTCGACAGCGTCCCCATGCTCGGCCACCAGGTGGTGGCCTACTCTCCAGAGGGCGCCGAGCTGTGCCGCGGCGTGCTGAGCGCCGTGGACGCCTGGGGGCGCGTCACCGTCCACCTGCCGGGCGGGCAGGACGTGGTCCTCGCCGCCGAGCAGGCTTCGCTTCGGCAGGGGGAGTGATGGCGATGGGCAAGAACGCGAAGATCCCCGCAGCGGCGCCGGCGCAGCCCGCGGGGGCGGCGCTCGCCGCCCGGCCGCTCGCCATGGCGCGCATGGGCGTCCTCATCGCGCTGCTGGCGGTCTCGGCGCAGGTCAGCGTGGTCATAGGGCCGGTGCCCTTCACCCTGCAGACGCTCGTGGTGACGCTCGTGGCGCTGGTGCTGCCTCCCGCGCAGGCCGCGGCGACCCTGGGCGGCTACGTGCTGCTCGGCGCGCTGGGGCTGCCCGTGTTCTCGCTCATGCGTGGCGGCCTTGCCATGATCGCAGGGCCCACCGGCGGCTTCATCTACGGCTTTGTTCTCTCGGCACTGCTCGGCTCGCTCGTGCGCCGGGCGATCTGCGGGCGTGGGGGTGCCGGCAGCACGCCGCGTGCGGGGGCGCGCCAGCTCGCGGGCGACATCGCGTGCCTGGTGGTGGTGCTCGTCGTGTGCTACGCCGTGGGGACCGTGCACTTCATGCTCGTGGGCTCGGTTTCCTTCGACGCCGCCGGCCTTGTCTCCTCGCTTGCGCTCACGGTGCTGCCCTTCATCCTGCCCGACGTGCTCAAGGGGGCTGCCGCCATCTTGGTGTCTGCCGCACTGCACAGGGCCATCCCGACGCTGGGGCGCTAGGGCGCCTGGCGCACTGCGGGCCTTATGCCGCCCGGATTGAGCGATTCCGCGCCTGTCTGCGCCTGGCCTTTAAGCTGGTTTTAAGCGTTGTGGACGCCGAGGTCATGACCACGGCGCCACTTCGGTAGTTTCTACGCGTTTCGCCACAAAGCGCGCCGCTCGGATATACTCACCTCGTATGGACATCCGAGGGCGCTTGCCCGGGGTGCGTTGCCCCGGGGCGCGACTCTGAGGCGAGAGGTTTGGTCAGGCATGAACACGCAGGCTAAGAAGCGTCTCACGCTGGTGGGGCTCATCGTGGTCGTGGTGGCCCTGGTGCTGTTCGTCGTGCTCGGCTCGGGCGGCACGGCCAAGGCCCTGTCGGTCGAGCAGGCGGCGTCGGGCGAGTACGAGGGCAAGAAGGTGCAGGTCTCGGGCACGGTCGTGGACGGCTCGTACACGACGCAGGGCACCTCGGCGGTGTTTGCGGTCGCCGACGAGGACAACGCCGCGGCCACGCTCAACGTGACCTACGACGGCGCGCTGCCCGCCACCTTCGGCAACGGCGTGACGGCAATCTGCACCGGAACGGTGACGGGCGACACCCTGGTGTGCACCGAGATGCTGACCAAGTGCCCCTCCAAGTACGAGAGCGCCGAGGGTGCGCTCACGGTGGAGACGCTGCTGGCCAACTCGAGCGCCTACATCGGCACCGAGGTGAGCCTCGCCGGATACGTGACCGAGGGGTCGCTGGCCGGCATCGACGCCGACGTCCGCTTCAACGTGAACTCGCAGGGCGCCTCCATCGACGTCGTCTATGACGGTGCGCTGCCCGAGGGCTGCGAGGACGGCACAGCCGTGGTGGTCACGGGCGCCCTGTCGCAGGACGGCAGCGTCTTCGAGGCCACCGACGTGGCGATTGACGCGAGCATCTCGGCCGAGTAGGCGAGGGCGGGTAAGACGGCGCGCCCTGCCCCGACGGGGGCGGGCCAGGGATCGAAAGAGATGGGTCTATGGTTTCGTATGCACTCGCAACGCTGGGCTCGGTGGGCCTCTATGCATGCTTGGTGTTCTCGCTGGCCTCGATAGCCTGCCTATGCGTCGGCCAGGTGTCTAAGAACGCCGGGGCCACGAGGATGGGCTACCTGGGCGTCTTCGCGGCGGCCGTCTCCATTCTCGTGAGCTGCGCGGTCATCGTGCACGGGTTCTTCGCGCACAACGTGGCCATCCAGTACGTCGCCCAGAACTACCCCGCCGACACCGGGTCGCTCTACTGGCTCTTCAAGCTCTCCGGCCTGTGGGCGAGCCGCGCGGGCTCGCTTCTGCTGTGGGGCTTCCTCATCGCCGCGTTTGCCGCCTGGGTTGCCTGGCATCGCCGCCGCGCCGCCGACGGCCTCTCGTCGGTCGCGCTGGTCGTGACGCAGGTCGTGCTCGTCATGTTCCTGCTCGTCATGCTGCTCTCCGAGGAGAACAACCCCTTCGTGATGACCAACCCCTCCCTCATCGGCGACGACGGCCAGCTCATCGGCTCGGCGTCGACGTGGGGCATGAACGTGCTGCTCGAACACTGGGCCATGGCGCTGCACCCGCCCACGCTGTTCGTCGGCTATGCGGGCATGACCATCCCGTTTGCCTACGGCATCGCCGCCCTGGTCGTCAACGACCCCTCCCGCCGGTGGGTCGACCTGTGCCAGCGCATCGCCCTGTTCTCGTTCATCTTCCTGACCATCGGCATCGGCCTGGGCGCGGTGTGGGCCTACGTGGTGCTGGGCTGGGGCGGCTACTGGGGCTGGGACCCGGTGGAGAACGCGAGCCTTCTGTCCTGGCTCACCGCCGTGGCGATGCTGCACAGCTTCAACGTGTACCGCCGCCGCACCATGATGCGCGGCTGGGCGCTGCTGGCTGCCACCCTGACCTTCTGCTTCGTGGTGATGGGCACCTTCATCACGCGCTCGGGCCTGGTGGAGTCGGTGCACGCCTTCGCCGAGGACCCGGTGTCCACCTACATGTTCATCGCCATCATGGTCGGCACGATGCTGGCGCTGCTCATCGGCTGGTTCGCGCGTCGCAAGACGTTCATGAGCGGCGATGACATCGAGTCGGTCATCTCCAAGAACGGCTCGTTCTACCTCACGAACCTGGTGATGGTGTTCTCGGCCGTCCTCGTGGCCTACCTCACCATCTCAAGCGCCCTTCCCTCGTGGCTGCCGGCGGGCGGTGTCACCATCGGCACGGGCGCCTACGAGTCGGTCGCTCGCCCGCTGGGCATCCTGGTGTGCCTGCTGGCCGCCGTGTGCCCGTTCCTGTCGTGGCGCAAGACCGACGGCGCGGAGTTCGTCAAGAACGTGCGCGTCTCCGTCGCCGTGGCGATCGTCCTGTTCGCCGTGCTGATGGTGGAGTTCTCCACGCGCCTGCTGCCCGCCTACAACGACATCATCGCCATGGGCGGAACGCCGGCCTCCGAGCTGCAGGGCATGGGCCCGGCCTGGTACTACAACGGGCTGGCCGTGCTCGCGCTGCTCGTGGCCGCCCTGCTGGCCGCCAACTCCGCCTACCTGCTTGCGCGCGGGGTGCGCGCCCGCATCGCCAACAAGGGCGAGGGCGCCGGGCTGGCCGTCGTGCGCCTGTTCACCAAGTCGCCGGCGCAGGCGGGCGGCTACCTCACCCACCTCGGCCTGGGCGTGGTGCTCGTGGGCCTGGTGGCGTCGAGCATGTACGTGACCGAGCACACCTACGCCTTTGCGGAGGACCAGAACGCATCCATCGAGCTGGGCGGCTACACGCTGCAGTACCAGGGCGTGGAGAGCGTGATAGACGAGAGCGAGAACTACGTGTACACGGCCAGCCTGCACGTGAGCAAGGGCGAGCGTGATCTGGGCGAGCTTCACCCGGTGGTGACGCGTACCGCCTCGAGCGGCTACCAGCAGGCAAAGTACGCCGCCGAGGTGCGCTCCTCGTTTTTCGAGGACCTGTTCGTGGTGTTCCAGGGCTACGCCTCCGATGGCTCGGTGGTCATCAACGCCCGCGTGAACCCGCTTATCTGGCTCGTGTGGCTGGGCTTTGGCGTCATGGTCGCGGGCATCGTCGCCTCCACGCTGCCCAAGCGCGGCCTGGCGCTTCAGGCCGCCGGCGCCGCTCACCCCGTCGCGGGCGGCACGGGCGGCGCGAAGGCGTCCTCCAAGGCAGGCAAGGCGGGCAAGGGCGGCACGTCGTCCGGCAAGGCGGCGGGCGCCTCGCGCCCCAAGAAGTCCGCGCGCCCGAGGAAGTCGAGGTAGCATGGCTGCCCCACGGCCATATGACGCCGACGCGCCCGCGGTGGACGCGCGCGACCTGGCGAAGGTGTTCGGCGAGCGCAGGGCCCTCGATGGGGTCGACCTGCGCCTGCCGGCCGGGGCGTTCCTGTCGATCTTCGGGCCCAACGGCGCGGGCAAGACCACGCTATTGCGTATCCTGGCCACCCTGTCGCGCCCCACGGCGGGCAAGCTGTCCATGCTGGGCGTGGACGCCCTGGAGCATCCCGAGGAGCTGCGCGGCCGCATCGGCCTCATCTCGCACAAGTCCATGGTGTACGGCGACCTCACCGCGCGGGAGAACCTCGAGTTCTTCGCGAGCCTCTACGGGATCGCCGACGCCCGGGAGCGCATCGCCGACCTTCTGGAGATCGTCGAGCTCGACCATCGAGCCAACGACGCCGCCCGCACGTTCTCGCGGGGCATGACGCAGCGCCTCTCCATCGCCCGCGCCCTCGTGAACGACCCCGACCTGGTGCTGCTCGACGAGCCCTACGCCGGCCTGGACCCGCACGCCGTGCACCTGTTCGACGAGCTGATCTCCCGCGTGCGCGAGGGGCGCACCTTCGTCATGGTGTCGCACGACCTGGACAAGGGCTTCTCGCTGTGCACGCACGCCCTGATCCTGGCGCGTGGCCGGGTGGTGTCGTTCGGTGAGCGTGCGTCCTTCGACGCCGAGCAGTTCAGGCGCACCTACCTGCAGACCGTGGGAATGGGGGTGGCCTAGATGGCGGCGCGCAAGACGAGCGCCTGGTCGCAGTACCGGGCGCTTCTGGCCAAGGACGTGCGCATGGAGCTGCGCACGCGCGAGATGCTCGTGTCGATGGGCGTGTACGCCTTGCTGGTGCTCACCGTCTACGGCGCCACGCTCTCCCAGACTGGTGACTCGTTCGACGTGCTCAGCGTGGCGTCGGGCCTGCTATGGGCCCTCATCGTGTTCACCTCCCTTCTGGGGCTCAACCGCTCCTTCTCGCACGAGACGACGGACGGTTGCCTGGAGGGTGTGCTGCTCGCCCCGGTGAGTAGGGGGGCGATCTTCTTCGCCAAGGCCACGAGCAACTTGCTGTTCCTGCTGGCCGTCGAGGTGGTGACCGTGCCGCTGTTCTTCCTGTTCTTCCTGGGAGGGGCGCAGCTGGCCGACACCTCGTGGCTTATCGTGCTGCCTTTGGTGGTGGGCACGGTGGGCGTGGCCGGGGTGGGCACGTTCCTCGCCACGATGACCATCGACACGCGCGGCAAGGACGTGCTGCTCGCCATCCTGTTCATCCCGCTCATCTTCCCGCTGCTGTACGCTTGCGTGTCGGCGACGGCCGTGGTGCTGGTGGGCGTGGAGGGGCAGATGGTGAACTTTTGGCGCTCGCTTGCCCTGGCGGGCGGGTACGACGTCATAATGGTGGCGGTCGCCTGGGGGCTGTACGACTTCGTGGTGAGCTCCTAGCGCGCCCGTGACGCCGGCGTCGCGATTGGTTTACTATAACCCGATGCGGGCACCACGTTGCCGGAGTGCCCGTCGACGCAGGTGCCAAGCGAGTGACGCCATGCCCAAGGCGTGGCGAGAAGGGAGAAAGACGTGGCTGAGACGACGCACGCGAGGGCTCGACGCGCCCCGTGGGACGCCATCGCCCTGGTGGCGCTGGTGGTCGGGCTGGTCCTCACGACGTTCGACTTTCTGTGGACGTTCTTCAAGGCCCCCATGGTGGAGGGTGCCACGCTTGACGAGACGTACACGGTGAACGGCATGGTGGTGGACCACCTCATGCTGTTCTCGCAGAAGATCTTCTACTTCCACGTGCCGGTGGCCATCGTCTCGTTTGCGTTCATCATCGTGGCGGCCGTCTACGGCGTACTCTTCCTCATCAAGAAGGAGGCGCGCTTCGACACGCGCTCGCGCCTGTGCATGCAGGTTGGCCTGGTGTTCATCTTGGCGACCATGGTGTCGGGCGACTTGTGGACGCGTGCCGAGTGGGGCGTGTGGTGGGTGTGGGAGCCGCGCCTCACCACGTACTTCATCCTCATGCTGCTGGTCATCGCGTACTTCATCCTGCGCTCGGCCATCGACGATCCCGAGAAGCGCGCCCGCTTCTCGGCGGTGTTCGGCGTCCTGGCCGCGGTGGACGCCCCCATCTCGTTCTTCATCACGCGCTTGATTCCCTCCTCGGTTCACCCGGTGGTGTTCCGTACCGACTCGGGCCTGCCGCCCGACATGCTGATCCCCTTCCTCTGCGGCATCTTCGGCATGTCGCTGGCGGCGTTTGGCTTCTATCGCCTGCGCCTGCGCGTCGAGGAGCAAAAGGAGCAGGTCGAGGCGCTCAAGCGCCGCTTCGAGGAGCTGGACGCGTAAGGGCGTGTGGGCGTGCCGCCGAGGCATTGCCCGCCTGAGTGCGCGGCTCGCCCGATGCGGCCTACTTTTGCACGCTGTGCCTGTCATGACATCAGCCCGGACGCGCCCGCGGGGCGCCCGGATTCGAGGTTTCCCAAGGAGGACGAAGAGATGGATCCCATTCTTGCCGACGTGTACTCGACCGCCCTGCCTGCTGCCCCCTATGTGATCGGGGCGTATGCGCTCATCTGGGTGATCCTGATGGTGTTTGCCATCGCTATGTTCGCGAGGTCGCGCAAGACGCAGAAGGACATCGACGCCTTGCGCGAGGCTATCGAGCGCCGCGAGCGCAAGGAGGCCAGGGCCGCATCCACGGCCGTCGATCCCGACGGCGACAAGGACGCTTAGGCGGTGTAGGCATATGGCTGGTGGCGGCCCTGGTGGGGACGTCCCCGCCCCCTCCTTCGACGCTGATGGCGATGACGCCTCCGCGCACGCCGGGTACACCCCCGCACGTGCCGGGAGCGCCTCCTCGCTTCCGTCCGCGGGCACCGAGCGAGGCGTCTGGCCCGATGGGGCCGGGCGCCTCGGCGCGTTTACGGGGGATGAAAACGGGCCATTCGGGGGATAAAGAACGATACACGCACATCGCGTCTATCGCGTCTGACCGGCGCCCGCCTCGCGCGGGCCTCACGACGATGGGAGGCACGCCATGAAATGCCCGGTATGCAAGGACGTCACGCTGCTCATGAGCGAGAAGAACGGCGTGGAGATCGACTACTGCCCCGAGTGCCGCGGCATCTGGCTCGACCGTGGCGAGCTTGAGAAGATCATGGAGCGCGCCCGCCAGGCCGAGGACGCATACGAACGGCAGGTCCGTGACGCTCGGCCCTCGCGCGCCGAGGCACCCCGTCGCGATGACGACGACTACGGGCGCGGCCACGACAGGGATCGCGAGCGCGACTATGCCGAGCGCTCGTATCGCGACGGTAGCCACTCCAAGAAGAGGAAGTCGCCCTTCAGCGAGATATTCGAGCTCTTTGGCGGCGAGGACGACTAGGGGACTAAAAGATGGCGCGGCGGTGTGGCGCGGCGGGAGGCCGTGCGCGACGGTTCCGCGTGCATGACGGGCTCGGGCACGGCACACAGAAGGGGAAGCGAGATCCACATGCTAGAGAGCGTCACGTTTGAGGGGCGGATGGGCGGCGGCGAATACCGCCGGCGCCACGAGGAGCTCAAGAAGCGCCTGATGGTGCTGCAGCAGCAGGCCAAGGTGGTCGGCCTGGGGACGGTCGTGCTGTTCGAGGGATGGGGCTGCGCGGGCAAGGGCGCGCGCATTTCCGATTTGGTGGTCAACCTTGACCCGCGCCTGTACTCGGTGCACACCATCGAGGACCCGGTGGGCTACGAGTCGCGCATGCCGTTCATGGCGCGGTTCTGGAACCGCCTGGGCGCGCATGGCACCATGACGATCTTCGACCAGGCGTACTACAACGCGCTCACGCGCATCTACGTTGAGGAGGTGCGCCACGCCGGGGACGTGGGCCTGGACGCCGACGCCCGCGCTTCGCTCAGGCGCAAGGCCAAGGAGCGCATCAACCTGCACATCAACTCCGCGCGCGCCTTCGAGCGGCAGCTCACCGCCGACGGATACCTCATCGTCAAGTTCTTCCTGCACATCACCCAGGAGGAGCAGCGTCGCCGTGCGGTGGAGCTCATGCTCGACCCGTCCAGCTCGTGGAAGGTGAGCGAGCACGACATCAGCCAGCTACAGCACCACGGTGACTACGAGCGCGCGTTCGACATGTGGCTCGAGGACGCGCAGGCAAGCGAGACGGGGCAGTGGTACGTGGTGCCCTCGCTGTACCGGCGCAACGCCAACATCCAGATCATGCAGGCCCTGGCCGACGAGATGACCGCCGCCCTGGAGGCGCGCGGCTTCGACACGAGCCAGCCCATCCCGGCAGGCGACGCCCGTCACGCCGCGCAGGAGGCCTGGCAGGCATGCGGTGCCGGCAGCCTCTGCGAAGACGAGCAGGCAGAAGGGGACGCCCCCGACGGTGAGACTCCCTGCGCGGCGACCGCCGGCGAGCCGGCTGCTGGCACCGGCGAGCAGGCTGCCGCCGACGCGGCGCCCGACGGGCGGGGTGACGCGGCTGATCCGCAGGATGACGCCGGCCAGAAGCCCACAAAGCTGCGTCCCAAGGACATCATCGGCACCACGAAGGGCCTGCGCTCGCGCTTCAAGCTGGTGCCGGTCCCCTCGCTCGACGACGTGCGTTATGACCGGCGCCTGTCTGAGGACGAGTACAAGGCGCAGCTCAAGACCGAGCAGGCCGAGCTCGCCGACCTGTCGCTGCAGATCTATCGCAGGCGTATCCCGCTCATCATCGCCTACGAGGGCTGGGACGCCGCGGGCAAGGGCGGCAACATCAAGCGCGTGGCCGCCGCGCTGGACGCGCGCAACTACGCGGTGCACCCCATCGCCGCCGCCACGCCCGACGAGCTGGCGCATCCCTTCCTCTGGCGCTTCTGGACGCAGCTGCCCCGCACGGGCCACACCGCGATCTTCGACCGCACGTGGTACGGGCGCGTCCTGGTGGAGCGCGTGGAGGGCTTCGCGACGCCGGCCGAGTGGCGCCGGGCCTTCGAGGAGATCAACGAGTTCGAGGACGACCTGCACACCTGGGGCGCGGTCCTCGTCAAGTTGTGGATTGACGTCTCGTCCGACGAGCAGCTGCGCAGGTTCCATGACCGCGAGAGCGACCCGTCGCGTCGCTGGAAGATCACCGACGACGACTGGCGCAACCGCGAGAAGAACGACCTGTACCGCATCTGCATCAACGACATGCTGCGCCTGACCTCCACCGAGTTCGCCCCTTGGACGGTGGTGGAGTCCGACGACAAGCGCTACGCGCGCGTCAAGGCGCTCAAGGTGATCAACAAGGCCATCCGCAAGCGCCTGGAGCGCTGACTGGTCGTGCAGGGGCGCGCCCGACTGGTCCGCAGGGCGCGCCCGCTTTGTCACGCGGGGCACGCCCCGCGGAAGCGCCGCGCCGGCGGCGGTCAGACAGGCGGGTCGGGGCCGATTGCGTGCCGGGGGCCTTTGGGTGACATTTTTCCCCGAGGTTGTACGATTGTTCTGCGGGCGGCCAGGCGGCGATGAGGAGCAAACACTCGTTTTCGCAGGTAAATCCTGTGTGATGCGAGTAAACCGCGAGCTCTTGGGCGGCTGGCCGAGATTCGAGGGGCGCCAAATCGTGCAACCTCGGGGATTCTTGCCGAAAAGTCCGCCAGGACGCGCACGTGCATGGATGAGGCGCGATTTTGCTAAAAAACGCTGACTTAGGACTGCCGGATATCCTCACGAGGCCTTGCGCCATGACGCGCCCTTTGTGAGGCTTTGCGTTTACGCAGGTAGGAGCCTCGTCATGGAAGCCGGATTTCGCCGTGCCCGCCAATGCGAAAGAACGTGTAGCCCAGAAGTCATCCTAACTTCGAGTTTTTTAGCAGAAGGGCCACGAAATTGCGCAACAGCGCCGCCGATCTGGTGACTTTGGCCGTTGGATATCCATGTGTGCCACGATGTGGAGCATGGTTCAAGTGCGATGTCATGTGCGACGCGACATAAGCGAGACAAAAACGCCCGCGAGCTTGCTGGCTCGCGGGCGTCTGCTCCGAACATATGATGATGCGATGGTGCCCCCAACGGGACTCGAACCCGTGTTACCGCCTTGAAAGGGCGATGTCCTAGACCGCTAGACGATGGGGACGCACCTTGCGCTCACTCCCAGAGATGTGCGTCGACGTACGAGCGCACGACTCTGAGACGGTCACGTATTATCATCCAGATTTACTCCGCGCACAAGGGGGCAGTTTTGCTTCCCCAAAACTTGCCAAACTGCGAGCCGGGCCAAGGCGCCCCGTAGCCCCGCCCGACTCCTGGATCGCGTCGTCGATGCCTCCCGCCGGCGGAAAAATCCCAACTTTGCCAAAGAAATATGAGATTCGCGTTACCAAACGGCCAAAGATGCGTCATGATATCTCCATCAGCAAATTCGCGGGGAACGTGCACGCGCCGGGCGTTCGCAACGGCCCCGCTCGGAAGGGAAGGAGCTTGCCATGGGAAAGAAGGCTCAGGATCCGATCGTGCTCGAGGGTGAGGACCTGCCCAACTACCTGCGCGCCAACCACTCTGTGTACATGGACTACGATGGCAAGTCGTATTACCTGACCGACGTGAACGATCACTACTGGCGTGTCCAGGACACCGCCCAGCTCAACGAGAAGGGCCACTACGTGGACTTCTCCGAGCCGGTTGCCACGCTGACCGAGTTCCTCGGCATGCCCACGTTCGATGACAAGTCCATCGCGGATATCCAGGCGCAGGCCACGTTCTACGCCTCGGAGAAGCCCGAGGAGTAGTTGGCCGAGGCGGCAGCCGAAGCAACCCGCTAACCCGGTGATGCATCTCGCTTGGTGGCAGGTGCTCACATTCCGGAATTTCGGAGGTGCGATCAGAGGGGCGGGCGTCTCTATG
>CAWVLT010000044.1:0-110225 GCA_963930185.1 Coriobacteriia bacterium | reverse complement strand
TGCATGCAGCGGGTGCACGGGGCGATCTCGTCGATGCGGCCCTCGCGCAGCTTGTTGACGTAGTCGGGGTCCACGGTGAGCGGGCGGTTCATGATTAGGAAGTCAACCTTACCCTCCGCCAGCGCGTTTTGGAACATGTCGGGAGCATGGGCCGGATCCATATAGGTGACAGTTCCAACGGGAATGGAGACTGCCTTCTTGATTTCAGCGGCCACGTCAAGCATCATGCCGCAACCCGAGTGCGAAGCGTCAAGCTTACCTTGCCAGTGCTGAGAGAAATCGAATTGAGTTCCGTATGAGGTCGTTCCCTCGATGCCGTAGCCGGTGAAGTACAGGTCGCTGGCGAACTGGCACACGTGCATGCCCAGGGGCCCCAGGCGCACGTGCAGGGAGTCAGCGCCGGCCGCCTCAAGCAGCTTGGCGATCTCGAGGTTCTCCTCCACCGTGGTCATGAGCGCGCTGTCGCCCAGGTTCTGGTCGTTCTCCTCGATGCCGTTGATGAGAACCTGGACGATGAAGTCTTGCCCGCATTGTTCCTTGATCCCCTGGATAATCTCGCAGACGAAGCGGGCACGGTTCTCGAGACTCTGGGGGCCATAGTCGTCATCTCGAGTGTTCCTCATTCGCGAGAAGAACGACTGGCCGATGTTGTTGCCGGCGGCGTTGATTTCGAAAGCGTCAAAACCGGCATCGCAAAGCTTTTTCGCGCCAGAGATAATATCCTCTTGCAAAGACTTGATGTCCTCAGGGGTCAGATCCGCCGCAGTTGCCTGCTGGAATGTTCCGTCATCAGTCGTTGTCCCAATGGTTGCGCCCATTGAGTCAAACTGATAACCAATATACGCCCCCGCCTCATGAATCGGATCGACGAGCTGCTTGGTATCGTACTCGTCCAGATCGGTCTTTGAAGGAACGGGATACTTAGTTAAAAGGTTGGCAAAGTTCTCCACCCAAATCATCTCGACGCCGCCTCTTGCGAAGTTCATGTAATACTCGATCATCTCTTCGCCCAGGCCGTTGTTCCAGGTGTCTGACCCCGCCGCAGACTTAACGATGCGATGCGAAAGCGTCAGGGGGCCCAGCTTCCATTCAGAAAAAACAGCGGAAAGGTCTCCGGAGTTCTGACGATAATCATAGTCCTGTGGGTTTAGCGTCGCAGAAGGAATTAGCCCCTGATCCCCCGATGCCCCCTGAGGCTCAGACGGCGCTTCCTCTGCATTGACAATCCCGCCGGCGGCTGAAACGATCGTGCTGGCTGCTGCAGCACAGGCGCTCCCCACAACAAAAGCTCGGCGCGTTACGTTCCCATTGGTTGCTGACATATCGCATCTCCCTTCCCATAGCCTCGAGTTCAAAGCCCTCTTCTGGCTTTGCTCGCTTATGGGATTAACACTAAGATCACCCATTTCGCCCTGCATCACATTGATGATGTGCTCTGCATGCCAACGCCGACCAGAAACAAAACCACATGGATGATGTGGTGCTAAAATCCGAACAGTTCTGTCTGCAGGCGCTTGCCAGTCATGGGGGAGTGGGAATTGTGCACAGGCATTTACCCGCAAGCACAGGCATCAGTTCGCAGAAAAGCAATCGCCTGCTTCTCTGCTGCATAACCTCTCTCGGTATTCTCGCGTTCAGGCTAAGCGCCTGGAGCATCTTTGGTAACTCATTTGCAAGTAGCGCCGCAGATGCATTCACATGCTCACGTCTAGCCCAGCTTGCCACCATAATCCTCGTGATTATCCTCGTCGCCCTAAAACCCCTGTCGTCCAAAATCATGCGGTACGCCGTTATCGTTGCCATGGTTTCCATGCTTGCCGGTTGCATCAGCATCATGGGCATTGATGACCCCGCTGACCCGCTCTTCGTATTAGGACGGGTAGTTCATGGATTTGGGGCAGCAATGCTGTTGCTTGGATGGGGAACACGGACCTCATCCATCAGCCCAAGCCTATCCTCCCTTTCCATAACAGGAGCATTTGCGCTATACGGGATACTAATCACCGTTCTTGAAGGAGCGTCTCCTGTTGTAATGGGAGGCATAGCCGTAGCTTCGCCGATAATTTGCGGCGGACTACTGCTACTTCCAACAGAGTGCACGATCTACGATGGCAACTGGAAACGCATAACGGCCAAACACCTAACAAGTCCTCCATGGGGTGTTCTTTGTTTACTTCTGTTATGCAGCATCGCGTGCGCAGCAACAGAAGTGGTCGTTGCCCCTTCACAGGAGGCCTCTCGGCTCTTCACGTCCAACGCGCTGAGATTGCCCGTGTTTCTTCTCGTGTTCGTGGTTAACTTTTTATGGGCGATTCCCCTTAGTCACGATAACCCCGACCAGCTTTGGGGCCTCTATTCGTGCCTGATTTTCTGCGGCCTGCTGGGCTACTCGTCATTCTGCTTCATCGATCTGCCCACTTCCGTCAGCTTTATGAACGCCACACAGGACTGCCTCATGATATTCGCCTGGACTTTTGTTTCCGGACTCGCCTATCGCGAATCCCTACCGAAAACAATGACATTTGGAATTGGAGCCGTCCTCTTCATGCAGACAAATATACCGTCAGGTATACTCCACCTACTATTCCCTGTCATGAGCCACGGTGCCAGCAGAACGTTTGCTGCAGCACTCTCGTTCTGCATGGCAATACTTCTAATCGGCTATACGTTCTTTCTTGTATTACAAAGACCGCAGAAAAGTACAGCTCACAAAGACGAATTCGTGACTCAATCCGAAAAGCACGATACGGACGACTTTGCTTGGTTGGCGGCCTCATTCGGATTGTCTGGACGCGAAACCGAAGTAGTTAAGCTGCTCTGTCGAGGATATACTCTGCCGCAGATCGGCGAAAGACTCACAGTTTCATTGAACACTGTCCGCTCACACACAAAGAGCATCTACACTAAGCTTGGCATTCATAGCAAAAGCGAGCTGATCCAGCTTATCGAGAAGAAGGACGGAAGTTCTCCAAGAACAGATGCTCCGCTGAATCCGAAAAGACCCAACCGCCACCGCTGACGCATCAGAGAAGGCCCACGCACGCTTGCAGTACCTCGCCATACCCTACATAGACACAAATAGAGCCTGTTGGAATTTTGTAGCCACAAGTGCTGAAGCTCACCAGCCCTTCGGCCGCTCAGGGGCGCCCGTCCGACCGAACAAACTCGATGAACTCCTTCAGCACGGTGTTGTCACTGTCCTTACGGTAAATCAGGCAGAAGTCCTGATACTCCTGGGGATCAAACGAACGACATGCCATCGCACTCGGAAGAGCAGGTGACGCCCCCATTATGAGCAGCTCATCCCCATGCGTTTCCATTGCAACGAGGTCGGCTATCGAATCAACGACCTTGTAGTGGATATTTTTTAACTCCGTCCCATGCTTGTGATACAGTTGCCTAATAGAAGCCTCGCACTCTATGAAAGCGGCCCCCGCCGGCATGGCATATGGAAAGCGGAGGATGTCTCCAAAAGAAATGCTCTTCTTTGACATCAAGGGATGATCCTTATTTGCCACAACGGTAATGGGGGCCTGGTCGATAACGATCGAATCAAGCTGGTCACACTCTCCCCCTATTAGCTCTGCTCCAGCACGCCCATCAATGTAGTTGTAGACCTGAGCACAATCGAGTTCACCTGACGCAAGGTCAGCCGCGACACTGTTCTTACTAGAGTTGTTAAAGGTCACCGTTATCGAAGGATGCAGCCGTTTGAACTGGCTTATTAGATCCAAGAGCCGACAAGAGCCGCTTGTTCCGCTCGTGTCTGCTTTAATAACGAGCGTTCCGGGATTACCTTGGTCTGCAAGCACGCGAACCCTTTCAATCATAGAGTCGTATGCCCCCACGACCTCGCAGCAGCCCTCGAAAAACGCCCGTCCAGCAGCCGTGAGCTCCATCGTCTTTCCATGACGGACGAGCTCTAGTCCCAGTTCTTTTTCGATACTTGCAATGTGGTTGCTCAATGCCGGTTGTGTAATAAAGAGCTTCTTTGCAGCCGCGCTGATATTTTGATACTTGGCAAATTCTATGAACTCACGCAACACCTCGACACGCACGACAATCCCCTCCCCAAATCCCTTTGGGGTACATGCTATTGCTGTAAGCACGATCACGTCAATCGCAATATGAAGAACGGCGAGACACCCTGTCACCCGTGTTAAACATATGCGGAAGAGACGCAAGCACGCCTCTCCCGCATTTATAAGCCCCGACCATTTAGCAACATCGCGAAATAGGTCTGAATTCGCGACAGATACTATGCGAAATCTTTCTCCACGTCTTCGGAAGGCACAAGCCCGCGCTCGCGCGCATCTTCTTGCATCTTCTGGAATAGTTCGACATGCTTGATGCCGGACGGGCATACGGCCGTGCACTCGCCGCATAGCGTGCAATCCCACAAGCCGGAAAAGACAGCCTGTCCGAGTCGATCGCTCTGATCCTCGGTGTCGAAGTAGCGCTGGGCAATCTGCCCCATGGCACCCGGGCCAACGAATCGCGTGTTATTTCCATCCTTGAGCACGGGGCACACAGCATAGCACTGCATGCACTCGCGACACATGTTCAGGCGCTCAAGCGTCTCCCAATACAGCTCGTAGTCAATATCGGGCAGCGTAACAATGGGATCGACGGTGTGGATGGTCGTATCAACGTTCACGAACTGCTGGCGTGCCTTGCTGCGATCAACTACGAGGTCTTTAATGACCGGGAAGCCCGGCAACGGCTCGAACGTGTGCTCGCCAGGCTCAAGCGGAGTCCAGCAGGCAAGACCAGGCTTGCCGTCGATCAGCATGCTGCAGCGCCCGCACAAACCCGACGAGCAGTTGTGATCATAGCCAAAAGCTTCTTCGTCATAGTTGATGGCGTGAAGAACCTGCAACGCGGTCATGATGCCCGTGCCATCGTCAATCCACTCGACCTCATGTGTGGAGTAGTGCGGTTCCTCGTCCACGCTTGGATCATACCTAAATATTTTGGCGGTGATAGTCGCCATTGAAATCCCTCGCTTCCTGCTCGATCGGTCAAACCTTCTACCGCGCCCTTACTGCTCAAACAGATCGAGCTTGGGCATGATCGGCTTCATGTCCTCGACAGACATGATCGTGCCGTCCAGCTCTTCGAGACTTGCGCTCCACTCCCCGTTGGAATACGAAACTTTGGTGCTCTTGAGGAAGTTCTCGTTATCCTCAATGGGGAAGTCCTCACGCACGTGTGCACCTCGGCACTCCTCGCGCAGCAGGGCAGCCTCACCGGTGGCGCGGGCACACATAAGCATGTTGCGAGCCTCGAGCGCACGATGCCAGTCGGTGTTATACTGGCGCGACTTCTGGGGGACGTACATCCTGGGAAGCTCTTCTTTTTCGATGCGGTCAAGCTCGGCAATCGACCCCTTGATGCCATCGGCGTTGCGCAGAGGGCTTAGCCCGGACCAGTAAGCATTCTGGATGTCGCGGAACACCACGGTGGAACGAAGTGGATCGTCCGGCTCAGACTCGAGCAGGGCATACGCCTCAGCAAGGGCAGCATTCGCGGCAGCCCAGTCGATTGCGGGGGCATCCTCAGTCTCGAGAGCACGGGCAGCAGCCCCCTCGCCCGCCATAAACCCAGAGCCAAACGCACCGAAAAATCCGCAGCCCGCCCAAACACCCTGGCCAGACGCAGCGTAGAACAGGCTGGGGATGGCAGTCTCCGCCGTAGGCGAGTAGTCAAACGGATGGCCGGCGACCTCCCACTGCTCAGCAACGACCTCAGTATAATCGGGTAGCTCGTAACCCAAGTAAATCCGCTCGTTCTCCTTGCAACGACGGTAGTAGCGGTCATCGGAGTCCGGGTCATGGGTAGCTACGTACACGCCACCGTTCTCTGTTCCTCGGCCTTCGAGCTGAGCACGGTAGTAGTAGCGGGCAAGCTGTCCGTTCGACACACTCTCGACACCCTCGGGCACCAGCGGATTGAGATCTTTGTCGTACATGAACTTCCAGTTGATTGTCGAAGCACCCTGCGCACCCATACCCTGACGGATGCCGAGAGGGTTCCACTGCACAAAGTCGATGGGCAGCTCTTCCATGTCACGCATCGCAAGTCCCTTGCGCATGAGAATGGCAAGGCCATCACCAGTGTTCTCGGGGCCGGCGATGGTATGCGGCTTCATGCCGTTGTATCCGGTAACCCAGCAGTAGCTGCCCGTAGCGAAGACAATCGCCTTACCCCTGAACACATGTGCGCTACCATCGACCAGGCTCACCGCAACCACACCAGCTGCACGCCCCTCAGCATCCTGGAGCAGATCGAGAACCATCGTGCGATCATAGATATCGGCACCCCTGCGCTCGAGATCCAAGCAGAAGTAGCGGTTGAACGTGCCATTATCCACAACAAGATCGGCCGGCGCATTGCCCGCCGCCGTATGGCCGTCCTTGCCACGCTCGAGGATGCAGCCCATTTGCTCAAAAGTTGCACACGGACGACCGGCATGAACCGCCTGGCACATAGCAAGGCCATTGGGCTGGTTGAGCATGCCTTCAAGCATGTAAATCCAAGCACCAAAGGTGTTGGAGCCATCACCCTCCGCCCACTCGTTGCTCTCAGCATTGTGGCCCCAGTTGATACCTGACGTGCCCGAGTGGGCCCACGGTCCCTTGTCAACAATCGCGACGCTTAGCCCCTGTGCCATAATGCGGCGCGCTGCCGTGGTTCCGGCGATGCCGCCACCCACAATCACGACATCGGCCTCATGTACTTGGATATCATACTCGTCAGGCTGACCAACGGGCTGTTCGCCGAGTTCATCCGCAAGGCCAGCCGACGCACCGGCCATGGCCATCCCAAGAGCAACAGCGGTTCCAGTCATGCCTGCCCCCTGGATAAACGTACGCCTCGGAACACTTGTGGCATTCGCCATATCCCTCTCCCTCCCCATTCGGTATGCCTTGGATCCCCGGTAGGAACCCATTTCCTTACTCGTAACTATAAATGCCATCAGGGCTGTATCCATAATGTCGTTATGATGTGGTAAATACCAAAAGTCTTTTGCCCGGCACAGGAAATTAAATGCAGGGACAATGATAGAAAATGCAACTCGCTCGCATGCCGTACTGACATGCATCATGTTCAGTCAGGCGAGCCCTCACAAAGACATGGACCTACGTCCCTGCAAGCGCGTCAGCACGTCAGACCATGACAAGCTCGTCCGCGCAATCGATGCCCGCATGGCGTGCTAGCGCATCAACCACTATCCTCTTCTTTCCAATAACCAACTACCCGCGGATATCACGCTATCTCTTGAAGCCCAAGCTACCTAATCGATATATCATTAATAGAGTCTACAGTTCTAGGCAGGCTAAGCATTTAGACGGGGATCTCCTATGAATGATAATACCGTAAAAGCCAATCAAGCCGGTGTTGATCCAAAACAGAAGCTGGTCAATGACATCCTATATGTCATTGGTGCCGCCCTCTTTATGGCAATAGGATCCTTGCTCACATGGGGCCCCTTCGCATTAAACTGCCTAGAACTCGGAGACGATCTGAGATCGTCCTGTAGGATGATCGAGCAATTTACCTGCTCTATCACGATGATTGGCGCGGGATTTCTATCCTTTGTGTGCACGAGAAATCTACCCAATCAGGCGTCTCTTTGTTTTGTGTCACTTATTGCTGGACTCATCATGTCTCTTGTCTCCAAATATGGGATTCATGCCGAAATTGCCTACTACTTCGCGGTCGCATGCATAGGACTCGGCGAAGGCATGCTGTTCATCCTTTGGATGGAAGTTATCGCAAAGCAGTCAATACATGACATGAAAAAGCTCCTGCTTATCGCCAACGTTCTTGCCGGTATGACCATCTGTTGTCTCGCATTCCTGCCGTCTCGCAGTCTATTGCCTCTCATTGCCTTTCTCCTAGTACCGCTTGTAATAGTCTTGACGCACGTTAACCTGAAGAGGAGCCCAAGCACCACGGGTGGAAGAGAGTCTGCATACTCTAGCTGCATGGCTGCAGGCAAAGGCCTTGTAGTGCCTTTTCTATGCGTGATCGTGTTCTTCTTTGTCGATTCGACAATCGATCTAAACTGGGACGCGAACATACTCACCGAATCGTTTCGCATCGTCTTGTCGCAAGTCGCCAGAATAGCAGGCACCGCAATCGTTGCATTCATTTGGTTTGGCCTTGATCGAGATATCACGATCCCCCGGCTATACGTTTTCTCATGGCCAGTTCTCGCAACGATATTCGTATTCGCCTCGTTTATTCACGAAACTGCAAGCAGCTGGGTATTTGTGCTCATGGGGGAAACATGCGGAGCAGTAATGTCTATCATGATGATTGTCCTTACTGTTGAACAAAGCAGAAAATACCAGATTAACCCCCAGATCCTCTACGGCATTTTCGCGGGGATCGCCTATCTCACAAGACCGTTATTTATTCCGCTGCTCAGCAATGATTTCCTTAGTTCAATCCCCGAGGGGGTAAGGGCGATCTCTGTGGCCCTCCTGCTTGTTTACCTCCTCACCATACCCCTTTTCATCATTATTCGTCAGGAGCTCCAAACAAAGCGGGAACGCGAAATGGCATCGGCCGACACAATCCAAATGGGCTGCTTCTTATTGGCAGAACGACGTAAACTTTCGCCTCGACAATCTGAGATCCTCTGCTTGCTCGCTACGGGAAGGGATGTTCCCTACATCGCCAAGGAGCTGTCTCTGGCAGAAAATACCATACGAACATACAAGAAATCACTCTATGTTGCGCTTGGCGTACATTCCCAACAAGAGCTAATCAGCTTGGTCGAGCATGTATACGAACCATCTGATAGTGAAACCCCTGGGAATAAATCCAGCTCAGATGTTGGTTAACCTATATTGGGGATATGCGTATCGACTTCCTTCCCCTCTGTAGGGCTATCGCAAATCGGACGGTTCCCCATAGCCTTGGGACATGCATCACGATTGACACTGGCCTTACCAAGGAAAGGAGCTAACGATGAGTTCGATTACGAGGCGCAGCATGATCGCAAGTGGTCTTGCAATAACGGGCCTGACAGCCATGGGACTGGCAGCCTTCAACCAAGCCCAAGCAGCAGAAGAGGAAACGATCTGGGAACCCATCAAAACAACCGAGGCGGACGTTATTGTCGTAGGTGCGGGATCTGGCCTTTGGGGCGCATATACAGCCGCCGAAGCTGGGTTAAATGTCGTAGTCGTCGAGAAGTCGGCTAGCTGTCTTAATTCAAACACCAACTGGATGCGCGGAACAACAGCAGCGGACACCAACGTCCAGAAGGAATTGGGAATTGATTGCCCTCTCGACACCGTCTACGCCGCAATGATGGACTTCGCAAAGGGAACGGTCAACTCCGTGCTCGTACGCAAGTGCCTCGCAGCCTCCACCGACGTGATAAACACATGGGCTGACCTTGGTTGTGAGATTTCAGTTGCATCCTCAGACCTGTACGGAATTGGCTTTCTTTCTGTTCACACCTACAGCACAGAAAACAAGCTGGGTCTCGTTGAATCTGCCCTCATCGATAAGGGCGTGCAGTTTGACTACAACACCGAAGCAAAGGAACTCATAGTTGAGAACGGCCGAGTCGTCGGCCTCTACGCTGACGGCCCCGACGGTCAAGTCGAGTACCGTGCCAAGGCCGTAATTCTTGCCTGCGGCGGCTTCATGGACAACGACGAGATGATGCGAAGCGCATTTGGTGACCAAATCAAGCTTGGCCGTTACAGTTATGCCGTGAATGACGGCGCGGGCATCAAGATGACACTTGCGGCAGGCGGCATCATGGAAACCAATTTCTGCATGAGCACCCTTGCCAACAACGCCGGGTTTAATGAAAAGTGCGAGGGAGTCTTCGAGAACTATATGCAGAGTGACAAACGTTCGCAGGCCCTCGCCTTCGATGTCTACGGGACTCTACACGTCGACCAAAACGGCGACAGGTTCATTAACGAATACGACATGGCCAAGTCACCTCTTACCATAGCCGGGGCAGCCGAGATGCGTCTCGGCTATTACTACGCAATTGCCGACCAGAAGATGGTCAACACCCTTCTCGAGCACTCCGCTTTCGACCGCGTTGGCCGTCCTGAATATTGGATTCCCGGTCCCCTTACACTCGACAACCCCTGCCCAAGGATGCAAGAGGACATCGACGCGGCAATCGAGCAGGGCTGGGCATGGAAGGCCGAGACTCCAGAGGAGCTCGCAGAAATCGCCGGACTGCCGAACCTTGCCTCCACCATCGAGCGATACAACGGCTTCTGTGCCGACGGCTATGACAGCGACCTCAATCTGCCGAAGGAATTTCTTATCGCCCTTGACGAGGGCCCCTACTATGCCATTCAGTACCAGGTCGGTGGCCTCAACACTATGGGCGGAGTACGAACCGACAACTCGTGCCGTGCTGTAAACGCCGAGCTCAAGCCAATCCCCGGCCTTTACATCGGCTCCTCTGATAACGGCAGCGTCTTTGCCGCACCGTACTACAACGTTGGAGGATCCTGCAATGCCATGTGCATGGCAACTAGCTGGGTTGCAGGCCAAACCGCCGCTGAGGATATAGCCGCCAACGCATAGGTGATCTATGCATCATCAGTGGTGCTTTTGCTAATTAAGGGACGCTACCATGAGGCGCTCGGCAAGATCAATTTGGTCTTCCGAGCGCCCCATTAGCTACCTACAGCTCATAGGGCTGTTTGCCAGATACTCCCCGCTTGCTGTTATAAGCAAACGAAGATACCGCCCCGCCCGGCCCATTGAATTTGCAAGAAGGCCAGCACCCCCGAATCGCCTGACCCCGCCAAATGCGTATGCGCCAAACCCCAGAGGCAAAGCCCGGGCAAACCGCGCCAGCCTCAACAACCTAGGTGTACCATCGCTTTTGCAGCCCAACCAATCAGGTATATGATGGTTACTGTTAAGCATCGAGGCGGTTGCGAGCAGAGACGATGATGCCCATGCAGTGCGCGCGAAAGACGCTCGAGAAAATATGTCCTGGCCGCTTTGCCATGTCCTTTCTGGGCACCGGCATATTGCTGCTGTGGCTGCAGTGCGTATCCTATGCGCGCTACGTGTGGGTGGACGCAGGCATGTCCACCGTCATGATCGACCTGTCGCGCAGCGCCTACATCATCGTTCTCGTGGGGATCGTTCTGGCAGGCCTGTTCACCCTCAAGTTCCAAAGGGCGCTCGGGTGGGTCTCGGTCGGCGTCATGACGCTGGGGACGTTTCTCTTCTTCCTACAGGAAAGCTACCCCGACCTGGGCCTCATGCTTGCGGCGGCCATCTGCTCGGGCACGGGGCTAGCATGGGTTGGCGGCATGTGGATGCACGTCTACATGCGCATGGCCGCGCGCGAGGCGTTCTTCTATGGCTTTGTCTCGCTTGCGCTCTCGGCAATCCTCGGCGTCCCCATGGGGCTCGTTCCCAGCAACATCGCCCTGCTCGCAAGCATGTTCCTGCCCGTCGTCGCGTTCATGATGCTCCTCCGCTCCGCGAAGATCCTCGAATCCCGGACAGGCGTACCCGTCCCCTCCCAGGCAATCCCCGAGCCAGAGGATGATGCCTATCGCGACGAGCCCCGCTCTTCGCTCGTGCGCCTGCTCGTGGGCGTGGCGCTATCGAGCTTCGTCATCGGAGTGTCGCGCGGGTTTCCGTTCGGCACGTCCATCCACATCGGAGCCGGGCTGCAGGCAACCCAGTTCGTCACGCTCATCGCGCTGTCGGTCCTCACCATATGGCTCGTGCTAGCCCGAGGCAAGCGATACCGCATGTCAACGATCTGGTGGGCCATACTCGTCGCGCTTGCGCTCAGCATCCTTCTACTTGCCACATTCAACGAAGCCGCAACTCTGATCGGCGCCACCATCATCGCCGTCGTCAACCTCTATCGCGTCGCGTTCATGTGGGTGTCGGTGATCGATTTCGGCCGGCACCGCAAAGGGTCGGTCTTCTTCGCCTTGGCGGCCGTGTGGTTTTTGCACTTGTCATTTCGCTCGTTTGGCAGACTGCTCGTACTGCGGTTCGCCCAGGGAGAGACCACGGGCAGCACCGTGCTCATCGCGCTTCTGCTCTTCATGCTCATCGGCAGCACGGCGCTTGTGCTATCGAGCGACATACCTAGGCTCAGGCCCCTGTTCGCCGGCATCAACGTGCTCCCCACGATGCCACGGCAGGCGGCGCAGGGCTGCCCGATGCGGTCAGGAACCAGCACGCCCGACGCATCTGGGCCCGGCGCCTCGTCAAGCGCCGACGTCAACGATGAGAAAGACCCGACATCGCCCGACGGCATTTTCCCGCGAGAGACGGCATCCCACCAGGACGCCCGCCTACATCACCTACGAGACGCCTTTGGTCTCACGGCCCGCGAGGCCGAGGTTGCCCTGCTGCTCGCCGAGGGGCGCACGGCAGCGTACATCGCCCGCGAGTTCTCGCTCTCGCAAAACACCGTGCGCGGATACATGCGGGCTCTCTACGCCAAGATGGACATTCACTCCAAGCAGGAACTCATCGACCTGATGAGGGAGCCTCCTCGCTAGCCGATCGAGCGGCGGCGTCGCACATCACCCATTCACAAAAGCGCCTCGCACCAGCCCGAAAGCCGGCGCGAGGCGTCCCGATAGCTACCGTAAACGACTGCGGCTAGGTCACTGTGCCATGTGCTCGCATGCACCACCTGTGCCCACGTCGGCATCGTCGCCGCGCGGCCTCAACCGCGCAGGTAGGCGTCTCTTATGCCTGGGCCAGGGCGCTCTGGACGGCGATACGACCAAAGACCAGGCCCTCGGTCAGGTTGCCGCCACCATTGTAGCCGCCGCACCAGATGGAGCCAAATTCGCCTGCGGAGTACAGGCCGGGAATGGGGTTGCCGTCGGGGTCGAGGATCTCGCCCTTTGCGTTGCGCACGGGACCGCCGTCGGTGTTGAGGAACGCCGGCGCGCACAGCTGCGCGTAGAACGGCGGGGTGGAGATGGGCGTAAGTGTGTCAGCCGGACGGAAGAACGCCGCGTCGTGGCCATCGGCGCAGAAGCCGTTCCACACCTCCACGGTGGAGACAAGCTCGTCAGTCGGGACGTCGATCATCTCGGCCAGCGCCTCGATGGTATCGGCGCTGTAGGCCAGACCATCGGCAACAGGGTCGGTGGAATAGTCGGGCGAGATGGCCCCAGCCTCCAACCCTGCTTGGTCAAAGATAAACCACGCCTTGCGCGGCTGCTGGGCATGCGGCCAGTCTCCGCCGAGATTGGCATGGCCGTGACGCGAACCCACGCTCAGACGGATATCGCCAAGATATTCGGTGTTCAGTGCCTCGCGGAACGAGTCAACGTCCATGTAGTAGCGCCTGCCGCTGACGCCCACGGTGATGCCGTACTTCTTGCCCGACTTGCCGGTAGGCAGGTTGGCGGACTTGGTGTTCTCCAGATCGCGGCCAACCATCCAGAAGCCAGCCACATGCTCCATGTGCCAGAAGTCGGCACCGATCTTCATGCACGCCCTGTGACCATCTCCGGTGTTGCCAACGCCGGCGCCCGGGATGGCCGAGCCCGCGCCTAGGTAGTTCTCCATCATGACAGGATCTGTCTCAAATCCGCCGCAGCACATGATGACGCCCTTGTTGGCCTTGATGTTCTTACCGCCGATGACCGCGCCCTCCACGCGACCGGTCTCCCAGTTGCGGATGAGCTCGGTCATGGGGAAGTCGCAACGGAAGTCAATGACGTCAGCGTGCTGCTCGATAAGGCCGTTGAGGAACTGGATTATATGCTTGGGGCCATCCTCGGGAGCACCCTCGCCCTTGCCGATGCGGATCTTGCCCACCGAGTAGCTGTGCTCGTACTCTGGATACTCGGTAGAAGCATTGTCGGCGAAGTCCTCAGCCGTGGTGGGCTCGGAGGTACCAGAAGTCTCCCAGTCGGCGCCGAGATCGTCGAAGATCCATTCCTTGAGTTGGCAGGCCGCATCGGAGTAAACGCGCAGCACGTCATCGGGCGTAGTGGCGTGCTCGCCCGCCATCTCCTTCATGTACGCGTAGAACGCGTCGGCATCGTATCCAAACAGCACGCTGCCGTCGCTGTAGGGGGTGTTGCCCATGGGGGTCTCCATCTTCTCGGCAAGCAGGCAGGTGGCGCCGTCGCCCTCGGTCGCCACGGTCACCGCAGCGGAAGCACCGGCGATGCCAGCGCCGATGATAACGAAGTCAAACTCCTCGTCCCACGCAATATCGCTGGAAGCGCCACCAGAAGAAGACGAGCCGGCGGCAGGCTCGTCCGCCAGGGCGGATCCAACAGTGGCAAGCGCTCCGACAGACGCTGCGCCCGCAAACCCAGCGTTCTTGATGAACGAGCGACGGGACTGGAGGTCGGTTATGGGATTGGAGTATGCGTTGTGGCTCATGGCGCTTCCCTTCTACTGACGGTTCGTAACGTTAGAGTCCATCGATCTCCACCACGAGGTACCTGATTACCGGCAAACCTCGCAGCACCGTGCTCGGCACGTGCGGCACGACGTCTTTGACGATACGCATCGTTGGCATAAGGTTTCAGATCAAAAACGTGGGGTTTTGCAAGACCCCACGCTCTCAGGAAAAGGGGCCCTACAAAACGTAGGGGACAGCCGTTCTTGTCAGTGTCGGTATTTACCTGCAACCCATGTTGGGCAGGGTGCCCGAGGGGTACAACCCATTTGACAGACAGCCGGGCCGCAACCGGCTATGATTGAGCCATTCCAGCCCTGCAAGGCAGCCAAGGGGGCAAGGCCATGGACATCGGCACCAAGATCAGAGACACGGGCGAACCTTGCCGCGACGAACAGGCGCACGAGGGAACGACGGGACACGGGCAGGCCAACACAACCAAGACCGAGTTGACCGCCTCGAGCTCCTCCCCGGACCTTTCCCCGTACCTCGCATGCCTTGCAGAGAGCACGGACGCCGTGAGAAGCCGCGATCGCTTGGTCAGGTCCATCCTGATCGTTGCCTACTCGCTCGTCTGGGCCATCGCGCTCGTCGCCTTCTGGGCGTTCGGGGCAGCCTCGGACGCCATGGGCTACAGCATCATGTTCCTCGGGCTGCTCCTGCCCGTCACGACGTTCGTGGTCTCGCTCGTCATCGGCAAGCGAGACTACTGGGGCAGGTGGAAGTGGGCCGTCGCGCCCGTCCTCGGCGCCACCTACATGCTGGCCGGATATAGCACGTTCAGCCTCGCCAACATGCTGACGTTCGACAAGCTCAACGTCCCCGATATTGGGGCGATCTTGATCGGGACGGCGGTCTCCCTCGCCGGCATCGGGATCGGCAGCGTCGTACGGCTCGCTCTGCGTCACCAGCCTCGGTATGCCACCTGGACCGGGCTGGCGTGTATGGGCGCCATCGCCTGTCTAGCCATCTCGTATGCGCCCGTCTCCGATACGCTCGAGCGCTGGAGTGCCTCTCTCGAGCAGGCCCAGGCACCCGCCTACTCGCGTGTCCTCCAAGCAAATTGGGGAGTCGCTCTGCCGGCAGAGGCGCTCCTCACCGAGGAGCACGAGCAGGACTCGGGGGCGAGCTTCCACGGGGACGGCATACGCTACCACGTATACTCCTACGCCGATGCAGACCCCATACGCACGATGCTCCTCTGGGTGCATGCGGACAAGGCGGCCGAAAAGACCGGCGAGCAAGGCAAGGCATCGGATGTGGCCAAAGACGTCGAGACGTGGCTGGACGAGATCGGAGTGCCTGCCCAAGTCCGCCCCGACTATGGTGGGTGCGCTTACCACCGAGATACGCAGGCCGACGGCAGCGAGCTTGTCATGTTATGGGACGAGGGAGCTCAGATGCTCTATGTTGCTGAGTCGTTCTTGTAGTCTTGGAAGAAAGGGGGATGCAGAAGGCCTGTCAGGAGAGCGTCCACCGCAACAGCGTCGGCCAATCCACCCCAGGCACCCCTACCCCTTTTCCGCCTGACGGACAAGCTCCTCGCAGCCCTTGCGTTCCTCGCCCGTAACCCCGAGAAAGTCCAGAGCTTGGTCGAGCGTGTAACCCAGGTTGTCCATCAGGCGGCGCGCAGAGAGGCAGAGCCCCTCCAGCTTACCCTTTGCCTCGCTGCGACGCTCGAGAACCTCGCCGAATGCACCCATGGCCTCCGTCCTTTCCGCTAGGGATTCACGGTTATCCTGGTTCCTTACATTGTACGCACTAGCAAGCAAATCGATTTTGTCATCGGGCGAAAGATCGGGAGCAAAGAGCGTCCCGAGAAAGCCGGGCAATCCAGGCGCACCCGGCAGATCGACGCACACCATCGCGATGTGCATAAGCGACCTGCCGAACACATGCCCTTTCTCATCACATACGACCCCTCCGCTTGCCGGCCATCACAACATGGTGCCACGGTACTTCTTTGGGGGATCCATGCATATCCAGATGGAATGCGCTGCCTTCAGCCGTTCATAGTGAGAATCCACATTTCAACCCACACGCCAATGTATCGATGGCGAGACAATCAAATAGTAAGCATCCTCAGTCACATCGTCCCCCGCAATAGCAAGCTCAACACTATTCCCTCGTTATCCGCCCTCCAATCGCCAGTACTTTACGGGCGGTCTCACATGAATATGACATTCGTTTTCTCCCTTGCGCTAATACATATGAAAGTTTCGCCAATACATAAGACAACATGCAAAGGCCTTCCCGCACATGAATGTGTCTCCCCCATGTTACGATACACCCCAAATAGAGCGCTCGCTTACCGGAGAGGGACAGGCCATGACGGTCAAAATGGACAAGGACGGCGTAAAGATCGGCAAGCACTACTGGCCGTTTGCCTATGATGATGGCTGCGACAAGTGCCGCTTCATGGAGCATCTCGACACGGTCGAGGGCGTCGAGATCAACCGTGACATCTGCCGTATGACCCCAGAGGATGAAGACGAGTTCCTCTTTGGCAACATGCCCGAGGAGAAGACCCCGCCCTGCCTGAAGGCGTAGGCCGCCGGCCTGCGCGACCTCGCGCTACGGAAGATCGTGGAGCCGGCCCGCCCGGCGCCCCGCTGCCCACGCAAGCGCATCCGCCTCCATGGCCTTCACGAAGGCATCCTTGCCGTCGCAGTAGGCCTCGATGTCGTATGGATGCGCCTGCGCTAGCACCTTCTTGAGCTCACCGTATTGGCGGGCGATCTGCGGATGGCCGCGCAGGTAATCGCGCACCGCAAGGTGACGTTCGATGTCACGGGTGCTCGACTGCGCGAACACATGCATCTGATGCGTGCGCTCGTCCCCTCCCTTGCGCAGGTAGCGCCTGCCGGGAATGCCGAACTCGCCGAGATACTCGTACCCGAGGCGCTCGAACTCCGCCCGCTTGGCATCAACCAGGGCGATGTCCCTCACCACCGGCATGATGTCGATGATGGGCTTTGCTGCAAGGCCTGGCACCGAGGTGCTGCCGATGTGGTGCACCGCCACGCAGTTCTCCCCCAGGATGTCGCGAATGGCCCGAGCCTCCGCCTCGAACATCGTCTCCCATGCCGGGGAATGGTCGACCACGACAACATGCTGGGCCATCTCACGCATCCCTCTCCGTCGCGTCCTCAAGCGCATCGCAAATCGTGGACACGATCCTGTTCGCCGCCGCGCGCAGCGCCTCGGGCGCCCCTGCAAACGTGTACGAGTAGTCAGCCGCCTCAACCAGAGGCAGGTCGTTGGCGGAATCCCCCATGCCAAACAGCGTGTCCGCGCCAAAGTGCCGCCGGATCACGCCGCAGCCGACCCCCTTGCTACAGCCCGCGGGAACCACGTCGATGGCTCTCTTGTTGCGAAACGCCGCCACGCCGTGGCCAAACCGCCCGTTGATCTCGGCGGTCATGTGCTCGGCTTCGACCTCGTTACGCGTCATGAAGCTGATGTCGTGAATGGGCAGGCGGGCCAGCTCGGAAAAGTCGCGGACAAGCGAGACGGGAATCCCCAGCTCGGGATCGCTGGCGAGCATGTAGTAGGTACCGTCCACGTGGAGCATGTGCGGCAGCCCCGCTGACTCGCCAAACTCAAAGACCTGGGCAGCCACCTCAAAGGAGATGCACTGCTCCGTCAGGATCGCCCCCGCGGCGTCGAGCACGCACGCGCCGCTGCTGGTGATGTAGAAGTCCGGGTGGATGAGACCGTCGATGAGAGGAAGCAGCGCCCGGTAGGGCCTTCCGGTGCACAGGCCAAACAGGCCTCCCGAGTCCTGGAACTGCCGGATCGCCGTAACGGCGGCGGGGTCAATCGACGGCGTGCGCCGCGCGAAGTGCAGCGTGCCGTCAAAATCGGAGGCGAAGGCCTTCTTGAGATTCGTCGACATGTGAGGCATCTTCCCTCTCGCCTCTCCTCCTCGAAGCAAGCCAGCCACTCCCCCTCAAAAGCATATCCGCTGATGTCGTCCTAACGCCCCATCGACACACACCAAATCATGGCCGACATCACCGCTACACCGGCGCGTTGATCCCCACGCCGATGGTGTTCGCCGTGTCGTTGTACCGATAGATATACTGCCCAAAGTACCCCAGGTCGGTCAGGATCGAGTTGAGGCCTGCGTAGTCGTTGCCAAACAGGAAGTCGCGGGCCTGCTGGTGAAGCTCGTCGGTGTCCAGGCGGATCTCGAGGTAGTTGCCGCCGTTTGCGTACTGCCGGCCAAACGCCGCGAGAATCGACTCGTAGCTGGCATCGTACAGGTAGTTGTTCGTGCGAACGTACCAGTTGAGGGAGGGGTCGAAGCCGCCATGGCCGCTCATGGCAATGTCATGGGAGCCGTAGCTCTCGATCTCCTCCTCCGATATGCCAAAGTAGCTGTGGTCAACGTAGGCGTTGCCATACACGTCCGCCTCGTCGAAGTCAGACCACGTGGGGTCGACGTAGCACCACGACCAGGCATCCTGCTGCTCGACGGCAAACGCCGTGTAGATGTGCACCATGTCATCAGTAAGCATCAGGTCGACAAGGACGCCCGCCTGCCGGCAGAGGTAGTCAAACGCGTAGGCGTACCCCACGCACACGGCGTTGCCCTCAACCAGGGCGCCGTAGATATCGCGACAGTGCAAACTGCCCGGTGCCGCCTCATCGGCCTTGACCTGGGGGTCATAGGTCACGCGACGCACCAGCTCGTCGTGGATGTAGAGCGCCCGGGTCCAGTCGTCGGCCCCTTCGGGGATCAGCGAGAGAATCTCGCCGGCGACGGCGTCTATCTGGGCCTGCATGCCGGGCACGTCCTCGGACGCGCAATTGTACTCGAACTCAACCATGCCATGGTAGGTCGAGTTGTAGGCATCGTCGGGATCGTAGTCATAGGTGATGTCATCAGACCACGACTTCACCCAGAACAGCGAGGTATCCAGATAGTCCCAGGAGAAATCGAGGCCGATGACGTAGACCCTGGGCGTGAAGGCGCGAACCAGCTCCTCGAGCTGCTCCTGTGCCGCTCGGAAGTTCTCGGTGGAGCCGGGGCTCTCGGGGTCAGAGCGAAAGTCGACGACGGGCACGTCCTGCGGTATCGAGGCATACCAGGCGGGCGAGGCACCCTGTGTCTGCTCCCCCGCCTGCGCCGACGCCTGCGATGCACCGCCCGCTCCGCCGCACCCTAAAACTGGCAGGCAGAGCACAAAAACCAAAGCCACGCAGAGAACCATGGCCGTACCACGACGCCGATCAGCTATCGACCCTGTCAATGACACGCTCGTCCCGGTCCTGCCCATTCGCCCCATGACCCCGTTCCCTAATAGCGTATTTTGCCTCGTCGGAAATGTCGCCAGCAACAGCCCATAGCGCCTATCCCACCGAAGGCGAACGTCCATGTCATATCATCTACGCGCCTTTCAAAGCGGGCCACCCGCGGCCACATGGGCACGCGGGCGGCCCGCCTCGCCTACTCGGCCGTCGGGTCGTCCACCACGCCGTCGAACAGCACGATGCCGTTGCGGTCGACCAGGCGGAAGGCAAACGGGTGATCGAAGCGCAGCTCAACCTGCTCGAGATCCTGCGGCAGGGCCGCCATGGCTATGGCCACCATGGTATACGCGCTCGCCTCCACGCCATGTTCGTTCATCGAGAAGCGCGTGCCCTGCTCGACCGCGCTCACGTGGCCGGCTGCCTCGGAGATGCCCGAGAGGTCTGCACCGGTGCCATCGGTCCCGGCCTCTCCAAACGCCAGAGTGACGCCCATCTGCTTCAGCACGTCGGCCAGCTGAGTTGTGCGGGAAAACGAGACCTTGGGCACGTAGAACGTGGCCTCCACAAGCTCCGATGATGTGCCGATCTGCCCCCAGAGCCGCGAGATACCGCCGGCGCGCCCAAGGAACGCGCGGGGGTCGATGCCCTCGTCGGGAAGCATCAGCAGAAGGCTCGCGCCCGTGGCTAGGGGAAGCGACGCAAGTTGGTACCCCGTACCCCGCACCACCGAGCACGTGCGGATGCGCGACATGAAGTCGCACTCCACATCGCCAGACGCCGCATGGAAAACGTCGGGCGCGGTGTTCGCCTCGTCAAACGCGTCGCTCCAGCCGGCTTTGAACCACACCGTGTTGATGATGCTCATGATCCACTGCGCGTCGAGCTGGATCTGAGGCGAGAGGTTGCCGCCCGTGTGCTCGCCAATCCACTCGCCCATGGCCGAGCCGGCCGCGGGGCCCACCTCGTCGACCCGATAGCACTCGGCCGTGAAGTCCCTGGTCGCCACGTCCAGGAAAGTCTGCTCGATCGGTACGTCGACGCGTGCCCACACGGAGTTCGCGACCTGCAGGATGCCCGGGCACGAGTCGTCCTCGGGAGTGTTCTGAGCCCAAAGCAGCTGGATGAGCCGCGAGCACGTCCCTGCGAAGTTCGCGGCGGACAGGGCCGGCCCTTCGGCGGCGTCAGTGGCGGAGCTCGCGCTGGCTGCACCATCCGCGTCGGATGCGCCCACGCCAAGCACGTCGAAGAGCTGCGCCTGCGTCTCGCCACGTGCCCCCTGTGCGAGCAGGGCGAGCGCGAGATAGGCGCTCACCGGCGAGAGGCACTGGTTCACGGGGCTGGCGAGGCCGGTCGCTCCGGCGGCGTCGTCCTGGGAACCGATCCCCTGGCCGATGCCATAACACGTAAGGTTGTCAGCGAACGCGGCAATCGCCGAGAAGAGCTCCTCACCCCACGAATCAACGTCGAGCGCCTGGATGTAATCGTAGTAATCTCCAGAGGCAACCGGCTGGGGATAGGCCACCTCGTTGAGCGCGGTCACGGCGTCGGTACCGCCGACGACGCCCGAGCCGGACGCCCCCTGACCCGCAGCGCCGCCCTCACCAGACGCGTCCGAGCCAGCCAGAGCGTCTGCACCAGAGGACAGGGCATCCATAGAAGCGCTCGACCCCGCCTCGTCAGCGAGCGCAGCGCGCGAGCTCGCCACCGACGCACCCAGCGCCACCAGACCACCGAGCGCCGCTCCGGCAAAGCCCCTGCGTGTCATCTGCCTGTTTGCCAAGCTATCGTTGTCCATGGGAACCTCCTCCTATGAGCGAACGTGCCTTCTTGGCTTCTCCCCGCGCGCGAGCAGCGAATTGCGGGTGTGAGCAATGCCGACAAGAAAACCAGCGTGCTGTATCCTACCTCGTCTTATACGCACGCAGACACAGATCAAATCACAGGCGCGGCAGGCAACTTGATGTCTTTGACCTGCGATTTTGCACGACTGCCCCAATCTGGGGTAGCCGTTTTCCGTCAACCACCCCAACTTGCGAGAAGCCAGCAAAGCGAGGCAGCACTACCTTGATAACCAGCGTGCAGGCACACGGCCATGCATGCACCCAACGTGCGCACCCATACGCACACAAAGGAGGATTGCCATGAGTGAGATGCTCGACAGGCGTGGGTTCGTGAAGTCGGCCGCCCTGGGCGCGGCCGCCCTGGGCGTCGCGGCACCGGCCGCCGCAGCAATCGCCGAAGAGGCGACCGAGGGCGAGGCTGCAACCGAGGGCGAGGCCGCAGCACAGACCTATGACGTCATGACCGCCACCCCCAGCTACATGGTGCCACCCGAGATCCCTTCCGCCGATAAGATCGTCGACGAGCAGGACTGTGACGTACTCGTCATCGGCGCCGGCACCGCCGGCAACCCTGCCGCCCGCGCAGCTGCCGAGGCGGGCGCCAAGGTCATCGCCATCGACAAGGGCGCCGACTTGGGCTTTGTGCCTGCATCACAGGATTTTGGCGTGATCGGCTCCAAGCTTCAGGAAGAGCTTGGTATTGAGTGGGAGTCAAAGAACACCGTAGTCATGCAGCTCATGAAGGACATGTGCTACCGTCCGAACCCAAGGCTGCTCAACTACTGGTACGAGCACTCCGGCGAGGCGTTCGACTGGTGTATCGAGGGTGTTGATTACCAGCTGCTCGAAAGCTCGATAGCCGAACCCACCAAGGAGCTCTACGTCCGTCCCAAGATGTTCCCCGCCCTCGAAGGCTATGATTGGAAAGAGGAGTACTATCCCTACTTCCACGGTACGCTTATGACGCTGCCGAGCTCGCAATGGGTCATGCAGAACTGCGTCGACAAGGCCCAGGCTGCTGGTGCCACCTTCATTTACGGCATGTACGCCGAACAGCTCATTACCGATGAGTCTGGCGCTGTCATCGGTGCCTATGCCCATGATGTCGACGGCAACTACACCAAGTTCAACGCTAAGGCTGTCATCCTTTCCTGCGGAGATTTCTCGAGCAATCCGGAAATGATGAAGGACCTTGTTCCTCACGCCACCCAGTTCGCCAGCTCTTACATGCGCGTTGACTCGCAGGGCAACAAGTCCAACACTGGCGACGGGCATCGCATGGCAATCTGGGCGGGCGCCGGCATGGAGCTCGGCCCGTACGCTCCCATGACTCACCACATGGGTGGTCCCCTGGGTGTCGACTCCTTCCTGCAGCTTAACAGCCAAGGCGAGCGCTTCATGAACGAGGACATTCCCGGTCAGAATATCCAGGACCAGCTGTCTCGCCAGCCCGGCGGGTTCTCCTGGCAGATCCTCGACGACAAGTGGCGCGATGAGCTGGAAGCCCAGCCCACCGGTCACGGCTACGTAAACCACTGGATGAGCGCCGAAGAGGCAGCCGAGAAGCCGTGGATCATGAACTCCGTCTTCCTTGGCTATGTGACCGACGAGGTGTTCCTCAACGGCGACCCCGCCCTCTTCAAGACCGGCATCACCTGCCAGGCTGACACCATTGAGGAGCTCGCCGAGAAGATGGAACTCCCGGTCGACACCGTTGTCGCTCAAATCGAGCGCTACAACGAACTATGCGACAAGGGGGAGGACGAAGACTTTGGCAAAGACCCCAGGCGCATGTTCCGCCTGGACACGCCTCCGTATTACGCCACCAAGTTCGACCAGACCTCGATTCTCGTTTGCTGCGGTGGTATCAAGTGCGACCTTGACATGCATGCGCTGACCCCCGATGACCAGATCGTGCCCGGCCTGTTCGTCGCAGGCAACACGATGGGCGGCCGCTTCCTGGTTGAGTATCCCGTCACTGTGGCTGGCATCTCCCTGGGAACCGCCATCACCTTCGGCAAGCTCGCCGGCGAGAACGCCGCAGCCGAGGTGCTTGGCGCATAGGGCATCCCAATGATTGCCCGGGACACTGAGCGCACCCGATCAAACGTCTTTTCGTGACACCAAAGGCTGGCCCGCTCATAGAATAGCGGGTCAGCCTTTATGCGCAAAAAGGCGAACACCCCCGTTTGGCCTGCTAAAATGTAACGCGCATATACGCTCGATACTCAGGGGGGGGCAAAACGTGGCTGATTACTGGGCTAAACGATGGGTCGAAGTCACCTACTGGGCCCTCAGCCTGACCTTGGTTCTGGTAAGCGAAACCTTCCTGATCGCCCGAGCATCGAGCACGCTCGTTCTGCTCTCCCTCGTTGGCACGCAGATTCTACTTTGTATCGTCCTCTGGGCGGCCACGCGCCGCTTCCCCCTGTTTGACCATGTTTCCCCATTGATAACCTGTGCCGTCTTTCTGCTCGGCGTCGTTTGGTCACTGACAATACTGGGGCCGGCGAGCGCAAACGGCATCTTCACGTATGTGCGCGTCATCCCAGCCGGACTCCTCTTCGCTGCCGGTAATTCCATCAACGCATACCACATGTTTGACTACTGCCGCCTATCGTCGCCAAGCAACTTTGTGCCGGCGGCCCTCGGGGGCTCGGTCATAGCGGCAATGCTCAACTGTCTGATCTCCTATACGCTACCCGGCTCGGCGTGCGTCATCTGCGGGATACTCGCAATCGCATGGTTCTTTTCATGCAAGGCGTGCCTACAGCGTGTCACGGCGCTTCCATCAAGGAACCTTCCGCCCGAGCTCGCCGGACACCCCCTGGCCTTGCTATACCTGTGCACCGCAGCAATCGGATTTTCAAGCGGAACCCTACCCATAGCAGTTTTCAACGATCGGAACGAAGGGCTAGTCGCCACGACAGTGCTCGGCAATTTTCAAGACACTCTGACAGTGGCGATCTTTATTATCGCCGCTCTCATAATCCTTCTTCTGCCGTCGATCAGAGGCAGGATTTCCATCCTGCTCCTTGCTTCCATCTCGTCCATCGTCGCATCGACGGGGCTCCTGCTGCTCTCCATCCCAAACCGACTGACAATCGTGATCTCGTCAGCAATTTCTCTCACGTTCCAACTAGTTGCAATCTGCTCTCTGCTCTGCGTCTTTGCCCGACATGCCGGCAGCCCCGGCGAGAGGCCTCATAGATTCTGGGGGATCCAGATCGTCGTTTTGCTATCGACGGTGTTGAGTACTGGCATTGGCATGTGGGTGACAAGGTCATCAATTGGCATGTCCAACGTTATCGTCTGCTTCATCGCCACCTACTTCCTCCTACTGTTCCTCGTGCTCTTCCAGCACGTGGCCGCCCCGATCGAACGCGACGCACGCACGAAAGAGGCGGGCGAAGCCGAAAGCAGCGAGGCGTCCTCCCCGATAGTGGACGTGGAGAACTCGCCCATCGCCCTGCGCTGCAAAGAGATCGCCGATGCTTCGAGGCTCACCTCCCGGGAGGCGCAGACGCTCACCCTCATCGCGCACGGCTGGACCGTCGACATGGCCGCCCGGCGTCTGGGCGTCTCGCCGAGCACCGTGCGCACGCACCTCAAGCACCTCTATGCCAAGACCGGCGTCCATTCGCGCGACGAGTTGCTCGAGGACCTGGTGGGCATCACGGGAGATGAGACTCAGCACATCGGGAGATGAGACAGGGACGAAGGGGCAAGGCAAATGAGAGGCTCTCCGGATGCGCAGACAAAAGAAGGGGAGTGAATCCAGCTTATAGGCTTCCGCATCGGCCCTTTACCACGCACAACGCCGTGCTACACTTTCTATACGTCTAGTAGCAATCATGTATTCAGGCCTGAAAGGGTGAGAGCCAATGCCTGCAACGCAGATGAATCTTCGCATCGATTCCCAGCTCAAGGCAGATGGTGATGCCGTGCTTTCTCGCTATGGGATTTCGCCATCCCGCGCAATTCGTTCCCTGTGGCGTCATCTCGTCGCAAAGCAAAGCTTACCCGACTTCATACGTAACCCAGACGCAGAAGCCCAAGAGTCCGATGAGACGCTTCGCGCCAAGCTCGCACGAATCGAAGCCGGCGAGGGTATGGCAGCAACCTTGGCGCGGCAAGAAGGCATAGATCTCAGCCCCTCGACATTGCCAAGCTACAAAGAGATGCGTGAGGAGATGTACGAATGCAAGCTATCCGAGTACGAGGTGGAACGCCATGCCTAACACCGCACCCAACGTCTTCCTCGATACCAACGTTCTCGTCGACTACCATCTCGGGCGACAACCGCAAGGCGGAGCCTGTACCGAACTCATCGGACTGCTTTGGAAACTTGGAACAACGCCATATATTGCCGCTGTTTCCCTAAAGGATCTGTTCTATCTCGTATCTGCCCACATCAAGCAATCTGTCCGCAAAGAAAAAGGCGCACTTATCCAGGTAGATGCTCGGATAGCGTCAAAAATCGCTTGGGCATGTGTCGAGCAGACGCTAGATATCGCCGAGATCGTCCCTCTCAGAAGGCCGGAATGTCTTCGAGCACGCGACCTACGCGCCCTTCACGATGACTTTGAGGATGACCTCGTTCTCGCCGCCGCAGAGCATAGCGGGGCAGACTACTTCGTGACGAGCGATGACGCCCTGAGGAAACATGCAAGTATCGCATGCCTGTCGCCCTCGGACATGGTTACCCTCCTCAAATCCAAGACGCGCTAGCACCCGTCACACCGGTCGGTGATTCGCCTGATGGGCCCGTCGGCAAACCCTCCGACACCCAGACAGCGCCCGGCCTTCTTTTGACCAGCTCCTCCGGTTCACCATCGAATCACCCGTACTGGCAGAGGCGATAGTAAAACGCAATCAGCAATAGCCACATGCTATCGACCATCGCGAATCCCTCTATCCTTGCAGGTAGAACGCGCACATACAATAGGCCTCGAAAGCGGGCAAAAGGGTCCGCGCAACGTCAAAGGGAGGCTCATTACCATGCAGCAGACACTGACGAGAGGCGCGTTTCTAAAGAGCACCGCGCTGGCCGCGGCAGGCGTCGCGGGACTTGGCATGGCCGGCAAGGCGTGGGCAGACGAGGAGGCAGACGGTGCGTCCGCCAACCGCATCTGCCAGCTGTTCGGCATTGAGAAGCCCGTGGTGCAGGCCATGATGTGCTCGCTGACCTCACCGGAACTCGCCGCCGCCGTGAGCAACGCCGGCGGTCTGGGTGTGCTCGCCCTGCCCACGGAAGAGGAGATCGCCGCAACTGCGGAGCTCACCGACAAGCCGTTCGCCGTCGCCAACTACAACTTTGACGACGACTCCTGCGAGATGATCAAAAGCCACGGTGTGAGCATCGCCTACCTCGCCCAGTACGGCGCCGCCACCTACGAGAACGGCTACTCCATCGACGACATGCTGGAGACCGTCACCACGCTCAAGAACCACGACCTCACCGTGTTCGTGAAAGACCTGAACCCCACGGTGGAAAACGCGCTCGCCCTGCAGGACGCCGGCGCAGACGCCGTCGTCATCGTGGGGCATGGCTGCGGCGGCTGCGGCCCGAATCTTGACATCCCCATCACCACGCACCTGGCCAACCTCCAGGGCAAGCTGGACATCCCGATCCTCGCCGCCGGCGGCATCGTGAATGCCCAGACCGCCTCTGCCGCCGCCCTGCTCGGCGCCGAGGGTGCCTTCGTGGGCACGCGCTTCCTCGCCTGCACGGAAAGCCCCTGCTCCGAGGGCGCCAAGGACGTCATCGTCAACGCACGCGCACAGGACCTCATCGTCATGCCCATCGACCCGCTGCGCATCCGCGTGACGCGCACGCCGCTCTCCGAGCGCATCGTGGAAGAGTACAAGCAGGGCGTGGACGCTGATACGCTGTTCGAGGAGGCTGGCATCGCTGTCGCCCTGTGGAACTCCATGCGCGACGGCAACTTTGACGAGTACGCCGTTGGCATGAGCTGCGCCGTCGACATGATCACGAGCGTGCTCTCCGCCCAGGAGATCGTGGACGACATCGCCTCGGCCTGGGTGTAAGAGGGACGAGGGAGATCCGCTGGGTGCTGACCGCCCCGCGCAACGACCGCCAACACCCAGCAACATGCGCGTAAGAAGCACCGCCAAGGGTAAGCCTGGAAAGCCGAACACCCTGCTACGACGCCCCCATGCACTCCAGCACCCGCCGGACCATGGGGGCGTCGTTGTCCCTGCGGTACACGAGAAACGGGTAGATGCAGAGCTCGGCATCGGAGAATCTCAGGAAGCGGACGTCCTCGACCTCGAGGCGGGCATAGTAGTCCGCATACTTTTCCGTCACCACGGAGAGTCGGTCGTCACCCAAGGGAAGCGCGCCGCCGTCGCGCGCATAGTCCGGGCTCGGGGAAAGCCGAAGCGCCACCCCCTCTGCGGCAAACGCGCGAGGGATCGCGCTGAACCAGCTGGCATACGAAGGAGATGAGGCGCAGAAGACCTCGACTTCCCCCAGATCTGCCACGCGCAGGCATGCTCGATCTGCCAGCGGGTTGGCCGCGCCCATGAGCACGCCAAGCCGCTCGGGCTCGAGCGACAGCCAGCCATACCGCTCGCAAAGGCCCGGCCTGGCGAAGTGCTCCATGCGCGGCGCCGCCTCGGAATGCAGGCCAAAGTCCACGACCCCCGTGTCCAGGGCGTCGATGACGGGGAGGTCCGTCTTCACGTACGTGACGCTTACGCTTGAATACCCCTGTCCCTCGAATGCCCTCTTGAGCTGGCCACTGATGCCATAGCCGCTGTTCAGATCTTGGATGCGAGCCGGAGCGGGCATGCCCGCGATGTCCGCGCATTCGCGCAGGGCGCGCTCATAGCATGCCAGGATCTGCCCGCCAAGCTCCACGAACCGCACGCCGGCCGGCGTCAGCTCGTTGGGCGCGCCCGCTACGCCGCGACGCACGAGGGTGGCTCCGAGCTCACGCTCGAGATCGCGCACGTGCTGACTCAGTGTGGGTTGGCTCATGCTCAGCTCGCGCGCCGCAGCCCGAAAGCTCATGCATCGGCTAAACGTGATGAACTCGCGCACCTTCTCGGTGTCCATGACCCTCCCCCGTTCGCCCGCCATGGCCCATGTGGCACACAACTCATCATGATAGCGCCTTGATTGGGTCGATTGCGAGCAGTTAGCAACGAAGTCTGCCTATCCCGGGTAGTCGCCTCTATACTTACCAGCATCAGGATTCGGACATCAATAGCAGGCGAGCGGCCACGTGCCGCACTTCGCCGCACTTGGAGGCGGACATGGAAATCGAAGGCACCTCGCACACCCAGGCGCAGCACGGCAAGGACGGAAGCCTGATCGACAACCCGCAGGCCGGCGACCACATCGTTCGCGGCACGGCGGCGCACGGCATGGTGCGCGGGTTTGCCGCCTACACCCGCGCCACGGTGCAGGAGGCGCACGAGTGCCACGGCACCAGCCCCGTCGTCACGGCAGCGCTGGGCCGGCTGCTCACCGCCGGCGCCATGATGGGCGCCATGCTCAAAGACGAGGGCGAGCTGCTCACGCTCACCATCCGCTGCGACGGCCCCGTAGGCGGCCTCATCGTCACCGCCGACGCGCAGGGCCACGTGAAGGGCTATGCCGCGAACCCCGACGTGTGGCTGCCCCTGAGCGAGGCAGGCAAGCTCGACGTGGGCAAGGCCGTGGGCCAGGGCACGCTCACCGTGGTGCAGGACCAGCCCTGGGGCGAGCCCTACACCAGCCAGCTCGACCTCTTCAGCGGCGAGATCGGCGACGACATCGCCGCCTACTTCGCCGAGAGCGAGCAGGTTCCCACGTCGGTGGGCGTGGGCGTGCTCGTGGACACCGACCTGAGCGTCAAGCAAGCCGGCGGCTTCATCGTCCAGCTCATGCCCGACTGCCCCGACGAGGTCATCTCCCAGCTGGAGGAGAACCTGAGTGGCCTGGGCTCGGTGACCACCATGCTCGAGCGGGGCATGACCCCCACCGACATTCTGCAGACCGTGCTGCGCGGCATGGACTTCCAGCCCATGGAGAGCCGCCCGGTGGGGTTCCACTGCAACTGCAGCCGCGAGCGCACCGCCCGCGTACTCATCGCCATGGGCGCCGAGGAGCTGCAGAGCCTCATCGACGAGGGCAAGCCCGCCGAACTTACCTGCAACTTCTGCAGCAAGAAGTACACGTTCACCATGGAGGAGATGCGAGAGCTACTCGAACAGGCGCAGGAGAAGTAGGCGTCGGCGTGCCGGGCGGCACATTCGTCTAGGCCGTCCCGTCCATCACCCGTAACACGCGCTGACAGCAAAAGGAGATGTAGCATGCCAATCCCCAAAGCCACTTCGGGGTTGCCTCCCCCGGCAACCCCGGGATGGACTACGTCACCAAGCTCAATCTGTATCGACAGGCAGGCGTCCGCGAGTACTGGATCTGCGATCCGGAGAAGGAACGGACGCTCGTGTACCACCTCGAGGCCAACCAGGCGCCGGAGATCTACCCGTTTGCCGTTGACGTCCCCTCGCGCGTGCTACTCGGCTTCAAGATCAACTTCGCTTCCGTGGTGGCAAAAATGTAGACGGCCGCGTCAAGGGGGCTGAACCATCTCCTCCCCCCCTGACGCGTCAGCCCTATCTCCTCTTCTTGTCCACCGCGCGGGCCACGCCGTCGCCGACGCTCTGGACGACCTGCACCAGCACGATGCACAGGATGATGGCGCCCACCATGACCTCGGGCATCCAGCGCTGGTAGCCATAGCGGATGGCGATGTCGCCCAAGCCGCCGGCGCCCACGCACCCCGCCATGGCGGCAAAGCCGAACAGCGTGATGAACGTGATCGACGCGCCGCGGATCAGCGACGGCAGGCTCTCCTTGAGGTAGACCTTGTAGACGATCTGCCAGGTGTTGGCGCCAAAGCTCTGACCGGCCTCGACGAGCCCCGCGCTCACGCCGGTCAGGCTCTGCTCCACCATGCGCGCCACGAAGGGCGCCGCCGTGACCACCAGCGGCACGACGGCGCCGCGCACACCCAGCGACGTGCCCACCACGAAGCGCGTGAACGGGATGATGGCCACCAGCAGGATGATGAACGGGATCGAGCGCCCCATGTTCACGATCCACCCCAGCACGGCGTTGAGCGCCTTGTGGGGATGCAGGCCACCCGGCGAGGTGAGCACGAGCAGCACGCCCAGCGGGATTCCCAGCACATAGGCGAACAGAGTGGCGACTCCCGTCATGACGATAGACTCCCACGTGCCCTCGAGCATGAGCGTCCCATACTCCGCAAAGTACTCCTGCAGCCACGTCACGACCTGCTCCATGCTACCTCGCCTCGCCTTCTGGGTCGTCAGCACACGCCGCGCGCGCCCCGCGGGCCCGCGCGTTGGCGCCGGTCGTCGGCGCGATCACCGACAGGTCGTCGTCATACAGCAGCTCGCGCGTCACGGGGCTCTGCGGGTTGCCGAACACCTCGGCGGTGGGCCCCTCCTCCACGATCCGCCCCTCGTCGATGACCGCGATACGATTGCACGCCCGATGCGCCACGGCAAGGGAGTGCGTGATCATCACCATGGTGACGCCCAGCTCGCGGTTGATGCCCTGGAGCAGCTTGAGGATGCTCGTCGTCGTGCGGGTGTCTAGCGCGCTGGTCGCCTCGTCGCACAGCATGATGCGCGGGCTGTTCGCCAGGGCGCGGGCGATGGCGACGCGCTGCTGCTGGCCGCCCGACAACTGGCTGGGATAGTGGTCTGCCTTGTCGGTAAGGCCAACGAGGTCGAGCAGCTCGCGGGCCCGGGCCTCGCGCTCGGCCCTCTTCACGTGGCGCACCTCAAGCGGAAACGCCACGTTGTCCAGGACGCTGCGCTGCTGGAACAGGCTGAAGTCCTGGAAGATCATGCCGATGGACGAACGCAGGCGCAGCAGGTCCTTGCCCGTGTAGTCGGTGACATCAACCCCATCGATCACGATACGACCAGCGGTCGGGCGCTCGAGCAGGTTGATGCAGCGCACCAGCGTCGACTTGCCGGCCCCGGAAGCGCCGATGATGCCAAAGACGTCACCGCGGTCGATGGACAGGTTTATGTCGTGCAGCACGGGATGCGGGTTGTCGGTGTGCTCCCCGTACGTCTTGTCAAGATGTTCTATGCGGATCATACGCCCTCTATCACATGCTTCCTTGTCTCACCAGGCCTCGGCCCATGGCCGCGGCCGCCCAGCGCCTCGCCGCAGCTAATCCTTTGCCGCAACGAGCTATCGTGGGCCGCATAACGTAGCACGCCGCTCCCCACCGGGGTGCGGCGTGCCATCAATTCGCTAGAACACCGGAACGACGGCGCCCTCGAACGTCTCCTCGATGAACGCGCGGCATTCCTCCGACGTCAGGGCCTCAGCGAGGGCCTTGATCTTGTCGAGGCCCTCGTTGCCCTCACGCACCACCAAGACGTTGGCATACGTCTCGGCGGCGAGTGAGTCATCGGCCTCGACGGCCAGAGCGTCGGCCATGGTCAGGTTGGCGTTCAGGGCATAGTTGCCATTGATGCAGGCGATGTCGACATCGGCGAGCACCGTGGGGATGGTTGCCGCCTCGAGCTCCTCGAACTCCAGGTTCAGGGGGTTGTCGGTGATGTCGCGCACCGTTGCCGTGATACCGGCGTCCTCGGCGAGGGTAAGCAGGCCCTCCTGCTGCAGAAGGAGCAGCGCACGCGCCTCGTTGGTGGTGTCGTTGGGCACCGCCACGATAGCGCCCTCCTGCAGGTCGTCGAGGCTGGCAGTGCGGCCCGCATACAGCCCGAACGGCTCGAAGTGCGTGGCGACGACTGACACCAGGTGCGTGCCGCGTTCCTCGTTGAAGCTGTCGAGATAGGGGCCGTGCTGGAAGAAGTTGGAGTCCACCTCGCCCTCCTCGGTGGCGGTGTTGGGCAGCACGTAGTCGCTGAACTCCTGCACGTCAAGCGTGTAGCCCTGGGCCTCGAGCAGCTCTCGGACCGGGCCGTTGAGGATCACGGCGTGCGGGGTGGGCGAGGCGGCGACGCTGATGTTCTTGTCGTCGGCGATGGTCGGCTCGGCCGCTGGTTCGCCGGCCGTCTGCGCCGACGAACCCTCGCCCGCCGCGTCGCCTTCGGAGGAGGAGGTCGATGACGACGCATCCTGCGCCTCCTTCTCGCCGTTGCAGCCGGTCAGTGCGAGAGATGCGGCGGCGACGCCAAGGCCGGCGAGGAAAGTGCGACGGGTCGTGACAGCGCAGGGGGAAGTGCCATGGGAATAATTGTGGGACGCGGACATGGTGTGCACCTTTCTGTGGGGACGAACCGGAAGGATCGAGCGACGCCGGATACGCCCATGCGTAAACCCGACGCGCCAGGCAATGCGGGCGACAGCCGCACAAGCGCCGCGTGTCGTCTTCGCTCCCGCGCCTTTCCCAAGGCAGCTTTCGGCTATTCCGATCATCCGTATCCCGCAGCGAGCCAAAGCAAGGTCGCTTACCCGACAGACTCCGTCAGAAGACACCAATCAGCCGACGTAGCTTCAACGGTCGGCAGCTCTGTGCGGTAGCTGTGTGAAACAGCCGGAAGGTCACGTGAAAGACGCGGAGGAGCGCTATGCGTGTGCACGCATAGAAAGGACGGCACGACGCATGCAGCCGGGCATGTACATCGTGCACATTCGGCGCATTCGCATGGTCTGAACCGTGGTCTCCACGTCTTCCTCCTCTCCGGCTCTCGAAGATCTCGACTTCTCGACTTGGTCGCAGGCGTTCAAGCCACCTGCGCTTGTGTGAGGTATAACGGTTTGCTGAGCAGATGTCAAGAAACAACCGACGGGGGCCGGTCGGCGGAGGCCGCTGCCCGGCACGCGATTGCCTCGCGCACGAAAAATCGTCCGCGATGGACAAGTATCACGGTTGGGAGGGACTTTGGTACTCCGGTTTGGCCATTTGTCTCATTGATTGATGAGATATCACGTCAATTTCGCCCGTCTGTAGATAAGTGGCCCTTCAAAAGTCCCTCCCAACCGAAAAGTTTGTCCATCGAAAGCGTTTTTTCGCGCGCGACTCGTTCTCCGCGATGCGTTCCCTACATGCAGGATCCAGCCAGGAGCCCTCCGACAGCTTCGACACGGGAGAATCAGCCCGCGTGCCCTCTCTAGTGGCCGGCGAACTCCTCGAGCATATCGACGAGCTCGCTGCGGCTATGCACCTCGCACTTGCCATAGATGTGCCGGATGTGCGTCTTGAGAGTGGATTCCGACATCCCCAGATCCTCCTGGATCTGCTTGAGCCCATGGCTGGTTATCCACAGCGCAAAGACCTCGCGCTCGCGTGCCGTGAACCGATACGCCTGCGCGAACTCCTCGGCCCTCATGTGCACCTGATGAGGCAGGGCATGTGGGTTGCTCTCGACGAAGCTCTCCGGTGCCACGTCGATGTCGAAGAGCACGGGGGACGAACCGGCATCGAGTAGGAATAGCCCGGCCGCCACGAGCACAACGACAAAGGCACCGAGTAGCGAGAGCAGCTCCCCCTGTCCCAGCCACAGGGCGGCAAGCGTGCCGCCGCCGAGCGCGACATGGACAACCAGCCGGCCCAATGACACGATCTCGGCCACGCGCCTCAGCGAGGAGCGCGCGACGTCTATCAGCAGCACCCAGCCACACACCTCCACCACGCTTGCGCAGCATTCCGCCGCGACGTTTAGCCAGGTAAGCCCCACATTTTCCGCAAGGCCGAGGATCAGCGTAACAACGATGACGACCAGCAGGATCGCCGACTTGTAGAACCACCCGAGGCGGATGCTCGGCCGTGACGATCCCCATGCATACCAAACCAGCACGCCCATGGTGACAACCTGAAACCCGAGCTGGGCAACGTCGGGGGCGAGGCTGCCCGTGCGAGCGGGCAAGACGGATGCGGCCCCACCCGCGCTAGCGGCCAGCCCAGCCGCTTCATCCGCGCCGGAAAGCGCCGCGAAAAAATCTCCGGAGCCGACGCGCATGGCCCCGATCACGAGCATGAACGCCCCCAGCGTCACCAACGCCTTCCAGAGTCGCCCGCGCTGGCCCTGCGGCCCTTGCCGGTCAAGTTGTCGTTGGCTGGAGCCCTCGCCCCCGCTTGCATCGAGTCGTATCGCGGGTTCGGCCGCTGCCCGCGCATCGGCCCTGTCGCGTGGAAGCATCAGAAACATCCCGATGGGGCTGGCTACCAAGGCGGCAAACTCAACGGAAGCACCGAGCGCAGAACACGCCCCGCAAATCACGGCCGAAAGGAGAAACGACGCGGCCGAGTAGCCAACGAGCTCACGCTTTCCGAGCCCCGCATAGAGCTCTGCCCAGGCCACGAGCGGAAACGCCGCCGCCACGCCGCCGATAGCGGAGAGCGCACCCGTGAGAGCGAGGCTATACCCGAAGATGTGGCACAGCGCAGACGAGGCAGACTGTACGAGCACGCAAGCGCCTACCGTCGCCCGACGTGGAAGCACGCTCAGATGCCCGAAGCGAGCAGCGAGCATGATGGCCGCGTACCCAAGACAACCACCGAGTATCGACAGGAGATGCACGTACAGCGCGACATTGACCCCGGGCAGCAGGGCGACGTCCGACCCCAAAGACGAGTTGAACATCATGCCGACAAAGACCCAGTAAAGCGCAAGCGCGAGGTAGCGTGGATCAAACCGACGCCCGGAAGCGCATGAGCGCGCATCAGCACCAGACAAAGCCGTCCTCCCTGCCTCGCCAGCCACAACCCCTCGTGCTCGTCGCCGCGGCAGCTTTCGTTCAAATCGTGACGACGCATGACCATAGCTTAGCGCTTTTCCGCTCGTCAGGGCACCCCATCGACCATAATTGTCGACCCCGTTTTCCCGTGACGGGCACTCGGATAATTTCGGTCGATAGCGCATCGCGGCCTGGTCGGATAGCGTAGTCATCGACAAGTGGCACCGTGCCGACGCCCGAAACCGCGTGGGTTGCGCTCGCGCCCGGCACGTGCCATGGACAAGGTGGGCGAGCCCCAGTCCGCCGCACCGAAAGTTCGAGAAAGGAACGCAGCAATGTCCCACGATATCTCGCGTCGCAACTTCGTCACCGGTGCTGCCACCATGGCCGGCGCTGCCGCCATGGCCGGTGTGGCAACCGGCGCCCTAGCCGAGGAGGCCTCCGAGCACGGCGAGGCCGTCGACCCCGGTTCGGCGGGCGGCTTTACCGCCGAGGGCAGCGACGCCATGCGCAACACCCCCATCGACACGAGCTGGCTGACCGCGCCCGACCCCATCTCCGACGACCAGATCTCCGAGACCGTCGACGCCGACGTCGTGGTCGTGGGCTGCGGCGTCGCCGGCCTGACCGCCGCCCGCGCCGCCGCCGAGCAGGGCGTCAAGACCATCTGCATCGAGAAGGCCACGAGCTACCAGTACCGCTCGGGCCAGTACGGCATCTACAACAGCACCGTCCAGCAGGAGAACGGCATCACCTTTGACGTGAAGGCCGCCATCAACGACCTCATGAAGGAGATGGGCTATCGCCCCGACCAGCGCGTCTGGAACCTGTACGCCCAGTACAGTGGCGAGGCGTTCGACTGGTTCCTCGCGCCCACGAACGGCGACTACGACTTCATCCCCATGGACGCGCTGACCTACGACACCTCGCGCATCACCCTGCAGCCCACGCACTTCCCCGCGCCCGAGGCTTACGACGTGACCAAGGAGTACTCGCCCACCTACCCCGAGGCCACGCTCTCGTTCATCCCCGACCAGGGCGGCATCATGGAGGTCAACTACCAGGCCGCCCTCGAGGCCGGCGTCGAGTTCCGCTTCAGCACCTGGGCCCGTCAGCTCGTACGCCCCAACAACGAGGGCCGCGTGCAGGGCGTCATCTGCCAGGACGTCGACGGCAACTACATCAAGGTCAACGCAGCCATGGGCGTCATCATGGCGGCCGGTGACTACGGCAGCAACGCCGACATGGTGAAGTACTACTGCGGCGGCCGCACCTACAGCGCCATGTGGATGAACATGGACGCCGCCGGCAACCCCACCAACATCGGCGAGGGTCAGCAGATGGGCATGTGGATCGGCGCCAAGATGGAGGACGGCCCCCACGCCCCCATGACCCACACCCTGGGCGGCGCCCTGGGCTGCGACGCCTTCTTCCTGGCCAACACCGACGGCAAGCGCTTCTGCAACGAGGACGTCGCCGGCCAGCAGCTGTCGACCCAGATCTATCGCCAGCCGGGTGACATCGCCATCCAGATCTTCGACGACAACTATCCCGACCAGGTGGGCCTGATGGGCTGCGCCCACGGTAGCGTGAACCACATCGTCGACGAGAGCGAGAATCCGCACCTGGAGGGCTACGGCATGACGATCGGCCGTACCTCCATCAGCAGCCGTGAGGAGGTCGAGGGCAACTGCATCGCCATCGCAGACACGCTCGAGGATCTCGTCGCCCAGCTCGACCTCACCGACGAGGCGCGCCAGAACATGCTCGACTCCATCGCCCGCTACAACGAGCTGTGCGCCAAGGGCGTCGACGAGGACTTCGGCAAGACCCCCAGCCGCATGTTCCCCATAGAGACCCCGCCGTTCTACGCCACCCAGATCGGCGCCGGCGCCATGCTGGTCTGCCTGGGCGGCCTTATGGTCGACCCCGAGACGCTGCAGGTCATCGACAACAACTACCAGCCCATCGAGGGCCTGTACGCCGCCGGCAACAACATGGGCGGCCGCATCCTGCAGGACTACCCGGTCACCATCGGCGGCGTGTCGCACGCCACCGCACTGACCTTTGGCTACCTCTGTGGCAAGGCCGCCGCAGGCGCATGGCCCGCGGCCGACGGTGAGGTCAGCGCAGCCGACTCCGCCGCTGCCGAGGCGTAGTCGTTAGCCAAAAAGGGCACTCGCTCATCATTGCAGCAACAACAGGGCGCGGATCGGATGCTTGTCCGATCCGCGCCCTTTGGAATGCCGATCTTTGGAATACCGAGGCATGTCACCCCAGTTGGATCGCATCAGGCAAGCGACACATTAGCGCACGCGCAACGCATTACGCGCTAGCATAAGCCACGCTTGCACGATGCGGGCAGCTTGTGCCTACGCATGCATGTCCACCCAGTCGATGACGGTCTGCTCCACGTCGTCCTTGATGTCGTCGTAGTTATGGATCTCGTGGCGATAGCCGGGGTAGAGCGTCGTGGTCACATCGACGTGGCCGGTGTCGGACAGCCAGTTGGCAACTTGGTACACACCCTGCCCGTAGTTGCCCACGGGATCCTGGTCACCCGCGATGAGCAGCACGGGGAGGTCGGCCGGCACCCTCTGGGCCCACTCGGGGCCCTCGATGCACAGCATCATATCGATGAAGTCGCGCAGGCTGATGTTGTGCGTAGGGTGGGTGAACGCGTCAAAGGGGTCCTCGGCATGATCGCGCTGCACGTAGGGGTCGTGGCAGATCCACTCGTTGCCCAGCGCCGCCCCCTCCTCGCAGCGGGCGAACATCCAGCCCATGAGCCCGCTGACGAAGGCGGGATCGGACTCGTGCGCCTTGCCCGCAGCGATGGCCTCGTCAAGCTTGGCGCGAACCTCATGGGTGTTCTTGAAGATGCCGGTGGTGCCGCAGTAGATGACGCCGGCGAGCTCGCTGCCGTATGCGGCCGAGAAGTCGCGCGCGATCATGGAACCCATGGAGTGTCCGAACATGAAGTACGGCAGGTTGGGATACTTCTCGCACACCAGGTCCTTGAGGCGCTTCTCGTCCTCCATCATGGTGTGGGGACCGGCGTCGCCCCAGTCGCCCCACGTGTTGTTGGCGATGGCAGTCGCACCGTGGCCCACATGGTCATCGGCGGCGACGATGTAGCCGGCGTCCATGAAGGCCACGATCATGTGGAAGTAGCGGCGAGAATGCTCGCCAAAGCCGTGGACCAGCTGGATCACACCTTCGGGCTCGCATGCCGGAACATAGATCCATCCGGTCACCTGGTCACGGTTGTTGGACGAGGGAAAGTGGACTTCGTGAAGCATGGCGCATCCTTTCTCTGGGCGAGCGGCGTGCAAGGGGGCACCATGACGAACTGGCCACGCGGGCCATGCCGCCTCGGCGCTGATAGCACCATTATGGCACGCCGCGTACCAAGAAGCAGGATCGCCCGTGGTGCAAGAAGCCCACTTACCTCATCGAGAAGTACCGGCGGTTGCGCGTGCTTCCCTCCATGCGGAGGTCACCGGAACTTACGGCGGCATTGAGGTAGCGACTCGCCGTTCGGTTGGAGACACCGGCTATGGACGCCGTCGAGGAGGCAGTGGCAAAACCATTGCGCTCGATGTCCCGTTCGATGGCGCCAGGAACATCGCGCGGCGAGGCGGCGGCAGAAGCCGTGTTAGGAACCGGCAGCATGTCCGCGAATCCCCTACCCTCTCGCGCACGATCTCCCCGATTCTCCTCCGGTCGGTTCTCGTTCAACGGCCCCGCTTGGAGGGCAAACGCATCTTTGTGACCAGTGGCCGGGCCACCCACGTAGTTCACCGGAACGAAGGCCCTGAACACGTCACCTTCCACAAACACCGGATCCTTGCCGGAATATATCCGCGAGTACCGGTATAGGTTGTGCATGCCACTGCCAACCTGCTCGGCAAAGCCGATCTGCTGGAAAACGCCGGCAATGAGGGGATTTTTCGAAATAGGGCTGAAGTCACCGAGGGTGATTGCCCCCTCTAACATCGAGCGGGACGCATTGCTTGCATGGATGCCATCGTTCTCGATGACAAAGCGCGCCGGAATGGCGCTGCTGAACTCCCGATGCATAAGGGAGTTGGCAACAAGCTCGCGAACGATGATGTCACGCGGGCTTACGCTGCGCGTTCCATCAAGATAGAACCTGTCAGGAAGCTGCCGGCAAATGAAGTCGATGATCTGGTCATAGGCATCAAGCAGGTTGGTCCTCACGATAAGGCGGTCATCATAGCGGTCAAGATCCTCGCGACGAACGATGATGTCCGTCAGGTATGGCGGACACACGCTGGCGATCACATCATCGGGGCCAAACAGCAAGGCCGCCGCAAGCGTGTAGCCCTCCACCCCCGTGTCGTAGTCCGTGTCATACAGCCGCGCGCTACGTAGTAGCTGAGCGTCATCCATCTCTTTCCAGGGATGCCCGGGGCTTCGGAGCACAGCCATTTTTCGTGCGCGCTCGATTAGATCGCCACGTAGATCGGATAGCCTGAGATAGCGAAATATCTTACGCTCGCTGTAATAGGACTGCTTGCGAATGTACATTGCGGATATTTGGGCCACCCCGCTGATTTTTACGTCAACGTCGGCAACTCGGTCGTACACAACGCCCTTGTATCGGAGGACATGCGGGCTCATCGGAACCCATAGGCGGATAACAGTTCCCTGCGGAGTTCCTATACTCTCGATCTCAACAGTGGGGGCAACGTCGAACAGCTTCGGGTTATTGAGCACGTTTACGAGATTGCGCTTTATCTCGTTCTCGCGAAGTGCGTCAATCCCGACGACTGTCCCGTCATCACATACGCCTAGGTAGATATCTCCGCCATAACGGTTGGCAAACGAACAAATACTCTCGAACACATCGTTTCCTGGCAGGTCACCGCAGCGCTTAAATTCGACATTGGACGACTCTCCCGAATGCAGCACTTTTTCGAGCTCACCTAGTAGCATGGGGCCTCCAATCCGGACAACTGCTGGAATGCGATAGCGTTCAATCTAGACATAATCTTGACACGTTTCGCCATCCATGTCGAGATTTGTCTAGATTATTATCACGGAGGGCTTCTTCCCGGGACATGTTCCACGCGCTCGATACGAATCCGCTTGGCATAGGACCCCACCGGACTGTATGCCAGACCTGACGATCGCGTATATAATCTCCCTATCTTCACGCTCGGCAAGGGGGCACCGTGAGCATCAGGCTGAAAACTCCAAGCATTTTCTCTGCCGTTGGCTTCGGTGCCCATCTTGGCCTGGTCTCGTTTATCGGATGGCCAGTGCAATCCCCGCTTAATAACAACGTACTTTTTCAAAATTATAGCGTAAGTGATATATTTAGCACGGCAACTATGCTATTTGTTATCATTTTATATATTAAAAATAAAAAGTTAAAGTTCAATATAGTTAAAGTAACTGTCTTGTATACCAGCATACTTGCTGTTGCCTGCGCTATTCAGACAGTGACTTCAGTCGCTTCCTTCTCGGTCTCAATTGCCTACACCCTCGATTGCTGTGCGGCCTCTTTTACGGGGATCGGGACCATATTGGGATATATTCTTTGGCAGCAGATGATGTTTCGCCTCGGAAGCAAAGACCCTCTCTTTGTCCTCGCAACAGGCACCTGCATCGGTGCTTTCCTCTACTTCCTCTTCATCTGGCTACCGCTAGATCTTGCCATGTTCCGCACGATTCCATATCTCGCATTGTTGTCTCTGTCGACCTATTCGTTGTTTGAAACAGAAAGGCGCCTCAAAAAACACTTTGGCATTGTTGCCGACGTAAGCCAGGGCGCCAGCATCAGACCTGCGGTTAAGGAACTTGCTCTTGCGATAGTTTGCATCTCCGCATTTGGAGTTGTCTGGGGCATCTTTAGCTCTGCCTCCTCGCGTGTCGATTCACCCACGGAGCTGCTTGGAGAACTTTTCTCTCTGGGGAGGCTCTTGTCGGGGCTAGCAATACTCCCCCTGATAAGGATCTTTGATACCATGTCCCCTGCGATGCCTTACCGGGTAATCTATCCCTGCCTGATTGCCGCATTCGCTATCCTTCCATCATATACCTCAGGCTTTTATATTGCACTGTCTTCAGTCGCATATTGTTTCTTTTCCTTCTCTTCAATTATCACATTATATTATTGTAATAAAGTATCTTATGATTATAAGGTTCACCCTGTTGTTATTTATTGCATATCCTTCTGCATCATCTATTCTTCGAGCAACATCGGAGCCGCCCTCGTGCGCCCCATGGCTCTCGACCACATGGTAAACATGTCTAGGATACTAGCGTTCGCCCTGCTACTCATATACATAATCATTCTTCTATGCGAGAGCAAAATAACAGGTAAACAGGGGCAGCTGCTGTCGCTATCCCCTTCTGCCCCGGTATCTAAATTCCCCGTTGCCGACCCGAAAGAAATGGGTTTGACCAAACGCGAATATGATGTCCTATTACTGTTGCTGAAAGGAAGAAGCGTTCCCATCATTGCAAGACAACTCGGTGTCTCAGAAAACACGGTGCGATCTCATACCAAGAGCATATATCGTAAGCTTGGCCTGCATAGCAAACAGGAGCTTATTGACGCCTTTGAAAGCCCAAAGGATCCAACGCATCTCACCCATTCCATGTGAGAATTTCAACGCACGGCCTTTTACCCTTATTTATGTGGTTTCAGCCCGCCTCCTTTTAGCAAAGATTGTCAGCGAGTACCCGTACAGGGTTCGTTTAGCAACCGTTTCAGGAGGAGGGCAAGCATGAGTACCACAAGAAGGAACTTCCTGAAGGGCGCCGCCGCTTCAATTGGGTGCGCAGCAACAATCGGGGCCACCTCAATTGCCGGTGCGGACGAGGCTTCGGCCGACGATCTCATGACTCCTGAAATTGCCCAGCGTAAATGGGGGTTTGAGGTAGCCCCTGATCCTGTTTCTGATGACGAGATTGCGCAAACCTATGAGGCTGATGTTGTCGTAGTTGGCGCTGGCACCGCCGGCATCATCTGCGCCAACTCCTGCATCGACAACGGCCTGAACACTATTCTCTTCTCCGCATCCTCTGTTCCGTGCAGCCGCGGAGGCTCAAACTGCTGCGCGTATAGCCGGGCAATGAAGGATGCCGGACTTGAGCGCATGCCCGTTTTTGAGGTCCAGAAAGAGATCCTCGCCAACTACAATGCCGTTGACCAGAAGAAATGGTACCTCTGGTACAACACGTGCGAAGAAGCCTTTGACTGGGTCAGCGACATCATGGAAGAGCGTGGCTATTTTACCGCCCTTGAGCAGAGCAATTACCTGAAAGAAGACAGCATCTACTTCTCGTATCCCGCTTCGCATAGCTGGTTGCCTGATATCAGCTCGGACAAAGCTAGCCAAAACCAGGAAGCGCTGGTTAACGAGCTTGTTGGTAGGTTCCAGGAAGAAGGCGGCACCGTCGTTTGGCGCAACGCCGGCTATCAGCTCGTGCGCGACGAAGAATCCGGCCGCGTCACGGCAGTCATCGCTCGCGATCTAGAAAATGGCGGATACAACAAGTACGTCGGCAACAAGGCGATCGTAATTGCAGCCGGTGACTTCTCGGCTGATCGCGAAATGATGCTCAAGTATGCACCTGAGTATGCAAGCATGATTAGCGATGATATCTACGATTCCGAACAAAACTATGATCTCCAGATGGCCGTCGGAGGCCTTTATAAGGGCGATATGCACAAGGCTGCGCTGTGGATTGGTGCCGCTTGGCAAAAGACCCTTCCGAACTGCCCGATGGTTGGTACTTTCTCAGGAGGAGCAACCGTCAACCGCTACCAGAACTTCTTTGGCTTGCTGCTTGATGCAGACGGCGAACGCTTCATGAACGAATACGCATCCCGTTCCCTTGGCCCAATGACCCAAGCCATGCAAAAGAATGGTCGTACTTGGGCCATCTGGGACAGTGATTGGGCCAATCGCTTCGATTGGTACGACACGGCGTATGCATATCAGTACCGCGAAGAGTCGAAGCGCTCCCCTGAGGATGTTATTGCCACCTGGGAAGCGGAGGTTGAGGCAGGAAACTACATCAAGGCCGAAACGATCGAGGAGCTTCTTGAGCTTTCTGGTCTTCCTGCCTCTGCCGTTGAGACGGTCAATCACTATAACGAGCTCTGTGCAAACGGCAGTGATACCGATTTCTACAAGGACCCCGATTTCCTGATCCCCATTCAGACCCCGCCGTTCTATTGCCAGATTGTTGACCACTATCCCGTTCGCTTCTACACCATCCTTGGTGGCCTGCGCACCAATGTCCACATGCAGGTATGCGACGAAAACGATGAGGCAATTCCTGGTCTCTATAACGTCGGCACCGGTGTTGGTGACATGTTTGCAGGTAAGTACACGTTCATGATGCAGGGCGCCAACTACGGAATCAACTGCATCACATTCCCCTATCTTACCGGCAAGTACATCGCAGAGAACGAGTAACCCCTCTTTCGGAGGAACAGGAACTGCAGCGGGGTGTCTAAAGCAATATGACCAAGGGGCGCAGAGGCCAAATGGCCCCCGCGCCCCTTGTTGCAACAACCGACACGCTTCTCTTAATCGACCTTTAGACAAATGTCCATGAGTTAAGTATCGGTCTGATGTCTAATCCGCTACTCATAAACACCTTCGAACAGACAACACCTACAGATCGGCTATATACTCCTGCGCATTGCGTGCGGCATTTCGCCCGGAGTAGACATTGTTTCCGTTGTATGAGCTACATACCGATATCGTATAAGTACCGGCGTATAGTTGGCAGCCATCGCTACCGACTGCATACAAGCCGGGGATGGGAGAGCCCGACGAATCGAGAACCTCCGCGTGCCTACTCGTCTTTATTCCCCCAATCGAAGACATGTAGCAGTAGCTCATTCTGGCCATGTAGAAAGGCGGCTCGAGATGTATGAGCTGCGAAGGATCCTTCGCGAAATCCTCGTCTAGGCCTGCGTCGCAGAACCCATTGTAGCGACTAACTGTTTCCGCAAGCACATCGGAGGGAACCCCGAATTTTTCGGCGAGCTCCTCTACCGTTTCTCCCATGGCAACTTCTTCGGTTCCCGAACTAAGCAGCTCAGCGCAAGCGGCAGCAGCATCGGGGTTTGCATCGAGAATCTCCTGAGAGAACAACGCATACGTTTGCTTCTGGTTCGTGTTTGCATTTGATTGGCAGCCAGATGTAATTGACAAGCAGTTCTCATCAGCGAACCGTTCACCATTCTCGTTGACCCAGAGGTTGGCACCGGTTGTGAAGAAATACATCGAGAACGGCGTTGCGAAGTCGACATCCTTGATTGTGGTCTCTCTCAGGTATGAAGAGGTAAGCGAGTAATCTCGAGCACCAGCCTGAATAGCCATATCGAGCCCATCACCCATATGGCCACCAAAGCTGCGCACAAACACCTTGCTCGGATCAACACCAGCAGCCTCTTGCAGCTTCTCACTATTATCGGCAAAACCACCAGTTGCCAAAATAACAACAGGAGCATCAATCTGAAGCGAATTGCCAGAAGCGTCGGTTGCCAATATGCCAGCAATCTTACCATTATCAAGAACCAGCTCTTGTCCGCGCGTCTGCATGAGAATTTGTACGCCAAGTTCTTCTGCCTTGGTCCCCATTGGATCAACATAGGAAGAACCAAGGCCGTCCTTCCACCAGTGCATTGTTTTGACAGAACCGAGAGGCGGGTAGTCATCGATCAGGCCAGAGAATTCAACTCCGTTATCCTCAAGCCAAACTATCGTGTCAGCAGACTGCTCGACCATATCTTTCCAGAAAAGAGCATCGACCTTATACTTAAAGAAGTCCTGCTCATTCGCCACTATATCGGCCAACGTCAGTTCTATTCCCTGTTCCTGCTGTCCCTTTGAGCCGATCGCGAATATGCCCTCGGTGCCCAAGCCGTTACCACCAAGGAAGTCATTGACCTCAAGAGTGATGACCTTCAATCCCAACTCCGCAGCCTGTACCGTTGCGGCAAGGCCAGAAATGCCCGCACCCACAACAACGACGTCCGCCTAGAGCACCTCAGAGACAGCGTCGCCATCCGTACCAGAATTAGAAGCCACCTCTTCCGCCACGGCGGGCGAAGCCAGCAGAGAAGACCCCGCAACCGTACCTGCTGCCACTGCATATGAAATGAAACTATGGCGATCGATGGTCTTTTCCATGATTCATTCCCTTCTCGTATGCCACCAGTCATTAAACATCGCCTTGTCTTGCATCCCTAAAAGCACTAGCAGACACAGCGACTAATCAGCATCTTTGCGTCGTATGGAAGAAATTCATAGATCTAAATTAGTCACACTCTTATCAGGGCATCCACTAAAGTAGTTGAAGCGTATCCCTACAAGCAATACTATCCTTTACCAATCAGACTTGAGCTTAAGGAGGCTAAGAGTTGGGTCCTGATGCAGCTAATGTTGATCAAAAAGTAGCTGGCCAAAAAATCCTAGCCGAGCTCAGAAACCACTTCAGGATCATCGTCTGCCTTGGCCTATACTGGGCCTGGGCATCATCGGTATTCTTCGGTACAGCCTGCGTATCTTACTCTGGCAATCCGCTGCTCAGCAGCGAGATAGTCCACCTTGTTGCCCTGGTTGCCTGCTCAGTAATAACTATCTTGATCCCGATCATCGACAGGCATGCGCAGCGCATTCTATCCTTTATTTCTGTCTCCAAAGCTTTGATACTGGCAACAGCAGGAACGGCCCTCATTCCCGTATGTAGCCTGTTCTCGAACGAAGCGCTCATCTTCGTGTCCATCCTCGCAGGTCTCGGCGAAGCCTTTGCGCTCTACCAGCTCTGCAAATCCATTAATCCAGATCTCGGTGACCAAATTGTCTTATCTATCTTTTCACTTGCACTGATTATATCGAGTTTTATTTATATATTTATTTATATTATACCTAAATATTTATCTATTATATGTACGATTTTACTCCCTATTTCAATTTTCTTTCTATGTGGGGAATCTAATGAGGAACAGTCGTCTTCGACCTCCAGAAACACGTCCCCCAGATCCAGCATCGATGACAGGCATAGCAAAAGTACCCTTCCCTGGAAAGTAATGACTGGATTCTCAGTCTTTGGCATTGCGTTTGGCTTAATGCGTGGCCTGTCTCCCAGTGGCGAGCAATTCTTTAATTATTACTATCTAATTCATGAATTATGTAGAATGTTGATCGGATTAGCTTCTTTTTTAGTTGCAGTAAAGTGCAGCAATAGATTCTGGACTGTCAGCATGCTTGGTTCGTCCTTTTTTGCTATCTCATTTCTTTTGGCCTATGGTTCATCTAGCAATTGGCTAAATATGCTCCTTAACGCAACAGCCTCTGCGGGCTATACCTGCTTTGAACTCCTGATGTGGATGATAATCTATGAGCTAGCCTCTGAAACTAGATTGCCGCTTGAGAGGCCATATGGAGTTGGTCGTGGTCTCATGCAGATAGGTACTGCTATTGGAACAATAACAGCATTATTTATCAATAACAATAATTTCTATATGTCTCTATCCCAAATAACTATCGTTTCTATGCTTATTATTATACTTACTTTCTTTAATGATCATAATGTTGCCATTCTTTGGGGAATCAGGAAAGAATCGCTCGATATGCGTCTGAGCGATGAGACCAGGGTAGAAAATGCCCTCACACAAGCCTATGGTCTCACGCCCCGCGAATGCGAAGTTGCATTACTTCTCATGAAAGGCAGAAGCGAGCCGTTCATAGCCGAGAGCATGGGACTTTCGCGCTCGACAATCCATAGCCATGTGGTTAGGCTATATCTCAAGGCTGAGGTTCATTCGAGACAGGAATTGCTCTCCAAAATAGAAGAGATCTCCGCGTAGGTAGAGCATAATCAGCCCCATCTCAGCCGGAGTAATAATCCCCCGGCATAGCCAGGGGCTTTATGATGGGCCCCGCAGGGGTCCTCTACTGCAGCGGCGGAGTCGCGCGGCGGCCGGCGGCGGTTGTCGCCAGCCCCCGACGGGGGCCGTCGCAGGCCCCACTCTATCGCACTCCCCTCCCCTGCGTCCGAGTGAAGTGCCCGGACAAAAGCGTTCACCAAAACCTTCTCCCTCTAATCATTACTTATAATGAAAGCGATCTCGAGGGGAGGGGGGATATGTCGTCATCGGTCATCGGATTTGCACTTCTCTGGGCAGTTGGAAAAGGTTGTGTTAACCAAAACGCCTTTACCTATCCTGGAGACGGGGCCGGGCTTTCTGCAACCTTTGCATTCTACCTACTAGTTTCGACAATCGTTGCCATCTTGGGTCCCATCGCGCTGCGCCGAGTCAATCCGACAGCCCCCGCCATCCTGTGTCCCCTAGCCGTATCAACCTCGCTCGGCTTAGTTATACTCATGACATTGCCTGAGTCCATGTGGTGGTTTTTCGGGTCGTTTCTCTCAGCAACAGGACTCATTATGCTGGAGATCATAAGCCTGAGAAGCTTTATGGGAACAGCATCTGATCCGCTCGACATCTGCATCGCAGTCCTCGTTGGCGACCTTTTTAGCTGCTGTTTTTCTCTCCCAATTCCCCCGCCACTTCTCCTTTACCTCTTCGCTACATTCCCGTTCATATCTGCCATGCTCCTCAACGACATGCCTAATCGCATGATCCCAGATCCATCTGTCAATGGCGCAGGTGGTTCGGGTACATGCCCGATGAAAGAAATTCGCACCACAAGCATGCCGCTTCTCGGATTCACCGCAATTACGATGATATCTGTTGCGACAAGCTACCTGTTCATGTCGATGGGGGCCCTAAGCCCCGATATCCAAACGCTCATTCATCTCATCGCACCCCTTGTAGGAGTTGTGATTGGAACCTTCCTTGTTCGCTTGCGGCTCTACAAAACACAACTTGTTATCCCCGCATTTCTCATCACCGCCCTAGTGCTACTTCCCGCGCCGCTACTTGGCCTGTGGTATCTCGGGCCGATTAAAGCGGTCACACTGGTCATCCAGGAAGTTTTGTTCTTGTCATTAGCTCATGCCTCTGCCGAAGCGACAAAGGAGTACAACCTCCCTGACTGCCTCCTTCCATCGGCAATCTTTTGCTCCCTGTCAGCATCAACACTCTTGGGCGCTCTTATTGGGACCGTGTGCGAATCACTGAGCAGCATAGGGCCTTCCCCGTTTGCGACAATCGAGGTGATATCCCTTTTTCTGCTGCTCGTTTCCGGCATCTTGGCTTTTGTCGCGCAGCGTACAAGAAAGGCAGAAATCCAATCTGTCATGGATAGAAATCCCAGCGGCATGCCAAGACAAGGCGACTCTGCTGTTGCCATGCATTCCTTCGGGTTCACAGCACGAGAAACTGAAATAGCAAGCCATCTGCTTCTCCGGGAGACTCCACAACAAATTGCCGACAAGCTATTCCTGTCCTGCAGCACGGTAAGAGGACACATCAAGAATATTTACCGCAAGGCAAACGTCCACTCGCGCCAGGAGTTAATGGAAAAGCTCCTTCCCACGAGCTCGAACAATAGCAAGCAGTGAGGATAAGCCGCCCCGGGCTGTCAACCCTCCAATCCGCGAATGGATTAGGCGTATTCTCAACCTATACCCTTCGCGATATCGAACAACCATCAAGGCGCATATTCTTGAAAACCTTGGCTACTCTGACCTCAAAGCGCCGCATTCAGTAGACGGCGCCTGGGAGAGGAGAAGCCATGGAAAGCATTACCCGCAGAGACGCAATTAAAGTAGCGGGCGCCACCGGAGCAGGGGTTGCTTTTGCTGCAACACTGCCAGCATATGCCGAGGAGGCTCCCGTGGCGACCGATGGTGTTTCCGCAACGCTCGTCGAAGGGCTTATTCCACAGGCATATGTAAACCCACAAGATGAATCCGACTGGCGCTCCAATACCAAGGAGCTCACCACCCTCTTCTCGTCTCTGAAGTTCGGCCCTCTTGAGTTGAGCAACCGCATTATGAAATCGGCAGCTGGATCGGCAACCTACCTCAATGGCCCGACTGATGAGATGTATCAGTACTACCTCAACTTCGCTAAGGGCGGAGTTGAGTTCATCATGATGGAATATATTGACTGGCTCAGCCCGTCGCCAACCGCCGAACGACCCAATGGGGTAACCGGCGATGAAGTCATGGCATGGGGAAAGGCCCTCGCCGAAGAGAGTGCCCAGTATGGAACCTACTATGGTGTGCAATTTGTACCGCTGCCCGTGAAGCCCTGTGATGAAATGACCGTCGAAGACATTGAGGTTTTCCAGCAGGGGGCCGTGGAATACTGCCAGTGGTTCAAAGAGATGGGATTCAAAGGGATCGGCTTCCATATGACCGGCAACACCCTCTGCACTCAGTTCTTGTCACGCTACTATAACCACCGCACTGACGATTACGGCCCGCAGAGCATCGAGAATCGTGCCCGCATAGTTGTGGAAACCGTTCAGAAAATTAAGGAAGCCTGCGGCGACGACTTCATTATCGAAGCGCTGATGGAGGGCATCGTCGACAACGACAACCTGACCAACAACATAGGCGAGGCATTCAGTGCGCTCGACATTGAGGTCAACCTTCCCTATAACCAGCAAACGACCTTTGAGGAAGAACTGGCATTCGCCCAGGCCTTTGAGGCCGCCGGAATGGATGCCCTGTGCATCCGCTTGGGAATCAAGGACTATCACCCCACCCAATTTGGCAGCGATCTCTACTTCATCCTCAAAGGTCTCGAGGGGATGAACCCTTGGGGCTATCAGTACAACTTCGACCGTCACTTCCAAGGCCTGCTCGATGGAGCCCACCAGGGCGCCGGTATGCTGCTCGATGTGACCAAAAAGTTCAAGGAGGTCGTCAGTATCCCCATCGGCACGGTCACGTACATGGATCCCGCCCATGCCCCCGACTTCTTCGAGAACGCACTCGAAGAGGGCAAAGTCGACTACTACACCATGACCCGTCCGCTTACCGTTGACACTGAATATGTCAACAAGCTACGCGAGGGCCGCCTTGATGAAATCGCCCCATGCTGTCGTTGCCTGCACTGTCATATTGGCAGCAACGAGGCAAACCGCGAGATGGGTTACTGTCGCGTCAACGCCCTGACCCAGCGCGTCATGACCGAAAATGGCCCTGCGACCTACGAGCTTCCTCCTCTGTCCAGTGATCCAAAGAATGTCATGGTCATTGGCGGTGGCCCTGCAGGCATGGAGGCAGCACGTATCGCCGCCGCACGCGGTCACAAAGTTACCCTATACGAAAAGACAGGCATGCTCGGCGGCAAGCTGCCGACCGCAAACGCGGTCAAGGGCCCACACGAGAATCTGGATGACCTGGTTGCCTATCTTTCTCGGCAGCTTGAGATCAACGGAGTTGAGGTCATTCTCGACACCGAGGTCACTGCGGATACCATCGCTAGCGCCGCACCCGATGCCGTTGTTCTGGCAGTTGGATCTCAACCGGCAGTGCTCGAGATCCAAGGAGAAGGCGTTCCGATCCTGCCATACGAGGCGTTCATGGGTGATGACACCGGAAACACGGTGGTGGTATACGGTTCGAACGCCCAGGCCTTTGACGCAACTCTGTGGCTCATGGTGCACGGCAAGAAGGTCATCATGGTAACCCCGAGTGCCAACGAAGATCTTGATCTCCAACAGTCCCAGCATGCCCGGCGCTTCATGCTTACTTCCCTCTACTCGCTTGGCCTCAAGGTATGGCCGAGCTCTGAGATCATCTCTATTGAAGAAGGTGGCATCACTATTCGTTCTGGCTATGGCGTGGATGCGCAGATCGCCTGCGATAGCATTATCAATGCTGCCGATCCGCTGCCCAACGCAGGGCTCTTGGATGAGATCGACATCGCAGAGAAGTATGCCATCGGAGACTGTAACGAGCCGTTCAACATCGCGCTTGCTATCCGCGGCGGCAACGATGTAGGACGCGCGCTATAGGCCGACGGCATTTTGCCCCGGACCAAACGCGATCCTGCGCATGTTTTTAGCTTGACCCAGCGAATGTCGTGGCGGGATATCGCCTCCGACTGCATACGGCGATGTCCCGCCGCTAGTTAGCCATGAAAGGAGTTGCATCATGGGTGAGCTTGTCTCGAGAAGAGGTTTCGTCGTAGGGGCAGCATCAACAGCCATAGCTGCTGGCACACTGAAGGGCGCGTCGCTCGCCGTCTCTCCCGCCTTTGCCGAAGAAACAGCTGGTGAGAGCTTGGAGATCATTCCCCTTGATACAGAAAATGCAACCGAATATGCATGTGACGTTGTTGTAATCGGCACCGGAGGTGCCGGTATGTGCGCGATCGTGCAGGCGGCAGAAAATGGCCTTAACGTAATTGGTGTCGAAAACTTTGGCTATCTCGGCGGTGGCCTTTACGGAGTCGAGGCGCACTACACGCTTGACTGCAAGGCAACGCAGGAAGCAGGGATGAGTGACGAGATTCAGAGCCCGCTTGATGCCTACACGTATCACATGGACTTCAACCGCTGGCGCGCCAATGCGAGGCTCGTTCGCATGTTCACCGAAGAATGCGCCACATCAATCGACTGGCTTGTCGATGATGTAGGATGCACCATCGCGGATGGCGGTGTCATGTGGGGCCTTCGCGGTCCCGGCGGCTCGGCAGGCATCATGTTCCTGAATCAAGATGCCAATGGCAACTATGCTAAGGGTGGAATTCACCTCGCCAACAAGCTCGTTGCCAAAGCCGAGGAATTTGACAACGCTCGGTTCTTGCTCGAAACGCATGCAAACAATCTCATTCAAGATGACTCCGGACGCGTCATCGGCGTTGCATGCACAGATAAGGACGGTAATGTAGTCAAAGTAAGCGCCGGAGCTGTCATCATTGCAACTGGCGGATTTGCCAACAGTCCCGAGATGCTCGAGAAATACTGCGGGCACAATGAAGCGCTCGCCTGCGGAACCCAAGGTCACAAGGTTGCTGGCGGCATGGGTGGCCATTATGGCGAAGGTATCCGTATGGCCTGGGCTGCAGGGGCCGCAGAGGAAGGTATCCGTTTCTACGACTGCACTATCGAACAGGTAGAGGGAGAGGTCATTGACAGCCCTGTACATCGTGCAGCACGTGAACCCTATCTCTATGTCAACAAGCTCGCCGATCGGTTCTCCAATGAATCGAATTACAAGATCATCTACCAGCCTGATGGTATGTACTATTCACTCTTCGACTCCGACATGGTTGAGATGATGGAAAACAACCCCACCATCAAGACAACCGTCTATACGCCCTCCCATAACGATCCTATTGAGGGTCTTTCGGCCGCTCTCGATGCTGCCGTGGAATCAGGCAATATCATTCGTGCTGACACCATCGAAGGCTTGGCGGAGGCCGCAGGAATTGATGCTGCAAAACTGGTCGCAACGGTTAAAGAGTACAACGCCGCTGTGGACGAAGGCGTCGACTGGTGGTTCCATAAGGATGTCAACAACATGCATAAGGTGCAGACGCCTCCGTTTTATATGTGCAAGATGATCTGCGGCATTCTCAATACCACCGGTGGTGTCAAGGTCACCGAAAAGCTAGAGGCCGTTAACGCCGAAATGATGACTATTCCTGGACTTTACGTCATCGGCAACGACGCAGGCGGATGCTATGGCTGCGATTACAACCATCTTGATTCCGGTTGGGCAAGCGCCTTCGCCTTCTGGAGCGGACGTGCAGCGGCCAATAATGCAGCCACCTATATCGAAAACGAAGGTATCGTTATCGAGTCTGTTATGCCTGAGGCGACTACCATCCAGACAGCTGACGAAACCGGAGACATGGGCGCCGACGGAATCGCGGCGGACTAGAAGTCGATCGTCTGTATAAAGAAAGCCAGCTTGGGGGATCAATCCCACCCACTTGCTAACGAACTCTTGAATTGACCTTGCAGCGATCAGACACCAAAGGCGCAGGCGAACCGATGATCTTACACTCACGTCAGAGTGGCTCGCCTGCGCCAATTCCAATAGCGTTTAATCTGGACAAATCTCGACATCGCTTTGCCGTGTGTCGAGATTTGTCCAGATTGACAGCAAAATGAGCATGCACCGTTACCGGATTTACCCTACCTGCGGCAAGCCGATCGTCAATAGCGCCCCGCATGAACTCCGAGCGGCCCGGTCCAAGCTTACGCGCAACCTCCTCGACCTCGACCGCGAGTATCCGAGGTTGACAGGCACCCCGCATAAGCACGTCACTAGGTCGCAAACACAAATCAGGTCGATTAGCGTGCAGGAAAGAGCTCTCCCACGCCTACGCCAAGCGCTCGAGCGATGTCGTAGAGAATCTCGAGGCTCGGCGTCCTTCTCGCCTGCTCGATATAGCCCATGTGAACCCTGCTTATGCCAATGAGCTCGCAAAGCTCCTCTTGGGATAAGCCCTTCTCCCTGCGAAGGCGACTGATATTTGCGCCAAGGTCCTCAACAAAGCGCATGTAGTCATCGGGCGTCCTAGTTTCCATGCCGGACACCCTATGTTCCCATAGGCGAACTTACTACTAACTGTCAGTTAGCATTTATCACGCTGCCGAGGCACGTCAGATGTCGGCCTTCAAAAACCACGGTGGTCATGCGTTTCTGCTTCTCGTTGGAGCACCAATCTCGATGCCGACGAACAACTCATCCAGTCCGACACCAAGCACCGCTGCGATGTTATAGAGCAGCTCAAGGTTCGGGATCTCCCTTGACTGCTCGATGTAGCCGACATAGACGCGGCTCACGCCTATGAGCTCGCCAAGCTGCTCTTGGGATATCTTTCTTGATTTGCGCAGCTGCTGGATCCTCAGTCCCAGCTGGCTGAGAAAGCGCGAGTAGTCATGTGGCACGTCAGTCTTCATGCCACTCACAGTATTTCCTGCCGCCATACATTACTACTAAGCTATGTATTAGCATTTTGCTCTATGCTGCTAATACAAAGCTCAGCACCTTATGTATATGAGCAGAGGACCGAGGACACAGGGACAGCCACACAAGCAAAGTATGATGGGCGTCAAAGCCCGCATCAACATAGGCGCGGCAATCCTGGGCCAACTGCCACTGGCCCTTTGATGCCGCATCTCGGCCATCTAATGTACGACAACCGCACGCCAATTGAGCTGCGCATAAACTCGAGCCGAGTTTGCCGAGCTTATGCGCAGCCTTCTCGACCTGGACGTACCTATTCGCGCTTTGCCTTCTTGAGCAGATAGTCGTTATTGATCACTTTCATAGACAAAGGCCCGCCCAGCGTCTTTGAGTACACAGGAACAAGCGGCCTGATCACGATCCCCTCCTTCGTCGTTCCGCTTGGGTAGTTACCACGAGCCCTCTCGAGCAGCGCCGTTATGTCCTTGTAGGGCAGGTCGTCACCCCGCTCTTCAACGGGAACAACCTGCAGGCAAAGTCTGTCGCAAAGTCTTGTCATTCTGTCCAGGGAGAAATGCTTGCGAGTAAGTGGGTCATAGACGGTGAATATATACCATTCGGGCCTGGTAAGCTTCAGCGGGTTCTTTTGAATGCCGGCGGCACAGAACTCGCCCTGCACAACGACATCGCCAATGCCAAGATCGCGCATCTTGCTCTCTATGTCATGCTTTCGCGCATAATCCCAAAATGAGCACCTGCCGTCATCGGCGTACTCGTAATTATGACCGCACACCCCAAAGCGTCCGTCAATTAGAAACATGCTGACGCTTGTGCCATCCATTTTGGTTGTGATGTAATAGGGCACGCCGACAAACTCGTCGATCAAACCGGGCTCTGCCTGCACACGCGATTCCTCCGTCTTTGGCAGGCCCACCGGAAGGCCCCCGATGATCGTTCCGTTGCTGCTCGCGAACTCAGCTATCTCCCACTTGCGAACGCCCAAAAGCTCGGTCACGTCCTGGCCAAGCACATAATTCCCCTCTGGGAGAATACTCAAGGGCAGCGCCAGCCCTTGGGAGATCTGCCCGCGGAACTTCTGGGTCTTGAGGCGAAAACCCTCGCCCAACAGCTCGCTATTCTTATAGCTGCTTGCGCGGAGGAACTCGAAATGATCGTCAATTGGGAGAAACGAGTCTATCTCGAAATAGACGCAGCTGTCCCCCACCGCAAACTCGCCTTTCTTTGCAACGCACGTCCAGCCTAGGACGCCTATGGCTTCAATGGAGTCCGCACCCTCGATTGGCCACACATCGTGCACGTATTGAACCGACGCCAGTTTCCTCCCCACGACCGCCCATCCTTTCATGTCGAGTGCCCGCCAGCCAGAACAACGCAGACTTCACCTCGCCCAACAAGGCAGACAGAGCCCAAGCCTGAGAGCCATGCCGCTTGTTGGATATTGCTAAGACTCATGTATTGATGAGTTTATATTCCTCTTTAGAATGCCTGTCAAGAGTCTGACATCAACAATATATGAGAGGCGTCATCAAGCCCCCTCGCCGGTGGCCCCATCGCCATAGTAGGCGCATTGGAGAAGCAGTCGGCCGCTACCCTCGGCCCATCTGGCGCCCCGGCTTCTCCCCGTCAATCATGACATCGGTCGTAAGCTCGACCTCCCAGCCGTCCAACTGAACCGTCTGCTCGGGCATGACAAGGCAGAGCCTGCAGCCGCATGCCTCGGCTATGCTGGCAAACGTCTCCACCGAGGGAACGCTGCCCCTGTTCAGCAGAGAAGACAGGTAGTTGTCCGTGCGACCGATCCTGCGAGAGATCTCGATGGCGGTCAGCCCACTGTTCTTTACCATCATGCGCAGCGCCCGCGTTGCCTTCATGCGTCAGCCCCCGTGTTGCCTCGGCCCCATCCGATTCTTTTTATAAGACCAGCATAAGAATAGCGCCAGGCGCGGCGCTCAACCAGGGTCTTCCGGCCAAAGGGCCCAACGTCCCGCGTGCCACCCGATCAGGATGCGTAGGCTCACCCTGCAATGAGAAGGGACCGCCCGGATAATCCCGAACGGCCCCGTGCTCCGTAAGCTTACAGCCGTGCTCTCGTCGCCAATCGCACGTCAGTCCAACGCAGTGTCCGGCCTAGACGCCCCCATCAAGGACGTCCCGCGAGCGAGTTGGGCTCTTGATCGGCTACGCCAGGCGGATGCTCTCGAACAGAGCGGTCACCTCGGCGTCATTTTCGGGAGCGTTCTCCATGGGGGTCAAGGCCAGCACACCCGTCACCGTGTCGTCGGGGAGAACCACCATGCCCAGGATGCCGGCGACCGCCTCGCCCTCCATCGAGAAGGTGAACACGTACGCGTGGACGTCGACGTCACCAGAAAGCACGGTCGAGCTCTCGGCAGAGCCGCCGAGCCCGCTGACAACCATCGTCGCGAGCAGATCCAAAGCCTCGTCGCCCACGGTCGAATACTCGTCAAGCAGGCCGGGCATCAGGCTCACGTAGACCGTCCCATCAGCGCTCGTCCAGGCAGGCTCCGCCTCGGTCGAGCTGGCGTCGGGAACATAGCCCGCGGGCAGGTCGAACTCGATGCCGCCAGCCTGCACCACCTGGATGTCACCAGCAGCAGAGGCGGCCGTCGAGGTGTCGTCGCTTGACGGGACGGTATCGTCGCTCGCCAGGACGATGGTCTCAGAAATGTCATCGGCAAGCTCCACGAGGGCGGCATCGCTAGAATCGCAGGCAATCTGAACCATGACGAACGAACCATCGGCCATGGGGATGAAGCACTGGACAAGAATGGCCTGGATGCCGTCCTGTTCGTAGGCAATCGAGTAGACATACGACTTGGTTCCGTCGGCCAGCGTGTACACGCCGCCGTCCGCATACTCGCCACCCATGTCCTCGGCGGTAGACTCGACAATGGGGAGGAAGTACGCACCCCACTCCTCCGGCGCGGCCGGCACGGCATCCTCGGCGCCCGAGGGGACTATGGTCGCGACGATGGTCCCGTCAGCGTTACTAGCAAGCAGCATGCTGCCGAGCTCGACGACGTCGAAGTCCTCGGGGACGGTGATCTGGACACCAGCGCAAGTGCAAGTGACACCTGCGGTTTGGTCGGCAGAAGCCGAGGCGGACGGCAGCGGCGCCGCGGCAGGCTCGTCGGCCAGGGCCAGGCCAGGTGCGGCCAGACAGGTTCCGGCAAGCGCAACCGAGGCGACGAAAGCGGCGATGGGACGAGATGCGATGGTTTTCATGGCTCCCCTTCTTCTGGTAAGCAAAACGTCGATATCCAAACGCGCCTGGCACCGCGCGACACGTACGATATCACGGCAGGCCGGGTTGGCCTTTCTGGCCAGAGTAAGGATAGTGCTGTAGTCCCCTTTTGAACAGGCCCCATCTCGCGCTCAAGAGCAACGCGCTCAAAATTGGCGATTTCATCGAGATGGTCCTCGGTGATGTCAACGAAGTTTGCGGTGAGCCATGCCTCTCTGTCGGTCTACTCCTGGGTAGCCGCGGCGCCTTGCATGGCGAACCCAATTGCAGGAGGCATACCCGCCGATTGTCGTGACCATCAGCTTGATGGCAGCGCTGATGGGCTCAATATTGGAGATGTGCAGGCCTGTGATACCGCACACAACACCGCCGCCGTCGGCCACAAAGCCCTCAACCTTGACATCAGTGTTGACACCGATATAAGTCTGTACACCCGGGCAGCGGGCGCTCTCCACGAGGTAACCAACGCGACAAGCACCGCTCCCGCTGCCTATCTTCTGGGCCGCAACCGAGCGGCCGCGCTACCACATGTCAACTGATCAGGCTGTAGATGACCCAGCGATTCCGCTTTGCCTAGTGACCCTACTTTGGGACGTATGCGATGTGGCATCTGTACGTCCCACCGTATGTGATGGGCCAGGTGTCTTTCGTGACGCAATTTGTAAGGCGCTCTTCTCCCGATGCGGCAGACCAGACAACTGGCATTCTGGATGGAGAACAAGCCGTAAGACCAGATGACACATCCATCTGACAAACCAACGGCCTCTCGATGCTTACACGCACCAAACCAAAATTACCAGGGGGAAGGGTCGAGAGCAGACTCCTGCGACCCCTTCCGCGGCCCCTCCCCGTTTTCCGGCTAAGTCGAAACGTCACTCCGCATAGCTCGGCCTCAAGCCGCGTTCCTCCGCCGCAGCTCGTAGGATCTTCCAAGCATCAAGATGCCTGATGTCACTACTGGCGCAAACTTCATCGCATTTTCCACACTGAATACAATGATAGAGCCCCTTGCCTACTGCCTCCATAACCCGATCGCCCGAATCAAGAGGATCAAGGTGACGATACGCCAAAGCGAGCATTGTTGCAGGGCCAGCATATTCTTCGGGCATCTCCGCAAGTACCGGGCAGGCCGCATCGCACACTCCGCAGCGGCAGCAATACTCCAAGCCATAGAGCAACATCATGGTGTCGTTGTCATAATCCGACATATCGACGGCAATAGTCTGAGCATCGAATGGTTCGACGCGAACACGATTGTAAACTCCCGTAAGCTGTGCATCAAGCGGGCTCTTGTCAACAATGAGGTCTCGAATGACTCGAAAACCCCTCAACGGTTCGATGGTATAGTCCTTGTCTTCAAGAAAGTGCGTGCACATGAGAGTTGGCTCCCCGTTGAGCATCATGGCGCAACGACCACACGCACGAGCGCGACAACTATGATCATAGTTTACGTGCTCGACATTCTCATCAAAATACATCAACGCATGGAGACCGGTCATATGTTCCTGGAAAGGAACTTCGCCTTGCACATAATAGGGCTCGACATCAACAGCGGGATCAAACTTATATACGGTTAGAAGCATTTTCACTCCTGTCTCCCACAACACACCTGTCTTGTAGCCAAAATGCCAGCCTACTGTGTCACCAACGGCGGATACGGGCGTTTTTCGAAGACCATCTCGTCACCCTCGAGATGACAGGCAAGCATGCAATTCCAGTTTTCGTCGTCGCGCTCAGGGAATTCCGGCCTCAGATAAGCCCCGCGAGTCTCCTCACGCAATAGGGAGGCCTTGATGCTCACCTCCGCGCAATCAAGAAGGTTATAGTTCTCGATTGCCGTCTTCCACTCGACATTGAACGTTGTGGAACTATCCGCAAGAACCTGCCGCGGCATATCCTCCTTGCGAATGCGCTCGAGCTCAGCAATAGCTTCTTCCATCATTTCGGTCGAACGATAAATGGTAAAGCCACGATACCCTGCCGCCTGTATCTTGCGGCGGATTTCATGGGGTCGCAGTCCATTCTCAACAACACGCGTACGAATTTCATGCAGGCGGTTGTACTCTGCGAGCACGCTTGCCCAGTCAATATCCTCGAGTGAGACAGGAGCCGCCGTGTCTAGGTAGTTCGAAGCACATTCACCCGTATAGCTCCCATACAAGCGATTGTGCATGCAGTGTGGGCCTCCGTTTTCTCCGCAGGCACCCGCTCCACGCTCGTTGAATAATCCCTCGCACTCCGTCATCATGTTAACATCAACAACAGGCGAGCCACCATGCTCGTACATTTCGGCAGCCACTTCAGTATACTTACCTATCGGGTCATACCCATGTTCCTGGAAAAACGCGACGTTGCGCATAATAGGATAGCGCACGCTATTGAACGAATCCTCGTTGTAGTGGACATAAACGCCATCGTGCGGCGTTCCCTTGCCTTCCTCAAACACCAGACGTCCAATTCTCTGACTCATGCCAAGGTTACCGTTTACCTCTTCGTCATCGGCAAAGATGCGCTCGTAGTTCGCGTCATAGAGAATCTCGAGCTCGCCAGCGTCGGCTCCAATTCCACAGCCAAACGTATGTGCAATATCCTCGTAGACTATCGAATTAAAGTCATATTGAGCAAATTCTGCCTCGCCTATGGTAAATCCCTTACGGAATGCCGCCATATCGAGATCGCCAGTGTTATCGGTTGAATTGATGCCACGGTACCCGATCGTGAGCCAACCATGAAATTGAGTTCCGCCGCCCGCGGCCATTATTGTTGCGTCGGCGCGTATGACACGCATCTTGCCGGTTGGCAGATATATGCCAACGGCCCCCAGGCAGCGTCCGTCGTTGATAAGCAGATCAGTGATCATGGTCTGGTCCATGACTTCGGCATGGCCCATGGCTAGCAGCGCGTCCATCTCACGGCGATAGAATGCCGAGCAGACACTCCAAGGAAGAGCATCGGACTCTGGCTTGGGAAAGCCATTCTCATCTCGCCACGGCAGCGTTTGACCATGATTTATCGAGGAAACCCATGGGTTGAAGTCATTACCCCCGAGGTACGTCCATGCTGCAAGGGGAATTTGCTCATCAATCAGCATCCAGCCATCGTTGCGTATCCCCGCATAATCCCACCAGAGCATCCAAGCATCCCAGCTCATACCCGATGCGCCAGCATGACGGAATGGGCCCTTTTCCACCATGAGGACCTGCTTGCCGCGTTCGAGCGCGCGCTGTGCGGCCCATGTTGCCCCACTGCCCGTTCCGATAATCAAGAGCTCCGTATTATAGATCTCGTAGTCCGGAGCAGCATCAACCTGGTCAGGAGTCGCACTCGCAGCCTCATCTGCTACAGCACGAGCAGTGCCTCCCAGCAGAGATGTGCCCACAAGGCCCATCGTCGTTCCCTGCAAAAACTCTCTACGCGGCAGTGACTTACTCATTCCCAACCTCCCCCATCCAGTTGCCAGTTAAGGTCGGGAGTTGCAACTCTCCATTCATCATATTAAACATTGGATCATTTTCAGAAAAGTATCCAAATTATACTATACTGTTAGGTGATTCCTAACAGATGCCCAGAGGAGGACACGTGAATCTAAACCAGCTGGTCTATTTCAGGGTCGTCTGCGAAGAGCAGAACATAAGCAAAGCCGCAGCCAAACTGTTTATATCGAGGCCAAGTCTGTCAACAAGCATTCGCGAACTCGAAAAGGAATTCGGCACCGAGCTCTTGGTTCGAAGCAAATCCGGGGTCATCCCAACAACTGCAGGCGAAGTCCTATATAGATTTTCCAAAGCCTTTGGCACCCTTTACGACTCCTGCATCAAGGACATCGAAGCAACGAAATATCGTACTCGTCGAACTGCAATTCGACTGGGTATCACGGGAGGCACCATCGATCCAGACACCCTCGACCACATATATTGTTATGGACAAGAGCCAGAAGGCCTACCCGTGGAAGTCGTCAATAGAGACTATCCAGATTTCTTGAAAGCAATTGAACAAAGAACAATTGACCTTGCCATAACAGCCTGTCCCCCTTCATTAGACTACTTGGAAAAAATACTGATCGGTAAAATCCAGCAGCAACTCGTTGTTAACCGCGATAATCCACTCGCCCAAAAGGGAATAGTTGATTTTTCCAATGACTTGCATGGCATTACGCTGCTTGAAACAGAGGGGAGACTTGCGCCGTACCAGAAACTGCTAGATAGTTTCGGCATCCGCCGCAAAATGGTCGGCGAAGACCGCGGTCTCATAAAGCTTCTCATTAAGCACGACCAGGGATGCGTCATGACCATCCCCTCACTTCTCCACCGTTACGTGGACGAACATTCTTGCGTACTCCCAGTTTGTAATATCCCACTCCAAATGGATCTGAATCCATATCTTGTGCTTCATTCTGCAGCTGGCGAGGAAATTAGACGCTTTGCAGACTACGTTCTTGAGTGTATGCAACCTACATTCTCCCCAGACACACGATCCAACGAATAGACATGGATCTCAAATCAGAACCACCCCTCTAAGGGGTGGCTTGCTCTCAGGGTGTAACCCTTGGGGTGCCGGCCGGCGCCTAAAGACGCCGGCCCTCGCCCAGCTCAGGCCGCACCGCCCTTGACCCGTGGCGGGCCGCACAAAGCGGCCGCGGCGGGCTACCTCCCGAACGGGTCCTCGTACTCCTTGACGCCCGGCCTGTCGAGGGCTATGTCGGCCGCCTCCCGCTCGCGTATGCACTTGGCGACGGCCGCCTCGTCGGGCCCGGCCGTGGAGACGCAGTGGCCCTCCGCCCAGAACTTCCTGTTGCCGAACTTGTACCTCATGTTCGCGTGCCTGTCGAACAGCATGAGCGCGCCCTTGCCCTTCAGGTACCCCATAAAGCCCGGCACGCCGGTCTTGGGGGGCGTCGCCACCAGCATGTGGACGTGGTCGGGCATCGGGCGCCCCTCCATTGTCTCGACCCCCTCGCGCTCGCACGGCTTGCGCGGCATCTCCCCGACATCCCTCCCGGCCTGGCTGTGGATGACCTTCTGCCCGCGCTTCGGGGTGGACACGATGTGGTATTCGCACATCCACTTCGTGTGCGACAGGCCATGCGCCTTCCGTGCCATAGTCTGGCAGCCACCCTCCCCTGGGGTTATGGCGGCCTGAGCAACTGCCATTCTAGGGGGAGGGCGGGCTTTCAAAGCAGGTCGTCGTCCACCCGCGTAGCGGGTGGTTTTCTCGGCGCGGCTACGCGCGCGCCAGACTAAAGTCTTTAAGAAAAAGGCCAGGGGCTTTTCGACCCCTGGCCTGCACTTTTGCGTGGTGCCCCCGGTAGGATTCGAACCTACGGCACCAGGTTTAGGAAACCTGTGCTCTATCCCCTGAGCTACGAGGGCAGTTCTCGCGTTCTGCACGTTACTCTTATCAGCAACGGCAAACCGGTGAAAGAACCTATTTATTGTAGCAGCTCCTTAGCCGCCTGCGCAAGCTTGTCGCGTAACTCCTCCGCCTCCGCACGGGTCGGGGCGCTGGAGAACAGGTACGCCTTGATCTTGGGCTCGGTGCCGCTGGGGCGCACCATAAGCTTGTTACCGCCGGCCAGACGAAACTCGATCACGTTGGCGCTCGGCAGGGTCTGGGGTTCGGCGCCGTTGTTGCCGCCGTCGCAGCTGCCGCACACCGCACACGCGCCGTAGACCACGGGCATCTGCACGCCCTGGGCGTAGTCGGTCACCCCCTCAACCGCCAGGCCAGCGACCTGCACGGGATGCTCGGCGCGCAGGTCGGCCATGATCTGCTTCATCTTAGCTGAGCCCTCTGCGCCGGGGAACTGGACGTTGATGACGCCGTTGAGATGGTAGCCATGCTGCTGGTATAGCTCGTCCATGGCCTGGTACAGATCCTTGCCGCGCGCGGCATACCAGGCGGCCATCTCGCAGATGAGCATGCCCGCCACGATACCGTCCTTGTCGCGCACGTGCGTGCCGGCAAGATACCCATAGCTCTCCTCGAAGCCAAAGAGGAAGTCCTCGGGCCGCCCGGTCTTCTCGATGAGGTCGATCTGGTCGCCGATGTACTTGAAGCCGGTGAGCACGCGGCGCATCTCGAAACCGTAGTGACGCGCCAGCTCGTCGGGCATGGTGCTCGAGACGATGGTGCTCACGGCGACCTTGCTCATGAGGTCCTCGCCCGCCTCGGCCTTGGTGCGGCACAGCCAGTCGAGCAGAAGCGTGCCCACCTCGTTGCCGGTCAGCAGCACGTACTCGCCTTCGTGCGGCACGGCAATGCCCACGCGGTCGGCGTCGGGATCGGTTGCCAGAAGCAGGTCGGGACGCACCCGCTCGCACATCTCCAGGCCCTTGACCAGGGCGGCGCGATTCTCGGGGTTGGGATAGGGGCAGGTGGGGAAGTCGCCGTTGGGCTCGGCCTGCTCGGGGGGCACCGAGACGTTGCGTACGCCAATGCGGTCGAGCACGCGGCGCATCAGCTCGATCCCCGTGCCGTTGAGGGGGGTGTACACCACCTTGAAGTCACCGTCGGGGTCGATGGCGCCTGGAATCGACTGTGCGAGCACGGCGTCGACGAAGGCGTCGAGCACCTCGTCGTCGATCCAGCAGGCCAGGCCGGCCGACTCGGCCTCCTCGAAGCCCATCTGCCTGGCGCCGCCAAAAACAGGCGTGTTGTTGATGGCAGCCTGGATATCGGCCGCCGCCTGCGAGGCGATCTGGCAGCCGTCGGCGCCATACACCTTGTAGCCGTTGTACTCGGCCGGGTTGTGGCTCGCCGTCATGCAGATGCCGGCGGAGCAGCCCAGGTAGCGCACGGCAAAGCTCAGCGCGGGAACGGGCTCTATGCGCTGGTAGAGCATCGAGGTGATGCCGTTGGCGGCAAGGACCCCCGCCGCCACCTTCACGAACAGCTCGCCGTTATTGCGGCTGTCGCGGGCGATGGCAACGGTTGGGTGTTCGTAGTGGGCGTTGAGGTAGTCGGCCAGGCCCTGCGTGGCCTGTGCCACCGTGTAGACATTCATGCGGTTGGAGCCCACGCCCAGCACGCCGCGCAGGCCGGCGGTGCCAAAGGCAAGGTCCTGGAAGAACGCGTCGACAAGGCCCGACTCGTCACCGAAGGTAGCCTTGGCCTCGAGTTCGGCCAGCTCGGCGGCAAGCGTGGGGTCGGCGCAGCCGGAACGCCACTCGTCAACACGCTGGGCAATTGCTTGGTCCATGAGCACACCCTTTCGATAGGTGATAGGAGCGGGGCAGGCAGCAGACGCTACGCCGGAGGTGCGTGCCGCCGGGCCTCAAGGCTGCAGAGTGCATCATTTCGGACAAAATGACGGCGTTTTTGGCCGAGAAATGTCCGAAATGATGCACTCCGTGCGTAAAGGCACCTCATGCGCGGCACGCCACGGCGCGGCGTCTGCTTTCTGGCAGGGTATTGTACTCGGAAAGGTCACGTGGCGGGTAATCATGATGTGCAGATCTGGATAGTGCAGACTGTATCTTCTTGTATTTTCATGAAGAAGATAATCGGCAAACCAGCATTAATGGCCACGCAGACACTTTCAGCTACACCTGCGCCTTCTCGCGCTCAACAAGTGCGAGAAGCTCCTCCTTCTTGTGGATGTCGAGTTTTTGATAGACATGAGCCACGTGCGCCTTTGCCGTCCCGTCAGAAATGCCCAAGGCATCCTGTATATACTTGCGCGTATGTCCGTCGGCAAGCAATTCGAGGACCTCCCGCTCGCGAGCACTCAACCCATGCCTCTGGGAAATGCCATCGAGGAGCAGCTGCCGCCGTTCCCATTCCGGACGCGAAAGCTCCTCGATAATTTCTCGTTGCTTGCGAGAATAGACGAGTCCCCAAATCCTGGCCGTGGAAATGAAGACAGCCCCGTACACCATTGCAATGGCAAAGTAGGAGTTAAAAACAACAGCGTTCGACACCTCGATCGCGCCTGCTGCACCTCGCGCGGATAGATCTCCGACTAGCCAGAAACCCATGACAACAGACTTTTCGGAGAACGAAAGTGCAGCCTCGCTCATTCCGAAGCGCTCCTTCAGCTCCGAAAGCTGGAATGACGAAAGCGCTATCCAACAAAACCAAGTAAGCACAGTTGCGATCTCACCAAATGCCACCGTGCCCGCCTGAAACGAGCAAGGCAGCAGCAACAAGCCCATTGCCACGAGAGGAAGCATTGGCATTCCGCGAAGTGAGTCTCCTTTGGAGCGATACAGCCATGCAATAGCACCAGCGCTAAGCACGGTCCCCGCAGCAACAAGGGGAAAGGAAATGCTTGCTGAGGAATTCGTCAACAAAAGAATGCTCGAAAAACCAAGACAGAGACCGATACCAGCACGTGACAGATAGAATGCGACTATACTCGGCAACGCCTGACGATTAAAGTCACGTGGAATCTTCTTCTCTTCCGGTCCAACGACAAGCGCACAAACAAGCGAAAACGCAAAACCCAGCGAGTCAAAAACCACGCCGACATCAGGTAGCACCATGAGGCTCGCGAAATATGACATCATGCCGATGGCAGACACGAACATGACTGAACGTCCCGCTTGACGTTTTTCAAGGAATGCAAAGTACTGTCCCCACAACAACATGCAACCAGCCATGCCGATGCCACGTATAATCATCGAGGACATTGTCACCCAACGTAAATCGCCCAGCCCAAGCCAGATCAGCAGGACGTGCAAAAATGCCATTACCAAATTCGCCGTCAATCCAATTGCCGCAAAAACACGCACGTACCTCATAGTTCGGAAACGAGGAGAAAACACCGTAGCCAGTATGTTCGTTAGAACAATTGTCAGCTGGGTCAGAACCGATATCAGGACAACGACGGGGCTGTCAAAACCCTGCCACTGGGAAGCGCTCTCAAACTCCACGCGATACCAGGCAGAGAGGCTTCTCAAGCTTAGGCCCCAATACACGCCCGCCCCAAAACAGGCAACTGTCGATCGTTTTAAGCCAAGCCCCATTGCATCCCCAACCCAAAGCAGACTCGTCAAGCCATGTTAACGAGCACTGTACACCACAATCGAGGAAGGCCTGTACCATAACCCGCATATAACCTTTTTGGCCTATCCCCGCAAGCGCCTAAAAACAAACCCTTTTCGCCCGATGACGCACCTAGGGACAAAATCGCATGATGGGAATCGTCAGGCAGGACGTCGGGTGGCGGCATAGCGCGGTGCAGAGGGTGCGCCAACCGCATACGCTAGCGCAGCGCCGCCTTCCGACCCTCAAAGAAAGGGTTTGTCTTATGAGCATTCACGAGAACACCGCCACCATTTCCCGCCGTTCGCTTCTTGGAACGGCAGGGATGATCGCCGCCGGGAGCACGCTAGGCCTGGGCCTTACTCGCCGCGCTAGCGCTCGTGCCGAGGAGGCGGGGGCGACAGTCAGCGTAAGCTACGTCGACACCATCAAGTGGGACACCGAGTACGATGTCGTCGTCATCGGGTGGGGCGGCGCCGGCTCAGTCACGGCCATCACCGCTGCTGAGAATGGTGCGAAGGTCCTTATCACTGAAAAAGCCCCCTATGGTGACGAGGGCGGAAACACCCGCTACTGCGAGCAGTACGCCTATACGCCCGCCAGCGTCGAGGATGGCATCGCCTGTATGAAGGCCTTTGCCGAAGGCTTCGATACGGCGACCGATGAGATTATCGAATACATGGCGCAGGGTGCATACGACAACATCGAGTGGATTCTCAATCATGGCGCCGAGACCTTCGGTCTTGCGCCCCAGAAAGAGGGCGGCCAGGGAGATGCTCAAGTGGCATGGCCCGATTTCAGAGAGCTCGAGACCTGGACCAGCGAGGTTGACGGCAAGCTCACACTCTCTGGCGAGTTTGGAACCTGGCCCAACGGCGAGCCCAACAACGGTCGCATGATCGCCTACCAAGTCAATGCGCCTGACAGTGGCGAAAAGAAGTACTGGAAGCTCATGCGCAAGAACGTCGTTGACATGAAAGATGCCATCGACGTCTGGTACGAGTCTCCTGCCACCAAGCTCATTCAGGATCCCTTTACTAAGACGATTCTGGGCGTAACGATTTCTCGCAATGGTGCCGACGTAAACGTCCGTGCTCTGAACGGCGTCGTTCTGACCTGTGGTTCCTACGAAGCAAGCGAGGAGATGCTCGAGAACTACGCCCAGATTTCTTGCGGCCTGCCGCTCGGCACCCTCTACAACACCGGCGACGGCATTAAGATGGCCATTGAGGTCGGTGCTGATCTGTGGCACATGGACGCACTGTCCGGCCCTTGGCCCACGCCCCGCTACCATGACGTTCGGCGCGGCATCTTCGGCGGCATCATGACCCAGCGCATCACCACCGAACCCAGCTGCTTCTATGTCGGCGGCAACGCAAAGCGCTTCATGAAGGAATCCGACTGGCACAAGCACGGTCACATCAACGTCGGTGGCACCTGGATCAGCCAGAATCTGCCTGACACGATGTGGGCGATCATGGACGACACCGCCCGTAATGGTAGCGGTGTGATCAGCTATGTTGATGACGAAGAGGTCATCGAAGCCGCCAGCATCAAGGAACTTGCCGAGGCCATTGAGCTTGATCCCGAGACCCTCGCCACCACCCTAGACGAGTACAACGCCGTGGCCGAGGCCAAGAGTGACCCATTCGGCAGGCCCGATGTTGCCCTTGCTCCGCTGACCGGTGACAAGTTCTATGCCGTGCGCCTGTGGCCCTGCTTCGTCAACTGCCAGGGAGGCCCCAGGCGCAACACGAACTGCGAGGTACTCGACACGCATGGCAACCCCATCCCTCACCTGTACTCCGCAGGCGAGCTGGGCAGCTTCTGGGCCGGTGTGTACAGCGGTGGCGGCAACATCGCCGAGACCATGTATACCGGTCGCACCGCTGGTGCCAATGCCGCGGCGGTCAAGGAAGAGCCCGCGCCTGTAGAGCTTGCAACCGTCGAGTCGGCCCCCGCTCCCCTGGGCAATGATCTCGACACCTCCGAGGCCCAGGTCCAGGTCGATCTTGGTGAAAACGAGTATCTCGGCGTCGGTGAAGGCCTCCACGGCGCCGTCTACGCCAAGGTGACCGTCGTGGACGGCAAGCCCACCGCCATCGAGGTCATCTCCCAGAGCGAGACGGCGGATATCACCGAGGAGGTCTGGTCCACGCTTCCCGATGCCATCGTCGCCGCCGGCTCCACCAACGTCGACGGCATCACCGGCGCCACGCTCGCGAGCGACGGCCTCAAGGCCGCCGTCGAGGACGCGCTGGCACAGGCATAGAGGAACGCGGTACGGCCTGTTAAGGTGGTACCTCGCGGAATGATACGCACCTTCGCGTCGACAGCCCCTGCTGACATGCATGCATCGCCAGCAGGGGCTGATTGTGATCTGACGCAAACGATAACGACGCCCGACCAACGCAAGCCCCGATCTCGCTAAACCACTCCCACCGCAAGCAAGGCCTACGGCCGCATTAGAGTTGTCGCTCAAGAATGCCAAGTGCATCAAGCATGTCGACAAGGCGTGCCTTGTCGACATGCTGCAGGCAACCCAACGGGCGTAGCATATCGTCCATCGAAAGCCAGGTCATCTGAGAGCATCGAATTGTTGAGGGCTTGACCAAACCAGCGCCTCGCCAATCCAGTATCGCAAGCTCGCCGGGACAATCCGGCCGAGGCTCGTGACTCGTCACCTTTATCACAAAGGCAAGGGCGTTCCCCTCGTCAAATTCAACAACGACGACAGACCGAACTTTCGATACGCCAGGGATATCCGGAAAAGCGAAACGAGCCAGCCACACCCCATATGACTGGGGCCATGGCAAGCTCGTCATAGACGTCATCCTCTTCTTCGTACCAGTCAGATGGAACAAGTGCGCCATCTGCCGTATGGGCAGCAATGGGCACGGATAGCTCACGGTTCACGGAAAGGACCGCGGGAGGCTTTCTCAACGAAAAGGGAAGCCCACCAACCATGAGAGACTGGGCAAAGAAGATGTTGACGGCGTCGGACACATCCATGCCCCACGAGGCATACAGATCGCTCACCGCAGCTTGAACTGCCGGCGAAACATTTATCTTCAGCTCAACAGATCGCATGTGATTGGCAAGCGAGTCATTAACAATAGCCACGAAGCGACTCCCTCCCGAATGCGTCCGACATCTGACGTGCGTCCTTCTCGCGAGAACCTGCTCCACCGCGCTTTTTCGTTCATTCCCAAATCTGGCCAATAGTAACGCCATACGCCAGGCTCGCTACGCCGTACCCACCATCTCGTACAGCTCCTCGCGCGAGTGAATCCCCAGCTTCTGGTACACATGGCGAATGTGGGCCTTTGCCGTACCGTTGGCTTCGCCCCACGGACTGTGGCCTCACCTCGCAGATCACCGGCACGCATGTCGAAATGCCAACCACCGGACAGACACACCACACCCCTGTCACCGGCGCCCCCAAACCACACGGCAGCTACGCCCGCCTTTCCATGGCAACGCCGCCCAAAACACCCGTATATTGAATGCGGCACCGAACGGCGTCCATGTGCCTTGGGCGCCAGCCAAACTGGGCTCGCAAGTCCATAGCATCCTCATGCGAAAGGAGCGTTCAACATGTCCTCGTACTTTGATCTGACCGGCAGGGTGGCAGTCGTCACGGGCTGCTCCACGGGACTGGGCGTCCAGATGGCCAACGCCCTTGCAAGCGAGGGCTGCAGCATCGTGGCGCTTGCTCGCCGCCAGGAGAAGATCGACGCCGTGGCCGCCGAGATCGCCGAGAAGCATGGCGTGGAGACCTTCGCCGTGCGCTGCGACGTCACCGACACCGACATGGTGCATGAGGCGGTCGCCAAGACCATGGAGCGCTTCGGCCGCATCGACGTCCTCATCAACAACGCCGGCACCGGAGCGGTTGCCCCCGCCGAGGAGATCACCGACGACCAGTTTGCCAACGAGCTCAACATCGACCTGTTCGGCACGTTCAAGATGGCGCGCGAGGTGGCCAAGGTCGCCATGATCCCCGCAGGCTACGGCCGCATCATCAACATCGCCTCGATGTACGGCCTCGTAGGCAACAAGATCGCCCCGAGCTCGCCCTACCACGCAGCCAAGGGCGGCGTGGTCAACCTCACCCGCGCGCTAGCATGCGAATGGGGCAAGTACGGCATCACGGTCAACGCCATCTGCCCCGGCTACTTCTGGACGCCTCTCACCAAGGAGACCCTGGAGACCGACTGGTTCAAGGAGTACGCAAAGGGCGCCATCCCCATGGAGCGCTACGGCAACGAAGGCGAGCTCGACACCGCCGCCGTATTCCTGGCATCGCCGGCCTCGACCTACGTCAGCGGCGTCATGCTCCCCGTCGACGGCGGCTACACGGCGATGTAGGCAAGGTCCCCCATCGGGGCGGCGGCGCAGGTCCACCGTCACACCCAAGGCCCAACGCCGCGCCCGCCCCGCCAAGCCCGAAGGAGCCCTTCCTTTAACAGAGGCCCCGGTCCACCTCATGGCAGGTTGTGGACCGGGGCCTTTTTGTTCCTGCGCTCGCGGTGCGCGTCGGGCGCGCCGGGCGCTACTCCGTCCTCAGAGCGGTCACCGGGTCGCGCTTGGCCGCCATGCGCGAGGGGATGATGCCGCCGATCAGCGTGAGCAGCACGCTGATCACGATGAGAATGCCCGCGCCTATCCAAGGCAGCTGCGCCATGTTGGCGATGCCCGTCAGGTTATGGATGATCAGGTTGGCCGGAATGAGCAAAAGCAGCGTCACCGCGATGCCCAGCACGCCCGAGAGTAGGCCGATCACGAACGTCTCGGCGTTGAAGACGCGGCTCACGTCACGCTTGCTCGCGCCGATGGCACGCAGGATGCCGATCTCCTTGGTGCGCTCGAGCACGCTGATGTAGGTGATGATGCCGATCATGATCGAGCTCACCACCAGCGAGATGGCCACGAAGGCGATGAGGATGTAGCTGATGGCGTCGATCACCGTGCGCACCGAGCTCATCATCAGGCCAACGTAGTCGGTGTACTGCAGCACCTTGGATTCCTCGCCGTCCTCCTCCATCTGGGCGTTGTAGTCCTCGATGAGGTTGGTGATGAGCTCCTTGGACTCGAAGTCCTTGGCGTAGATCTCGATGGAGGTGGGCTCGCTGACGTCGGCCACGCCCATCTTCTCCAGGTTGCCCTCGTAGGTGGCGTCACTCTCCTGCGGCACGGGAAGCATGGCCGCGAACTGCTCCACGATCTGATCGTCGGTCATGCCGGCGGCGTAGGCCTGGTCGATCTGCGCCTGCATGGCAGCCTGCGTCTCGGCGTCGAGCGTGGCCATGTAGGCGTACACGTCATCCATGGTGTAGGTGGGCGCGGCAGTCTCCTCGCCGGTAGCGAACGGCAGGCCCGTGAACACGTCGACCGTGGGGTCTGCCTGCTGCGCTTGGGCGATGGCGCTGGAGTTGTTGAGCTCGATGAGGTGCTCAGTCAGATCGGCGCGATACCCGATCGCCCCGTTGGTCTCCTCGATGGAGGCATTCTCGTTGGGACAGATCACGCCCACCACCGTGAGGTCCTCCGCCGCGCTGATCGCCGAGGTCATGAAGGCCTCGTCCTCGCTCATGTCGGTCCAGGTGCCGTCGGCGTTCTGCTGATAGCGGCTCGACGCCGGCACCAGCTTGAACGTCATGCCCAGAAAGTCGTCGAAGGCGTACGTCTCGGGATCGGGCACGCTCAAGTCCTCGCCGTCGACGACGTCCTGCAGCATGTCGGCCACCTCCTGCTGGTCCTTGAGCCCCAGCGTGTAGAGCAGGTAGTCGGAGATGTGGCCGTCCTTGTCGGTGATGAGCACCACCTCGTCGTAGCTCTGTGGCATGCGCCCGGCCAGGACGTCGTACTGCGAGTCGAGGACCTCCTGGTTGTTCAGCAGCTGGTCCCACGCGTCGACCTCGCTCATCATGGGGCTCATCGAGGACATCGAGGAGACCAGGCTGCCGGCGGCCGAGTCGTTTTCCGCCAAGGCGGTCGTGGACATGCTTGACAGCCCGATCGTCGACATGAGCGTCGAGGGGTTGACCTGCACCACGCCGTCCGAGGTGTCCGAGCTGTACACGTTCAGGATCACGTCGTAGCCGTAGCGCACGTCATTGGCGTAGTCGTAGATGACGTGTCCGTCGCCGTTCTCGATGTAGTCGCGGAAGGCGCCCAGGTCGTTATGGGTGCTGCCGCTGCCCAGACGCTCGATGATGCCGGTCATGACGTTGTCGGTGGTGATCTCGGTGGGGGTGCCCTCAACCTCGTCTCCCCCGCTGCCGGTCATGGCGCCCATGGCCGCAAGCATCGCCGACATGTCGACGTTCTCGCTCTGCAGCTGCACCGGGTAGCTCGACAGGGTGTCCTGCTCCACGCTGTTGATGTAGCCCTGGGCGCCGTTTGACAGCGACAGGATCAGCGCGATGCCAATGATGCCGATCGAGCCGGCGAACGCCGTGAGGACGGTGCGGCCCTTCTTGGTAAGCAGGTTGCGCATGGACAGGTTGAGCGCCGTGAGAAACGACATGCGCCGCTTGCCCTTGCCGCTGGCCTTGCGGGCCTCCTTGATGGCGCGGCGGCGCTCGCGCTTGCTCTGCGGGCGGCGGGACCAGTCGCCACCGAGCTGTGGGGCGGGCTCAAAGGGGTCGGAGTCCTCGGTGATGCGTCCGTCGAGCAGGCGCACCACGCGCGTGGAGTACTGCATCGCCAGCTCGGGGTTGTGGGTGACCATGATGACCAGGCGGGTCTGCGACACCTGCTTGAGGATCTCCATGACCTGCACGCTTGTCTCGGAGTCAAGGGCGCCGGTGGGCTCGTCGGCCAGCACGATGTCGGGGTTGTTCACCAGGGCGCGGGCGATGGCCACGCGCTGCATCTGCCCGCCCGAGAGCTGGTTGGGCTTCTTGTGCATCTGGTCGCCCAGGCCCACCGCGATGAGCGCCTCCTCGGCACGCTCGGTGCGCTCTCGGCGGCCCACACCCGAGATGGTGAGCGCCAGCTCAACGTTGCGCAGCACGGTCTGGTGCGGGATGAGGTTGTAGCTCTGGAAGACGAAGCCGATGGAGTGGTTGCGGTAGGTGTCCCAGTCCTTGTCGTTGTACCCCTTGGTTGAGCGCCCGTTGATGACCAAGTCGCCCGTGGTGTAGTGGTCGAGGCCACCGATGATGTTCAGCAGCGTTGTCTTTCCGCAGCCAGACTGGCCGAGAATGGACACGAACTCCGAGTCTCGGAACTTGATAGACACGCCCTTGAGCGCGCGGACGATGTCATCGCCCGACGGGTAGTCCTTGTAGATGTCCCTCAGCTCAAGCATCCATTCACCTTCCTTCCTTGCTCGTCATGCACGAGGCGACCGCCATGTCACCGGCAGCCCCGCACGTCTTTGGGTATGCGAAAGAAATCAATATGGGATCAGGTATACCCCCTGGGGTACCCCGCCCGACAAGACGGCAGCCCCGCATCGCCGAAAAGCCAGATTGCATGCATGACCATTGCATGGCATCTCGCCGTGCACGTTCGTGCCAGGCCCACTGGAAAGCCAGGCCAACCAGACAGGCGCTCGTGTGTATGGGCTTTCGACACCCTATCGTCCGCGAGGGGTCCGCGCGACGTCGACAATGCCCGGGAAGGCATTTGCCGCATAGAGTGGCACGTTCACCAGCCATCCCTGCTCTTTCAGCCCCCGCAGCGAGAAGCGCACGGCACGTTCGAGTCCATAGTCCCTCACAAACGAAGCGAGGCTACTTCCGACGACGTTCTCGTCCGCCTTGACCTCAAGGGGAAGGGGGCCTCCAGGCGTTTCGACCAAAAAATCGACCTCGCCCTTCTTTTGCTTGCCATCTGCGGACCAGTAGTACGGCACTGCGCCGCCCGCCACGATCTGCTGGCATACGTACTGCTCGGCATAGGCACCCTTGTATTCGGTGAAAAGTCGGTCCCCCTCGACGAGCACACGAGAATGGCGGAAACCGATAGCGCTATTCGCCATATTGTGGCGATTACCGATGTCGGGTTCAACCATGCAGAGGCTAAGATCGACAGTTTGCGACCATGTGATCAGCCCATGATCAGGCACAAGCGCGACGGGAGTCGCGTTCACCAAGCGACAACGAGCCCGAGCAACAAAAACCCGGCCAGCGGGTGATAAGATATTCGATCAGACATCGTCAGGCCACCGCCAACCATAAGGGAGTGCACGTGAACACAGCGCAGCCATCACGCAGGCCCGCATATGGCCATCGAAATGAGAGCACCACCCGGCGGCGGGGCGATCGCCCGGTAGGCGGCCGGCCACTTGCGCAACGCAGCGACCAGACGAGTGACCGCATCTCAGCAAATCCCAACGATGAACGAGAAGATGGTCACCTCGTAGCCGAGCGGTCGGACATCTACTGCCCGGTTGCCAAGCGCTGCGGCGGCTGCGAGTGGCTCGCCATGCCCTATGAGATGCAGCTCGATATGAAGCAGGCCTCGGTCGAGGAGCTCTTCGCCGACATCGACGTGGAGGTCGAGCCCATCATCGGCATGGACGACCCCCGGTACTTCCGCAACAAGGTGCAGCTGCCCCTGGCCCCCGGCAGGCCCGACCAGGACGGGCGCATCACCGCGCGCTGGGGCATCTTCGAACGCGGCACGCACCGCATCGTGCCCTGCCGCGAGTGCCTGGTGGAGGACGAGCGCGCACGTCCCATCATCGCCACCGTCGCCGACATGCTCCCCCGCTTCAACATCAGGCCCTATGACGAGCGCACGGGCACCGGCATCATGCGCTACGCCTTGGTACGCACGGCACTGCACACAGACCAGGTCATGCTCACCTTGGTGTGCAACGCCACCCGCCTGCCCAGCTCCAACACCTTCGTCTCGCGCCTGCTGAGCACCCACCCGGAGATCACCACCATCGTGCTCAACACCAACCAGGAGCGCACGAGCGTGATCCTGGGCAAGCAGGAGCGCGTGCTGCACGGCCCGGGCTACATCGAGGACCGCATCTGTGGGTGCACGTTCCGCATCAGCTCCTCGTCGTTCTACCAGACAAACCCCATCCAAGCCGAGCGGCTCTACGACCTCGCCATCGACATGGCCGAGCTCTCCTCCTCCGACAGCATCGGCGACGCGTACTGCGGCACGGGCACCATCGGCATCGCGGCGGCGGTACGCAGCGGCGCCAAGCTACTGGGCGTGGAGCGCAACGCCGATGCGGTGGAGGACGCCCGCGCCAACGCCGCGGTGAACGGCCTTGCTGGAGCCGAGTTCGTGGTGGGTGACGCGGGCAGCGTATTCGCCCGCATGGCGCGGGCCGGAGAGCACCTCAACGTGGTGTTCATGGACCCGCCGCGCGCCGGTTCGACCATGGCGTTCATCGCCAACCTCGCCAAGCTCGCGCCTCGGCGCGTGGTGTACATCAGCTGCGAGCCGCGCACCCAGCGTCGCGACATCTCCCAGCTCGCGCAGTTCGGCTACCGCGTGAAGCGCATCCGCCCGGTCGACATGTTCCCCCACACCAATCACGTGGAGAACGTCGTGATGCTGGAGCGCATGCCGCGCGCAGGCCAGAAGCACCGGTAGCACGAGCCCGGCATGCGCGTCGGTTCAGGCACGATTCGGTCTCGTTAAAAGTCCCCGCCGCACTCCATCCACGGGCGTGTGGCGGGGTACACTATGGGCACACCCACCACACGCCGCCTTACCACGCCCAGGGGGACCCATGGAGCTGTTCGAACTCGTCATGCTGCTGTTGCTCGCCATCCTCGCGTCATCGGTCCTCGACCAGATGCTGCCGCGCGTGTCGCTTCCCCTGGTCCAGATCGCCGTCGGCGTGGTTGCGGCGTTCTTCGTCCCGGGGCGCAGCGGCTTTGTCATGGATTCCGAGCTGTTCCTGGTGCTGCTCATCGCGCCTTTGCTGTTTGACGAGTCGCGCAACGCAGACAAACGCGCCATGTGGACCAACAAGGGGGCCATCGTCTCGCTTGCCATCGGCCTGGTGCTGGTGACGGTGCTTGCCGTGGGCTTTGTCCTGCACTGGATAGAGCCGTCCATACCCCTCGCCGCCGCCTTCGCCCTAGGCGCGGCGCTCGGGCCCACCGACGCGGTTGCCGTGAGCTCGCTTTCCAAGGAGGTCAAGCTCAGCAAGCGGCAGGAGACGCTTCTGTCGGGCGAGGCCCTCATCAACGACGCGTCGGGCGTGGTGTCGTTCCAGTTCGCGATCGCCGCCGCGACCACGGGCGCCTTCTCCCTCGTCGACGCCTCGGCCTCGTTCGTCGCGAGCTTCTTCGGCGGCATCGCCATGGGCCTGGTGCTGGGAGGGGTCGCCGTGCTTGCCATGCGCTTCATCCGCATGCGCGGCTACGAGAGCGTCACCACCCACGTGGTGTTCGAGGTGTTCACCCCGTTCTTCGTGTTCATGGCGGCCGAGAGCATCCATGTCAGCGGCATCCTCGCCGTGGTCGCCGCCGGCCTGCTCACCACCTTTGCCCCCAAGCCCATCAGCTCCATGACCACCAAGCTCGAGCTCGCCTCCTCCAGCGTCTGGGACGTGCTCGTGTTCGTGGCCAACGGCGTGGTGTTCGTGCTTTTGGGCATGGAGCTGCCCCAGGCCATCCTGCCCGGCTGGAACGACTTCGAGATGAACAACTCGCTGGTCATCGGCGCGTCCCTCACCATCGTGGCGCTGCTCGTCGTGGTGCGCTTTCTCTGGATCTTCGTGCTGGACGCGATGGCCCAGCACAGGCAGTCAAAGAAGGCGGGTCACGGATCGGGGCGCAGGACGCACGGGGGGCGCACCATCGCCCGCAGCGCCCTGGTCACCACGCTCGCCGGACCCAAGGGTGCCGTGACGCTCTCCATCGCCTTCACCATCCCCGCCACCATAGCGTCGGGAGAGGAGTTCCCGTTCCGCAACACGCTCATCTGCATCGCGTCGGTCACGATTCTGCTCACCCTGCTCATGGCCAACTTCGTGACGCCGGCGGTGGCACCGGCCAGGGACGTCACGAGCGAGAAGGCCGCACGCAAGGCCAGTGCGAGGATCCTGCAGCGCGTCGCGGGTGAGATGGGCGCGCGCATCACCGCGGCCAACGCGCAGGCCATGCAGGTGGTGCTGCGCTCCTACGAGTCGAGGCTCGAGCAGTTGCGCGGGCCCGTGGTGTCAGACCAGCACGTCAAGCGCCTGAGCAAGGAGGTGCTCGACCGACAGATGACCTACACGGTCAACGCCGTGAACGAGGGATCCATCGACAGGGACACGGGCAGGCGCTGCGTCGACCAGCTCGCGCGCATGACGCGCATCCTTGAGCGCCAGCAAGGCCGGCGCCGCAAGCGCTTTGACTCGGCGATCTCGCTGAGGCTCTTCGTGCGCGGGGCCATTGACAGGGTCAAGAACGTGAGCCAGCCCGACCAGGAGCATCGCGAGGCGCTGGCGTTCATGATCAGGCTGGAGAAGTGCGCGCTTGAGTTTCTGAAGCCCATCGCCAAGGGCAATGACAAGGGCCTCGCACGCGAGACCTCGAAGGCGGCCCGCGTGCTGGTGAACGAGCACAAGGCGACCCTGGCGAGTCTTACCACCAGGTTCGATGCGCTCTCGGACGCCAAGAAGGAGGAGCAGGACGACAGCGCCCAGCAGATGACCTCGCACGCCAAGCGCACCCTCGAGATGGCAAGCGACCTGTATGCGCAGGCCCTGCAGCTCGAGCTCGAGCAGATCCAGCAGGAGCGCGAGGCCGGCGCCATCACCAAGGCGGCCGCGCAGAAGATGCGCGAGGAGGTCTACCTGCTGCAGATGGGGCTCAACGAGACGAGAAGCTAGGCCCCGCCCCGCCAATCGCGGTCGTATGCGGGCACTTCGCGGCAAGTTTCCCTCAATCTGCCGCAATCGCTCCGCCCTTAACGATAAGATGATTGGTTGACACATATCAACATCACGTGACACAGGCACCGAGCCTACACCTGCGCACTTCCCGACACGAGAGACAGGACGTCTGCGCGGCAAGGGGCACGCAGCCTGGCATCCGGCAGAAGCGGTGGCGCGTATGGCAAAGGCAACTGACGATAGAGCAATCAACGATATAAGCGAGGGCGCCGATGACGTCCTAGACACCACGTCGACGATATCTCCAGCCGGCTCCATGGGCAGGAACCCAACCAGCGGAGACACGACAGGGGCGGCAAAGACCGAAAAGCCGGACGGCTCCTCCCTCAAGAACATCCGCATGGGCACCGAACCCATCGGCAAGCTCCTGCTCGAGTTCGCGCCGCCCACCATTCTCGCGGCCATGTGCACCACCCTGTACAACATCATCAACACCATCTTCCTGGGGCAGGGCGTGGGCTCGGAGGCCGTGGCCGTCACCACGGTTGCCTTCCCCATCATGACCCTCATGAACGCGTTCTCCATGTGGTTCGGCGCCGGCGGCAACGCGCGCGCCGCCATCAAGATGGGTGCCGGCAGGCTCAAGGAGGCCGAACTGTGCCTAGGCAACGCCATCTTCCTCAACGTGGTCGTGTGCCTGGCCGCCACCGTGGTCATGCTCGCCTTCCTGGACCCGTTACTCTACCTGTGTGGCTGCACCGACAACCTGCTGGAGATGGCGCGCTCCTACACCGGTACGCTCATCGCGGGATTCGTCGTCACGGCCATCGGCCCCTCGCTCAACAACTTCATCCGCACCGACGGCTCTCCCAAGTGGGCCCTGCTCACCATGGCGGCAGGGTGCGTCTCGTCGATCTTCTTCAACTGGCTGCTCGTCATCATCCTGCAGCTCGGCGTGTTCGGCGGCGCGCTCGGGACGGTGCTGGGACAGCTCACCTGCGCTTGCCTGGTCATCGGGTACTTCTTCACCAGCCGCTCGGGCATGAAAATCCGCCTGTCCACCATCCGTCCCAACTGGCAGGTCATCGGAAGCATCGTGGCGCTGGGCGTCTCGAGCTTCGCCATGCAGGTCGCCTCCGCCGTGGTGTCCACGCTGCTCAACAACCAGATCTGGGCCGTGGGCCCCGGCGACCCCATCGGCGTGGACGGAGGCCTGGCCGTCATCGGCTCGCTCAACAAGATCGTCCAGATGTGCTGCTTCGCCATCATCGGCATCGGCATCGCCGCGCAGCCCATCGAGGGCTTCAACTACGGCGCGCGGCGCTATGACCGCGTGCGCAGGACGCTGTGGGTGGGCGTGCTGTCCTCCACGGTGCTGGCCGTCATCATCCTCGTAGCGGTCATCGCCTTCCGCGGGCCCATCCTCACGAGCTTTGGCCTCACCCCCGTCGAGCACGACTTCGGTATGACGGCAAGCGTCCTGTTCATCGTCTCGATGCCGGTGGTGCCCATGTGCATCCTAGGATCCAACTACTTCCAGGCAACAGGTCAGCCTGCCAAGGCGATGTTCCTGTCGCTCACGCGCCAGTTCATCTTCTACCTGCCACTTCTCTACTCGCTGCCGCACATCGCCGCCGTGCTGGTGCCCGGCACCACGGGGCTCATGGCCATCACCTTCACCGAGTCGGCGGCCGACTTCTGCTCGGTGGTCGTGGTGACGCTGTTCCAGATCCACGAGGGCAGGCGCATCCGCAAGCTGCAGGAGGGGCAGCGCAACGGCACGGTCGCGGCGCCGGTGGAGTTCGTGAAGGCGGCGTAGGGGACGGCGGGCCCGGCATCACTCGTGCCGTCCGGCGTCTAAGCGACGGCCCGCCTCGCCCGGCCCTATTTCGCCAGGGTGTAATACGTCCCCCTGCCTGCACCATGCGACTCGATCACGCCGTCGTCGCGCATGGACACAAGCAGGCGCTTCGCTCCTCGAGGCAGCTATCATAAAATGGGTCATACTGAACCGATAATGACCCATTATGACTCGTTTTGGTGAGTCGAGCTATGGGAGATGGAACGAAGAGAACGATGCTGCCGCACGCAAACACACGTGGGCCATCAGTCAGAATCGCACGGGGCGCCCCGGATCTCGTGCCTCCGGGGCGCCCCCTTTCATCTGTACCGTTGCGCGCCATTCAGCTAGGCATCCGCACCAAGGATCACCTGATGCCTAGCTGGCAAATGATTCCTAGTAGCTGACCTCAGTACCGTCCACCACGCCGGTCAGGCTCTCCAGGGCGTAGTTGTACTCGATCGGGATCTCGCCGGTCGCGGCGATCTCGGCGCCCTTGGACTCGGTGACGTTGACCACCATCTCGAGGCTCTCGATCTTGGCGCCGCTCAGCTTCTCCACGCCCGCGAAGAAGCCGGCGTAGGCGGGGTCGCTGTAGGAGATGGAGCAGGGCGAGTCGGCGGCGGTGATGCCAAGGTCGGCCAGGGACAGCTGGCTCACGATGGTCTTGACGACGCTCATCGGGTTCTGGATGGCGGGCGTCACCGACTCGGCCCCCTGCACGACCTCGTGCGCCGCGTTGGCGGCGGTGCGGGCGCTGTTCACGCCGTGGCAGGTCATGGAGCCGTTGATGTTCAGGCAGTACACGAAGTTGTAGAGCATGCCGCCGTCGGCACCGATGGCGTAGAGGTTCTGGAAAGCCTTGTCGCGGCCAGGCAGCTTCACGCGGAACGTGCGGTCGGTGTTGACGCCGCCGGAGTACAGGCCCTCCAGCGCGCCGCGGATGAGACCGCAGTAGAACGGCGGGTTCTCGATGGGCATGAGGTACTGCGGGTCCTTGCCGTAGTCGTGGTCGTAGCCCGACGCGACGTTGTTGTTGTACGCCTCGACCTGCGACAGGAACAGCTCCTTGTCAACACCCATGATGTCGGCGAGCTCGTCGAGCGTGTCGGCCACGTAGGCGTCGTCGCCCTCGGCGATCATGTCGTTCCAGATCTGCTCGGCCTCGGTGTCACCATCGAGCATGGTCTCGAGGATCTTGGCGTCGTAGATGGCCCAGCAGGTGCCGCCGGCCAGGCGCACGGGGACGTTCTGCAGCTCGAAGTTGTGGGTGTATGTCGAGACCGCCTCGTCGGAGAAGCGCTCGCCATGGATGTCGACCCACATGCTCGGGCCGCCCCAGCACAGCTTGTCCCAGATGGGACCCCATGCGCCGGGGGTCTGGCCGATGATGTTGGTGCAGCCAAAGGCAGGCGCGCCGTGCTCGATGCCGCCGGCCTGGACGATCATGTTGACGCCGTCGCCGAAGTGGCCGTAGGTGCCGATGATGCGGATGTCCTCGATGTCCATGCCCAGGCGTGCCCAGTGCTCGCCGTCCTCGCCGAAGCCACCGGTGCCCACGATGATGGCCTTGGCGTCGATCTTGACGACGTCGCCGAACGTGTCGGTTGCGTAGGCGCCGCACACGTGGTCGTCGGCGTCCTTGATGAGGCTGCGCACGCGCGTGCCCAGGCGCAGGTTCACGCCGTACTCGGCGAGCTTCTTCTTCATGTAGGGGAAGAAGCCCTGGCCGGCAGCGCCGTTGGCGTACACGTACTCGAAGCTGTAGGTGGCGCCGTAGTGGCCTTCCTTGTACATGGCCAGGTACGCCTCGTCGAGCTCCTCGGTGGGCTGGTACTGGACGCCGTTGTCGATGAGCCACTGGACGTTGTCGGCAGCGTGGCTAATCATGTCGCGGGTAAACATCTGGTTGGTGGTGTAGGCCTGCTCCTTGGCCTCGGCGGCGACCATCTCGCCCAGGGACACGCCCTCGGAGTTGGGATGCAGGCCGTAGGCGTTGGTGCACTCCACGCCCAGGCCGTTGCCGCCCATGAACGACTGGCCCTCGCAGAGCAGGACGTTGTCGCCGTTCTCGGCAGCCTGCACGGCGGCGCAGGTGCCCGAGAAGCCGCCGCCCACCACGAGCACGTCGCAGCTCAGCTCCTCGGTGACCTGGCTTGCCCAGTCGTCACCGGCGCGGGTGTCGACCTCGTTCATGATGTCGACGTCCTCGGCGATGGCGACGTTGGCGGTCGCCGCGATGGCGCTCGCCATGGCGGCGGTCAGGATGAAGTTCCTTCTGGTAAGAGTGGCCATGCTTTCGTCTCCCCTTTCGTGCGGGTCTTCCGCTGTGCGCGGCTTGCTGACCCCACGATGCCACGGGCCCGCGGCGAGTGGGTAATCACAAGGTGGTGATTCTTGCGATGATCCCCGCGAATCACCCGAATGTGATGAGAAGAGCAGGGACCCAGGGGACGAGGCCGGGCGAAACATCCAAAGACGGCCTAACCCACCGCGCCCGAACTCGGCGCCCCCGGGCCTTACCCGCGTCGAGCGCGCAGGGCGGCCGGCGTCACCACGCACGCGAAGAAGAGCGCGACCGAGATGGCCAGCGCGTGGACGGCCGACAGGGCGCCTCCCATCCCGATGGCGGGGATGCCCATGAGCAGGCCCATTGCGTAGGGCAGCGTCCACACCAGCCACACCGCGATGCTCAGCTTATGGAAGCTCGCCAGCCTGCGCTCGTCGCGGCGCGCGTAAGCATACGTGGCCCAGCCCGCATGGAAGAGCATGAGCACGATGGCCAGCGCCCCCGTGATGCCGTGCAGGCCAAATCCGCTGGATGCGGCGACGCTGGCGTCGCCGGCGGAGTTTGCCATCAGGGTCATGACGGTGGTGCCCGTGGTGTCGAACACGAGCCCCGCCCAGAACATCACCAGATGCGGCAGGCGCAGCGCCCCGGACGCACGCTCCCAGAAGACGGCGATCGTGTACAGGACAAACGCGACCGAGATAGCCCCGGTGGCAAGCATGAGCTGGACAGACATGGTTGTATCCTCTCTCTCCTCGACAAGAGCTCTGACATGGTTGGCTTATTGGATGTGTGGTAGAAGGCGTGAAGAAAGCCGTTGGATGTAGCCGAGCGCCAACGCGGCGCGGCAAGCCATGAGCGAAGGCTAGTACAGGGCGAGCCTCAGCAGGCTGCAAAACGACTCGAACGCGACGGCCGCGCCGAAGCCGCCCGGAACGTCGGCATGTGGCCTGCTCCCGACGTCGCACGACTGCAAGCCCTCGCCCTCAGCCAGGGACATCACGCACCTGAGCGTGAGCGCGGCCACGCACCGCGGGGCGAGCGTTCCCACAAGCCGCTCACGCACGATGCGGGGGTCGTTCTCGATTACGCGCACCAGCCCCTCGCGCATGTGGGCAAGTGCCTGCATCGCCTCGGGGCATGCCGCCATGCCCGCGCCCCCCGTTATACCCGCGACCTGCGGAAGCCACTCGCGGCGAAACCTCCCCAGCGCCTCGCGCGTGTCCTCGTAGAGCCGCCCACAGAAGTCGACGTAATCAAGAACGGCCGAATCCGTCGAGCCATCCGAGGCGGCCAGCTCCATCGCACCGCCCATCTCCTCGCGCCAGAAGCGGCCCACCACCGCATAGACGAGGTCCGCCTTGGCGGGGAAGTAGTTGTAGATGGTCCCCGTAGCCACCCCGCATGCGGTGGCCACCGTGCGGATGCCCACGCCAGCAAGCCCCTGCTCGCATGCCAGCGCATAGGCCGCGTCGACCACCTGCTCGCGCGAAAGCGCCTTCGACTTAGCCATGGCAGACCTTCCCTTCTCACGCACCACCCGGCATGCAGCGTGAAGCGCGCGACATGCGCCACTCGCTCAACGCAACATAGCGCGCCGCGTAACCACCGCACGCCAGACCCTATAAATGAACGCTGTTCATATTAGATAGGCAACGAGTCGGCGTCAAGCCAGCCCCCTATAAATGAACAATGTTCATTTATTCTCGATATCTCGTCGTGCTTCGAACGCCCGCCAATCTAGCCTGTCACGCGACGCGCCAAGCTTGACAACATATTTAGCGTGCCACACAGCCCACTAAGGCGCGGCCATACCGCGCGGCCTGCTAAGTTTGACAGCATATGACCCGCGCTGCTACACGACCGGGCGTGTCGACGTACCAGCAGGCCAGCGAGCCGGCACGCGCCTCACACGGCACGTACCTCACAGCTCCACACGCTGCGTGACGCATGGGGCGTTGGCCACCGCGGGATCGTGTGTCACCACCACGACGGTCTTGCCGGCGGCGTTGAGGGCCGCGAGGCGCGCGAGCACCAGGTCGCGGTTGGCGGCGTCGAGGTTGCCGGTGGGCTCGTCGGCAAACACGTAGTGGGGATCCTGCAGCATGAGCCGCGCGAGCGCCACGCGCTGCTGCTCGCCGCCCGAGAGCTGAAAGACCCGCTTGCCCTGCACGCCAGACAGGCCCACGTTGCCAAGCGCTCGCTCGATGGCAGCACCCCTCCCACGACGAGCAGCCGGCCCCCTCATGCCCCTGCGGTACGCCAGCGCCACCCTCATGTTCGCACGCACAGTCGCGTCCTCCATGAGGGCGTAGTTCTGGAAGAGGAACCCCGCCCGCCGACGATGGAACAGCAGCGTGCGACGCCGCCCACGCAGGGGCACTCCGTCCGCGATCACCTCGCCCGAGTCAGGCCGCTCAAGGCCGCCCATCACGTTGAGCAGCGTGGTCTTGCCGCTGCCCGAGGCCCCCGTAACCACGAGGAAGGCCCCATCCTCTACCGTCAGGTCCATCCCCTCGAAGATCGCGCGGCCGCCAAAGCTCTTGCGAACGTCCCTCAGCTCGATCATGTCAGATCCCCTCTCACCCGCCAAACTCGGTTGTTCGGTTGATGCCTTCTGTCAGTTGGCGTCTTACGGCTACTCCTCGCCCTTTAGGGCGCGGGCCACCACGGCACGCTGGACGATCGCGCAGCACACAAGCGTGACGAGCAGATCGCACGCCGGCAGCGCCACGCGCAGGGCGATCGGCACGTCACCCGGCCACGCTCCCCCGGCCGGCCAGCCCAGGGCGAGCAAGGCGGTGAGCCCCACGTTCACCACAAGCATCACACCCACGATGCGCACCATCCCGTACCCGTGCAGCCGCTTCACCACGATGGCGCGGCGATGCTGCGCGTACCAACAGGTACAGAACAGGTAGATGCACAGCACGGCACCCGTCGCCAGCAAGGCCTCCGCCGCAATCGTGAACCGTAGGTTGTTGCGCACCATGAGGACGATGCTCGAACGCTGGTCAAACACAGCCTGAACGGTGTTGTACATGTCCTGCGCGTCAAAGCGGCTCGCCACCTGCCTGAGCGGGCCCGCGGGGTCGGTCGAGTCGGCCTGGTAGTAGCAGCTGCTCGTCATCCAGGCGTAGTAGTAGCTTGGGTCGATGTTGCCCTCGTCCACCACCACGACCGGGTCGACGATCTCGTTGCCCGTCTCGGGCATGATCGAGGCGTCGTAGGTGAACCACGCCACGCCGTCGGGCACCCAGACGATGTTGACCGACAGGTCCTCCGGCGTCAGGTCAGGCGCAGGCTCGCCGATGCGCTCCTCGTAGATCTGCGCCACCTCGACCTTCCAGAACCAGAACCCCTCACGAAACCCCTCGCGGATCTCGTCCTCGTGCTCGCGCAGGCCCTCGGGCACCAGCAGGTTGATGGTTGTGTCATCGTGCACAAGACCCCCGAGCACGTCGCCTCCATCGACGCCAGACACCGGGTTGGCGCGCAGGTAGTTCTCGTTCACCACGATGCTCGTGCCGGCGGTCGAGGCCCAGGGGCTCTCCTTGTTGTAGCTGTCCGGGCCCGTGTTGATCTGCCAGAGCTTGGTTCCCTCCGCGTCACCGCCCAGGCCTCCCACGTCCTGGTAGTTACCCACGTCGCAGAGGATGAGGCCACGCTCGTCGCACAGCGCATGATATGTATCGGCCGCCTTTTGGATGTATGCGCGGTTGGTCGCGTAGTCACCCGACTGCTCAGCCTCCAGCTGGCCGACATTCTTCGTCACCACGTGGTAGACGTCCTCCGCCTGGCGCCACACGTCGTTTGCCGCGTCCTGCTGGCGCAGATACTCAAGCTGGCCTCCCATCTGGACACTTCCCACGAGCAGCACGGCAAGCACGGCGTACTTGAGGGCGAACTGCACCACGGTGAGCGCGGCGAACGGCTTCTTGCCGCCGATGATGCGCACCTTGGAATAGCACAGGTTCTGCAGCGTGGTCGTGGCACCCAGCACAAGCACGCTCAGCAAGAGAAACCCTGCTGCCAGGCCCGCGTCAACCGCCAGCATCACCAGCACAACGAAAGAGGCACCCATCACGAGCGCGGCCACGACCAGACCCGCCGCGCACACGAAGAAGCTCGCGGCCACGCAGGGCAGCAAGCCGCGCGCGTACCACAGCGCCACGCGCCCCTTACCCCAGCCGTGCAGCTCGAGGATGGTGACGTTGCGGCTCTCGCGAATGCCGTAGCGCACCAGGGCAAACACCGTGAGCACCACGAGCAGGGCGAGCATGCCGATGACGAAGGCGTTACTGAACGCCCATAAGAAAAGGCTCGACGCCGCGTCCGTCGTGGCGACGGTGTTAAGCGAGGCCAGTCCCACGTGTTCGTTGAGGTACGCGATGATCTCGTCGACCTTCTGGGGGTCGGTGGTATGGAGGTACAGGTATCCCAGGTACCCATCGCGGTGGTCGAGCGCGTCAAAGGGATGCACAAGCACCTGCGTGCCCGGGGCGAACAGGTCGAAGCTGCCCACCTGCAGCCCCGAGCCGGTCTCGACGTTTGCGACGAACTCGTCGGAGTCGGTGCCCTCCTGCGGCCAGGTGGCGTCAGCGCCGGCCAGGCGAACGCGACCGCCCAGCGTCATGTCGCTCGCGTATATGTCGAGCGTGTCTGAGTCGGACCATACGGCGCGCGACACCTCGACGCCGAACTTCTCGGGGATGGGCTCCACCCAGTCGCGCACCAGGGTGTCACCCAGCACGTCAGCCTTGGCGAGCAGGCTGATCTCGGTAGTACCCGTCTGCAGAAGCGTCGTGGTGGACGTCATCCCCCACAGGAACACAACGCATGCAAGCACGACCGCGCTTATCGCGGTGTACAGCACGGCAAGAATCCGTCGCATGGCCGCCTCCCGTCCTCGTCCCGCCCAAACGCCGCCCGCGCTGGGCAGATGGTCGAGAAAAGTGTAGGCGTGCGGAGCGGAGCATATGTGACCCGCGGGATTACGTCGAGTGACTAGTCTGTCACTTGGAGTTGCCAACCAGCTTGGCTCGATAATTGTGGAATGCCAAAGAGGCACATCATCCAGAATCTAAAACACTTGGCACCGTTTTGTTGACAAAACCGAAACGAAGCCGCGCTGTCACGCGTCAAGCCTGGTCAATATCCCAGCAACAATGTTCTCGTCCTCAATGCGAGTAATGCCAAACGCCTTCTTGCCAGCATCCTTGAGAGAGGCACCCACAAGGTAAGTCTCGGCACCATCAATGAAGAGAAAGCGGTCGTGAAACTCCTCAGCACGCTTGACAACAAGTGTAGGATACTGAGCATTAAAAGTCTCTATGTCCAGCTGCGTAAGTCTTGCTCTGGGGTGTGTCCAAATAGTAACGACAACCTCCTCGGCCTTCTTGGCAAGGATGTTGAGCGTGCCTGCGTCAACATAACCATCAATGAGGATGATTTCTCGCTTTGCTTTCTGGACAAGCGAAACCAGCAGTTCGAAAGCATCGTAGACTTGGCCCTCAAAGAACACTTTCTGCTTGGGCGCCTCGTGAGCTTCCATGTAATCGAATACGCGCTCAAAACGCTCGTCGGTACTCTTTTGGTACTCCAGCTGACGCAGCTCCACGGCGCGAATCTGTTCGAACATAGCAGCGTTACTGGCGATGAAGCGACGCATCTCCACGAACGTCTTCATTATTTTGACACTTACGTCGATCGCCACCGAGCTACGCAGAACGGCCGAGAGCATGGCGACACCCTGCTCAGTGAAGGCCCAGGGAGCATATCTTCTTCCGCCTCGGCCCTCGTCCTCCTTTGAGGTCGCAAATTGCGACCTCAAAGCGCGAAACTCGTCATCAGAAAGGTGGAAGCAAAACTCTTCGGGGAAGCGTGCTTTGTTTCGCCGAACTGCCTCGTTGATGCGCTTGGTCTCAACCTGGTATAACCTCGCCAAGTCGCTGTCGAACATCACCTGCACGCCACGCACCATGTGGATGAGGCCCCGCATCTCCTGCTCTCCCGCCGGAACCATCGAGATATCGGAGTCTCCTGCCACCGTTACGTCCCCCATTGCAAGCCCCCTTGACCCATCACCACCGGCCACGCCCACCACACGTTCGCTCTTTCCGCCTACTCTCCCGCCGGCGGGTCGATGCGCACGGTGTTGTCGCCCATCACGTGCACGCGGCCCTCGGCCAGCAGCTGCAGGGTCTGGGGGTACAGCACGTGCTCAACCTCGTGGATACGCGCCTCCAGGGCGTCGAGCGACATGCCCTCCTCCACCGTGACGGCCTGCTGGGCAATGATGGGGCCACAGTCGTAGTCGGCGTTGGCAAAGTGCACAGTCACGCCCGTCACCTTGACGCCGCGCGTCCATGCGTCCTGGATGGCGTGCGCCCCCTTGAAGGCGGGCAAAAGGGCCGGGTGCAGGTTGACAATGCGGTTGGGGAACGCCTCGAGCAGGGGCGCGTGCACCTTGCGCATGTAGCCGGCCATCACCACGTAGTCCACGCCGCGCTGCACCAGCTCGCTGGCGATGATCTCGTCGGCCACCAGCGCGTCGGCGTCGTAGATCTCCTTGGACATGGAGAGCGTCTCGATGCCGGCCTGCGCCGCGCGCTTCAGGCCATAGGCGCTCGGACGGCTGGCCACCACGAGCTCCACCGTGGCATCGAGTGAGCCGTCTGCGATGCGGTCGATGATGGCCTGCAGGTTGGTGCCGCTACCCGACACGAGAACGCCCAGCTTGATGGTCATGCCTACCCGCCTTTCGCCTAGTCCGTACCCACCCCGTACACCAGCAGCGCCCGCAAAGGCCTACTCGCCGACCTGTGCGGGCTCACGATAGGTGACCTCGCCGGTGCCGAGCACGATCTCGCCCACGCGCCACACCGTCTCGCCCGCCTCGCGCAGCATGGCAGCCACCTCATCGGCGGCGGCGGGATCAACGATGACGCACATGCCGACGCCCATGTTGAACGTGCGGTACGCCTCGTGGTCGGACAGGTTGGCGGCGCGCACCACGTACTGGATGATGGGAGGCACCTGCCACGTGCCCAGGTCGATGGCCGCGTCAAGGTTCTTAGGCAGCACGCGGTTGAGGTTCTCGGAGATGCCGCCGCCGGTGATGTGGGCCACGCCGTGCACGGGCAGGCCCGCGCGCAGCACCGGCAGGACTGACTTCACGTAGATGCGCGTGGGGCGCAGCAGCGCCTGGGCAAGGCTCTCGCCGCCCAGCTCCTCGAGCGGCTCGGAGTAGGAGTCGAAGTTGCGGCCGTCGATGAGCACGCGGCGCACCAGGGAGTACCCGTTGGAGTGCAGGCCCGTGGAGGCAAGGCCCAGGATCACGTCGCCCTCGCGCACCATGTCGGGCGTGACCATCTTGGAGCGCTCCACCACGCCCACGGCAAAGCCCGCGAGGTCGTAGTCGGTCACCGCCATGGTGCCGGGGTGCTCGGCCATCTCGCCGCCCACCAGGGCGCAGCCGGCCTGACGGCAGCCTTCCGCCACGCCGCCCACGATGGTGGCCACGTTGTCGGCCTCGATGTGCCCCAGCGCGATGTAGTCCAGGAAGAACAGGGGCTCGGCGCCGCTTGCCAGGATGTCGTTCACGCACATGGCCACCAGGTCGATGCCCACCGTGTCGTGCTTCTCGAACAGCTGGGCCAGCTTGAGCTTGGTGCCCACGCCGTCAGTTCCCGAGACGAGCACCGGGTCGTCCATGTCCTTGATGGCGTTGGCCGAGAACAGGGCACCGAAGCCGCCCAGGCCGCCGATCACCTCGGGGCGGGTGGTCGAGGCAACGCACTCCTTGATGGCGTCGACCGCGCGGGCGCCCTCGTCGACATCCACGCCTGCGTCGCGATAGGTTATCTGCTGAACGTTCACTGGTACTCCTTTTCCATCTCTTCGGCCACGTCGCTGACGCTGCGGCGGGTGCTCTGCGGCGCCTCCGCCAGGTTGTCGGGCTCGTAGCCGTCGAGGAACTTGCCCCGAGAGAGCCCCTCGGGTATCTCGACCGGATAGCGTCCATCATAGCAGGCGCAGCAGTACCCGCCAGGCCGCAAGCACGCCAACAGGCTCGGAATGGAGAGAAATGCCAGCGAATCGGCACCTATGTACTCGCAAACCTCCTGGGGCGTCTTGCGCGCGGATATGAGCTGGCTCTGTATGTCGGTGTCGATGCCGTAGAAGCACGGCCACTTCACCTCGGGCGACACGATACGCATGTGCACCTCAGTCGCTCCGGCCTCGCGCAGCATGCGCACGATCTGCTGGGAGGTGGTGCCGCGCACGATGGAGTCGTCCACCACCACGAGGCGCTTGCCCTCGATTGCCTCGCGCAGGGGGTTGAGCTTCATGCGCACGCCCATCTGGCGCAGCTCCTGCGTCGGCTGGATGAAGGTGCGCCCGACGTAACGGTTCTTGACGAGGCCCTCGCCAAACTGGATCCCGCTCTCGTGGGCGAACCCCTCGGCGGCAGGCGTGCCCGAGTCGGGCACGGCGATGACCAGATCGGCGTCGGCCGGGGCGTCCTTGGCGAGCTGGCGTCCCATTCTGACGCGGGCCGCATAGATGGAGTCCCCCTCCATCACGGTGTCGGGCCGGGCGAAGTACACGTGCTCGAACACGCACAGTGCGCGCTCGCGCGCCGGCACCGCCTGCTCGCTCACGAGGCCCTCGGCGTTGACGCGCAGCACCTCGCCGGGGCGCACGTCGCGCACGAAACGCGCGCCGACGATATCCAGCGCGCACGTCTCGCTGGCCACGCACCAGCCCGCCCCCTCGGGTAGCTCGCCCAGAACCAGCGGGCGGATGCCGTGCGGGTCGCGGAAGGCGTAGAGCGACGAGTCGTTGATAAGCGCCATGGCGTAGCCGCCCTCGAGCATCTCCATGGTGTGGCGGATGCCCTCGCGGATGTGGCTCGTGTTCTGGGTGAAGTAGCCGATCAGGCGCGTGGCCACCTCGCTGTCGGTGTTGGAGAGAAACGGCACGCCCAGGTCGATGAGCTGACGGCGCAGGTCGTCGGAGTTCACGAGCGTTCCGTTGTGGGCCAGGGCGATGATGACGTCGCCGATGGTGGAGAGGTGCGGCTGCGCGCCCGTCCACCCCTTGGAGCCTGCGGTTCCGTAGCGCACGTGCCCGATGGCGAGGTCGCCCGCCAGCGAGGCGATGTCCGCGTCGGAGAACACCTGGTTCACCAGGCCCGTGTCCTTGCGCACGAGCACCGTGGAGCCGTCGCCCACGGCGATGCCGGCCGACTCCTGCCCGCGATGCTGCAGCGCATGCAGGGCGAAGTACGTCATGCGCGCGACGTCCTTACCCGGCGCCCACACGCCAAAGACGCCGCATTCCTCCTCGGGCTTGTCGTCCATCCCACAGGCCTCGCAATCACAGGCCCCACAGCCTTCGCTCATGTGCCGCCTTCCTTTGTCAAAACCCATTTATGCGCCCTCGCCCGCGACGATCACGGCCTCGTCGGCCGCCTCGCGAATCGCCTCGATGTTCTGCGTGGCATCCTGTGCCGCCGACCCGAGTTCCGAGCGATCGACGGCGACGAGGATCGTGCGGTCGTTCTCGCGCTCGTAGCTGCACGTCGAAAGCAGGTAGACGTGCGAGATGCCCTGCGAGGTCGCGTTTGCGGCGCGGGCGGAGGAACGATCGATCAGCGACTGCACGTAGCTCGCAAACGACGCGTCGTCGGAGAACTCGAACTGCAGGACCTCAGTCTCGTAGCCGTCAACCACCAGGCAGCACAGCGGGACCAGGTCGTGGACGGCCCCGTCCTCGGTCACGTAGTACAGGCCGCTCACCGTGTCGAACTCAGTCTGTGCCGAGTAGTCGGCAATGCGGGCGAACATCTCGCCGTTCTGCAGGTGGTGGCCGTAGATCACCGTGGTGCGGTCACCCAGCATGGCGTCACTGCGGTAGTCGAGGAACACGCTGCCGGCCAGGTTGAACTGGTCGGTGAAGGTGTGCTCGAGGTAGTAGTCGTTGTCGGAGTGCTGGGCAATGGGGTAGTTCACCGGCGTATCCGGGATCTGGACCCAGCCCACCACCTCGGGGTTCTGTGCCTTGAGCGCGGCGAAGTCAACGATGGGCTCGCTGGTTGCGAAGTCCTCGGTGACGTTTTGCGCAAGCGCGCTGTACTCGTCCTTGCCCACCTGGTAGTTGCGCTGGTTGTTCATGTAGATGACCAGCGCCGTAACGAGCAGGCCCACGCCCACGATCATGAGGATGATGGCGGCGATGGTCGTGCCCGATATGCCCTTCTTCGGGGGCCTGCCGCTGGGGTCGCCGTATGGGCTGGCACACGCCCCCTGCGCCGCGTATGCTCCACGCGTGCCGTGAGCGCCATGAGCGCCGTACGCGCCGCCGCGGGACGCGGATGCGTTTGCGCGGGCATATGGCTGCTGAACCTGGGAGAGCCGCTGATACGTCTGCCGCTGGGTCTGCTGCTGGGGCTGGGGGTTGGAGAAGTGAGACCCCCTGCGCTGGTATGGGCTACCGCCCGGCGTGTTCTGGCTGTTTCGCTGCGCCATGGGCTTTCCGTTTCGACGTTGAGACCAAGACGGCCCTCATCATAGCGCACGCAGTGCCCAGTTGGCATCCTGCGTGCGCCACCTCGCTGAATGTCTATGCAGCGGCGCCAGGTGACAGGGCGTACCGAGACGCCGGGCTCTATGCAAGTCTCTCTCCCGCGAGCTTGGCGGCGGACGGCTTGTCGAAGTTGCCGCCCGTGCGCTCGCCCAGCTCCTTCATGAGCCGGCCCATGTCCTTCTTGCTCGCAAGGCCCAGCTCGGCGATCACCTGGTCCATGAGCGCGGCCAGCTCCTCGCCGCAGACCTGGTGGGGAAGTAGGCCCTCGAGGATCTCGACTTGGCGGGCCAGGTTGTCGGTGCGCTCCTGGTTGGTCGCAGCCTTGCGCGAGAACTCGAGCGTCTCGGAGGTCACCTTGATGAGTTTCTTTGTGCAGGCGGTGACGTCGGCTTCGGTGACGTCGCGACGCTGGTCGACCTCGATCTTCTTGAATTCCTCGTTGAGCTGACGCAGGATGGACAGACGCACCTTGTCCTTTGCGCGCATCGCATCCTTGATGAGCTCGAGAACCTCGTCCTTGGTCATGGCTGCTCCTTTCTCAGATGTCTCGACAGCCGGATGTACCACAGAATCCTTGTTTTCAGTCATTTCTTGCCCCGCGGGGAGATCAAAATAACTGAAAACAAGGATTCTTGCTCGGAGGTCGGAAAAGCGACATCCGTGGGCAGCATCCATATACGCTTGACGTCTGTATTGACCTTACTATTTATACGATTTGCTTAATCATATAAATAAGAGACCCAATGCACCTCACCAACGCATATACTTCTCGATGACCATATACGCTCATGAATCTCAGAAGACAAGAGGTCAGGCAAAGCCATGTCATACGTGTCCCTCGAAAAGCTTCTGCATCTCGACAGCTCGTCGGCACGTTTCTCCGCCAACGAGTCCATGGCCCGGCGCCGGCTCGAAGCGGAGTCGACGTTTCGCACCGGTATCTCAACCGAAGCCGGCGAACTCTTCCTTGCCGTCCCCAGGGATCTCTCCATCCTGAACGAGGAAGTACTGCGGCTGGAGAGACGCGTGTCATTAGGCTTGGCATGTCTTCCCCGCATCGCCCAAGGCGCCCTTGTTCGCAGCCTTGTCATTGACGAAGTCGTATGCACCAACGAGCTTGAGGGAGTCCACAGCACGCGCAGGCAAATAAGTGATCTGCTGGAAAGTACCGACTCGCCAGACCAGTCGACAACCACCCCCGAACGCAAACGCTTCAGAGAGCTGGCGCGGCTCTACCTTGAGCTGAGTGACAGGGATCATGTCATCCCAAAGGTACCCTCTGACGTTAGGCGCATCTACGATCGCGTGATGCAGGGCGAGGACCTAAGCGGCAACGAGCCCGATGGTGAGCTCTTCAGAAAAGGAGGCGTCGAGATCATCGGCAGCGGCGGGCGCGTGTTGCACGCGGGCCTCGAGCCGGAGAGCAGGATTATCGCTTTTGTCCAGAAGATGATCGACATCGCCAAGTCCAAGGAGATTCCCGAAGTATATAGCTCCATCGTCGCCCACTACCTGTTTGAGTACACGCACCCGTTCTACGACGGGAACGGCAGGACAGGCAGATATCTGCTCGCGCTCTATCTGAGCAGGGCTCTCTCCACCATAACGGCGCTCTCCCTCTCCCGTGCCATAGCCGAGAACCGCAGCCCATACTACCGTGCGTTCAATGAGGCCGAGCGGCCCCTGAACCACGGCGAGCTCACGATGTTTGTCATCACTATGCTTCGGTATGTGCGGGATGCGCAGGAGGGCCTCGTTGCCGATCTCGAGAGCAAGCGCGCCCGGCTCGATATGGTAGACGCGCGCCTCGATGGGTTCGGCGCGCACCACAGCTTGCAGGCAAACGAGCTGCAGGTCGTGTCCCAGCTGGCACAGTATCGCCTCTTCGGCACGTTTGCCGACGTGCCGCTCGCCCAGATCGCACATTACCTTGGGCTCGGGACCCAGATGACGCGCAAGTATTTGAAGCGGCTCGAGACCGCGGAGCTTGTTGAGGCGGTAACGCACAGGCCGCTCAGGTTTGCCCTCACCGCGCAGGCAGAGAAGGAGCTTGGGATCAGAAGCCAGTAACCCAACAACGCCTTAGGACGCCTCGCGAATGGTAGGGCTCCCCCAAGGTGCTCACAGCTTCTTCTCCATCCATAAGTGCGGCTGGCCCTCGTCCTCGTAGTCGACCTCCGAGGTGCGCACATAACCGCAGCACTCGTAGAATCCAGCGGCGTGCTCCTGTGAGTGCAGGCGCAGGCGCAGGGCTCCACGCACGCGGGCCTCCCGCTCGGCCGCCTGCATGATGCGCGCACCAAGCCCGAGTCCGCGGAGCTGCGGAAGCACGGCGACGCGGCCGACAAGCCACGTGTCGGTGTCCCCAGACCCAGTCTCGCCCACGCCTGCGCAGGAGCCATCCGATCCACCCACGGCATCGTCATGGCATGCCGCAAACACGCGCGCGCAACCAGCAAGATCACCGTTTACGTAGAGCGTTATGTGCACGCAGGTGTCGTCGGTCGAGTCAAACTCGTCGGTGTAGCCCTGCTCGTCCATGAACACGCGTCGACGCACCTCAAAGGCATCGTCCTTGCGGTCCGTGCGAACCTCAATCTGCATGGCGTGCGTACCTGCGCTTGCCATCGTATTCCTCCCCCGCCGCCCGAGCGTGCCGTTGGACGTGTTCCGCACGTGCGATAGATTCCGTACCTGCAGCGCCGGCGCGCATACCCGCTTCGGCGCATGCCCACTTCGCCGTTAAGCATCGCACACAGCATACATCACGCTGCCGGTCGCCACCAAAAAACGCATCCCATTTCGTATCCTGTTATAGGATGACTCCTAAGCAGTTTGGTGGTATACTTCTATCGAACATATGTACGTGATTCATCGGGAGGCCACCATGGACTATCGTGAATTCGTCCTCGTCGACACCAAGGACCTCGAGAAGCTCAGGGCAGCCGTGTTCGACGTGTCTGACGAGCTATCGAGGGGAGGCGAGGTCGACTCGCAGCTCGCCGTCATCAGCGACCTCATGTGCGCTTTTTCCGGCACGGGCATGACGCCGGCGAACGAGACGTGCGCTGGTGTCTCGAGGATGGCCGAGGGCTGTCGTGACGGACTTGGTGAACTCCAGAAAAAGGCTGACTTCGTGCACAGAGGCCTTCTGGAACTCACCGGGGCTGCACGTAGAGCCACGCGCAGCCCCAGAAGCAGCGTCACGCCCGGCCAATGAGCTCGCGGGCCTGCTTGCCGTGAAGTTCTTCGATGCGCAGGGCAAGTACATGCGCGGCGCTGCCAAGCTTCTCAATCTCACGCTTAGTCAGCTCTTCCTTGTTCGGCATGCCATCCGCATACGCCAGCCCAAGCGCCATCAGCGCGTGTAAGCGCTCGTTCTCATCTTCCACTATCTCGAGTCTGCCGTAGGCGATGACGTCTCTGTAGTATGTGGTGAACTCATCGGGAACGACGTCATCGCTCGTGACCACGCAGAAGCTCGCCCGCGGGTTGGCCGCGGCGATATCGAGCTTGCGGCCCTTGAGCGCGCAGTGAAAGTAGACGGCACCCTGGGGATAGGCCTCGCTCGGTCCCTCGTACACGTAGCTCAGCGGCACCTGGTAGGGCGCATCTCCGTCGCAGAGCGCAAGCACCCCGTTGGTGGCCTTATGCTCGGCGAGCAGATGGCGAGCCTGATCCTCCATGAGCCGTTGACGAGCGCGACGCATGGGAAACGCTCCTCTTTCCTCCATACCGGCCACTAGGCAGGCTTCCTTCTCGTCTCTCGTGCTCGCGTCACTCATCTCACCCAACTCCTTCTTAACAACAGGTTTTACACATACGTCCTTTGCGTTACGATACACCCATTAGCAGGGCTATCTTGCGTCATGCCCACCCAAGAAAGAAAGAGGCTCTCCATGAGAGAACACGTCCGCGTTGCAAACCATGTCCTCGGCAAGGTTCTCCTCGGCGTAGCTCTGCTTCTTCTCGTGGGTACATTGTGCTCCGGAGTCTCACGGCACGCATACGCAGACGAAGCGACCACCCAGCAGCCGGCAGGCCAACCCCAAACGAATCAGACCGACAATACCAGCACCATTGCCAGCGGCGTCATCACCATGGAGTTCCCGGTGCACTCCTCCATCTCCCGTTCGAACTTCGTGTCCCAGGACCAGTTCGTCCTTCTGACCGACGAGGGTGACATCTACACGATCACCGTTGAGCCATACGGACTCGAGGGAGTCACCAAAGGCATGGCCAACGACATAGATGCCCAGGAGATCAGCACGTCTGACCAAATCGTGCTCGATCTGACCAACAACGACCCCATCCGCGACATCGACGCGCATTATTTGTATGCGACCAGAATCACGCCAGCCTCGGGCGACCCCTTCAACGCCTTCTAATTTCCAAAACGATCAGATGGAAGGCCTCGGCCAGCTGGTGGTCGTGGCCCTCGTGCCGACAGGCCCGGGCGACTACGACTACTCCATCGTGACCATGAGCGGACTTGACTCCTCGAGCAACGACGTCTTCGACATGACGCAGGCCGCACTCTCCACCCTGCGCGTCACGGATCAGCCCGATTCCCTGACCTGGGTGGTTGGAGCTGACGGCTCGTATGGAATCGGAGACATCGTGTTTGACCTTCCGTACGACACCTCTGCCTCGCAGGCAGACGACGGCTCTCTCACCTGGTGGCTCGACGACGGTCAGAGCACCCTGTACGCCGTAGGCGCCCAGCAGGCCGACGCCTTTGGGATGAGTGATGAGGACCTCGAGGCGCGCTCCCTGCTTGACCTGCAGGCGCTCGAGGCGGATCTGATCGCAAGAGGGCTGGTCGTGGAAGGAACCACGACGACAAGCAGCCGGGTGTTCTCGAACCTCAATAACGTGAGGATGTGCACATCTTCTCTCACCGGGCCGAACATGACCATATATCAGCTCGAGGTTCCCGCGGGTGACGTCATGCTCAGGTTCGTCATGACCTCCCCCTATGTGGTCGAGACCTCAGATGTCGTGTACTCCCGCTATTCCATGCTGATAGAGGGCCTCTGCTACGCCGATGGCAAGACGCCCGAGACCCTGCTTGCCCCCATGGACCTGTCATTTGACCAGGTAACCGTTCACCTGCCCGACACCTTCAGTCCGACAGGTCCCCTCATTTCCACCAATGGAGGCTCAACGGCCGCACGCTATAGCGATGGAACCCGTGAGTGGGAGATCGAGATCTCGATCGCCGCGGCTGGGGCCCACGAGGAAACCGGAGACCTGGAGACCGACACGCGCTCGATAGCCGAGCTCGCGCAAGGCACGTACATAACCGGCTGGCGCCTGAGCAATTCCGCCGGGCATATGGACGTAAGCATCTACATGCGCTCCAACACGCTGTTTGGGTACTCCTACGTCCCTGTCGCCGAAGGACAGTGGCAGTACGTCCGCGTGACTTTTGAGGGAGTGGACCCCCAGGCCGTCATTGACACGATGATCTACGAGATATATGGCAGCATCGATTTGCTCGGTGCAGGCGTGCCGACTTCTTTCGAGCAGGTGGGATAGACGGATGAGACGGAGGACCTTCGCATCACACAGCCCTAGTCAAATTAGCGCCCTAATCTCTTTACCGTATACTCAGCTAGCGCAACGCTGGTGATTAATGCAATCACCCAACAGGCTATTGCCAAAAGGTCGCTGTATATGCTCAAGGTGTTCCTGAAAATCAAGTCAATAACAAAGCAGAGGATAAGAAAATATATTATTATAAATACTAAAGTAAGGATGTTCTCTTTCATGAGATCCCTCCTTTGTTAATTATTATTATATCACACGTTTTCTCAGGCGGCAGGCACGGCCGTCCGTAAGCGCATCGACCATACGGTCGGCCGCGTGCTAAGCTACGTCACAAGCGGATGCAGCGATGTGGCTTCACGCGCAGACGCATCCTGCCCGCTGCTGCAGCCCAAGAACGATCCTTCCTCGAGAAAGAATCGCCATGCCATTCACCATTGTGCAAAATGACATCGCACGCGTGCGGGCCGACGTCCTCGTCAACGCCGCCAACCATTGGCTGCAGGCAGGCAGCGGCGTGTGCGGGGCGATCTTTGCGGGTGCGGGGCATGCCGCCATGCAACAGGCCTGCGACGAGATCGGCGGGTGCCCCGTTGGCAGCGCCGTCACCACGCCGGGATTCGAGCTGCCATGCACATGGGTCGTCCATGCCGTGGGGCCGGTGTGGCAGGGTGGCAACCACGGGGAGGAGGAACTTCTCAGAAGCTGCTACCGATCCGTGTTCGCCGAGGTCGCGCGCCTGAGGGCCCGTTCGGTCGCGTTCCCCTTGATATCCGCCGGTATCTACGGATACCCGATCGACCAGGCGCTTGCCATCGTGCATGGCGAGGTCGCCGCCTTTCTCGACGACCATGATGACGTCGACGTGAGGCTCGTCGTCCTCGACCGCAGCATCTTCCAGCAGGCAGAGCGCCTCTTCCCCGAGCTCGATGCCATCGTCTCACAGATCGGCATCCCGCATGACAGCTTTTATCTGACCGGCAGCAACCAAGTGCAGACCCAGCTGGGTGACTTGGAACTCGAGGAAATCGACCTCACGTGCGATCTGCGAGCTCCCGCTTTCCCCACGTCACCCGAAGCGCCATATCCCGACGTTCTCGCCAAGGGCGATGACGCATCGAGATACACCGCGAGTCACATCGAGGTGCCGGTCGCACCCCGGCGGGCGCCCTTGCAAAAGCCGCACCGGGACAGCAAGGCACAGGCGAAAACCCACCCTGACGACCCGAGCATCACCCCCGAGCTGATTCGTCAGCTCAGCTCCATGGACGCCCCCTTCGCATCCAAGCTCCTCGGCCTCATAGACGCGCGCGGCCTCACCGACGCGCAGGTGTACAAACGTGCGAACATCAGCCGGCAGCTCTTCGCCAAGATCCGCTCCCACCCCGACTACCGTCCCACGAAGCCGACGGCGGTCGCACTGGCGGTGGCACTCGAGCTCGACCTTCCGCAGACGCAGGACCTGCTCGCCAGCGCTGGCCTCACCCTGTCGCGCAGCAGCGTGTTCGACGTCATCGTCACCTTCTTCATCCAGAGGCGGATCTACGATATCTACCTGATCAACGAGTCCCTCTTCTCCTATGACCAACCCCTGCTGGGGTCGGTCTCCTAGTCTCGCTGCATCGTAAGTACCAGCACGAATGCGACGAAGGCAATCCGGAGCGCAAATGTAACCCGGCAGTTTACCTGTCGGCTCCCCCCTCTCGATAAGCTGTGTGATGACAACAGGGATAAGCGAGAATCCCAAGCCCACCACACAGAGGAGGAAGCCATGCTAGACCGGATTAGTGGGATCGAAGCAAGCAAAGAGACGAGGGCCGAGATCGTGTTCATCCTCGACGCGAGTGGCTCCATGTCGGGACTCGAGAGCGACACGATCGGCGGCTTCAACGGAATGATCCGCAAAAACCTCGACGAGCCAGGTGAGGCGACGGTCTCGACCGTCCTCTTCTCGGACAGGTCGCACGTGCTTCACGATCGTCTCGATATCCGTGAGGTGCCGGCCCTCACCAGCAAGGATTATCGCTGCTCGGGATGCACGGCGCTGCTTGACGCCATCGGCGGTGCCATCAAGCACATAGACCTGGTGCAGGGCATCCTTCCACGCGAGTACAGGGCAGATAGCGTGCTGTTCGTCATCACGACTGACGGCATGGAGAACGCCAGTCGCAATTACAGCCTCAGGAAGGTGCGGCACATGATAGAGCGGCATCAGGAGATGGGCTGGGAGTTCCTGTTCATCGGCGCGAACATAGACGCAATCGGCGAAGCCGGGAGGCTCGGAATCGCCCGGGAACATGCCGTCGACTACCTGGCCGACGCCCAAGGCACGGCAAAGGTGTACGAGGCAGCGGCATGTGCCGTCAGCAACATACGACTGGGCGCCCCGGTAGCGCCGGGCTGGAAGAGTGATATCGAGCAGGACATGAAGACACGCGGTAAGCGCTAACCGATGTCAAGTCGAGGGGATGCGGCCGCCGGCTTCGTAAAACGAAGTGGCCGCGCCCCTCGCACTTGCAACGCGTAATCGATACCAACCCCAAGTCAGTATCGATCTCAAGCACGATTCCGAACAGCCGCCGCGCGGCCTACACGCATAGTCAGACCGACGATATATGGCGCACGAAATGTCGTCTACTCAACAAGATTGTGTCTGACCCTCATATAGTGATCATACTCAGGTCCGGCAAAAGGGTTCTTCTTTGCCCCTGGCAAGGGCACCGTCACTGGCAGCTCGCAATTGTCAACCAAGTCGTAAATCACGAGCTCACTCCTCGCCCGTCCCAACGCCATGGCCTCACCGCGTTCAAAAAAGACGTTTGCGACATCGAAGTAGCATATACCGTTTGCATCATCACGCACGAACCCAATGCAAACAGGGTCTTCGCTCGTTGCCCGAAGCTCAGCGATACACTCACGCAAGATTTCTGCAGCCGCCCGAATATCCGCCTCATCACCAGAATCGTTGATACCAAGAGCAACACCGTCGTGCGCGCCACCGACGATCCACGCGCCCGTTTGCGCCCTCGGATCGCTCAACACCTCTCCCTCTTCCGGCCAAACGGTGCCAGCCTTCGCATCACCGGCGATGGCAGCGCACATAGCATGCACCAGCGAGTCCACATACGTTTTCACTCCGGTTTTGGAAAGATGAATCAACTCGGCAAGTCTCTTATCGTGATCGTCAGGGACATAGAATCTCTTCTCCCTTGACCAGACGTTGCGAGCTGTGACCTCCATCCTGTATACCCCCATTCTTTGAACGTTAGATACGCCATGGCCTCGTCGCGCCATGATGATTGATCCAGATGCCTTCCAGTATAGAGGCAGCGTTGGACGGTTATTGAGCCTCGCATTCCATGCTCTCTGACAGACGTCACGAAGAAGCACATGTCTCACGTACTAACGAGTACTTCTCCCATGTCGATACTAATTCGGAAAACGGATCCATCTGAGGCTGTTACAATCCCCATCGCCAGCGGTAGTCCGCGCGGGCGGCGCACATCCGAGAGGAGGCGTCGCCGATGTTGGAAATCCTGAACGCCCTAGCGGCGGTCGCCACGGTTCTGGGGTTCGCCCTGGACGTGGCGGAGAAGATCGCGAGCAAGCTGAAGGGGAGAGTGCGCAGGCGGATGGCACGGGAGGGGGTGAGCGACAGGGCCCCCGAAAACAGGTAAGGCCGGGTTGCAGCCCGGCCCTAGACTAGCACCGCGTCGCCCGCTCCTAGGTTGACAGACCATCGGGCTTCCGCTGGCACGCTGTGATTGTACCCCGCCGAGCGAACAGAAATCCATGGGAATCGGCCAAAATCCAAGGAACACCAGTTAAGGCCATTTCTCCCAGAATGTGTCAGCCGCGCGCCGGCCGTCAGTGCCCGAGTCGGCATTCTCACATTTTGCTTCTGTACCCTACCATGATGGCCTTAATTTGGGGAACACATCTCCAAGCAATCACGATGGTGGGTCGTGCGGGGGTCGAACCCGCGACCTTGGGATTAAAAGTCCCCTGCTCTGCCAACTGAGCTAACGACCCATTGAAGTAAGTCACCACCACTAACAGGTGAGACAACCTGCTAGTATAGCCGCAAAATCGCACGTGTGAGACATAAAGCTTCATTTTGATGGTATTCACGCTATTGCGCCATTGCATGGCTGTACCTGCGTCACCCTGCGTCACCCTGCGTCGTTACCACAGGTTCTCAAACTCAGCACGACGACCCCCATAGATTCTCACCGATAGCGTCCATCAACCCGAGTGCGGTCTGTCGCTTTGCCGGGTATACTCATTTCAGTCGAGAACAGGAGTTCCCATGGCAAGCTACGATGAATCTGACAACTACATCAACCAGCAAACCGAGATCCTCGAGGCAATCGAGGCGGCGGACGAGGCGCTCGACCGCCTTCGCGAGGCCGAGAGTCATCTTGGCAGAGCCCACGGATGGGGCCTCGCCGACATGGTGGGCGGCGGCATGTTCATGTCGTTCATCAAGCATCACCACATAGACGAGGCGCGCGGCGAACTCGAGGCCGCAAATGAGGCCGTCAGGCGCTTTGCCAGCGAGCTGGCCGACGTCGAGGGGATGTCATCGCTTGGCGTCGACGTTGGCTCGTTCCTCTCCTTCGCCGACGTCTTTCTCGACAACTTCGTCATTGACATCGTGGTGCAGCAGCAGGTTGACGAGGCTCGAGATGGCGTCGAGGAGGCCATCGCCCGCATCGAGGAGATCCGCAGCGAGCTCGGACGCCGGCTTTCCGACACGTGGTAGGGCAAAAACGTCCCTGACACTAGCACCTGAAGAGCGTGGGGTCGGCGGCGCCATCCTGCCTGCCATCGCAGAATCGCAGCGCGCGAACCAAGTGGGCCGCGAGCGCGTTGGCGTCATCGACATCACCCACAGGCACCAGCATGATCTTACGCCAGTATTCCCGATTGCGCGCCATGATGCATGAGTAGGCGTAGAAGCTTGCCACCGTCTGCCGCGATATGCCGCGGTCCTCGTACCACGAAGGCACGTCACGCGCGCCGTAGTCCGCCAGGAACTCCTTGCAGTCCCCGCAACCAGCCATGGGATAGGCGGGGATGTTGTATCCCTCATGGCGGGCGACCTGCCAGATAAGCATCTCACCCGACGGGAAGAACGCGAAGTCATCTCCAAGGACCTCGGCAACAAGGCCGAGCAAGCGCGACGGGCGCACGCATGGAGGCAGATCGTAGACGCACGGCTCCTCCTCGTAGCAGTCACCGGTGGCCCGCCCCTTACCGGGACACGCGGCAGAGCGATGCGCCCCACCGTCAGCACGCTCGTATTCAGCAAGCAGGGAGATGAGCCGAGGAGCAAGTTGCCGCAAGAGCCGGGTGTCTCGCAATGCCATCGCACGCACTTCCCCGCGATACGAAAACGGGCCCCTCACGGGGCCCGTTGGACAATTCGATGGAGCGGGCAACGGGACTCGAACCCGCGAATATCAGCTTGGGAAGCCAATATTCGCGCATTTGAACCCTGTCTCCAGTTCCAGAATATCCGCAGGTAGATGGCCCATTTGCTGCGGACGTCGAGGTGGACATTATACCCTTGGTGGACTTGTTGGTGGACTTCTTCATGATTTACGCCGACTTATCCAACTCGGGGGCTTCACTCGCCGGTGCGGGTGTTGCAGGCACATTGTAGAGCGAGCCCATGATGTTTGCAGCATCACGGTCGTTGGCTGGTATCGCGTGGGCGTAGAGGTCGAGTGTGTGCGACGCCTTTGCGTGGCCCATGCGAGCCTGAACGGTCTTAAGGTCGACGCCGGCACCGAGTAGCTGGGTTGCCTGGGTGTGGCGCAGCTCGTGATGCATAGGCCGGGGAATCCGATCTCGTCACGGAAGCCGGGTTTGCGGTAGACCCTTCCCTCGTCGCCCTTCTTGCGGCTCTTCTGGTCGTAACCCTCCCACCAACGCGAGATGGTAGGCGGACGCATCCAGCCGCCACGGTCGTCGACGCATACTGGGGTTTCCTCCGTCTGCTTGAGCGGTTCGCCTTCCGGCATGACAAGCTCGAGTGCCTGCGCCTGGAATTCCTTCCAGTGCTTGAGGTGCGCCATGGTGTCTTCGTCGACGAACAACGAGCGGGTGCCCATCTTTGTCTTGGGCGTACCGACCTTAAGCTTGCCAGCTTCCTTCGAGCCGCGGCGCTTCTCGATGACGAGCTTCTGATGGACCGTGATCTGACTGCGCTCAAAGTCGATGGCGGACCAGGTGAGCCCGAGAACCTCGGAACGGCGCAGACCAGTGGCAAGTTCGATACGAACTGCCATGAGGCACGACATTGCGGACAGGCCGCGCACAAGCTTGCGACCCTCCTTGGTGCCGAAGCCGACAGCACGTTCTTCCTTGGCGTTAAACTCGGCGAACGCATCCGCTTCTGCCTGGTCGAGGCAAGCGCGGAAACGGGCGCATTCCTCGGCCGACAGTGACCTGCGATTGGTAACTTCGTCAATCTTGGGTGCGGTTATCTTGTCGCAGGGATTGCGGACCAGCCAGTCGTTGTTCACCGCATACTTGAAAACGCGCTTGGTGACGGCGTAGACCTTGTGCAGCGTGGTGTTGCTGATCCGGCGCTCGGCCTTGATGGATGCAAGGGCATCTTCGATGTCCTGCATGGTGATGGCGGTGAGCACCTTGTTGCCAATCCGGCTGCGCATGTGACCGAGGTTGATGAGGTAGCCGTTCATGGCGCTCTCGGTTGCCGTGGATGCGTTGCGCATCGAGGTTTCCCAAGAGACGCATGCATCGCCGAACGTGCGCTCCTTCGAGGCAGTCACGTCAACGTGCTCGTACTGGGCCGACAGCTCCTTGGCAAGCTTGCGTGCTTCAGCGAGCGTGCCATGGGCGACGCGCTGGACTTTGCGGCGCTTCTTGCGCTGATTGCCGTTCTCATCGGTGACGGTCTCGCTGCCGAACGACAGGCATACCAGCCACAGCAGCTTGCCCTGCTTGTCGGTCATCTGCTTGCCGGACTTGTCCAGCTTGGGCGTGATAGAACCGTTGCCATACGTTTCTCTCTGCTTCTTACGTGCCATGCTCTTCACTCCTTTCTGTGTGTCGCGTGGTTATTACTGCTCATCAAGCTTCTGCGCTATTCCCTTGCTTCCTCGCTCCTCCTTTCCGCGAATCCCTTTACCTTGCAGGAGTTGGTGCAGAACGTCTTGTTGATGACTCCGTTGGTGGGACGGCGCTTGACCACGAAGGGGCGGTCGCATACCGGACAAATGCCGAAGCGCCCCTCCGCGATTATTCGGCAAAGCTCCGTCACTACTGGGTTGTTCTTCTGCTCGTAAAGCTGGTAGCCGAAGTTCACGTCGAACGACATGGTGTCAGTCTTGTTGTAGTAGTGGGACCACTCTGCAAGCACAAACGAGATGATGCAGCCCGCAGCATCCTGCGTTGCGAGCTTCTCGTCGTTGGTGTGAGCCAGAAACGAGACGCCGCCTTCCTCTTCTAGGTGCAGACGGGTGGGCCTGTGAGAGTAGAAGTCGGTGTGCAAGTTGTCGAGAGCATACAGGGCTTGCGGGATGGGCAGCAGGTCGGCAATGTATCGCTCCGGGAACACCGTGCGACAAAGCCCCATGGGGCCGTTGACATGCTCGAACTCGAACATGACCTCGTCATCCACGACTCTGTCCCTGAGACCGTGGGACACCGCCGCCATATCCAAGATCGCGCCCAACCGCAAGGACAGCAGCTCAAGCTCCTCGAAGAAGACGACTCGTAGGTCTGGCTTTGGCCTTGCCGACGTTGTCTCATAGAACTGCTTGGCGTCCTCCGCAGTCCACTGTTCGTCCTCGGACGGGAAGTTCTTGCTCCATGCTTCAAGGGCTTCACCGTAATGGGTGTACTTTTCGAGGTCCGTCAGAGCGTCGAAGTAGTCCACGTTGTATTCTGAGGCAGCGTTCATGATGGCCGTCTCTCCATACGCATACATCGGCGTGCGCTTGCGCCCCTCGGGCTCCTGACTAGACTCCTCCGGCTCTGCAGTGTCGTCCTCCGTAGGCACCCCCTCCTTCTTGGGGAGGGGCTTCCACTGATCGCCGCTGCCATATGCTAGGCCACGTTTTGAGCGCTCTGTCTTCAGCCGTTTCGCCCTGTAGTTGCCTACAACATAGCCGGCGTCCTTGTCGCTCTTGAACGCCGTAGCCTCATGCATGATGACGAGCTCGTCGGGATACTGCTGTAGGAAGGACACGAGACCCTTCGCCGAACGAATGCTGAGCAGCTCGTTGAGATACTTGAACGGATCGATCTTCTTGGAGGGGGTCGACTCGTCGTGGTAGTACACGGCCATCCCCTCGTTCACCGCAAGCAGCCTGTCCATCAATTCACACTCCTCATTTTCCAATTTGCCGTTAATCAACTTGCTAACGGTAAATTCTTGCTAGAGTTAGATTACACGTTAATGGACGGCATTGCAACAAGAAATTGACTGTCCGAGCACGAGTAGAAAGGACTGACATGCTGCGTGTGAAGTACGAGCTCGACCGCCTGGGAATGACTCAGGCGGCATTCGCAGAGAAGGCGCGGGTGAGCACTGCGTCTCTGAGCCGCATCGTGAACGGCAAGGAACCCGCCTACCCCAAGCGCGGCCGCCGCATTGCCGACGCCCTTGGCTGGCGCGGCACGATTGACGAGCTGTTCTCCGAACTGGAGGTGAAGTGATGCCCGCTACGACCGATGGCCGCGTGGTCTACATCTCCGAGGTTCCGGTCAACGAGATGCCGCCCCTCTTCGCAAACGAGCCGGATGCGTTCGACATGAACCATGCCGCTGGATTGCTGGGCGTGACCCGCAAGACGATTCAACGCGAGATCGAGCGCGGCAAACTCCGCTGCTTCCACGTGGGGACGCGTGTACGAATCACCAAGCAGGCGCTCGTTGATTATGTTCTTGAGAGCGAGGGTGCATGATTACTTACACGGAAGCGCCCACCGTGCTGGTCTTTTGGCGAGGACAGCGCACGGCGGACGCCCTGAGTGCAGCCACGAAGGGACTGCGTGCAAAGCATACCATCTGCTTGACTTCCATGGTATGCAAGCGTCACAAGCGCACGGGCGGCGATGCCGCATGAGCGCGTTCGCGTCACCGAAGGAGAAGGCCGACTCCGCGCTGCTCTCCATGTCGCCGCCGCGCGATTACGAGACCTGGAAGAACATCGGCATCAGCTACAAGGCGGCGGGTGGCGACCTCGACACGTTCTTGGGTTGGTCTGGTTCCGACCCCGACAACTACGACGAGGCGCAGGCGCGCAGGCTGTTCGAGCATGTGAACGAGGATGGCCGAATTACGGCGGGCACGCTGTTCTGGCACGCCTACCGCAACGGATGGGAGGGCGGCTTCTGCGGCGATGACGACGGCTGGAAGCCTAAGAAGACGGACGACGCCCCCAAGCCCCTCGACCTCGAGCCTGTGCAGCAGGCCATTGCCCAGATCGAGGCGCTGTTCGAGCCAGGCGAGTACGTGAATGTCTCGGTCAAGGCGAAGTGGAGCGACAAGACACACAAATGGCAGCCTGCCGATGGCGGCGTCTGCTACGAGCGCGACGAGCTCATCGAGAAGCTGCAGGACGAGGACTTCGGCGGCGTGCTCAGCGGGTACGACCCCGAGGCAGGCGTGTGGGTTTGCCAGAACCCGACGAACGGAGAGGGCCGCGGCAAGGATCGCACGGCGTGGTGGCGTCACGCCCTCGTCGAGAGCGACGACATCCCGGTTGCAGACCAGATCCGCATAATGCGAGAGCTCGACCTGCCCATCACCACGCTCACCATGAGCGGTGGCAAGTCGGTGCACGCGCTGGTCCGCATCGATGCCGATGGCCCCAACCACTACGAGGAGCGCGTCCAGCTGCTCCACGAGCTGTGCAACGAGGCCGGGCTCAAAGTCGACCCTGCCAACAAGGACAGCAGTCGTCTCTCGCGGCTTGCAGGAATACGTCGCCGTGACCAGCGGCAGACACTTCTCTATACCAACATCGGCGCAAAGGACTTTCACGCCTGGGCCGAAGCGCACCGGCACAAGCCCGAGGAGGACGGGGGCGAACAGGATGCGGCCCAGAAGTTCGAAGCGTTGTTCAGGCCGATGCCCGCAGAGAGGCAGGAGCTGCCGCCCGTGCTCATCCAGAACACCTTCCGCAAGCAGGCCATCATGCTCATCGGAGCGGCACCCAAGGTCGGAAAGACCTTCCTCGCGGCGCAGATGACGGTCGGTTTCGCGACGGGAACGAGCGTGCTGGGCTTCGAGCTCGCCAAGTGCGAGCACATCCTGCTCGTCAACAGCGAGATGAGCCAGGCGGAGTACGTCAACCGCGTAATCGACGCATCTCTTGGCGAGGAGACCGCGGCCGAGGTGGCCAAACACGTGCGGATCGCGCACACCGACGACAACCCTGAGATGACGGTGAAGGAAATCGCCGAGATCGTGTGCGACAGCGGCTTCGTGCCCGACGTGGTGATTGTCGACCCGATCTATCCCCTGTTCGTGGGCGACGAGAACAGCAACGAGGACGCCAAGAAGACCCTGGGCTACCTCAAGATGATCGCGAGCAAGACCGGCGCGGGCGTCATCTACATGCATCACTTTAGCAAGGGCCCGCAGGACCTGAAGGAGGCACGTGACCGCGTGAGCGGCGCAGGCACCCTTGGGCGCAACTACGCCGCGATGTGGTCGCTCACCGAGCTCGCGCCGAGTGAGGAGGAGATGGACGACCTCCCCGACGGCTCCGTGGTGGTGCGCGTGTCCACCGACCTGCGCAGCTTCAAGAAGTCGAAGGCCAACAACAACCTTGACTTCAACGCCGTGCGCATGAACGGCATGTTCTTCCGCGATGACGATGGCAAGTTCGACAAGACGCCGACACGCGAGGCCGCACGCCGTGCCGAGGCCAACAAGAAGACCGCGCAGAAGGAAAAGCGCATGGAGAAGGCACGCAAGAAGATTGCCGAGCTCCTCGACAAGAACGGCGGCGAGCCCGTGCTGTTCACGCAGGTGAAGAACCTTACGGGGCTGTCCGACAACACGCTAAAGGACTACCTCATCGACATGGACGAGTTCCAGGTTGTGAAGATGCAGGTCGACGGCAAGGGCCAGAAGCGCAACCACTTCGCATGGGCAACTTGGCAGGCGCCGCTCGATGCCGAGCTCGTCACCGAGGAGCCTGAAGATGAGTAGCACGAAAGGTCGTCAGGAAAGGTTCGAAGGTCATCAAGATTGTCAATTGACGGGCAATGGATGCGGGAAAGCTAGGCAATCAACGACTATAGAAAGGTCTTCTGACGACCTTTCCTATAGCGTCGATTCCCGTGCCTCGCTTTCACAGGTGTTGACGGGCTTTGCGGGTGATGCCCGATGAGCATGTGGAGCACCGGACAGAACGACGTGATCCGCGAGCTCGGACACAAGGGCGTGCGGGCGGTTCACGACGCAATTCTCGACCGCTACGGGGTGGAGCACACCCTTCACGCCATCGAGGCTCAGGCTTGCCGCATCCATGCGTCGCTGAAGGTCCTCGACGAGTGCCCCGAGTGCCATGCGCTCGGCGTGCGCATCAACCGGCAGAGCGGCATGTGCAGGCGCTGTACCGAGGAGGCGCACGTGGCCGAGGAGGAAGCCTTCAACGCGCTTCTTGAAGCCGAGGCTGCAGGGTGCGACGGCGGCCCCGAGCACGACGAGCTCCATCGTCGCTGGGCGCAGCTCAGGCAGAAGAACTCGCGCCTGATGCGCAAGCACAACCTCAAGGGCAAGCGGGAGCGCCTGTAGGTTTGTGAC